>CBIHPK010000183.1:0-15427 GCA_966211675.1 uncultured Myxococcaceae bacterium
GGGCCGTGGCGGCAGGGGGGGCGTCCCCGGGCCGCTTGGGGGGGCGCCGGGGGCGGCGCGGGGCCGCTGTGCCCCCGCCCGGCGGCCGACCGGGCGCGCCGGCTGGCCGCCTCCGGCTCGCTGCCCGAGCGCGACCTGGCGCAGGCGCTCTTCCAGGAGCACAGCCGGGCCGACGAGGTGGGGTCGGCGCAGTTCGCGGCGCGCGGCGCGGCCTACGAGCTCGACAACGCGCGGGCGCTGCTCTCCCGCGTCACCCACGCCGGGACGGCGCGCGACGAGATCACCCTTCGCTCCCCGGTTCGGGCGAGGGTGCTGCGGGTGCTCCAGCCCTCCGGGGGCGTGGTGACCGCGGGCACTCCGCTGCTGGAGCTCGGCGACACGGAGGCCCTGGAGGTGGTGGTCGACCTGCTCACCGCCGACGCGCTCCAGGTGGTGCCGGGCGCTCGGGTCCACCTCGAGGCGGGCGGCAGCACCGGGCTGCTGGAGGGCCAGGTGCGCCTGGTCGAGCCCTCGGCCTTCACCCGCGTGTCGGCGCTCGGCGTGGAGGAGCAGCGGGTCAACGTGCTCATCGACCTGCGCGACCCGCCGGAGCGCTGGCGCACGCTCGGCGACGGCTGGCGCGTCGAGGCGCGCATCGTGGCGTGGGAGGGAGAGCGGGTGCTGACGGTCCCGCTGGGCTCGCTCTTCCGCCGCGGCGGCGCGTGGTGCGTGTTCGTCATCGAGGACGGGCGCGCTCGCCGGCGCGAGGTGACCATCGGCCACCAGGGAGGGAGCGCGGTGGAGATCACCCGAGGGCTGCGCGCGGGCTCCCGGGTGATCGTGCACCCGCCCGACCGGCTGGAAGACGGCGAGGCCGTCGCGCCGGAGTGAGCGCCCTCACCAGGGCCAGCCTCGCACCAGCGTGACCGCGACCGCCACCAGGGCCAGCGCGAGGAGCGCGTTGCCCCGCCCCATGAGCGAGGCCTGTCGCCGCAGCCGCTCGGCCTCCGCGGACCTCGGATCGTCCTGGATGGCGATGGACGCGCGAGGCCCCACGGAGAAGTCGTGCACGGCGCTCACGACGAGCACGACCGCGAAGAGCCCGAGCTTGAGCAGCACCGACCTCCCGAAGGGGGACGCGAGCCACGCGGCGCGGGTGAAGTCGCCGAGGCGCACGCCGCGCGCGTAGAGGTTGAAGGTGCCGGTCACCAGCAGGATGGCGAAGCAGGCCCAGCCCACCGAGCGGAAGCGCTGGCCGGTCTCGCGGAGGAAGGCGCCCGCGTTGGCGCGGTCCCCGGCGCGCAGCCACGGGACCACCACGAGGACGAGGAAGAACATCCCGCCGATCCAGGTCATGGCAGCGAGGATGTGGATCCATACCGAGAGCAGATAGAGGGCGGGCAAGGTCTTCAGGTCTCCTGTGCGGGCCGCGGAGGGTGCCCTCTCCGGCCGCAGACCTCCAGCGGAGGGAACGACGGCGATTCAGGCCGAGGCGAAGCGCGGCCGCAGCACGTGGTTCTCGATGTGGACGTGCGTGAACACGTCCTCCTCGACCCGCTTCAGCTCGGCGAACAGCGTTCGATAGCTGTTGCACGCCCACTCCGGCAGGGTGAAGTCGTCGGTCGCCAGGCGCACCTGCTCGAGCAGCTTCGCGACCTCGAGGTGATCGTGCTGCATCGCGCCGAGCTCCTTCGCCACGGCGTCCCGGTCGAGCTCCCGCGCCATGAGCGCCGGGAAGAGCGAACCCTCCTCCTCGTCGAGGTGCGGAACCAGCGTGGACGTGAGCTCCTCCACGGCGTCGGCCAGGTCGCGCAGCTTCGGGTTGTGGTCGCCGTGCACGCGGCCCACCTTGGCGGCGAGCGCTCCGACGAAGGGCAGCGTGCGGCGCAGGTACTCGTGGTGCCGCGAGACGATGTGCGCGACCAGCCGCGGCGTGGACAGCTCGCGAGGGTCGAGCGCCCGGTCGCCGCGGCGATCGGCGATGGCGTGCGACAGCTCCGCGGTGAGCCCCTCGAGCTCGACGCCCTTGGACCTCGCGGCTTCGCTGATGGTGAGCTCGCCGCGACAACAGAAGTCGATGCGGTGGCGCTGGAAGACCGCGGCGCACTCCGAGTGGTCGAGGACGAGGTTGGCGACGGTCTGCTGCGGATCGATGTGGATGGCTTCCATGGCGAGGCCCCTGAGCACGCCTCGGGCCATCGCCACCGCGCCCGCTGCGCCTCGCCCATCGCCCCATCGCGACGGCCAACCCTGTTCCACCCGGTGTTCCACTTCGGAACAATTGGAACACCTCCTCCCCTCGACAGGGTCCGCGCCCCGGCCCATGACCCTTCCTCGTGGACTCCACCTGCGACCAGACCTGCACCGTCTGCGGCCTCGTTCCGCTCGTCGCCCGGCTGAAGGGCACCACCACGGTGATCGCCCGCAGCGCCTCCATGCAGTCGCTGCTCAAGCGCGCCGCGCGCTTCGCGGCCAGCGACGCCCCGGTGGTCGTGCTCGGCGAGACCGGCACCGGCAAGGAGGTCGTCGCCCGCGTGCTGCACGCCAACTCGGCGCGCTCGAAGCAGCCCTTCGTCCCCGTCAACGTGGCCGCGCTCCCCGCCGACCTCCTGGAGTCCGAGCTCTTCGGCCACGGCCGCGGGGCCTTCACCGGCGCCTCCGCCGCGAAGCCCGGCCTCTTCGAGACCGCCAGCGGAGGCACGCTCTTCCTCGACGAGATCGGCGAGATGCCCCTCAGCTTCCAGGCGAAGCTCCTGCGCGCGCTGCAGGACGGCGAGGTGCGCCGCGTCGGAGAGAACACCTCCTTCGTCGTCGACGTGCGCGTGGTCTGCGCCACGCACCGCGACCTCGCCGAGCTCGTGCGCGCGGGACTCTTCCGCGAGGACCTCTACTACCGCCTGCGGGTGCTCACCCTGGAGGTGCCTCCGCTCCGTGAGCGCCGCGACGACGTGCTCGCCCTCGCCCTGCACTTCCTCGGCGAGGAGAAGACCGCGCGCCGGGCCTACACCGCGAGCGCGAAGGCGAAGCTCCTCGCCCACTCGTGGCCGGGCCACGTCCGAGAGCTGCAGAACGTGGTGAAGCACGGCGCGGCGCTCGCGACGGGCGTCGACGTCGACGAGGGCGACCTCCCCGAGACGCTCTCCCGGCCTGCGACCCTCGCCCCGTCGCCCGGCCCGGAGGCCCTGAAGACCCTGGCCGAGGTCGAGCGGGAGCACATCCTCCGCGTGCTCGACTCGTGCGGCGGATCGCAGTCCGAAGCGGCCCGCGTGCTGGGCGTCGCTCGCAACACCCTCTGGCGCAAGCTGCGCAGCCTCTCGTAGCGCCCATCGGACGGTGATCGTCCGCGCTTCGCATTTTCTTCCCAAGGCATCGGGAACCCGCCGCGACGAGCGCTGTCACACAGCCCGTACGCAGCCCGCATGGAGACGTGGCTGCGCCGAGAGGTGATCCCATGACCACGCCGCGCACCGTATCCCCCGCCCCCACCGCCGCCTCCTCCGAGAACGAGGTGCTCTACCAGCTGGTCAAGCGCGCGGAGATCAACCCCATGGAGGTCGAGGACGTCGCGCGCACCGCCGTCGAGGTCACCGTCCTCTGGAACCGCACCGCCCTCCACGTCGCCCACCTCGACGACGACCACGGCTTCGCGCTCACCAGCGTGGCCCCGTCGCTCCCGTCGCCCGCGAAGCCCATGCTCCCGGCGCTCGGCCTGGGCGGCGCGGCGATGCTGGGCGGCGCCCTCGCGGCGAGCCTCGGCGTGGCCTCCCTCGGCGCGCTCGCCACGGTGGTCGGCGTCGGCCTCGGGGTGCGCCGCCACCAGCAGAACGAGGCCGTGCGCCAGGACGGCGGACGCTTCGTGGTCGACGCGGAGATGCTCGGCGCGGAGGAGCTCCCGGTGGTGATGCGCGAGGGCGCGAGCGCGCGCTTCGTCTTCGCGGCGGGCGCCAGCGGCGAGGTGGAGATCGACGGCGAGAAGCGCTCGCTGACCGAGCTCACGGCGCAGGGCCTCGCCCGCCCGTCGTCGGTGCTGGAGGGCGCCTTCGAGGTCGCGATGGTCCCGGGCGGCCGGTACCGCATGGAGCTGAGCGGCCTCACCATCGTGGCCAAGGCGGTGCGCGCCGGGCGTCGCACGGTCGGCCCCACCGGGCGGGACCGCGCGCTGCGGGGCGCCTCCCTCGGCGCGGCGGCGGCGGTGGCGGCGCTGCTGGGCGTGATGCGCTTCGCGGCGCACGACGAGGCGGGGATGCTCTCCGAGGGCGACCGCGACGACCAGATGGCCGAGCTGCGGGACTTCCTCGCGCACCACACCGAGCAGCCGGAGGCCCCGACGCCCCGCGAGGGCGCGGCGGTCAACGACCGCGGCGGGCAGGACGGCGCGGCGCACGCGGGCCCGGCCGGAGCGATGGGCCGTCCCAACACGGCGCCCACGCACCGTCGCTACGAGATCCGCCGCAACGGCGAGGCGCCGCACCTGACCAACCGCACGGCGCAGGAGCAGGTGTCCAACCGAGGGGTCTTCGCGGCCCTCGGGGGCGCGACGGCGATGACCGCCAACGGCGCGAGCGGGATCGTCTCTCCCTTCGGGCTGATGACCGAGGCGGGCGACGCCGACGAGTCGCACCAGGGCAACCTCACCGGCGACCTCGCGGGCGACTCCGGCGGCTTCGCGGGCCTCGACAGCGCCGGTCCCGGCTGGGGCGGCGGCGGCCAGCACGAGCAGGCCATCGGCACCGGCCACCTCAACACCCTGGGCCGCAGCGCCGGGTGCGCCGAGGGCGAGGACTGCCGCTACGGCCAGACCCGCGGGACCATCCGCGGCAACAACCGCGCGACCCACGCGCCGCCGCACATCGGGACGCTGGTGCCGACGGTGGTCGGCATCCCGGCTGATGTGATCCGCCGCGTGGTGCTGCGCAACATCGGGCAGATCAACCGCTGCTACGAGCAGGGCCTCGCCACCAACCCCGGGCTCGCGGGCCGCGTCGCGGTGCGCTTCGTCATCGGCTCCAGCGGCTCGGTGATCACCTCCGCCCCGACGAGCGACACGCTCGGGATGCCCTCCGTGTCGGCCTGCATCGCGGGCGCGGTGCAGCGCTGGAGCTTCCCCGTCCCCGCCGACAGCGGCGCCATCACGGTCACGTACCCCTTCTCCCTCATCCCCGCGGACGGCTGACCGCCGCTGCTCCCTCGCTCCCCCTCCACCCCCCCCCGACGACGAAGCGCGGAGAATCCATCCACCGGGCGATGGGGCTCCGCGCGGCGTCATCGTGCGGCGGTGTAGGCCCACGATTTCCGTGTCGCCGTGTTGTGGGAGCCTTGAATCAGCGTGCTAAGGTCGACGCCGCTTACGGTGTCTCATCCGCGCAACGGGGTGACCAAAAGATGGCTGAAGATCCCTTAGTAACTCACGCACGAACCCGCATCGGCCGAACGCTCCGCAACAAGTGGACGCTCGACAAGCTGCTCGGGGTCGGCGGTATGGCAGCGGTCTACGAGTGCACGCACCGCAATGGCTCCAAGGTGGCCATCAAGATGCTGCACCCGAACCTGATGTTCGAGACCAACTTCGCGCAGCGGCTGGTGCAGGAAGGCTACGTCGCCAACAAGATCAACCACCCCGCGGCGGTGAAGGTCTACGACGACGACACCGACGAGACCGACGGCTCGGTCTTCCTGGTGATGGAGCTGCTCCCCGGGCAGACCCTCTCGCAGTACCGCCGCGCCAAGAAGCGCTTCAACGAGCTCGAGACGCTCAAGATGCTCTCGCCGGTGCTCGAGTGCCTGGGCAACGCGCACCAGCACGGCATCATCCACCGCGACATCAAGCCGGAGAACCTCTTCGTCCAGCCCGACGGGCAGGTGCGCGTGCTCGACTTCGGCATCGCGCGCGTCAGCGACAGCTCCAACGTCACCGCCACCCGCACCGGCATGGTGGTGGGCTCGCCCGCGTACATGTCCCCCGAGCAGGCCCTCGGGAAGATGAACTCCGTGGGCCCGCAGACGGACGTCTACGCCGTCGGCGCCACGATGTTCGCTCTCATCTCGGGCACCACGCCGCACGCCGGCGAGTCGACGCAGGAGATGATCGTCCTCGTCGCCACGCAGCAGGCGCGCAAGCTCGCGGCGGTCTTCCCCGAGGTCAATCCCCGGGTGGCCGAGGTCATCGACAAGGCGCTGCTCTACAACATCGCCGAGCGCTACTCCGACGCCTTCGACATGCTCGCCGCCGTGCGAGAGGTCATCGCCGAGCTCGAGGGCGGAAAGAAGCCCAAGGTGCTCCCGACCTTCGTCGACGACGAGGAGGAGGGCGCCACGCAGGTGGCCCCTGCGCTCAAGGCCAGCACCTCCGCGCAACGCCCCGCCGTCGGCGCCGGGCAGAACCGCCAGGGCACCGCCCCCCCGGTCACCGGCAACGACGTGCCCGGCAGCAAGATGCGCCAGGCCACCATGGCCCCGATGGGCGCGCCCTTCCGGGCCACCACCGGCGGGGCCATCGGCGCCCCTCCCATCGGCGCTCCTCCCACGCGCCCGTCGGCGCAGCCCGGTCCGGCCCTCCCTGCGACGCAGGCGATGGAGGCCTTCCCGGTGCCCTCGTCGGCCAGCTCCGGGCCGCACGACTCCTTCCCCGGCTTCAACAGCCAGCCGGGGCAGCCTGCGCCCGGGTCGACCTCCGGGATGCAGCCCTTCCCCGGCACCAACAGCGGCATCAACTTCCCGCCGCCCGACGTCGGCACCTCCAGCGGCCAGCGCCCCGGGGTCAACACCAACATGGCCTGGGCCGCGCCCCCCGCGGGCGACACCCCGGCCCCGAAGGCCCGCAACAACCGCATGATCTTCGGCGTGCTCGGCGCGCTGGCGGTGCTCGGCGGAGGCGCGGCCCTGGCCAACTCGATGATGTCGAGCGACCCCGCGCCGTCGACCGCCACGATCACTCCCCGCACGCCGGTCCGCCCGGCCGCGAGGCCCGCTCCGGTCGTCACGCCCCCTCCGACCCCCGGCGCTCCGACGCCCGCGGCCCCGACGCCCGCGGCCCCCACGCCCGCGGCTCCGGTGGTCGCGGCGCCCACTCCGCCCACGCCGACGCCGCCCGCGGTCGATCCGGCGCCCGCGGTCGCGGCCCCGACCCCGGCGGCTCCGACCGCTGCGGCCGCCGCCAACCAGGACTCCGATCACCATCGTCGCCCGCGCCGTCGCGGCGATCCGGCCACCGCGCCCGAGGCCACCCCCACCGCGGCCCCGGCGGTCGTGGCGACGCCGCCCGCTGCTCCCCACACGGGCCGTCGGCGTCCCCGCTCGACCACCACCACCACGGTGCCCACGGTCGACAACAGCGGCCTCGGGTACTGACCCCCCGCCCTCTCCCCTCCGCGGCGGGTCCTCCCCTCAGGTGAGGCCCGCTACGCCCCCGCCAGCGACCACTCCACCTGCACGTCGGGCTGCACCCTCAGGGCGCCCAGCATCGCGTGGTAGGGCGTGATGCCCCAGGTCGGCTGGTGCACCGTGGCCTTGCACACGACCCGCCCCCCGACCCTCGACACCGCCACGCGGATCGGCTTCGTCACCCCGCACAGCGTCAGCGACCCATCGACCGCCGAGGGGTCCTCCCCGGTCCAGGCGCCCTCGAAGACCACCTCCGGAAAGCGCTCGACCCGCAGCACCTCCGAGCGCGCCGTGCGCTCGATCTTCGCTCGGTCGCCGGAGGAGAGAGCGCCCAGGTCGTCGGCCCCCTGGTGCCGCGCGCACACGACCTCCACCGAGGCGGCGACGACCCTCGCGGTGACCGTTCGCGACTCGCGCCGCAGGTCGACGCTCCAGCGCGAGGCGCGCAGCGCGAGGTCGTGCCCCAGCGCCGACAGCGCGCCCTCCTTGAAGGTGAACAGCCTGCACTCGCCCTCGGTGATGATCATCGGCTCCCCCTCTCAACCGCTCGCGAGCGACACGATCAGCACGACGACGGCGATCGCCGCGAGCACCGCCGCCACCACGCCGAGCACCCGCCACACCGAGGTGGGCGACTCCCCGAGCACCACGCGCTCATCCTGTCCGTGTACCACCGCGCGGTAGAGCCGTCCGCGGTAGCGATAGGCCAGCACGTAGGCCGGGAGCGCGAAGCGCCGCGTCGTCAGCGACTGCAGCAGCAGCGACACGCGCACGTTGCGCACGCGGCTCCCCGGGACGAAGCGCGACTCCACCTGCGAACCCGCCATGGAGGTGAGCGCGTCGAGGATGCGACGCCTCGCGGCGGAGCGCTGCACGTCGAAGCGCTCCACCGTGCCGCCCGGCGGAACCGACGCGAGCACCGACTCCGCCTCCGCGGCGCGCTGCAGGTCGTAGCCGGGGGCGAGCCTCGCGCTCTCCTCGTAGGACAGGCCCCGCGAGGCGGACACCAGCAGGTGCTCGAAGCGCAGCGCCACGCGCCCCGTGTGCGGCGCCCACGCGGAGCGCCGAGCGTCGTGATCGGAGTCGGCGGTCCACCAGACGTCGGCGAGCGCGGAGAAGATCCACGCAGGCCACCACAGGGGGCGGAGCTGGTCGACGGTGGAGGCGCTCGCGAGGTCCGAGGGCGCGAAGAAGCCACGGCCCGAGAGCCACGCCCGCAGCACCTCCCTGGCCCTCGCCGGGTCGACGGTGAAGGCGAGCGCGTGCCCCGCCTGCTCCATCGGGTCGTCGACCCGCTCGGTGCGCGTCACCGAGCCGCAGAAGGCGCACGCCGGCGCCTGCACCCTCGCGTCGTAGGCCATCGCCGCGCCGCAGGTCACGCAGCGCACGATCTCCGCCCGCGCCGTCTGGGAATCGCGCGCCGGGCCTTCGGCCGCCGCCACGGCGAAGCCGCAGAGGGCGCAGCGCAGGTCCTCCGGGTCGAGCGCCCCCTGGCATCGCCCGCACGCGAGGGCCGTCACGCGGGCTCCAGCCATGCGATCGCCGCCACCACCGCCGCGATCACCAGCAGCGCCGCCACCACCGCGAGCGCGATGCGCCGGCGCGACCACGGGACGGCGCCCGCGACCCGGCCCGTCTGCCCGTTGACCAGCACGCGCAGCGCGCCGCGGTCCTCGCGATACCGCAGCGCCAGCACCCACACCGGGACCAGCACCAGGTCGAGCGACTCCTGCTCCAGCCAGGTCTGGTGCACCAGGTCCCGGTGGCTGTCCCCGGGCATGAACCCGTGGAGCGACGCGCCCACCTTCTCCACGGCCTCGCGACGCGCGAGCTCGATGCACTCCGCCGCGGTCATGGACGGGTCCTCGGCGATCCAGCCGACCACGAGCGACGGGTCGTAGCGCCGGATCGCCCGCAGGTCGAAGGGCTCCACCGCCTCGAGCTCCGCGTTGCCCAGCGCCCTCGACGCGGTCACCAGCACGTCCGCCACGTAGGCCGCGTGCTCGCCGCTCAGCGGGCGGTGCTCCGTGCGCGTCACCGTGCGCGTCCGGGTCACGGTCTTCCCGTTGGAGTCCGTCGTCGTGTACGTCTCGGTCTCGGTGTAGTCCTCGCCGATGAGGGCGCTGTACCGCGAGCGCGCCACGGCGCTGTACAGGAAGGCCGGGAGGTACACCCCGCGGACGTCCTCCACCCTCGCGAGGCGCACCCCGGGCTCGCGGAAGAAGCCCTGCGCCCGGGCCCACTGGTGCACCAGCTCCCTCGCCCGGTGCACCTCGAAGACGAAGCCCATCGCGAAGGCCGGGTCGACGCTCGCCGCGGTGCGCGGGCGCTCGACGATCGCCGGGGCGGCGCAGTAGGGGCACACCGCCGTGCGCGCCGTCACCGGCAGCTGCATCGACGCGCCGCACTGGCCGCACTCGACGTGGGCGCTCGCGACCGGCTCCACGGGCCTCAGCCCGCGATCACGCCGAGGCGCCGGCCGATGGTGGTGAAGGCCGCGATGGCGCGGTCGAGGTCCTCGCGCTCGTGCACCGCCGAGAGCTGCACCCGGATGCGCGCCTCGCCCTTCGGCACCACCGGGAAGAAGAACCCGATGACGTAGATGCCCTCCGCGAGCAGGGCCGTGGCGAAGTCCTGAGCGAGCCGCGCGTCGCCCAGCATCACCGGCACGATCGGGTGGAAGCCCGGCTTCAGCGTGAAGCCCGCGCGGGTCATCCCCTCTCGGAAGTACCGGGCGTTCTCCATCACCTTGTCGCGCAGCGCCGTGCTGCGGGTGAGCAGGTCGAGCACCGCGATGGACGCGCCCACGATGGAGGGCGCCACGGTGTTGGAGAAGAGGTACGGCCGCGACCGCTGGCGAAGCAGCTCGACCACCTCCTTACGAGACGCGGTAAAGCCCCCGGAGGCGCCGCCCAGGGCCTTGCCGAGCGTGCCGGTGATGATGTCCACGCGGCCCATCACGCCGAAGTGCTCCGGGGTGCCGCGGCCGGTCTTCCCGATGAAGCCCGTGGCGTGGCACTCGTCGATCATCACCAGCGCGTCGTAGCGGTCCGCGAGGTCGCAGATCACGTCGAGCTTCGCGAGGTAGCCGTCCATGGAGAACGCGCCGTCCGTGGCGATGAGCCTCGTGCGCTTCCCCTGCGCTGCCTTGAGGATCTCCTCGAGCGCGGCCATGTCGCCGTTGGGGTAGCGCTGCCGCTCGGCCTTGCAGAGCCGGATGCCGTCGATGATCGAGGCGTGGTTGAGGGCGTCGGAGATCACCACGTCCTCCTCGCCGAGGAGGGTCTCGAAGAGCCCGCCGTTGGCGTCGAAGGCCGAGCCGTAGAGGATCGCGTCCTCGGTGCCGAGGAAGTCCGCGAGGCGTCGCTCGAGGGTCTTGTGGATGTCCTGCGTGCCGCAGATGAAGCGCACCGAGGAGAGGCCGAAGCCGTGCGAGTCGATGGCCGCGTGCGCGGCGGCGATGACCTCCGGGTGGGCGCTCAGGCCGAGGTAGTTGTTGGCGCAGAAGTTCAGC
Organism: uncultured Myxococcaceae bacterium; assembly: GCA_966211675.1. Lineage (GTDB taxonomy): Bacteria > Myxococcota_A > Polyangia > Polyangiales > SCUS01. The sequence continues at coordinate 10,874 of CBIHPK010000183.1, forward strand.
ACCTCGCGCGGAGCGCCCTCGCCCGGAGGGATCACCCCGATGTGGGCGCCCTGCGGGCTGACGATGACGCGCTCGGTCTTGAAGAGCCCCGCGGCGCGGATCTCGTCGAGGGTGGTGGCGAAGCGTTGCTGGGCGTTGCGGTACATCGGTGCTCCTCCGCGCCGTCGGGCGGCGACAGCGGGAGGGATATCAGCACCGGCGGGATGGGATCAAAGACCCTTGCGAGGTCACTGGATGCAGAGGACGCCGATGCGAGCGCACATGCTGCGGAGGGGATTGCAGCAGTAGGTGCCGGCGCCGCAGGTGGCGGTGCCGCAGCGGATGCCCGTCGGGGCGGTCGAGGGAGCGGCCTGGCAGCGGTGCGTGGCGGCGTCGCAGCGCGCCGTCATCCCGGCGCAGGGCTGGCGGAGGCACATGACCGGCGACGAGCAGGTGGCCGGCGCCTGGCCCGGGCCGAGGGCGTCGCAGGCGCAGCCGCCGCAGTAGTTGTCGCTGAGGCGGCAGTCGGCGTCGGTGGCGCAGGTGCCCGCGTCGGCGACGCAGCGGGCGCCGCTCGCGTCGGCGACGCAGTGGTGGCCCGAGGAGCAGCGCACGGTCGCGCAGGCGGTGATGCAGTGGGCGCCCGTCTCGGCCTCGACGCAGATGGTCCCGGCGGCGCAGCGCACGGCGGCGCAGGTGACCGGAGCGGGCGTGCCGCAGCGGTAGGCGCAGGCGTTGGACTCGCACTCGAAGCGGCCCACGCAGCGCGGGGTGACGAGGCCCTGCTCGGCGCACTGGTCGGCGTCGGAGCAGTACGAGGTGGCCTTGCGGAGCCGGGCCACGACGCGGCCGCCCTGCGAGAGGGTGAGCGTCGAGCCGCTGAGGGTGTACGCGTAGGTGCCGTAGAACGGGGCCGACTCGGCGGAGGGGCGGTCCGGGTGGCGGAGCGTCAGGTTGCGAGAGCCCGCGGTGACGCGGCCCTCGAGGTGCGCCTGCGAGGGGCACGGGGTGGTGATGCAGCGGATGCCGGTGTCGACGTCGGCGAAGAAGTGACGCCCCTGGCCTTCCGGGGTGCGGGTGATGACCAGGCCCTGGAAGGTTCCGCTCGAGGCGACCCAGGCGCCCGCGATGCTCTCCCAGGCGCGGTTGCTGAGCTCGTCGGTGCTGACGCCGGTCTCGTCGACCGTCACGTCACCGCCGCCCAGACAGCCCGAGGAGAGGGCCGCGACCACCAGGAGACCCGAGAAACCAGCGAAAGAAGAGCGCAGCATGAAGAGAGACCTCCGCGAAGGGGGGGGATGAGGAGTTTTGAGCCCGGGCGCCCTCTACCACCACCTACACCTACATGGAAGTACCCCCGTGACCTGCGGGGTGCCGAGGGGGGGATAGGGCTCAGCGGCGGGTGAAGCGGAAGCGGTCGAGCCCTTCGCCCCGGTCGGTGCAGTCGTCGCGCACCACGGCGAGCTGGAGCTGCTCGCAGTCCGGGGAGAAGCGCAGCTGGAAGGTTCCGCGGTCGGTGGGCGAGCAGCCGTTGTCGCTCATCTCGCCGGTGAGCACGACGTTGGCGCCCTCGATCTCGTAGACCCCGGAGGCGACGACGCGCCCCTCGGCGGAGACCACCCAGCGGCCGTCCATGGTGAACTCGAAGAGCGCGGTCATCCCTTCCAGGTCGACGTCCCAGGTGCTCCCTCGGAGGGTGCACATGGGCCCCGGGCCCGCATCGACCGCCGTCGGGACATCGGGCCGAAACCCGCTGTCGACGACGGTCGGCACGTCGGGGCGAGCGCTCGCGTCGGGGCGCGTCGCGCTGTCGACCGCGGCCGGGGTGTCGACGATCACGGCGGTGTCGACCGTGGCCGCCGGCACGTCGGTGTCGAAGCGCGACACGGAGGCGCCGCAGCCGAGCAGCACCAGCGAGAGAGCGAGCGTGCGAAGGGGGAGCGATGGGGATCTCATGAGCCGACAGCCTCGGTAAGGGGTGATTCAGTGGAAGAGAAGGTCGAGCGGGACCTCAGCGCGTCGGGTCGCGGTACACCGTGGCCCTTCGCCCGGCGCGAGAGCGCACCTCGGCGAACAGGGCCGCGAGGTCCTCGGAGGGGGCGAGGCCCTCGGGCGTCACGATGCGGGACCGCAGCGCCCCGACGCGCTCGGCGGCCTGCGTGAGCCTCGTTCGGAAGGCCTCGTCCTCGGAGGCCCGGCGGGCCATCGCCTGCCGCGCGAGCTCGGCCTGCGTGGGAGAGTGCGACACGGTGATGAGGTCGTTGCCCGCGGCCATCGCTCGCACGGCCGCGCCGGCGATGCCCCAGGTCTGGCGGATGGGGAGCATCTCCAGGTCGTCGGTGACCGCCACGCCGCGCATCCCGGCCACGTCGCGAAGGAGCTCGGTCGAGCAGCGGGCGGAGAGCGACGCGGGGAGCTCGCGGTCGACGCCCTCGTACACGACGTGAGCGACCATCACGGCGGCGACGGAGCTCGCCACGGAGACGAAGGGGACGAGCTCCAGGCGGCGCAGGGACTCCACCGTCGCGGAGACGCGAGGGAGCACCTGGTGGCTGTCCTCGCGGGTCCCGCCGTGACCGGGGAAGTGCTTGGCGCAGGCGAGCACCCCGGCGGCCTGGAGCGCGCCCACGAAGGCCTCGCCGTGCCTCGCGACCTTCGCCGCGTCGCTCCCGAACACGCGCCCCGGCACCACGCCGTTGTGGGGGTCGGTGCAGACGTCGAGCACCGGCGCGAGGTTCATGGTGACGCCCGCGTCGAGGAGGCTCAGGGCGAGCGCGGTCGCGACGCGCGTGGTGAGGGCGACGTCGTCGATGGCGCCGAGGGTGGTGAGCGAGGGAAAGCGGGCGAGCGGCGGAGAGAGGTGCGAGACCGCGCCGCCCTCCTGGTCGGTGGCGATCACGAGCGGCGGAGATCCCGCGGGGACCAGGGCGTTGAGCGCGGCGGTGAGCGAGCGCAGCCCCTCCACGGTGGGGGCGTTGCTGGCCGTCAGGATCACCGCCCCGAGGCCACCCTCGGCGATGCGACGGGCGACCCAGGGGTTCACGCCGCGGGAGCGCCAACCGACCAGCAGGCACTGGCCCGCGAGGGCGAGGAGGTCCGCCGGAGGGGGCGGCGGCTCCGGGGCCCGGCGCTGGCCGAAGCCCGCGGCGGAGTGCAGTCCCAGGGTGAGCGCGGTGAGCGCGGTGCGTCTGTGCATGGGTTGAGGGGCGTCGAGCGAGCCGCGACCGCGAGGTCAGGGGGAGGAGGAGAGCCCTTGCGGCGGAGCCATCGGGAGGGTACCTGACGGCCCCATGTCGGAGAAGCCTGCTGTGAGTGAGGGTCCGAGCGCGCCGAAGATGCCCGAGATGCCGGAGATGCCCGCGCTGAAGGTGAAGAACCTCGCCATCGGCGGAGCGGTGCTCCTCGCGATCTGGGCGCTGGTGATCGCCAGCGGCTCGAAGGTCGCGATGGGGGTGATGGCGGCGCTCACCGTGGCGCTCGCGGTCGCGGCGGCCTGGGTGTGGCGCTTCATCACGAAGCAGCAGGCGCTGATGAAGATCGCGCAGAAGGGCACCTCCAGCCCGGAGGGTCGCGAGGCGGCGCTGAAGGAGCTCGCGGCGGCCGGGGACAAGGACGTGATGAACGTCGTGCTGCGCGCGCAGCTCGAGGCGCAGACCGACCCCGACCAGGCCCTGGCGACGCTCGACAAGATCGACATGAAGAAGGTCCCGGCGCTGGCGCTCGACCAGGTGCGCGGGCTGAAGGCGCAGCTGCTGCTGCTCAACGGGCGGCTGGAGGACGCGTCGCAGCTCTGCCAGGACATCCAGCCGAGCAAGGTCCAGGAGGTCTCCGCGCGGGGGATGCTCGCGGCGACGGTGGCCGAGACCTGGGCGCGCACCGGGCGGGCGAAGGAGGCCAGGGAGCTGCTCGCGACCATCTCGCCCGACGACGCGGCCTACGCGCAGTCGCGGGTGCCGCTGCTCTTCGCGCGGGTGTTCGCCAACTTCGCGGAGACCAAGCACGGCCTCGTGAAGAAGGACCTCACGGCCATCGCCAAGGAGAACGTCAACCTGCTGGGGAGGTTCCTCGACCCGCGCTTCAAGACGGCCCCCGAGCTGGTGCGGCTGGCCCAGGAGATCGTGATGGCCGACCCGGAGATGCAGAAGATGGCCCGCAAGATGGGCTCCGCCGGCGCCGGGCGCTCGAACCCGGCGACCCGCCCGACGCGTCGCTAGCGACGGCGGAGATCGCCCGGCGGGGCCTTGCGGCGCTCATCGCCGTGGTGTGAGATCCGCGCCGTCGACGACCGCCGCTCGCGGGCTACCGGTGATCGCGACAGGGACTCCCACAGCCTGCACTCGAGGACTCCAATGGCCGAAACCGTACATCTCTATCTCAAGGCGAATGGTCAGGACATCAAGGGCGCGAGCTCTCAGGAGAGCCTCGGCCGCAAGGACTCCATCGAATGCGTCTACTACGAGCAGGCCGTGAAGACCGCTCGCGAGGCGGGCTCGGGCATGGCCTCCGGTCGCCGCCAGTATGAGCCGCTGCTCATCCGCAAGCGCATCGACAAGTCCTCGCCGCTCATCGCCAAGG
>CBIHPK010000184.1:0-15319 GCA_966211675.1 uncultured Myxococcaceae bacterium
CGCAACCGCGGAGTGGGCGGCCTTCCGACGGAGATGAGACCAACGCTCAGCCCCCGAGGGCCAGACGTCGAGCCCCCGTAGAGCTGGTCAGCCCGCCACGCGGAAGGGGTCGCGGTCCGCCGACGACAGCGTCGCGATCACCCCCGGGAGCGCGGCCTCCAGCCTCGCGGCGAGCACGGAGAGCGTCCGGCGCTCGCTGTTGGAGTGCAGCGCGCAGGCCACCGTCACCCCCGCCGAGGCCGCCCGCAACGCGTCGTGGTGGCGCATCTCTCCGGTCACGTAGAGCCCCGCCCCGGAGGCGATCACCTCGTCGAGCAGGTCGCCGCACGCGCCCGCCCCGACGGCCACTCGAGTCACCTCGCCCTCCATCGGACCGGCCACCAGCAGGTGCTCGATCGCCAGCGCCGCGCGCACCTTCGCCAGCAGCGCCTCGCGCCCGATGGGGGCGACCGGGCCCACGCGCCCGAGGCCCAGCCCCTCGGCCGCGACGGTCACCCTCAGCGGCGCCCGGGAGGTCATCGTCACGGCGTCGGCGAGCACGTCGTTGGTGCCGCCGTCGGCGACGTCGAGGGCGGTGTGCGGGCTGTACACGGCCACGCCGTGGCGGATGAGCTCATAGGCCATGCTCCCGGCGAGCACGCGCTTGAGGCCGCTGAAGATCACCGGGTGGTAGGCCACCACCGCGGTGCAGCCCAGAGAGAGGGCCTCGTCGAGCACCGGGCGGGTCAGGTCGATGGCGAGCAGCACCCGGCCGAGGGGCGAGGCGCGGTCGCCCACGAGGAGCCCGACGTTGTCCCAGTCCTCGGCGAGCCTCGTCGGGGCGATGGAGTCCATGGCGCGGCACAGGTCGTCGACGGTCGTCATCGTGGCGCAACCTACCAGAGCGGCCCTATGGTGCCCGCTGCCATGGAGAACACGAACACGGTCACGGTGCGCCCCGCGACGGAGGCCGACCTCGACGCGCTCGGACAGATGGCGGGCGCGCTGGTGCGCTTCCACCACGAGGTCGACCCGAGGAGGTTCCTGCTCGCGAAGGGGGTGGAGGAGGGCTATCGCCGGTGGTTCCGGCAGGAGCTGGGCAACGACGAGGCGATGATCCGCGTGGCGGAGGGCGCCGACCACCGCGTGCTCGGCTACACCTACGCGCGCGTCGAGGCCCGCGACTGGAACATGCTCCTCGACCGGCACATCGCCCTGCACGACATCTTCGTCGACCCGGCCTCGCGAGGCGCCCGCGTGGGAGAGCTGCTGATGGCGGCCTTCGTGGCCGACGTCGAGGCCCGAGGCAACGCCCGCGTGGTGCTGCACACGATGGTGTCCAACGAGCGAGCGCAGCGGCTCTTCGCGAAGTACGGCTTCCGCCCGACGATGCTGGAGATGACCCGCGGCTGAGCCCGCGCTCTCAGCCCGCGACGGACTTCGAGACCTCCAGCGCCCCGCTCCCGTAGCCCCACTTCAGCAGCGCCTGCAGCTCTCGCCGGCGGTAGAGCCCGCTCGCGACCAGGGCCTGCATCCCGTCCTGGATGCGCCCCCGAAGCGTCGCCGGTCCGTCGACCTCGCGGGCCACTCGCCAGCGGTACCGGCGCACCGCGGCCTCGTCCAGGGCCCCGGAGCGCATCGCCTCGCCGCACACCTCCGCGGCGATCTCTCCCGTTCGCAGGGCCTGCCAGATCCCTTCGCCGGTGAGCGGGTCGACGTGCCGACCGGCGTCCCCGAGGGTGAGCAGCCCGGGCATCCCGGGGCGCACGGAGAGGTCGCTCAAGGGCAGCTGCCAGGTGCGCACCGCTCCCACGCGGCGGGCCCCGGAGAAGCGGTCGCGGTGCTGCGCCAGGAAGGCCTCGAAGAGCGCCCCGAGGGAGGCCCCGCGCGCGTCGTAGCCGTCGCGCCGGAGGTACACGCCCACGTTGGCGACGCCCTCCACGGCGGGGAAGATCCAGCCGTAGCCGTAGGGGAGCGAGGGGTCGAACCAGTGCTCGCTCCAGCCCTCTCGCAGCGCCCCCGTCACGCCCTCGAAGTAGGCCGTCGCGGAGATCGCGAGGCCTCGCCCCCGGGGGCGGTCGAGCCCCAGCGCCCTCGTGGCCACCGAGCCCGGACCGTCCGCGGCCAGCACCGCTCGCGCCCTCACCACCTCGTTGTTGATGCGGGCGCCCACCACCGCGCCGCCCTCGACCAGCAGGTCGTCCGCGGAGAGCCCTTCGCTCACCTGCGCCCCGGAGGCCGCCAGCGCGCGCACCAGCAGCGCGTCGAGGTCGAGCCGCCCCACGATCATCCCTCGAGCGGGGCCGTAGTCGCGAGGGATGCAGCCCCCGTCGGGCAGCATCGCCAGGGCGCCGAGCACGTCGGCGTGGGGCGCGGCGTAGAGCGCGTCGCCCGCCCCGAGCGAGCCGATGATGGCGATGGCCCGGTTGGAGAGCGCGTCGCCGCAGACCTTCGGGCGGGGGAAGGTCGCCCGGTCGATCACCCGCACCCGGAGCCCCGCCCTCGCGAGCCCGACGCCCGCGGCGCAGCCCGAGGGGCCGGCGCCGATCACCAGCACGTCCACCGATCCGTGGTCTCCGCTCATCGGCGTCTCTCTACCGCATTCTCGCGACGCACTGGCCCGCTCGGCACGACGCCTCGAGGACCGCCGGGTCGGGCACGAACATCCCCGTCTGCTCGATCTCCGTGCCGCGGCTGAGCCGGGCGGAGCAGCGCACCATCTCCGCGACCGCCAGGGTCCAGCAGGCGCGCAGGGCCGTGAACTCCACCATCGCCCTCGGGTTGTAGCCGATCGCCCGCTGCTCCCCGACGCAGCTCACGGGGTAGAGCCCCAGGGTGCACTCGCTGTCCATCACGCAGCCGCGGTCCCTCGGGGCGGGCGGGCACATCAGCAGCCCCGCGTCGTCGCGGGGGACGTCCACGCCCTGCACGTCGACGCGCGCCTCGTCCGGAAACCCCCGGTCGACGGCCACGTCCGCGCTCCCCGCGTCGAAGCCCACGTCGGGCACGCCCCGGTCCGTCGGTACATCGAAGCCCCCGTCGGGGAGCCCTCGGTCCGTCGGTACATCGAAGCCCACATCGGGGAGCCCTCGGTCCGTCGGCACGTCCATCCCCACGTCCGAGCCCGCGTCCGAGCCCGCGTCCATCCCCACGTCCGAGCCTGCGTCGGTGCCCGCCTCCATCACGGCGTTGCCGAGGTCGATCACCGGGCCGATGTCCGAGCACACCATCGCCGCGCAGGGGCAGTCGGCGCGGCCGGTGTACACGCAGCCCCGCGGGGCCTCGGTGCAGTTGCAGCTCACCTGCTCGTTGGTGCAGCCCAGCGCGAGGGCACTGGCGGCCATCAGTCCCGCCACGGTTCGGAGCAAGCTCATCGTCGGCGATGATCCCATGGGGCGTCGTGATCTGCGACACTCCCGCGCGTCATGCGCCACCGCATCCACCTCGCGCTGTTCGCCGTCATCGCCCCGCTCGCGTGCGGCGACGACCCGGCCGTCCCGCCCGCCTCCGACGCCTCCCTCGACGCGGCCCCGATGGACGCCTCGACGGACGCCGCGGTCACCGGCCCCGCTCGCTTCGTCGTCGAGCACTACGACTACGACCTCGACCTCGACACCCGCCGCGCCACCGCCCGCCTCCGTCTCCGCGTGAGCGCCGGGGGCGACTGCCTCGCGCTGCCCTTCCGCCCCGACGCGGCCGACGAGGTCACCGTCGACGGAGCGCCCGCCCGGGACGTCGCCGTCGCCGGCGGCCGCCTCACCGCGTGCGACCCGACGGGCCACGGCTGGGCCGCCGGGAGCACGGTCACCCTCGCCGCGAGCGCGACGCTCCCGACGGGCACGCTGCGCAGCACGCAGGTGGGCTTCAGCACCCGCCGCGACCTCGCGGGCGGGACCTTCACCTACCTCCTCTCCTGGGTCGCCCAGTGCGACCGCTTCGGCCCCTGCGACAACGACCCCGGCGTGTTCGCCACCTACCACTTCGACGTCTCGCACCCGTCGGGCACGCAGGTCCTCTGCCCGGGAACGGTCACCGCCACGCCCACCCGCACCTCGTGCGACTTCGCCTTCGCGGGCGGTCCGACCTACAGCACCTTCGGGGTGATGGCCGGGCAGCGCTGGGTCGAGCGCTCGCTCGGCCGCGCTGGAGACGTCGCCCTCACGCTCCACGACCTCCCCGGGTCGGGCGTCGCCGAGGCCCTCGACCCGGCGCGAGTGCAGGGGATGCTGACCTTCATGAGCGGCCGCTTCGGCCCGTACCCCTACGGCGACGCGCTGCGCTTCGTGGTGGCGCCCACCACCTGGGCGGGCTTCGAGCACCCGGGCAACATCGCCCTCGCTCAGACCCTCGGGCCCACCAACGCCGAGCACACGGCCTTCCACGAGATGGCCCACCAGTGGGCGGGCGACCAGACCACCATCGCCTCGGTGCGCGACTTCGTCTGGAAGGAGTCCATGGCCGAGTACCTGGCCTTCGTCTACGAGTCGACGAGGATCACCGAGGCCCGCGCCCTCACCACCGCGCGCATCTGGAAGGACTCGTCGCGCTCGCTGCGCTTCCACCCCGTCCCGATGGGCGACGCGGCCATCAACGACTTCTACGGCTCGGCCTACGGCCCGGGGCCGATGGTGCTCTTCCGCCAGCTGGAGGTGCGCTACTCGAGAGACGCCGTGATGGGCGCGCTGCAAGACCTCCTCGGCCGACCCCGCGCCCTCTCCCTCGACGACGTGCGCCGAGCGCTTGAGCAGCGCACCGGAGCCAACCTCGAGGCGTACGTTCGCGGGTGGCTCGTCGGCGACGGGGCGCCCACCTGGCCGACCGCTCGCGTCGATCGCAACACCACCGCCGACGGCGCCGTCACCGTCACCGTCAACCCCCACGGGGTCGGCCGCGGGATGATGTTCGTGGTGCGCGTGGAGGGCGCCACGGGAGAGCGGCAGGACATCGCCGTGGACCTCGGCATCGACGGCTCCCGCCCCGCGACGGTCACCGCGAGGCCGGGCTTCGTCGTGACCCGGGTGACCCTCGACCCGGACGCTCAGGCCCTCGTCTTCGAGGAGCCCGCCGCGGGTAGCGCGCTCAGCGAGCCGCCGCCCGTTCGGCCGTGGCTTGCGCCGTGACGCGCGGCTGACGCGTCGCAGAAAGATGACCGGGGCCCGAGGGCTCACTTGGCGCGCAGGGCGATGCGCCTAAAGTGATGAGCCTATGCGGCCACTGGTAGTCTTCGGCTCGATCGCGGCGACGATGGTGCTCTGGCTCTCGACGCGGATGTGGCTGGGCGACCAGCTCTGGGTGTGGAAGGCGAGCTGCCTGCTCGGGGTCTGGGCGCCCATTGGTGCGGCCGCGGTCTTCCTCTACGTGCGCGAGACCGCCCACCGGGAGGACGGCGTGTTCGCCGCGTGGTGCGTGCGCGCCATCGGCATGCACTGGGTGCTGGTGTGGCTGGTCGGCATGTCCGACTGGCTCCGCGGCCCTCCGCACACGGTCCCCCAATGGAACTCCGACGCCGGCATGCCCCTGGTCTTCCTGGCCTTCTTCCCGGTCTTCGCCCTCTCCGTCGCGGCCCTCCAATGGACCCGCTCCGTGGCCGCCCGCGTCGCGGCCTTCACCCACGCGCGCCAGTCCGGCTCGCTGCAGCTCGTCGAGGGCGCCTCGTCCCCCTACCGCGGGGCCGCCACCGAGCTGCGCCGCGAGGTGCCTCGCGCCGCCCCGCCGTCCTTCGCCCCGGTGCTCGCGGGCGCCGTGGGCCTCGGCGCCATGTGGGCCGCGCTCTCCACCTCGCTCTCCTCCGGCACCGTCCTCGTCGGCACCGCCGTCGCCCTCTCGCTGGCCTCGCTGCGCAGCGCCCGCGCGCTCGCCCCGTCGGTGTTCGCGCTCTTCGCCGTCGGGGGCCTGCTGGTCACTCGCGCCCAGCACCTCGACACGCTGGGCCTCGCGCACCGCGCGGCGCTCTGGCCGGTCACCGCCCTCACCGGCCTCGCGCTCTACCTCGGGATCATGGAGGGCCGCCTCCGCCTCGCCCGCCTCTCCGCGCGCTAGATCCCCGTCCCGAAGCCTCTACCGCTCCCGCGCGGTAACGACCACACTGGCCCCGACGGCGCGATCCCCGCGCCCACTGGAGACGATCGGTCATGAGCAGGATCCTGGTTCCCATCGACTCGACCCCCGCGGCGCCGCAGGTGCTCGCGGCCGCCCTCGACTTCGCTCGCCAGCACGACGCCGAGCTCGTGCTGCTGCGCGCCATCGGGATCCCGACGGAGCTGCCGATGGAGGCCTACGCCATGGCCCCGGACAACGTCGCCGGGCTGCTGGAGAAGAGCGCTCGCGCGGAGCTGGCGAAGGTCGTCGCCGAGCTCCCCCCGGGGGTGAACGCGAGCGTGCGCGTGGAGTTCGGCGCCGCGTGGCAGGTCATCTGCGACGTCGCCAAGGCCGAGGACGTGCTGCTCGTGGTGATGGGCGCTCACAACCACCGCTTCCTCGACGGCATGCTGGGCACCACCGCCACGCGCGTGGTCAACCACTGCGACCGCTCGGTGCTCATCGTACGCCGCCCCTCCGCCCCGGTGCCCTGAGCCTCGCGCCCCGTCTCCTCTCTACGCCCCTGTCAGGAACTTGCCCCTCCGCGACGAGCGCGGCGTCCTCCGCCGCGACGTGGCCTCTTGCACCATCTCCACCCGGGTCCCAGGGCGACGCTTCCGCGGGGAATCAGCGCGATGGGCTGTCTGTGATTGCTGGCCAGCGGGGATGGCCATTGTATGGACATCCGAGATGGTGAGGCCCGGCGCGGGAGCGGTGTAGAGTCCCGGACCTATGAAGCGGTGTCCCTTCTGTGCCGAGGAGATCCAGGATGCGGCCATCAAGTGCCGGCACTGCGGGTCGATGCTCAACGAGCCCGCCTTCCCGCCCGGCGCCTCTCCCGCTCCTCCCCCCGGCGGCGACGCGCGCTCCATCTACTCCGGAACCCCCTCCTGGAAGGCCTGGTACGGCCTCTACGGCCTCGCCGCGCTGCTCGCGGTGCTGGGCCTCGCGGGGGCTCTCATACTGGCCTATGTATTCGCCGTGGCCACCCCCGTCGCGGTGACCGTGGGCGCGCTGCTGGTGGCGGCCTCGCTGGCGCTGCTGGTCACCGTGGAGCTGCGTCGGCGCTCGACCAAGTACCGGGTGAGCACGCGCACCATCGACATCGAGGAGGGGGTGCTCTCTCGGCGCATCAACACGCTCCAGCTGTGGCGCGTGCGCGACGTGGTGTTCGAGCAGTCGCTGACGCAGCGGATGCTGGGCGTGGCGAGCCTCCGGCTGGTGGTGCACGACGACACCTCGCCGAAGGTGCTGCTCGCCGGGCTCACCAACGGCCGCGAGGTCTTCGAGGAGGTCAAGATGGCCATCGACGTGGCGCGCCAGTCCCGCAACGTCGTGGGGCTGGTGGATTGAACGGCCGCTGCCTCGCCGCGCTCGCGGCGGTCTCGACGCTGGCCTGCGGCAGCGATCCGGTGAGGGTGGAGCAGGCGCCGGTGACGCTCGCTCGCAGCCCCGCGGAGGTCTTCGAGAGCCACGGCTCGATCGCCGTCGCGGCGGTGATGGACGACGGCCAGTCGAGGACCGTGACGCTCTCGTCGGAGGCGCAGGTGACGCTGCGGGCCTACGGCGCGACGGTCTCCCGGGCCGCGCAGCCGAGCGGCGCGAGGGCGCTCTCGTCGGGCGCGAGGGTGACCCTCGACGTGCACACGGCGATCACCCAGCTCGACGCCTCCGGCCACGTCGTCGGGCGCATCGAGAACCCCTTCGAAGGAACCCCCGGCCGCGCCCGCCCCTCCGCCGGTCGCAGGCTGCTCACGGTGCTCGCCGACGACGTCACCGACGGAGCCGCGTGGCGGGTGCTCGAGGCCTACGCGCTCGACGCCTCCGGCGACGCCCTCGCCGAGCCCGCGCTCGGATTCGCCGCCGGCACCTCCCTCGACGCGCTCTTCGCCGCGATCCCCGCCCCCTGAGGAGCCCCCTTGCACCCCACCCGCGCCGCCGTCGTCCTTGCCCTCGCGGTCCTCGGGCCGTCCTGCCGGTCGCGCGCGTCGCGCCACCATGGCCCCGCGACGGCGGCCCTCTCCGGTCGGTGGAGCGCCAGCCTCGCGGTCTCCGAGGCGCTCCGGGTGATCGACGGCCACTACCTGGTCGACGGCGTCCGGCGCACCGACACGGCCTCCGCGCCGCCGCCCTTCCCGGCCCGCCCCCTGGTCTCCGCCGCCCGCGTCTCCGACGGCTGGCGCTTCGCCGCCGCGGACGGAACCCTCTACGCCGCCCCGGATTTCCTCGGGCCCCTGAGGGTGCTGGCCTCCGTGCCCTCGAGCGCCCGCCCTCCCTCCGAGGGCCTCGCTCGCGGCGTGGTGCGAGGGGTCTTCCACGAGGGCGCCCTCGCGTACCTCGACCACACCGGCCGAGCGTGGACCCTCGACGGATCCACCCCCCGGGCCCTCCCTCTGGAGCGCGTGCTCTCGGTGGTCTTCACCTCTCCCCGTCGGGTGATCGCGGTCACCGCTCCGGGCGTGCTTCACCGCTCCGACGACGGCGGCCGTAGCTTCTCCGTCGCGGCCCTCCCGGACGGCGACCTGCCCGCCGCCGTCGGCCTCGCCCGAGGCGCCGCGGTGGTCGAGTCTTACCGTGGCCGGTATTCGCTCTCCGACGACGGCGTCCTCTCGCCCTCCGCCGACGGTCCCTCGCTGGAGTCCTTCGTCCGCGCGGGAGAGCTTCCCCCCGCCGCCGACGCCGCGGCCCCGCTGCTGCTGCCCACGGACCCGTCGCGGGTCGCCGCCCTGCCCGATGGAAGCCTCGCGATGGTCGAGGGCGACGCCGTGCGGGTGATCGACCCTCGCAGCCGCCGGGAGATCCGCCGCATGGCGACGCCGGGGCAGGGCTGCGTGATCGCGGGCGCTCACGGATCGTTCCGCCTGGTGTGCACCCACGAGGGCTGGGCCGCGGCGGTGTTCGCCCCGACGGCGGCCGGCGGATGGACGGTGCTGCGCGACGAGCTCCGCGCCGAGCCCATGGGGGACATCGTCTTCGACGACCGCTCCGAGGCGTGGGTGGTGGCGGCTCCGTGCGCCCAGCAGCCGGTGCGCGACCCGGCGGCCTTCTGCGTCCACCACGCGAGCGGAGCCAGCCGCACGGTGCACGCGCCCTTCCCCGCGCAGCCGGTGGACCTTCGCGACGGCGCGGCGCTGCTGGTGGAGACCCGCGACTCGGGGCCCTACGCCCGCGCGGTGATCCTGCGGGGCGAGGCCATGACGCCGGTGACGCTGCCGGTGGGCATCGCGGCGGCGCGCGGACTGCGCTGGGGGGGTAGCGCTCTCGCGGTGTGGGGCCGAGAGGCCGACGGGCGACTGGTGCTGCACCGCGGGACGATCGGCCCGGCGGACTCGGTGCGATGGACCGCGCACGAGGCTCCGGCCGGGGCGCTGCGAGGGATCCACGGGGTCGGCGGGATGGCCTATGCGCTCGGTCGCGGGGCCGAAGGTCTGTGGCAGTTCCGGCCCGGCGTGGGCTTCGCGACGATGCCCGGAGCGGTGCGCGGAGACCCCTCGGCGCTCCCGCTCGACGCGGAGGCGTTGAGCTACTGCGCGGGCCCCGTGTGCCGCCTCGCGGGCGTGCTGGAGTGGACCTCGGGCGCGAGCGGACCGCCGTGGTTCATCACCCGCCCGGACGCCGCGCCGCCGATGCCGACGCCCTGGTCGGCGCCGCAGCAGCGGGTGGCGGAGCGGGCGCACTACGAGTGCGAGTCGGGCGAGACCCTGGGGCCGGGCCCCGAGCTCGACCGGGGCATCGCCGTGTCGGGCTACGCGCTGCACTGGCAGCCCGAGCGCGACGGAGTGACGGTCCAATGGAACGGCGCGACCCTCTCGCAGACGACCCGCGGAAGGCTCCCTCCGACCGCCGAGCGGGTGACCTTCACCGGCTACGCCCCGGTGGGGGCGACGACCCCCATGGCGCTCATCGACCGCTGCGCCGACGTCCGCTGCGAGACCTTCCTGGCCACCGCCTCGGGGATTCAGCCCTTCCCCCTGGAGCACTTCGACCACCCCTATCGCCGCGACATGCTCCTCGCCGCCAACGGAACCTTCCTGGGCCTCTCCCGCGGCGTCTCTCACGGCGCGACGGTGGCGCAGGCGATCGTCTTCGACGCGGCCCGAGGTCAGGTCGTCGCCAGGCGCACGGCGGTGAGCGACGCGCCGCCGGAGTTCATCCAACCCGGCTCGCTCGACGGCCGCGACGGGCTCTGGCTGCCGACCTCGCCTCGCCGCTGGCGCTTCCTCCCGCTGTCCGGCGAGGCCGTGACCGAGGAGACCGTGGAGGACGACGGCACCCTCGCTCCGTGCCCCCGCGGTGTGGTCTCGCGAGGGGTGCTGCGCCGCATCGACCGGGGCGCCGAGCTCCAGGGACCGGGCTGGGCGCCGGTGGTGGGCGAGTGGCAGGTCGAGGAGATCCTGGACGTCACCGAGCGGGGGCTCTGCGTGAGGGCGATCGCGGGGGGCGAGTCGCGCGACGAGTCGGCCTTCGAGCACCGCGGCGGCAACGACCCGGTCCGCAGCTTCTCGCTGGCCTCCGACGGCGCGGGGCGTCTCTCGGGTGAGGCGTGGCAGGGGCGCCGGCGCTTCGCGATGTCGTGCGCGAGGGTGGAGGCCCGGCGTACGCTCGGGCGGTGACGGCGACGCTGCAGACCTTACCGAGGCGTGTATTCACGGTGCAGGAGGGCCAGGGGCTCCAGGTGCTCGACGCCCTGCTGGGCCGCGGTCGCGGCGACGCGGTGACGGTTCCGGTGAGCCTCGCCCCGCTGCGGGACGACCTCGCGGCGGCGGGGGCGAGGCGCATCGCGACGAGCGTGATGCGCTTCCTGGTGGAGGGCGGCGGGTGGCGCGAGCGGGTGCTGCTGCGCGACGGCCGGCGGCTGCGGGCGAGGGCGTGGGACCCGGAGGCCGGGCGGGGCTTCGTCCCGCGCTACACCATGGCGAGCCGGACGCTCTGGATCGAAGGCGCGGCGCAGCTCCCGGCGCTGGTGGGGCAGAGCCGCGCGGACGCGAGCCGCGGGGCGCGCAAGGCCGTGCGGAGGGTGGTCCCCGATCAGGCGACGGAGGTGGGGGACTGGGTGTTCTTCCACCTGGCGAGGCCGTCGCTGGGGAGCTTCCGGCTCTGCGAGGAGGACCTCACGACGCTCCGCGCGCGGCTGCTGGCGCAGTCCCCGGTGGCGCTGCTCTTCGCCCCGGCGGGCGAGCGCTCTCGCCGCGAGCTGCGCGACGCCTACGTGCGGCTCACCGCGCCGGGCACCGCCCGGGTGCTGGAGTGCATCGAGGACCGCCTGGCGGTGGCCTGGTCGATGACCGCTCGCTCGCTCTGGTCGGAGCGCGCGGCGACGCCGCTGGCGGCGCGCATCGAGCGCTGGTCGGGCTTCGGCCGGGTGCTCGAGGCCTACCTCGACGCGGTCGACGACGCGGGACGGCTCGACCTGGCGAGGCCGGTGACGAAGCTCGCGGCGGAGCTGATGGCGGGCGTCTTCTCGGCGCCGGCGGAGGAGGTGCGCTCGGCGCTGTCGCAGTCCCCCGGGGTGGCGAGCCTCGCGCAGCGCGACGAGCTGCTGACGGCGGTGGGCTCGGTCGCCGCGGTGGGGCAGCGGGTCTTCGCGCTGCGGGAGCGCATGGCGGGCGAGCGCTACGGCGACGCGCGATACGCGGAGGCGCAGGTGTTCCTCGGGGACGTGGACGGGCTGCTGGGCGGCCGGAGGCGCGCGGTGGAGGGCCTGGCGCGCTCGCTCTCGGGGGTTCTCGGCTGAGGGCCCGAAGGAATTTGTTGACACTCGTCGGGGAGCTGATAGAAGGGCGCTCCCTTCGCAAGCAAGCGCCCGTAGCTCAATGGATAGAGCACCAGACTACGGATCTGGGGGTTGGAAGTTCGACCCTTCCCGGGCGCGCTAGAAGGTCCAATGGGGAGCATCTCGACCGAGGTGTTCCCCATTCGACCATTTCACCCTTCGACGATCGCCACCACGCGTCGCACGGTCCAGCCCCGATCGCGGCCCCAGGCCTCCGGGCCGCCCGGCCAGGCCTCGGCCGCCTCGTCACCCGCGACCATCCCCAGCTCCGCCAGGATCGCGCCCGGGTCGTCGAGGTCATCGAGGATCGCCTCCCCGTCGTTGGCCGGGTCCAGCAGGTAGAGCCGCCCCGCGGCCACGCTCGCGGCGATCTCCACGTCGGTGCACACGCGATCGCCCTCTCGCATCGCCTCGAGCTCTGCCCGCGTGAGCGTCCCTGTGCCGTCGACCATCGCGTCTCCAGGTGTAGGGCCGACCACCCCGCCCCCTGCAAGCCGCGCCTCCCTCCTCCTGGCAGCCGGTTGCCGATCGGGACTACGGCCTCGGGGCGCGCACCACCCGGTCGAGCAGGCCCTCCAGGGCCGCCGCGGGCTCCTCGCAGAGCCCCGCATGCGCCGCCGAGGTCTGCAGGATCGTGCTCCTCGGCGCGGTGAGCCAGTGCCAGCGCTCTCGCTGGCTGAGCGCCCCGATGGGCCCCGCCTCCGGACCTCCCGCGCACACCCTGGGGATCGCCGCGAGGTGTCCCCGCACCACGTCCAGGTCGACGTCCGGGGCGAGCGCGAGCAGCCGGCGCTCGTCGAGCTCGATGCGCGCCTCGAGCACGTCCTGCGCGTAGCAGTAGACGATCACCCCGGCGTTGACGAACTCCTCCCGCTCCACGCGCGGCACCACCCGCACGATGGCGTAGTCAAACGCGTCGCGCGTGGGCACGCTCGGCCTCCTCCAGGTAGACGGGCATCGCCTCGACGCGGGCGCGCAGCCAGGCGGCGTAGGCCGCGCGGTGCGAGTCCGCGTCGTCGAAGCCGTGGGGCTCTCCCAGCCACTGCGGCGGGAGCTGCTGCACCACCCGGTCGATCACCTCGCCGGTGAGCGTCGCCCGCAGGTGCTCGGCGGCCTCCGGGAGCGCCGTCGCCCAGGGGAGCAGCACGTGGTGGCGCGCCTCGGTGTAGGGGTCGCGGCTGTTGGAGAGGCGGTCTCGGTGCTCCCAGCCGTGGTGGAAGTAGAGCGTCGCGCCGTGGTCGATGAGCCAGGGGCGGCGGTGCCAGAGCAGGAGGTTGGGGTTGCGCGGGGTGCGGTCGACGTTGGTGACGAGGGCGTCGAAGAGCACGATGCGAGAGGCCGTGGAGGCGTCCGGGCGGGGGCTGGCGACCGGGTCGAAGGTGACGCTGCCGGGGAGGTAGTCGAGGCCCAGGTTGAGCCCCGCGCTGGCCTCCAGCGGCGCGGAGATCTCCGGGTCGGGCTCGCTCGCGGCGAGGGCGCGGTCGAGCTCCACCAGCACCAGCTCCGGCACCGAGAGCCCCGCCGCGCGGGCGAGGCCCCCGGAGAGGAGCTCGGCCACCAGGGCGCGCGTCCCCTGCGCGGCGCCGTGGAGCTTCACGACATAGAGCCCGAGGTCGTCGGCCTCGACGAGCGCGGGCACCGAGCTGCCCTCGCGGAAGGGCATGACGTAGCGGACGGCGTGGACGGTGCGCAGCATCGGCTCAGCCGTCGAGCGCGGCGAGGGCGCCGGCGCGGAGCTGGTCGCGGGAGAAGACCCCGCGGTCGGTGACCAGCGAGGTGACGAGCGCCACGGGGGTGACGTCGAAGGAGGGGTTGAAGGCCTCGGTCTCCCTCGGGCACCAGCGCACCGAGCCGAAGGACCCCGACGCGCCGCGCACCTCGTCGGGGTCGCGCTGCTCGATGGGGATCGCGTCGCCGTCGGGGCAGGAGAGGTCCACGGTGGTCCACGGGGCGACGGGGTGGAAGGGGACGTGGTGATGGGCCGCGGCGACGGCGAGGGAGTAGGTGCCGACCTTGTTGGCGAAGTCGCCGTTGCGGGCGACGCGGTCGCTGCCGACGAGCACCCGGCTGGCGCGCCCGGCGCGCAGCACCACGGCGGCCATGCTGTCGGTGATGAGGGTGTGGGGGATGCCGAGGTGGCGGAGTTCCCAGGCGGTGAGGCGGCCGCCCTGGAGGAGGGGGCGGGTCTCGTCCACGTAGACGTGGATCCGCTTGCCCTGGGCGTGCGCGCGGTGGATCACCCCGAGCGCCGTGCCCAGCCCCACGGTGGCGAGGCCTCCGGTGTTGCAGTGGGTGATGACCCCGGTGCCGTCCTCGAGGAGCGCCGCGCCGTGCTGGGCCATCGCCTCACAGCGGGCGACGTCGTCGAGGAAGACGTCCATCGCGAGGTCGTCGACCCCGGAGAGGTCGTCGCCCGCGACCGATCCGGTGAGCCGGTCGATGGCCGCCATGAGGTTGACCGCCGTGGGGCGCGCGGCGCGCAGGAGCGCGGCGGCGGAGCGGAAGGCGGCGGCGGTGCAGCCGGAGCGCGCGAGGAGCCCCAGGCAGAGGGCGGCCGCGACGCCGAGGAGGGGCGCGCCGCGCACGGCTAGCGTGCGGATGCACTCCTCCATCACGGAGGGTTCAGTGGCGTCGATCCAGCGCTCCTCGTCGGGGAGCCGGCGCTGGTCGAGGAGGAGGACTCGCTCGCCGTCCATGCGCAGGGCCATGGAGGAGACGGGCTTCCACGAAGATGAGGTGCTCATTGCGGGGCGCGGAAGATAGCGTGAAAGGACCGGCGCTTCAGCGGTCGGCGGCGACGGGCGCGAAGGTGCCGTCGTCGCCCCGGCGCTCCAGGGTGACCACGTCGCCGACGAGCGCGAGCCGGTACGCCCCGTCGGCGTCCGTGTCGGGCGAGCCGCACGAGAGCGCTCCCCCCTCGGCGCGAATCACCGCCGCGAAGAGGGTGAGCGCGCTCCCTCCGGCACGCAGCGCCCCGGCCACGTCGTCGAAGCGCTGGGCCTTCGCCCGGACGCCGCTCACCAGCGCCTCGGCGCGCTCGATGCCGCGGGCGGTGGAGCGCACGGCGCCGCCCGGCTCGAAGGCGATGAGCTCGTCTTCGTTCAGGCGCCTCGCGGCGAAGAGGGCCTCCTCCGGGGCGAGGCGCATCGCGTGGCGCACCGCCTCCAGGCTGGTGTCCTGCCCGGCGCGCCCCTTCGCCAGCAGCGACACGCCCATCAGGAAGCTCGCGCAGGTGTCGCGTCGTCGCTCGAAGTTCCATCCCACGGTCATGGCCGGTGGTATCGCGCGCCCTTCGATGCGGGCGCAACCGTCGCGCCGTCGCCCCTCGGGTGCGCTGAGCGTGGGTCTCCTCTCCTCCGAAAGGCCGCCCACTCCGCGGTTGCGGACGGCCCGCGAGCGGGCCTGCAACCGCTGAAGTGGGAGCCTGGAGATGAGCGCCCTGCCTTCGCAGGGCTTCCTGAAGGAGCGCCGGTTGCTGGCGCAACCGTC
>CBIHPK010000185.1:0-15293 GCA_966211675.1 uncultured Myxococcaceae bacterium
GTTGGTGAGCACCTGCTCGACGCGCTCCGGGTCGCCCTGCGCCTCGACCGGCTCCGGGGGGAGCGTCGCTCGCAGGACCACGTGCGCGGCGGCGCAGCGGGCGTCGAGCAGGTCGCGCACGGTGGCCACCACGGCCCCCACGTCGAAGCGCTCGTCGCGCACCCCGAAGGAGGCCACCGGGTCGATGAGCGAGGCCACCAGGGCCCCGGCGCGGGACACCCCGCGGTGCACGATGGGCAGCGCCCGGTCGAGCAGCGCCGGGTCGCGGTCGCCCTGCGCCAGCTCGATCCAGCCCAGCACGCTGGTGAGCACGTTCTGGATCTCGTGCACGGCGGCGCCGATGGCCACGCGGTCGCCGGAGAGGAGGTTGCTCACGGTCGAGTGCGCGACGCCTCGCGGCAGCGTGGGCGACACCGTCGAGGGACGGGTGTCGAGGGGCTGCAGCAGGGTGGGTTCGTGTTCGCTCACGGCGGCATCATCCGGGTGGGAGAGGCGGACGGTCAAAGAGCACGGGGGCGCGTCACGAGTGACGCAGGCGATGGATCACCCCGGAGATGTCCTCGGGCAGCGCCGACACTACTCGGGTGAGGACGCCGGTGCGCGGATGCGGGAAATGGATCTCGCTCGCGTGGAGGCAGTGCCTCGCGAGCCCCTGGGCGATGTCCGCCGGGAGCGCCGGTCCGCGGTAGAGCACGTCGCCCACCAGGGGGTGGCCGATGGCCGCGAGGTGCGCTCGCACCTGGTGGCGAAACGCGCGGGTGAGCGACACCTCCAGCAGGGTGTACTCGCCGACCTCGCTGGCGACGCGCCACCGCGTGGTGGCCGGGTGGGGCTTCACCCCGGCGCGCAGCCGCACGTGCTCGGTGACGGCCTCGACGCGCTTGGGGTCCTTGCGGTGCGGGATCAGCGGGAGCTCGACGAGCCCTTCGCCCGCGAGGCGCCCCTCGACGAGGGCCAGGTAGCGCTTCTCGAGCTTCTCCGCCGCGGTGGCCGCGCGCAGCTCCTCGAAGGCCTCCTTGCTGCGCGCCGCGAGCACGAGCCCGCTGGTGTCCGTGTCGAGCCGGTGCAGCAGCCCCGGCTCTCGCTGGTGGAAGCCCACCCCGGCCATCTCCGGGAAGCGCGCGACGAGGGCGTTGGCGAGCGTGCCGGTCTCGTCCGGTCGCAGCGGGTGCGTGGGCATCCCGGCGGGCTTCTCGACCACCACCACGTCGGCGTCCTCGTAGCGCACGAGCAGGGTCACCTCCGGCGTCGCGACCGGGGGGAAGTCCTGCGGGGGGAGCTCGCCCACGACCTCCACCACGCTGCCCTCCACCAGGGGGTCGCCCTTGCGCACGCGGTGCCCGTCGACGCGCACCTGCCCCGCCTCGAGGATGGCGCGCGCCCGGGCGCGGGAGAGCCCCGGGGTGACGTCGACGAGGAAGCGATCGAGGCGTTGTCCCGCTTGCGCAGCGGAGACCGTGTGCTGGGTTGCCATGGCGTTTGGCGCGGCGGATACCACACCCCCGCGGGCTTGTCGTGAGCGCCCCGGGCGATCGACAGCAGGAGAGCTCGCGCGAGAGGGACCGCGCGGGTTCTCTCAGCCCTGGAGCGGCGCGAAGGTCTCGGCCTTGCTCTCCCGCACCGTCACCTGGATCTCGTTGTGATCGCTCGCGGCGTTGGGGGGAAGGTCGACGACGAGCTCCATGGACATCGTGTTCGTGCCCGAGAGGCTGCGCGCCGTGGCGTCGAGGGGAAACATCCCTCGCATGGTCGCGCGGAGGGTTCCGACGCGGACGACGGAGCCGGGCGGGAGGTTGTGCAGCGCCGTGACGTGGCCGGTCATCTCCGCCGACAGGTCGAGGCAGTCCGTGCCCTGGACGCTGGCCCTCCCGTGGAGCCTCGTCTGGCCGGTGATGGTCGCGGTCACGTCGGCGGAGCGAGCGAGGTCGCGCTGGGCCACCTCGGAGTTCACCGGCCACGCGGCGCCGGGCGCCTGCCGCTGCGAGGTCCCGAAGATCTCGTCGTCCGTCACGCGGCCGATGCCCATGGACAGCACCACGCCGAGCGCCTCTCGCACCGGCGCCTCGACGGCCTGGCCGTCGACGGTCACCCGGGCCTCGCGGCCGTGCTCGCTGCGCACCACCGTGAGCTCCTGCCCCGGGCGCAGCAGCGCGTGGGACCCCTGCGGGTCCTCGGTCTCCAGGCGCTCGACGGTGAAGCGCGCCTCCAGCCAGTCGCCCGTCGGGCTGAGCGAGACCACGCGCTCGACGGCGCGGAAGTGCACCTGGAGGTCCTCGCGGCGCTCGGGCAGGTCGCGGCCGTTGGCGTGGATGCGCGTGACCTGGTGCTTCTCCCCGTCGACGGTCACCCGGCCCTGGCGGCCCACGGCCGCGGGGCGGTGGAGCCGCACCTCGAAGGTGTCCGCGACGGCGGGCGTAGTCGTCGAGGCCTGGCGAGCCGCGCACGAGAGCGGCCCCCCGAAGGCGGAAAGCCCGAGGGCGAGAGCGGCCCCCCGGAGCAGGGCCGAGGGACGGAACGGATGGGTCGATGGGTTCATCAAGAGCGCGGTCTCCTTCGAGCGCGCGATGCTGCCATGAACGCTCCGCGCCGGTCTTCCCACGGGCTCCCTCGCCGCAGGCTGGCGGTCGATGACCGGGCCGCGGGCTCGGAGGGGTACGGGCTCGACGAAGGTCGTGGAGCCATGAGAAGGAGAGGGCTGTGATGTCGGCCTGCGCGATCTGCAAGAGCGAACTCGACCCCGAGACGGGCGAGTGCTTCGACTGCGGCCGCACCCAGAACCTCTCGGTGAAGCCGGACCCCTTCCTCGGCCGCTCCGTGGGCAACCTGGTGCTGATCTACAAGATCGGCGAAGGCGCCATGGGGGCGGTCTACCGGGCGGCGCACCAGACCCTGAAGACCGCCTACGCGGTGAAGATCCTGCAGTCGGCCTTCAGCGACGACGAGACCGTGGCCGAGCGCTTCCGCCGCGAGGCGCTCGCGTGCAGCCGGCTCCAGCACGAGAACGTGGTCTACGTGACGGACTTCGGCGTCGACCCGACGCTGGGGCTCTACCTGGTGATGGAGTTCGTCGACGGCCCATCGCTCGGCCAGATGCTGCGCCAGGGTCCGCTCGCCCCGGGCCGCGTGGGGCGCATCGTCGAGCAGGTGTGCGACGCGATGACCGCCGCGCACCGGCTGGACATCGTCCACCGCGACCTGAAGCCCGACAACATCCTGGTGTACCGAGACCCGGCGCGGCGCGACTTCGTGAAGGTCGTGGACTTCGGCATCGCGCGCATCCGCATGGCCGACGCCAGCGAGGAGCTCACCGCCTCGGGCACCACCGTGGGGACGATCCAGTACATGGCCCCCGAGCAGCTGCTCAACCGCCCCGGCTCCGTGGGCGCCTGGAGCGACGTCTACGCCCTCGGGGTGATCGCCTTCGAGATGATCACCGGCTCGCGCCCCTTCGCCGCCAGCTCGATGCTCGAGCTCGCGGTGAAGCACGCCACGGTGGCCCCGCCGCTGCTCTCGGCCACGCGCCCGGAGCTGGCCGGCTCTCGCCTCGAGGCCCTGGTGGGCGCGATGCTGGCCAAGGAGCCCGCGGACCGTCCGGCCTCGATGGAGGCGGTGCGCGAGGCCATGACCGAGGCGATCGCCGAGCTGGTCTCCTGGGGCGTCGCCGGGGCCTCGTACCCGTCGGCGGCGCGCACCACCTCGCGGCCCTCCATGCCCGCGGTGGGCATGGAGAGCGAGGCGCCGAGGATGGGGTCGCGCCCGTCGATGCCGTCGATGCCGGTGATCTCCACCACGCCGAGCTCGCCGAGCACCCCGTCGCTGCGGGTGCGCTCGCTGGTGCAGCGCATCCGGGAGGAGGCCAACGACTCCGCGGCGGCGACGCTGCTGGCCTCGCTGCCGGGCGTCGACGCCATCAGCGGCGAGGCGCTGACCATGGCCCTCTGGGGCGTGCTGCAGCAGGACGTGCTCGACGCGCCCGTCGGCTCGGCGAGGCTGGCGCAGACCTGCGATCACCTGGGGATGCTCATCGGCGCGGTGCTCGAAGGCCACGAGGGCCCGACGGCCTCGGAGGCCCAGCAGCGGGTGTTTCGCGCGCTCCGCAACGTGCTCTCGCTGGCCGACAAGGAGCGCCGGGCGCAGGTGATCGAGGCGCTGCGGCCGTGGTCCGAGCACCCGCTCTTCCCGGCGGACATCGTCCCCAAGGAGGACCGGCGAAGCCTGCTGGAGAAGCTGAGCGCTCCGGTGAGCGGCGAGTCGATCCGATCGCTGCTCACCCACCGCATCGAGCTGTTCGGGGGGAAGAAGGACTGAAGGGGGCTCCTGGGCCCCCTCCGAGGGGTTCAGTTCACCGGGCCTCGCACCTGGGTGGCGTTGTTGCCGCCGGTCCAGGTGACGGCCGCTCCGTTGAGGACCACGGCGTTGCCCGCGGCGCCGCCCGGCCGGCCGGTGCCGCCGAGGTTGCCGTCGCCGCCGCGAGCGCCCTGGAGGCCGGGGTCGCCGCCCGCTCCGCCCGTCCCGCCGATGCCGCGTCCGCCCGAGAACTGGCTGGGGTAGGTGCCGCTGTTGCCGCCCACGCCGCCCGCTCCGCCCGCGGTCGCGGTGCCCGGCGAGCCCGCGGTCCCGACCGGGTACTGCGCCCCGGAGAAGGCCGGTCCCCCAGCGCCGCCGGGGCCCACGACGAGGCCCGCGCCTCCGCCACCGCCACCGCCGCCGCCGAGCACGTTGGTGACCGTCGCGACCGCGCCTCCTCCGCCGCCTCCGCCGCCGCCCCAGATGTTGCCGCTGGTGTTGTCGATCACCAGGGCGACCGTCGTGGAGATGGCCGCCCCGCCCGGCGCCCCGGCGCTCTGCGGATCGGGCGAGCTGTTGATGTACCCGCCGCCGTTGCCGCCCGCGCCGCCCGCGCCGGTGATGGTGCCGCGGTTGACGATGCGAAGCTCCGAGCCCGGTCGGAGGGCGCCGGACACGAGGGCCGGGGCCGACGGGCTGGTGGAGCTCACCACCACGCCGGGGTTGACCGTCACCTGCACCACCCGCGGGATCACCGGCGCCCCCGCCTGAAGGAACACGTTGTACCCCGTGGTGTTCGCCGCGATGGTGAGCTCGATCACGACCGGGGCGCAGGTGACCCCGTTGCCCGTGAACGCCGTGTTGCAGGTGCAGGTGCGCCCGCCGATGGTGTTCATGCAGGTGGCGTTCGGGTCGCAGCCGCCGTTGCCGGTGAGGCACTCGTCGACGTCCGCGCACACTCGCCCGGTGCCCGCGTAGCCGGGGTTGCACGCGCAGTCCCCGGAGAGGGCCGCGTTGACCCGGCAGGTCGCGTTGGCGTCGCAGCTCAGGCCGCAGCCGCCGCAGTGGGCGTTGCTGGTGGTGAGGTCGACCTCGCAGCCGTTGAGCACGTTGCCGTCGCAGTCGCCGCGACCCGCGCTGCAGGTGAGCCGACACGCGCCGGTCATGCAGGTGGAGGTGCCGCCGACGGAGCTGCAGCGCCGGCCGCAGCTGCCGCAGTTGGCGCCGTCGACGCGCACGTCGACCTCGCAGCCGGTGGACGCGTCGCTGTCGCAGTCGGCGAAGCCCGCGGTGCAGACCGTCGAGCACGACCCGGCGACGCACACCGGCGCCGCGTTGGGGTTGGCCGGGCAGCGGTTGCCGCACGCGCCGCAGTGGCTCACGGACACCGGGAGGTCCGTCTCGCAGCCGTTGGTGGCGTTGCCGTCGCAGTCACCGAAGCCCGTGGCGCAGGCCGCGACGGTGCACACGCCCGCCACGCAGGCCGCGGTCGCGTTGGCCGGAGCGCAGCGCGCCCCGCAGGCGCCGCAGTGCGAGGCGCTGCTGCGGGTGTCGACCTCGCAGCCGTTGGAGGCGTCGCCGTCGCAGTCGGCGAAGCCCATGGCGCAGGCGTAGGCGCAGGCCCCGGAGGCGCAGCTCGCGACGCTGTTGGGCCGCGCGGCGCAGGCCATGCCGCAGCCGCCGCAGTGGGCGGTGTCGCGAGAGGTGTCGGTCTCGCAGCCGTTGGCGGGGGAGGTGTCGCAGTCGCCGAAGGGGGCGACGCAGGACGCGACGGTGCAGGTGCCGTTGCGGCAGAGGGGAGAGGCGTTGGCCACGGTGCAGCGCTGGTCGCAGGCGCCGCAGTGGGCGGTGTTGGTCTGCGCGTCGACGCAGGCGCCGGAGCAGCAGGTCTGCGAGGCGGGGCAGGCGCGCCCGGCGTTGCAGCCGGCGACGCAGAGGTTGCCGACGCAGAGGGTTCCGGAGGGGCAGTGCTCGTCGGCGAGGCACTCGACGCAGGAGCGGGTGGTGGTGTCGCAGCGGCGCGATCCGGTGACGCCGCCGTCGGACGAGGCGCCCATGCAGGACGCGTCGTCGCGGCAGCCGGGGGCGCAGGCGTTGGTGGCGCCGACGCAGTACTGCCCGGTGGGGCAGCGGTCGCTCGCGGGGGTGCAGCTCACGCAGCGCCCGGAGGCGACGTCGCAGGCGGGACCGCCCGGGTTGCCGGCGCAGTCGGAGTCCTGGGCGCAGCGCGAGGGACCGGTGTCCGCAGGGCCGGTGTCCGCGGGACCGGTGTCCGCGGGTCCGGTGTCCGCGGGGACGTCCATCGGGGCAGGGACGTCCGGGGGGCCGATGTCGAGGACGCCGAGGTCCGTGGGGCCGAGGTCGGCTCCGGCGTCGGAGCCTCCGACGACCGACAGGGTGTCGCCGCAGGCGGCGAGCGAGAGCGCGGTCATCAGCAAGGCGAAGCGGGACACCAGGCGCATCGGGGACCTCATTGGCTGTCGAGGGGACACCGCGCGCCGGATGGTGGTCAATGGCCTTTGGGGCGCTGGGTTGGCGTGGCCGGTCGCCCCGTCGTCTCAGCGCTCCCAAGGCTCCCGCTCGAAGGGATCAATGCACCGACGTGACGTCGTGGCACGTACGGTGCGATGTGTGCTCCACCATGAGCCCGCGCTGCCTCGCTCCGTCGCTCTGTTTCACGCTGCTCCTCGCGAGCTCGTCGGCCGTCGCGCAGACGGTCCCGTCGCCGACGACGGCGCCCTGGCAGGGCGAGGCGCCACCCGCGGCGGGTCCTGCGGCCAGCGCGGCGGACGACGCCGCAGACGTGCGAGCGATGGAGGGTCTGCTCGCGACGATCGACGCCGACGCCCGACAGCGGAGGGTGCTCGGCCTGGCGGTCGGCCTCGGCGGCGGCGCCGCGGTGACCGCCCTCGGAACATGGATGTGGGTCCGCCATGACGGCCGCGCCTGGGATGGCAACGCGGGGA
Organism: uncultured Myxococcaceae bacterium; assembly: GCA_966211675.1. Taxonomy (GTDB): domain Bacteria; phylum Myxococcota_A; class Polyangia; order Polyangiales; genus SCUS01. Next base: position 7,254 of record CBIHPK010000185.1, read on the forward strand.
TCTACGTCGCCGCCGCGGGCGCCGGGATGATGCTGGGCGGCGTGCTCACCGCCGTGCTGCCGGCGTACCTGCACGAGCTGGGCGACTCGTGGCGGCGCTCGGCCGACCTGCCGGTGGCCGCCCGCCTGGCCCGCTTCGGCGCGACGCTCGACGAGCTCGCCGACCAGGCGCGCACCGGGCGACGCACGTCGGGCTGGCTCTCGCTCGGGCTCGGCGCGGCGATGGTCGTCGGCGCCGGGGTGCTCTACGGGATCCGCGACGACTCGACGACGGACAGCACCTGGGCGGGGGTCTTCGGGGTGGGAGGGGCCTTCCTGATGGCGAGCAGCATCCCGACGCTGACGATCCCGTCGCCGGTCGAGCACGCGAGGCTGTTCTGGCGAGGGGGCGGGGCGAGGCCGTCGGTGCAGCTCGCGGGGGTGTCCGTGCTGCCGACCCGCGGCGGAGCGCTGGGCGGAGTGTCGCTGGTGTTTTGAGGGGTTTGAGGGGCGTTGGGGCGCCGGGGCGCCCGCTCAGCGCCCGCGGCGGGGCTTGTTCGCCTGCATCGCGGGCTTCGGCGGGCCCGACAGGTCATCGCGCTTTCGCTTCGCCCGGAAGCTCACGCGCACCGGGACCGCCTCGAAGCCGAAGTGCTCCCGCAGCTGGTTCTGCATGTAGCGCGCGTAGCTCTCGGCCATCGCCTCGATGTAGTTCACCACCGCGGCGAAGCGCGGCGGGTGCGTGCCCACCTGGCTGATGTAGTAGATGCGCGGCGAGCGGCCCGCGTGCACGGGCGGCGGGTGCTTCTGGATCACCTCCTCGAAGAAGCGGTTGACCTCGCCGGTGCCGATGCGCTTGCCGTGCGACTCCCACGCGCGGTCGACCATCGCCAGCAGGTTGGACGTCCCGCGGCCCGCCTTCGCGGACATCTTCAGGATCGGGATCCACGGCGCGAAGGTGAGCTTGCGGTGCGCCTCGGCCACCGCCTTGCGCTCCGTCGCCATGTCCACCTTGTCGACCTTGTTGAGCCCGAGGATCACCGCGCGACCCCGCTCCTCGGCGAGCGCGATGAGCCTCAGGTCCTGGTCCGAGAGGTTCTCCGTGACGTCGAGCAGCACCACGACCACGTCGCAGCGCTCCATCGCCCGGATGGCCTGCATCACGCTGGTCATCTCCACCGGCGCCGACACCGAGCGCTTGCGCCGGATGCCCGCCGTGTCGACGAAGACGTACTGCTTGTCCCCCTTGGTCACGAGCGTGTCGATGGCGTCGCGGGTCGTGCCCGGCACGTCCGTCACCAGCAGCCGCTCCGACCCGATGAGCTTGTTGATCAGCGAGCTCTTGCCCGCGTTGGGCCGGCCCACCACCGCCACGCGCGCCACGTTCTCGTCCAGCGGAACGTCCTCCGCCGTGTCCTCGGGCATCAGCTTCTCGAGCGCGGCGTCGAGCTCCACCAATCCCCGTCCGTGCAGCGCGCTCACCGCGATCACCTGGTCGGCGCCGGCGCGGTACAGCTCCATCGCCTCCATGGCGCGAGAGGCGCTGTCGGCCTTGTTGGCCAGGTAGATCACCGGCCGCCCTGCCTTGCGCAGCAGCTTGAGCGCCTCGTGGTCGGCCTCGGTGAGGGGCACCGTGCCGTCGGCCACGAAGATCACCAGGTCGGCCTCGGCCACCGCCAGCTTCACCTGGTCGCGCACGCCGGACATCATCGCGTCCTTGGCGTCGTGCTCGAAGCCGCCGGTGTCGACCAGCACGTAGGCCCGGCCGCGCACCTCGGCGTCGGCGAAGTGCCGGTCGCGCGTCACGCCCGGCTCGTCCTGAACGATCGCCAGGTGCTTGCCCACCAGGCGGTTGAAGAGGGTGCTCTTGCCCACGTTGGGCCGCCCCACGATGGCCACCAGCGGGCGGTTGCCGCGGGCGACCCGGACCTCTGCGGGCAGCTCTGCCCGATCGCTGCGGCTCATTTCGCGTCGCTCTTTTCTGCCTGCACGTACCCGAGGGTCTTCAGCGCGTCGGCGTTGCGGGTCCAGTCCGGCGTCACCTGCACCCACAGCTCCAGGAAGACCTGCTTCCCGAGGAACTGCTCGATGCTCGACCGCGCCCTCGCGCCGATCGCCTTGATCTTCTCTCCGCCCGCCCCCACCAAAATCTTCTTCTGCCCGTCGCGCTCGACGTGGATCGCCGCCCGGATGCGCGGCACCGTCGGCCGCTCGTCGTAGCTCTCGATCTCCACCGCGGTGACGTACGGCACCTCGGCGCCGGTCTCGCCGATGACCGCCTCTCGGATGCGCTCGGCCACGAAGTACTTCTCCGGCCGGTCGGTGAGCGTGTCGTCGGCGAAGAGCGCCGGGCCCTCGGGCAGCACCTCCACCAGCGCGCGCATCAGGTGCCCGATGCCGTCGTCCTTCTCCGCGGCGATGGGGACGATGGCGAAGAACTCGCGCTTCTTCGCGTAGGCCTCGATGAGCGGCAGCAGCGCCTCGCGGCTCTTCACCCGGTCGATCTTGTTGATCACCAGGAAGACGGGCTTGGTCACGCCCGCGAGGGCCTCGAGGACGTACTCCTCGCGGCCGGGGCCGGAGATGCCGTCGCTCGCGTCGACGACCATGACCACCACGTCGGCGCCCTCGGCGGCGGCGCGGGCCTCGGCGTTCATGTACTCGCCGAGCTTGCGGTGCGGTCGGTGGATTCCAGGGGTGTCGACGATCACGAGCTGCGCGGGCAGCCCGAGGGGCCGGGTCACGACCGCCATCACGCGGTCGCGGGTGGTCTCCGGGCTGGGGGTGACGATGGAGAGGGACTCGCCTACGAGGGCGTTGAGCAGGGTGCTCTTGCCCACGTTGGGGCGGCCCACCAGCGCGACGTAGCCGGCGCGCAGGACGGGCGGAGCGTTCGATTCAGGGGTATCTGTCATAGGGGCGGCGCTGCTTATGCTGCATCCATCGGGTGTAAACAATCCCCCCGCACCGACGGATGACACCCGCGCGACCGACCCTCCGACCCCTCGTCACCTCCGCGCTCGCCCTCGCGCTCGCCCTCGGCGCCGCGTGGGCGCGCGCTCAGTCGCCGCTGCCGGGCGTGGCCTTACCCGGTGAGGTAAGCGTGGTCACCCCGTCGCCCTCGCCGGTGGTGCGAGTGGGCGCCGGCACCTTCCTCATGGGCTCGGACCCGGCGGCCATCGACCAGGCCCGCACCCTCTGCGTGCGCTCGCTCGAGCGCTTCGCCCTCGTCCGCGGCGGCCTCCCGGCGGACCCGAGCGTGGGCGCGAGCTTCAACGTGCAGCTGCGGCTCTGCGAGATCGAGGGCTTCGCGAGCGGAGTCTGCGGGATGGAGTACTTCGCCCACGAGGCGATGGCCCACGAGGTGTGGCTCCCGGCCTACGGCATCGACCGCACGGAGGTGACCGTCGAGGCCTACGACCGCTGCGTCCGAAGGGGGGCGTGCTCGCCGCCGCTCGATCCGCCGGGGACGCCGCAGACCGGCGGGGCGACGCAGCCGGTGACGGGCGTGCGCTGGGACGACGCGGCGGCCTACTGCGCCTGGGCGGGCGGACGGCTGCCCACGGAGGCGCAGTGGGAGCGCGCCGCACGAGGCCGCGACGGGCGGAGCTTTCCGTGGGGCTGGGTGGCCGATCCGGGGAGGCTCAACCACGGCTCGGTGGAGCCCGGCTGCCGCGACGACGAGGACGGCCACGCGCTGGCCGCGCCGGTGGGCTCGTACCCTGACGGGGCCTCGCCGGAGGGCGTCCTGGACATGGCGGGCAACGCGCTGGAGTGGGTGGCCGACCGGGCCTCGGTCGACGGAGCGGGCCATCCCCCGGACCGAGCGGTGGCCCCGGAGGGACCTCGCGACGGCAGCGAGCGGGTGGTGCGCGGCGGGGCCTTCGACCTGCCGATCTTCCTGGCGAGGACCACCGCGAGGATGCGCCGTGCGCCGGGAGCGAGGGAGCGAGACCTGGGCTTCCGCTGCGCGTATGACCGCCGGTAGAGCGGAGATGGCCACGGAGACGGATCGATGAAGCACGCGATGTCGGCGACCGCCCTGGCGCTGGGGCTGCTCTCTCACGGCGCGCGGGCGTCGGCGCAGAGCGACCGGCCCTTCCTGTTCGCGAGCGACACTCGCACCCCGAGGGCGATGGAGGCGCTGGCCAGCTACCGGGTCACCTGGGGAGCGGCGGGCAACGGAGCGCTCCGCCCCATCGGCGCGGCGGCGCTCGGGACCGCGGGCCTGCTCCACGAGGTGGGCGGCGAGCTCGGCCTCAACGACCGGCTCTCGCTCCGCCTCTACGGGCTCATCGGCGACCCGTCGAGCTCGGGCCTCGCCTCGGGCACCGTCGGAGGCGAGCTCCGCGGCCGCCTCTGGAGCTCATCCGACGACCGCCACCAGCTCACCGTCGCGGTGGGCGCGCTGCGCGAGCTCTCCGGCGCGATCGCCCTGCAGGCCCGGGTGATCGGCACGCTGCGCTTCGGTCGGCTGCGCCTCGTGGGCGACCTGGCGATGGAGCGCTCGACGCGCCGCGCGGCGGACGCCCTCGACGTGGTGGTGGTGACCGGAGCCTCCTACGCGCTGCGCCCGTGGATACGCGCGGGCGTCGAGTACGTGGGCCAGGACCTCGAGGCCCTCTGGGAGCCCGAGGAGATCGAGGGAGCGCGCCACATGGCGGGGCCGGTGCTGGCGCTGGTGAGCGAGCGCTACGGCCTTCAGGTGGTGGCGGGCCCGGCCTTCGGGCTGTCGGCCACATCGCCCGGGCTCATCGTTCGCGCCGGAGTACAGTACGCCTTCCGATGAGCGTCTTTCCCCTGAACCCCGCCCAGCTCGCGGCGGTGGCGCACGGCGCGGGCCCGGCCCTGGTGCTCGCGGGAGCGGGCTCCGGCAAGACCCGGGTCATCACCCAGCGCATCGCCCGGCTGATCGAGGTCGGCAACCTGCCGCGCACCATCGCCGCGCTCACCTTCACCAACAAGGCCGCCGAGGAGATGCAGGAGCGCCTGCTCGGCGTGGTCGGCCCCGCCGCCAAGGACGTGTGGATCTCCACCTTCCACGCGCTCGGCGGCGAGATCGTCCGTCGGGAGATGCCGCGGGGCAGCGCCTTCGTGGTCTACGACGCGGCGGACACCGCGGGGCTCATCAAGGAGATCCTGAGGGAGCGGCCCACGGAGGTGGACGGCAAGCGGCTCGACAGCGGGGCCATCCTCTCTCGCATCTCGCACGCGAAGAACGCCATGTGCGCGCCGGAGGAGCTCGTCGCGCCGGGGGAGGCCAACGAGTACGACGAGCTCGCGGCGTGGGTGTACCCGCGCTACCAGGCGCAGCTCCAGCGGCTGCGGGCGCTGGACTTCGACGACCTGATCCTGTGGCCCCTGCAGAAGCTCACGGAGGACGAGGCCACCCGGGAGAAGTGGCGCGCCAAGATGCGCTACCTGCTGGTGGACGAGTTCCAGGACACCAACCGGGCGCAGCTGTTGTTGGTGAAGCAGCTGGTGGGGCCCTCGGGCAACGTGTTCTGCGTCGGCGACGACGACCAGTCGATCTACGGGTGGCGCGGCGCGGACATCGCCAACGTGATCGATTTCGGGTCGCACTTCCCCGGCGCCAAGAAGCTCGCGCTGGAGCAGAACTACCGCTCCCGCAGGCCCGTGCTGGAGGTCGCCAACGCGATCATGGAGGGCCAGGTGCGGGCCTTCCCCAAGCGACTCTTCACCGACCGAGAGGGGGGATCGCCCGTGAAGGTGGTCCACTGCGACAGCGGCGAGGGGGAGGTGAAGTTCGTCTTCGGGACGATCCAGAAGCTGCTGGCCAAGGGGTACAAGAAGAAGGAGATCGGGGTGCTCTACCGCTCCAACCTCCTGTCGCGCGGCATCGAGGAGGCGCTGCGGCTCAACAACATCCCCTACCGGCTCATCGGCGGCACCTCGGTCTACGAGCGCCGCGAGGTGAAGGACCTCATCGCGTACCTGCGGCTCGCGGTGTATCCGCACGACGAGATCTCCTTCCGCCGGGTGGTGAACTACCCCGCGCGAGGCATCGGGGACGTCACGCTCGCGCGGCTGGAGAAGTACTCGCTGGCCCGAGGCGTGGCGCTGCTGGAGACGGCCGAGCACTCGGCGACGATCCCCGACCTCTCGGCGAGCACGAGGGAGTCGCTGCAGGCCTTCGCGCGCATCGTGCGAGCGACGCGCGGACAGCTGGAGAAGGGCGTCGGGCTGAGCACCGTGGCCGCGCAGGTGGCGCGCACCATCAAGCTGAAGGAGGACATCTTCGCGGCGGGTCCGACGGCGGTGGTGGCGTCGCGTCGCTGGGGCAACGTCGAGCAGCTACTCAAGACCATGGACAAGGCCGCGGCGACGACCATCGGCGAGGTGGGCGCGGTGCTGCAGCGGCTCACCCTCCGCTTCGCCGAAGAGGAGGAGCAGCACCAGGACCAGGTGACCCTCAGCACCCTCCACGGCTCCAAGGGGCTGGAGTTCGGGACGGTGTTCTTCCTCGGCTGCGAGGAGGGGATCATCCCCCACTCGCGCACGGACGCGCCCCGCGCGACGGACATCCTCTCGACCATCGACGCGGGCGAGGAGCGGCGGCTCTTCTACGTGGGCGTCACTCGCGCCAAGGAGCAGCTCTACCTGATGCGCGCGGTGAAGCGCGCGGCCAGCCGGGGCGGGGCCAAGACCACGATGCAGACGAGGTTCCTGACGCTGCCGACGCTGCCGGAGGGGATGATGGTGTCGGAGACCTTCAACAGCGAGGCGCCCCTGCAGGTGGTGGACATCGCCGCGCAGGCGAAGCGATTCCGCGAAGGACTGCTGGCGAAGAAGACCTGACGTAGACGCCCGCGCGGGCCCCATGGTTTCTTCCGCGCATGCGCATCGCGATGGCTGCCATGACCGTCCTGCTCGCTCGCGCGAGCTGTTCCGACCGGGCGCACCCGGTCACCACCCCCGCCGTCGAGGCGAGCTCCAGCGAGGTCGAGATCGCTACGGCCCGCGACGGCGGAGCGCGCCGCCCCCGAGAGATCGCCGCGCGCCACCTGCTGGTGATGTACGCCGGGAGCGAGCACGCGCCGGACTCCATCACCCGCACCTCCGCCGGGGCCCGCGCCCGCGCCGAGGAGGCCCTTCGCCGCGCCCGCGCCGGGGAGGACTTCGCCGCCCTGGTGCGCGAGTACTCCGACGAGCCCGGGGCGGGAGAGCGCGGCGGGGCGCTGGGGCGCTTCGGCCACGGACGGATGGTGCGCGCCTTCGAGGAGGCGGCCTTCGCGCTGGAGGTCGACGAGATCTCCGGCGTGGTGGAGACGCCCTTCGGCTTCCACGTCATCCAGCGCACGGAGTGACCGGAGCGATGCCCTCGCACGAGACCGACGCCGAGCTCGGACGGCTGCGCGCGGCGATCGCCGCTGGCGACAACGACGCCGTCGAGCGCTGCCTCGCGCTGCTCGAGCGGCGCGCCGAAGACTTCGAGCGCGCGGGCGACGACCTCGCCGCGATCGACGCGCTCTCCGAGGCCGAGTCCCTCCAGTGGCGCATCGGAACCTGGGCGACCGGGTCCGGCGAGGGCCTCGCGTCGATGTGGCACGTGTACGAGCTGATGCTGGGCCGCGCCCGCGCCGAGCAGCGCCTCGCCTCGCGCACGAGCGGGCCGGAGAGCGAGCGGCACCGCGCGACCGCCGAGGCCTTGATCGAGCGGGTGCGCTCGGACTCCAACGGGCTCGGCGTCGAGCTGCTGAAGAAGTCTTAGCTTCCGCTGAGCGGGAGACCGGAGCCCCGCCCCTACCGAAGCTGGCCGCACACGTCCGGGTCGAAGCCGCTGCTGCCGCCGATGTGCGCGGGCGTCGGGATCACCTCGGTGCGCTCGTCGATGCTCGTCACGAAGGCCAGCAGCTGCCGCAGCCGCACCGCGCCGCCCGCCCCCTCGAACATCCCCGTCGGCGCGAACAGGTCCCGGTGCGTGGCGAAGCGAGGGCCCATCGCCTCCTCCAGCGTGCGCGCGTTGCCCGCGTGGAAGTACGGCGCCCCGTGCGCGACCCCCAGCAGCGACGGCGGGTTGAAGCCCGTCGCCCCCTGCGAG
>CBIHPK010000186.1:0-15199 GCA_966211675.1 uncultured Myxococcaceae bacterium
GGTCGTTGGTGAGCCGCGTCTGGCCGGTGGCCTCGATGACCGAGAGCCAGTGGGAGCTGTCCGGGTTGACGCGCTTCTTGTCGCCCGTGATCAGCGCCAGCGGGACGTGGGTGAAGCGGCGGTGCCAGCGGCCGACGACCGCGTCGGTGCGGCCCGCCATGCCCGCGTGCACGGCGAAGCGGGCGAGCTCGTTGCAGAAGATGGCGTCCGAGGCGTTGGCCGCCCCGGACCGGATCATGTAGCTCGGGTCGATGTACTTCACCGACGCGGCGACCTTGCGCTCTCGCAGGTGGTCGGCGATGGCGTCGCGCAGGATGGGCCCCACGTCCGTCGCGCCGTGGGCGTAGCGCGCGTTGCCCGAGGCGTCGCGGGCCATCTCCGTGGAGGTGAAGCGCGCGGCGCACCCCTCGGCGACGACGATCACCGCGTGGCCCCGCGAGGCGAGGCGACGCTCGATGGAGGCGAGCAGCCCGTGCTTGCCGCCCATATCGAAGGGCACCTCGGGGATCAGGCAGAAGTTCACGTCCTCGCTGGCGAGCGTCGCGGCGGCGGCGATGAAGCCCGCGTCGCGCCCCATGAGCTTGACGATGCCGACGCCGTTGCGGGTGCCGCGGGCCTCCGCGTGGGCCCCCTGGATGGCCAGCCTCGCGACGTCCACCGCCGTGTCGAAGCCGAAGGTCTTGTCGACCCACGGGACGTCGTTGTCGACGGTCTTGGGAACGCCGAGCACGCTGATGGGGAGGTCGCGGCGCTGGCACTCCAGGGAGATGGCGTGGGCGCCGCGGAGGGTCCCGTCGCCGCCGATGCAGAAGAGGATGTCGATGCCGTGGCGCTGGAGCGTGTCGACCATCAGGCCAACGTCCTGCTGGCCGCGGGAGAGGCCGAGCATCGAGCCGCCGTAGCGGTGCACCTCGGCGACGGCGGAGGGGTCGAGCGTGACCGGCGGCGACCCGAAGGCGGGGTTGAGCCCCTCGAAGCCGTAGCGGAACCCGAGCACGTCCCGCACCCGGTACTTGTGGTGCAGCTCGAGCACCATCGAGCGGAGCACGTTGTTGAGCCCGGGGCAGAGCCCGCCGCAGGTCACGATGCCGACGCGGGTGGTCGCCGGGTCGAAGAAGATCCGCTGCCGCGGCCCGGCGCGCTCGAAGCCCGCCGCGGAGGGCGTCGCCCCTTCGATGATCTCCACCTCGACCAGCACGCGCGCGCCGTCCTCGGTGTAGTCGGGCATGAAGTCCCCCGCGACGACCGAGAGCTTGAGCGGAGAGGGGATGTGGCACTCGCCGAGCCGACGCACCGAGAAGGGGTCGCGGACAGGCTCGGATTGCGGGTCGGGCATGGTCGGCAAGATAGAGGGCCGCGCCGTGCGGCTCAACCCGTGGCGATGCCCTCACCAGCTCCGCGGCAACGATTGGTCGGGACGGGCGAAGGCCCCGATGGCCAGCAGCACGCCGACCGCCATCACCCCGACGGCGGACTGCGAGATCGCCCCGAGCGACCAGGCGGCGAGCACCAGGACGAGGCCCACGAGGCGCGCTCGACCGTAGGTCCCCCAGGTGGAGGGCCAGGCCAGGGCGAGGTCCGTCGGGGCGAGCACCAGCACCATCGCGTTGACGCGAAGCTCCGGCAGCGCGGACGCCGCGGCCATCGCCCAGACCAGCGCCCCGAGGAGCGTGAGCGCGGTCACCAGCAGCGCCCGCGAGCCCAGCGAGAGCGCCCTCGACCTGCGCTGCCCGGCGCCGAGGCCCAGCACGGCCAGCAGCGCGCCGACCCCGCCCAGGAGCCCGAGGCCGCGACCGGGCTCACCGTCGGGCAGCGGGTGCGCTCGGGTGGAGAGCACGACCGGAGCGACGCCGGTCGCGCGCTGCACCTCCTCGCGCAGCACCGACGGCAGGAACATCTCCTCCCAGCGGTTCATGGTCGCGTCGAGGGTGCGACCGAGGAGGAGCTCGGCGAGCCCGAGCAGGCGCACGTCGCTGGAGAGTCCCTCGAGGGTGCGCTCCCGCCAGGTGCGCTCGGTGGCCCGGGAGCGCGCCGACGAGAGCGCCCCGTCGCTCACCGCGTCGAGGTGGTCGCGGAGCCGCGTGGTGCAGTTGTCCCGGTAGTGGTGATAGACGTAGAAGCGGTGCTCCGGGAGGGCGTCCCAGGCGAGGCGGTAGGCGAGCCGGCGTCGCGCCTCCACGGGGTAGGGGAGCACCTGGCGCCAGACGGTGCGGTCCTCGACGCGGGCGTACTCCTCGATCATGTGGGGCTCGTCGACGACGGACACCCAGAAGCGGGCGCGGCCTCGGAGCACGTCCCAGAGGAGCCCCTCGAAGGAGGCGAACTCCGCGGTGCCGTAGTTGTAGCAGCGGCCCTGCGGGGTCTGCGTGTCGCGCACGCAGAGGGCCGCGTGGCCGAAGCGAGAGAAGACGTCCTCGCCCGGCCCCATGGTGACCAGCGAGACCTCCGGGTCGGCGTCGGTCTGCGCGCTCGCCGTCGCCGGGAGCGAGAGCGCCGCGAGGCCGAGGGCGACTAGCGGACGCCGGGCGAGCGCCATCGGTTGATGCGACGCGGCCACGGGGCGCCCTCCCGCTTGCCGAGGGCCTTGGCCAGCGCGAGGAGCTGCGTGAGGTGGGCCTCGCCGATGTCCTCTGCGGCGCCCTCCAGCGAGGCGCCGTCGCGGCGGATGCACACCCGCGCGCGGCCGGTCTTGTCGTGCGTGAACACCAGGGCGTCGTAGCGCGCCTCGGACTCCGACCCCTCGACCAGCGTGAGCTCGTACCGGACCCCGGACCGTGGAACCACCGTGTGCATCGTCTCGATGCCTTCTATACCCCTTCGCCGGGGTGGAGGTAGACCTCGCGCCCCGCCACGAAGGTGCGCTCCACGCGCCCGGTCACGGACCATCCCTCGAAGGGGGTGTTCTTGGACTTGGAGTGCAGGCGCTTGGGGTCGACGGTCCACGAGCGCTCCGGGTCGATGACCACCACGTCCGCTCTCGCGCCCTCGCGCAGCGACGGGACGCGCAGCCCGAAGACCCTCGCCGGCGAGGTGGTGAGCGACTCGATCACCCGGCCCACGGTGATGCGCCCCTTGCGCGCGAGCCCGAGCAGCAGCGGCAGGCAGGTCTCCAAGCCCAGCATCCCTGGAGGCGCCTCGGCGAACTCGCAGTCCTTCTCGCGCTCCGCGTGGGGCGCGTGGTCCGTGGCGACGCAGTCGATGGTGCCCTCGGCGAGCGCGTCGATCATGGCGTCCACGTCCGACTGCTCTCGCAGCGGTGGGTTGACCTTGCACGCGGTGCGGTAGCCGAGCACGGACTCGTCGGTGAGCGTGAGGTGGTGCGGCGTGACCTCGGCGGTCACCTTGAGCCCGCGGGACTTCGCCTCGCGGATGATCGCCGCGCTCCCGGCGGTGCTGGCGTGCGCCACGTGGTAGCTGGCCCCGGTGGTCTGCGAGAGCAGGACGTCGCGGGCCACGATGTGGTCCTCCGCGACGCGCGGCCAGCCCTTGAGGCCGAGGCGGGTGGACACCCTCCCCTCGTGCATCTGCGCCCCGGCGGTGAGCGCGTGGTCCTCGGCGTGCTGCACCACCACGAGGCCGAAGGTGCGGGCGTACTCCAGCGCGCGGCGCATCACCCCCGCGTCGGTGACGCAGCGGCCGTCGTCGCTCACGGCCACGCAGCCGGCGTCGCGCAGGTCGGCCATCTCCGCGAGCTCCTTGCCCGCGAGCCCGCGGGTGATCGCCCCGATGGGGTGCACGTCCACGATGCCGTGCGAGCGCCCCTTGGCGACCATCATCTCGGTGATGGCCCGGTTGTCGTTGACGGGCTTCGTGTTGGGCATCGCGCACACGGTGGTGAACCCGCCCGCGGCGGCGGCGCGCGTGCCCGAGGCGATGTCTTCCTTGTACTCGAGCCCCGGCTCGCGAAGGTGCGTGTGCAGGTCGACGAAGCCCGGGGTCACCCAGAGCCCCACGCAGTCGATGAGGACCGTGTCGCGCTCGCCGTCCTTCACCCCGGCCGCCGCCATCGGGCCTACGACGACGATGCGCTCGCCCTCGATGATGACGTCCGCGACCTCGTCGCGGCCCGTCGAGGGATCGATCACCCGGCCACCGCGCAGCACAGTCCTTGTCACGGGGCGGCACCCTACACGCACGCCTCCGCGGGGCGCAACGGAGACGCAGATCCCGCTGGGAAGCGCCGGAGAGGGCGAGCGCGAGGAGGGCGAGCGCACGTCCTCGGGTGCGCGGAGCGACGACATGGGCGCGGTCCGGAGGGCGTCGCCGATGCTGCACACCTGCCCGCCGCAAAGCCCGGCGGCCTCCTCACGGTTCGTGCCGGGTGACCGATACCACCGGCAGGGATGTGAAGGCGCTGTCGCGGCGCGGAGGTGTGTGCCGTGGGTCGCAATTCGATCGGAGCGCTGACGGGACTCTGGGTGCTGATGACCGTCGCCGGGATGATCGTCCTCACCCGGCACGTGGCGATCGCCGGGACCGACGTCGGCACCCTCACCCGCTGGCCCGAGCGCAGCGCGATCGCCCGCGAGCCCGGGCGCAGCACCCTCCTGTGCTTCGTGCACCCGCGCTGCCCCTGCACCCGGGCGACGATCCGGGAGCTCGAGCGGGTGGTGTCGCGCGCCCCGGGGGCCGCGGTGCGCGTGGTGTTTCGAGACGACCCGGACGGGGACCTGACCTCCGCGCCCACGTGGTCGATGACGGCGCGGATCGCGGGCGCTCAGCGGGTGCCCGACCGGGGCGGGCTCGAGGCGAGCCGCTTCGGGGCGACGACCTCGGGGCTGGTGCTCCTCTTCGACGCGGAGGGGACCCTGCGGTTCCGGGGCGGCGTGACCTCGGGCCGCGGGCACGAGGGGGACAACGACGGGGCCGCGGCGCTGGAGGCCGCGCTGCGCGGTCGTCCGGCCGCCCGCGCGTGGGCCCGGGTCTTCGGCTGCGGTCTCGCGGAGCGGTGAACAACATGAAGGGAGCCCCGGCGATGACGATGAGCGACAGGTCGAACCCAGGACTGACCCCGACCGCGGACGCGCGGGCGCGCGAGCTGTACGGCGAGCACGACGCCGCCGTGACGCAGCGCACCGACCGGATGTTCGCGGCGCTGCTCGGGGCGCAGTGGCTCGGGGCGATCGTCCTGTCGCTCGCGGTCTCGCCCTACGCCTGGGAGGGTTCGCGGCGGTCGGTGCACCTGCACGTGTGGGCGGCGTTCGTCCTCGGGGGGCTGCTCTCGGCGCCGCCGATCGCGATGGTGCTCCTCAAGCCCGGCCACGGGATCACCCGACAGATGATCGCGGTCGGCCAGGCCGGCTTCTCCGGGCTCTTCATCCACCTCACGGGCGGGCGCATCGAGACGCATTTCCACGTCTTCGGGTCGCTGGCGTTCCTCGCGTTCTACCGCGACTGGCGCGTCCTGGTCACCGCCTCCGTCGTCACCGCGGTCGACCACATCGCGCGCGGCCTGATCGACCCGATGACCATGTACGGCGTGGCGGCGCCGACGCTGGTGCGCTCGTTCGAGCACGCCGGGTGGGTGGTCTTCGAGGACATCTTCCTGATCACGTCGTGCATCCGCGGGCAGCGCGAGATGCGGGAGATCGCCGCGCGTCAGGCCTCCACCGAGGACGTCACCGAGCGGCACGCCCGCGCAGTCGAGCGGGAGGGCGCGCTCCTCGCGATCGCCACCGAGGCCAGCCGCTCGAAGAGCGAGTTCCTCGCGAACATGTCCCACGAGATCCGCACGCCGATGACGGCGGTGATCGGGTACGCCGACCTCCTCCTCGACCCGAGCATCACCGCGAACGAGCGGCTCAACCACGTGCAGACCATCCGCCGCAACGGCGAGCACCTGGTCTCGCTCATCAACGACATCCTCGACCTCTCCAAGATCGAGGCCGGGAAGATGACCGTGGAGAGCGTCCCCTGCTCGCCCAGCCAGATCATCGTCGACGTGTGCTCGCTCATGCGGGTGCGCGCCAAGGACAAGGGGCTCGACTTCGAGGTGGAGTTCCAGACTCCCATCCCTGAGACGATCCACAACGATCCGACCCGCCTCCGGCAGACCCTGCTCAACCTCGTCGCCAACGCGATCAAGTTCACGAACCGCGGCAGCGTGCGCATCCTCGCGCGCTGCGACGGGCCGGGGACGAGCTCCCCCGCGCTGACGCTGGAGATCGCCGACACCGGCGTGGGGCTGACCCGCGAGCAGCAGGCGCGGCTCTTCCGTCCCTTCGAGCAGGCGGACAACAGCACCACGCGGAAGCACGGCGGCACGGGCCTCGGGCTGGTGATCTGCCAGCGGCTCACGCAGATGATGGGCGGCGACATCACCGTGGAGAGCCTCCCAGGGCGCGGCAGCTCGTTCGTCATGACCGTCCGCACGGGCTCTCTCGACGGGGTGAGGATGTTCGTCGGCCTCACCGAGGCGGAGATCCCCGAGGTGGGCGTCGACGCGCCGAGGGCCCACGCTTCGGTCGAGCCGCTCCGCTGCGCCGTGCTGCTGGCCGAGGACGGGATCGACAACCAGATCCTGATCTCGACGCTGCTGAAGAAGGCGGGCGCCTCGGTGGTCATCGCGGAGAACGGTCGCGTCGCCGTGGAGCGCGCGCTCGCGGCGGCGGTGTCGGGCTCGCCCTTCGACGTCATCCTGATGGACATGCAGATGCCCGAGCTCGACGGCTACGGCGCCACGGCGAAGCTGCGGCTCAAGGGCTACCGCGGGCCGATCATCGCGCTGACGGCGCACGCGATGGCGGGCGACCGCGAGCGCTGCATCACCGCCGGGTGCGACGACTACCTCACCAAGCCCATCCACCGGACGCGGCTCATCGAGACGGCGCGCAAGTGGGTGGAGAAGCAGCGCGCGGAGGGCCCCATCGTCCTGCGCCGCTCGGTGCCACCCGCCGGCGAGCGCGAGCGGGCCATCTCGGCCCTCCCCAACCCCCAGCCGGCGCCCGCGCCGCCGTCGATGTCCCCCGGCTGCGCGCTGGAGGAGGCCCTCTACTCGGAGTTCGCGGGCGACATCGACATGGTGGAGATCATCAACCGCTTCGTCGACGGGCTCCCCGGTCGGATGGACGAGCTGCGCACGGCCATGGCCGACGGCGCGACCGCCGACATGAAGCGCCTGGCGCACCAGCTCAAGGGCGCGGCGGGCGGCTACGGCTTCGGGCCGATCACCAGCGTCGCCGGCGAGCTGGAGCTCACGATCGGGCGCGGCGAGGGTGCGACCGTGACGGAGGAGATCGCGGGGCGGCTGCTCGCGATGTGTGCTCGAGCGCAGGCCTGCGAGCCCGTCGCCGAGGCCGGCTGAGCTCGAGACAGGAACAGACACGCCATGCAGACCATTCTCGCGATCGATGACTCGCCGGAGATCCACACGCTCCTCGACGTGCGGCTGCGGCCCGAGGGCCTGCGCATCGAGCACGCCCATACGCCCGCGGAGGGGCTCGCGATGGCGGCGACGCTGCAGCCCGACCTGATCCTGCTGGACGTGGAGATGCCCGGGATGGGCGGCCTGGAGGTGTGCTCGCGGCTGAAGGCCGACCCCCTCACCTCGATGGTCCCGATCATCTTCCTGACGGGCGCGGAGTCGGTGGACGTGAAGGTCCGCGGCTTCGACCTCGGCGCGGTGGACTACGTGACCAAGCCCTTCGACGCCGCGGAGCTTCGCGCCCGGGTGCGCGCCGCGCTTCGCACCAAGCGCTTCCACGACATGCTCGCGGCCCGCGCGCAGATCGACGGCCTCACCGGGCTCTGGAACCGCGGGTACTTCAACCAGCGACTCTCCGACGAGGTGCAGGCGGTGCGGCGCTACGGCCGGACGCTCTCGCTGGTGATGATCGACGTCGACCATTTCAAGCAGTTCAACGACGGGTACGGCCACCCCTTCGGCGACCTGGTGCTGCAGCGCATCGGCGAGACGCTGGCGGCGTGCAGCCGGATGACCGACTCGGCGTGCCGGTATGGCGGCGAGGAGCTCGCGGTGATCCTGACGGAGACGCCGGGCGACGAGGCGATGCTCGTGGCGGAGCGGGTGCGCGAGGCGATCGGGGCGCTCGAGTTCCGGCCCAGGGGAAAGCCGGTGCAGGTGACCGTGAGCATCGGCGTGGCGGACGCGGCCGACCTGGGGTCATCGAAGTCCGCGACGGTGCCGCTCCTGCTGCAGCGCGCGGACGACGCGCTCTACCGGGCCAAGGAGGGTGGTCGCAACCGGGTGGTGCGCGCGTAGCCATCCCTGGCAGCCGCGCCCTACCAGCGCGGCGTCGGGAACCCCCGCTCCGGCCTCGAGAACAGGTAGCCCTGGAGCAGGTCGCAGCCCAGCTCGGAGAGCATGGCCCGCTCCGCGGGCGTCTCGACCCCCTCCGCGATGACCGCGATGCCGAGCTCGTCGCAGAGCGTCTTCATCGACCGCACGATGCTCTGGCGCCGCGGGTCCGCATCGACGCCGCGGACGAGGGACATGTCGAGCTTGGCGACCTCCGGCTCGAGCTGCGTGAAGCTCGTGAGCCCCGCGTAGCCGGCGCCCAGGTCGTCGATGGCGATCCGGAACCCGAGGGCCTTCAGCTTCGCGACGCACCCCGCGGCGTCCTTCACCCCGTAGAGCGAAGCGCGCTCGGTCACCTCCAGCACGACCCGCGAGGCGACCTTCGAGAGCGGCGCGTCCGCCGAGTAGAGGTCCTCGTCGTTCAGGTCGGCGGAGTGCAGGTTCACGAACAGGCTGGCGCCGTCGGGAGCCTCGGGCGCCGCCGCAGCGACCCGCGCTCGGACGTACCGGCCGAGCTCGTGCACCCGCTCCAGCCTCTCGGCCGCGTCCAGGATGTCCGCGGGGTTGTTCATCAGCGGCTCGTCGGAGCGAAGCAGCGCCTCGTACCCGTAGATGCGCCGCTCGCGCCATCGGACGATCGGCTGGAAGGCCATCCACATGAGGTTCATGGCCGAGGACAGTCGGACCTCCAGCGCGGCCCGCTCCCCGAGCCGCCGCTCGTGCGTGCCCTGCAGCTCCAGCGCATCGCGCTTGAGCCTGGCCAGCCGATGGAGCCTCGAGGCGCGGAGCACGGCCTCCCAGAGCGCGTCGCCCGCGACCGGCTTCTCGAGGTACTGGAAGGCGCCGTACTCGACGGCCCGCATCGCCGATCGCAGCTCCGGAGCGCCCGTCATCAGGATCACCGGCACGTCGACGTCGTGTGCGCGCACGGCCTGCAGGAACTCGATGCCCGTCATCTTGGGCATCGAGATGTCGCTCACGATCACGTCGAACTCGCCGCCCGTCACGCGCTCGGCGGCCTCCCTGCCGTCCGATGCGGTGGTGACCGTCACCCCGTGGCGAGCGAGGATCCGCTGGTAGGCGCGGACGACCGCGGGGTCGTCGTCGACGAGGAGGACTCGAAGCTCTCCAGCCAATCGCATCATGGTTGAGCCCTCGGCGCGTCGAGCACCTCGCGCACCTTCTTCGTGAGTGACATGGGCGTGAGCGGCTTCTGCAGGAAGGCCACGCCGGAATCGAGCACGCCGTGCTGGAGGATGGCGTCGTCCGTATAGCCGGACATGAACAGCACCCGCATCTCGGGCCGCATGGGGGCGAGGCGCTCGGCGAGCTGCCGGCCGCTCATCCGGGGCAGCACCACGTCCGTCAGCAGGAGGTGGATCTTCCCTCCGTGCTTCTCGCAGATGAGGAGCGCCTCGCCCCCGTTCGAGGCCACGAGGACGACGTAGCCGCGGCGTCGGAGGATGTTCTGGGCGATGGTGCGCACCTGCTCGTCGTCCTCGACGAGGAGGATCGTCTCGCTGACGCGCCCCGCCTCGACCGGGGGCGCCTCCATCGGGAAGACGCCGGAGGCGCCGACGACCTTCGGGAAGTAGATCTTGAACGTCGTCCCCGCGCCGGGCTCGCTGTAGACCCAGATGTGACCGCCGCTCTGCTTGACGATCCCGAAGACCGTCGCGAGCCCGAGCCCGGTCCCCTTGCCCGGCTCCTTCGTGGTGAAGAAGGGCTCGAAGATCCTCGCCTGCGTGTCGGCGTCCATCCCGCTCCCGGTGTCCGTCACCGCGAGCATCACGTAGGGCCCGGGCCGCACCGCGTGGTGCGTGGTGGCGTACTCCTCGTTCAGGTAGACGTTCTCGGTCTCGATGGTCAGCTCGCCGCCGCGGGGCATGGCGTCGCGGGCGTTGACCGCGAGGTTCATCACGATCTGCTCGATCTGCCCCGGGTCGGCCCTCACGTTCCATAGTCCGCTCGCCGGGAGCGTCGTCAGGGTGATGTCCGCCCCCAGCAGCCGCTGGAGCATCTTCGACATCTTCGTGAGGCTCTGCGACAGGTCCAGCACCTTCGTCTCGAGCACCTGCTGGCGGCTGAACGCGAGGAGCTGCCTCGTGAGCTCCGTCGCCCGCATGCCCGCCGTCCGGATCTCCTCGATGTCCGCGCGCAGCGGCTCGTCGGGCCGGAGGTCGGCGGCGATCATCTCCGCATAGCTCAGGATCACCGACAGGACGTTGTTGAAGTCATGCGCGACGCCCCCGGCGAGCCGCCCGACGGCCTCCATCTTCTGCGCCTGGAGGAGCTGCGCCTCCAGCTTCCGCCGCTCGGTCACCTCGGTCTGCACCCCGACGAAATGGGTCACCCGCCCCCCCGGGTCGGTGACCGGCGAGACGGCGAGGAGGTTCCAGAAGGCGGTGCCGTCCTTGCGATAGTTGAGGAGCTCGACGGTGCAGGCCTGAGCCTTCCGAATGGCCTCCCGCAGCTTCATCCTCGACGCCGGATCGGTGCCCGGGCCCTGCAGGAACCGGCAGTTCCTACCGAGGACCTCCGCGGCCGGGTAGCCCGAGAGCCGCTCGAAGCCCGGGCTCGCGTAGACGATCGGGTGATCCGCCTTGGTGGCGTCGGTGATGAGGATGCCCTGGGTCACGGCCTGGATGGCGCGGTCGCGCATGCGCAGGTCGGCCTCGGCCTGCCGGCGTACGGTGACGTCGCGGATGTTGCACTGGATGACCCGCTTGCCGTTGACGAGGTAGACGTTGCTGACGAACTCGACCTCGGCCTTTCGCCCGTCGTGCGTCTTCAGCGGGAGGTCGTCATAGCGGACGTAATCGTTGGCCTGGAGCTCGGCGAAGGAGGCCTGCGAGGCCGCGGCGTCCCTGAAGGGGCCGATCTCCCAGAGCTGCTTTCCGATGAACTCGTCGCGGAGGTATCCGGTCATCTCCGTCATGAAGGGGTTGACGTCGACGATGCACCCGGTGTCCGCGTCGAGGATCAGCACGCCGTCCTTGGCCGACTCGAAGAGGCGGCGATATCGCGTCTCCGACTCTCGCAGGTCGGCGTCGGCCTTCTTCCGATCGGTGATGTCGAGGATGTAGGAAAAGAAATGGAGCGGTATCTCGTCGGCGGCGCGCCGCAGCTGCGTCGTGACGTAGGTCCAGACGAAGCGGCCGTCCTTGGCTCGAAACCGCCTCTCGAACGCGACGGTCTCGCGCTCTCCGGCGAGCAGGGCGCGAGTCGCCTCTCGGGTCTCCGCGACATCGTCGGGGTGGGTGAGCGTCAGGAGCGAGGTGGAGAGCAGCTCCTCGCTGGAGTACCCGAGCATGGCCGCGAGCGCCCGGTTGACGCGCAGCCAGGCTCCCTCCGGCGAAGTGATCGCCTTGCCGATGGGGGCGTTGTCGAAGAAGGCCTTGAACTCTTCGGATTCGCGAGACTCGATCCACGGTTTCATGGTGCCCTCCGATGATCCGCTGGACCGTAACACACGGATCTACGGCACAGGAGCTCAGCTCGATAGGATGTCCGGGAGGCTCTTGATGCCGCGGATGGAGTGCGGGACGTGCGACGGCGGATCATTCGCCGATCAACCCACGCCGGGGTCAGCCAGTATGGAAGACCGATGCCAGAAGACGACCCGAATCGACTGTCAAAATACCAACGCAGCGAAAATGCACCTGTCATGTTTCCAACTCGACACGAAGCCGACTTGTCAGTATTCCAACCGTCATGAAATCAACTCGCGGCGTCGTGCTGCGGGCCTCGATCGCGGACCGCGGGAGACCCACTGCCTGCGACGAGGCGCCGTCTCTGTTGTAGGTTGTCGGATGGTGACTTCGGAATCAGAACGCCAGACCAGGCGGCTGCAGGCCCTGGCCGAGTCGGGGCAGCTCTTCGCGGAGGCGAGCACCGACCTCGCTCGCCTGCTGGGCGTGGTCGCGCGGCGCTTCTCGGAGCTCGTCGGCGAGGCCGCGAACGTCCGGCTGATCGAGGGAGACGCGCTGGTGCCCGTGGCCACGTATCACCCCGACCCGGAGGTCGACGAGTACCTCCGCTTGTTTCACGACGAGACCCCGCTGAAGGTGGGAGAGGGCATCTCGGGGCAGGTGCTCGCGACCGGCGAGCCGTACTACATGCCCGAGCTCGATCTGGAGCAGTTCAAGCAGCGCGTCGCGCCGAGGTTCGTGCCGATCTTCGAGCGCATCGGGATCACCGGGATGATCGTCGTGCGGCTGCGCGCGCGAGGCATCAACCTCGGCTACCTGTCCCTGTTTCGCACCAGCGCGTCGCGCCCGCCGTACACGCTCGACGACCTGCACCTCGTCCAGGACCTCGCCGATCGCGCGGCCCTCGCCATCGACAACAGCCGGCTGGTCGACGGCCTCGAGCGCCGCGTCGCCGAGCGCACGCAGGCGCTGGAGAGCGCCAACCGGGAGCTCGAGGCCTTCGCGTTCTCCGTGTCGCACGACCTGCGCGCGCCGCTGCGCAGGATCGATGGGTTCTCGCGGGCCCTCGAGGAGGATCATGGCCCACGGCTCGACGACGACGCTCGCCAGCTGCTCTCGGTGATCCGCAGGAACGCCCTGCAGATGGACCGCCTGATCGAGGACCTCCTCCGGCTGTCGCGCCTCGGTCAGCGCGCGATCCAGCCGGTCACCGAGGTCGACATGCGGGAGGTCGTCGAGGCCGTGCTCGCGGGCATCCGCGCCGCGAACCCGACGCTCGCGCTCGAGCTCACGGTCGGCGATCTGCCTCCCGCGCGCGGCAACGTGGAGCTGCTCCGCCAGGTCTGGATCAACCTGCTCGACAACGCGGTGAAGTACTCGCGCCGCCGGCCGGTCGCGCGGGTCGAGGTCCGCGGTCAGAGCGAGGGCGGCGAGTTCCGCTACACGGTCGCCGACAACGGCGCCGGCTTCGACCCGCAGTTCAAGGACAAGCTCTTCGGGGTCTTCTCGCGGCTGCACAGCGACGCCGAGTTCGAGGGCACCGGCGTGGGGCTCGCGCTCGTCGAGCGGATCGTCACGAGGCACGGGGGACGGGTGTGGGCCGATGGGCTCCTCGACCACGGAGCGACCTTCGGCTTCGGGCTGCCGGAGCGAGGACCGGCGTGAGCATGACCACCGGGACCCTCCGCGGGGCGGCGACCCTCGAATCGCCTCTGCCTCAGAAGCACGAAACGGTAGAGTAGGAGCTCATGGCCAGGGCAACGGATCGGGCCACCGTGGCCATCGTGGACGACGAGCCGGCGATGCTCCGCATGCTCGATCGCATGCTCAACCTGCTGGGCTTCGACCGGCTCGTGTTCGACACCCCGGAGGCCCTGCTGGCCTTCGCGGCGCGGGAGCCCGAGCGCTTCGACGTGGTGCTGACGGACCTCAACATGCCGTCGACCAACGGGCTCGCGCTCCTCTCGCTGCTGCGCCGGGACCACCCCGATCTCCCGGTGGTGCTGATGACCGGCGACGCGACGGTCGACTCCGCGGTCGCGGCGATGAAGAGCGGAGCGTTCGACTACCTCGTCAAGCCGCTCACCAACCGGGACGAGGTGGGGGCGCGCCTGGAGCGGGCCGTCGAGCAGCGCCGCCTCAAGCGCCGCAACCGCGTGCTGGAGCGCAGCCTCGACGTGGCGGGCCGCTTCCCGGACATCATCGGCGACGGGCCGGCGATGCGCGCCGTGCTGCGCCTCGTCGAGAGCGTCGCGCCGACGGACGCCACGATGCTCATCCTCGGCGAGAGCGGCACCGGGAAGGAGCTCGTGGCGCGCGCCATCCACGAGCGCAGCCCCCGGGCCACGCGCCCCTTCGTGGCGATCAACTGCGCGACCCTCACCGACACCCTGCTCGAGAGCGAGCTCTTCGGGCACGTGAAGGGCGCCTTCACCGGGGCGACGGCGTCGCGCCGGGGCCTCCTCGAGGAGGCCAACGGGGGCACGCTGTTCCTGGACGAGGTGGGCGACATGCCGCTCGGCACGCAGGGCCGCTTCCTGCGGGTGCTGCAGGAGGGCGAGGTCAAGCCGCTCGGGGCCAACGACGTGCGCAAGGTCGACGTGCGCGTCGTCGCCGCGACCAACGTCGACATGCAGGACGCGATCAAGCAGAAGCACTTCCGCGCCGACCTGTACTACCGCCTGAACGTCGTGGCGCTGGAGCTTCCCCCGCTGCGCCGCCGCCGCGAGGACATCCCCCTGCTGGCGACGTACTTCCTGGCCCGGTACGCGCGGCAGCAGGGGCGGCCGGTGCCCGAGCTCACGCCGGAGGCGGTCGAGCGGCTCGTCGCCTACGGGTGGCCGGGCAACGCGCGCGAGCTGGAGAACCTGATGCACCGCCTCGTGCTCTTCGACCGGCTGGGCCCGGTCGGCGCCGCCGAGGTCGGGGCGCTCGTGGAGCTGCGCTCCGAGCCCGGGGTCGACGCGCCGGCCACCGAGGGGATCGAGTTCGCTCGCGCCAAGGAGTCCGCCGTGGAGGCCTTCGAGCACCGCTACCTCACCGAGGTGATGTCCCGCGCCGCCGGGTCGGTGAGCGAGGCGGCCCGGCTGGCGGGGCTCGACCGCTCCAACTTCCGACGCCTCCTCCGCCGCCACGGGATCGGGGGCTGAACCTCGGCCAGGCCCCCCCCTGGGTCGCGGCGGACCCAGGGCGGTCATGGGTGACCCGGGGGGCCCCCACTCCGATCGCTCAGGACCTCGGCGCAACCCGCGCTTTCATCGCATCCGACGCCATGGCTCATGCCTTGCTGAGGGACCCACCGACCCCACGAGCAAGGCCCCCGCAAGGCAACACGGAGACTGCGACTCATGAACTTCACGAGCGAACACCGGGCCCCGACCTCCAGCTGGATGCCGCCAGCCTTCGAGGACGGAGCCCCCCGCGCGAAGCTGACCAGGGTGCGCGTCGCGACGCCGGCGGCCGAGACCCCGCGGTTCACCGACGAGCTCGCGCGCAAGTACCTCGTGCGCGT
>CBIHPK010000187.1:0-15028 GCA_966211675.1 uncultured Myxococcaceae bacterium
CCCGCTCCCGCCGCGGCCGCCCCCCCCCGCGCCGACGCGCCGGCCCGTCCGGCGCCGACGTCTCCGCTCCTCCCCGATCCGCTCCCCGCGGCGCCCACCCGGGTGGCCACCGCGGCGGCTCCGCGACCGGCGCCCGCGGCCCGCACCAGCCCGCTGGTCGACCCCTTCGATACGACCGCCGCCCCGGCGCGTCCTCGCACCACCCCGACCCCCGTGGCGCGCACCGCCGCTCCCGCCGCGCCGACGCCCGTCGCGCGCACGGCCACCGTCGCCGCGCCCGCGCCTCGCGCCAACGATCCCTTCACCAACGTCTACAGCGATCCCACGCAGCGCCGGCCCGTCGCCCGCCCCCGGGTGCAGGCGCCCCCGTCGGCCCACACCGGCGCGATCATCACCGAGTTCTGATCTCCGGGAGAGCGCGGCCCCCTGGTCTGCGCTCTCCATCCCCTTCCATCGCCGCCCTGCGATAGCATCCGCGCACCATGGGACCCATCCGACGAGACGCCCTCGCGCTCGCGCTCCTCCTCGCAGCGCCCCTCACGTCCGCGCAGCCGCGGCGAGTGCCGCAGCCGCAGCCGCAAGCGCAGACGCAGGACGAGCCCCCGGCGGACCCGGCCAACCCCACCGCGGCCTTCCAGCAGGCCGAGGCGCGCACGCACTTCCAGACCGGCGTCGGGCACTACCAGGCCGGGCGCTACACCGAGGCCATCGCGGAGTTCCAGACGGCGCACCGGCTGTATGCGTCGCCGGTCATCCTCTTCAACCTCGCGCAGGCCTACCGCTCCGATGGCCAGCTCTCCAACGCCATCGCCACCTTCCGCCGCTACCTCGAGGAGAACCCCCGCCTCACCCCGACGCAGCGCGAGGACGTCGAAGGCGTCATCCGCGAGATCGAGACCACCCGCGCGGTGCTCTCCTTCGAGGTCGAGCCCTCCGGCGCCGAGGTCACCCTCGACGGCCGCGTGCTCGGGACCTCGCCGCTCCCCCGCGGCGTCGAGGTGCTCCCCGGCCCCCACGAGGTCGCCGTCTCGCTCGCCTTCCACGAGCCGGTCACCCAGACCATCAACGTCCACGCCCATGAGCGCCGGCTCTTCCAGACCACGCTCCACCCGGTCGAGCTCAACGCCCGCCTCGTCGTCAACGCGCTCCCCGCCGACGCCGAGATCACCCTCGACGGCACCCCCGTGGGCCGCGGAACCTTCGACCAGCGAGTCCGCCCCGGCACGCACCAGCTCAGCTTCGCCGCGCAGGGCTACCAGCCCCGCAGCGAGAGCGTGCGCGTGGGCGTGCTCTCCGAGGAGACCGTGCGCGTCACCCTCGAGCCCCGCTCCCGCAGCCTCTTCACCCGCTGGTACTTCTGGGCCGCGGTCGGCGGCGCCATCGCCGTCGGCGCCACCCTCGCCGTGGTGCTCAACCCCGTCGAGCCCACCGCCATCCCGGGCAACGGCACTCCCCAGGTCGTGCAGAGCGTCCTGAGCTGGTAGCAGCGCCCGAGGGCGATCGCGCGTACCCTCCGCGGCACCTCCCATGTCCCTCGCCAACATGACCCAGGCGGAGATCCGCGCCCTCGGCGGGCTCGCGCTCTCGTGCGCCGGCGCCGACGAGTCCGCGCTCGGGATGCGCGCCCTCGCCTGGTACAACTCGCTCCTCTCGCTGGGCATCAACGTCCCCCTCTTCGTCGTGCTCGACCTCGGCGCCGCCCTCCTCGGCGAGCGCGCCGAGCTCAGCGCCCCGAGGGAGCTCCCGCGCCTCCCGGAGGGCGTCAACCCCGCGGAGGTCGCCTCGATGCTGCGCGACTACGCCGCCGTGCTCACCGAGATCGCGGGCACGGACATCGCCGCCAAGCTCAAGAAGACCCGCCTCGACGACGGCGTGCTCAGCACCCTGCTCACCCGCGCGCTCGGCCCCGTGGTCGACCGCTGGCGCAGCAACAACCTCTTCGAGCCCATCCCCGTCAACGCCGAGTCGCTCACCCGCGCGATGCTCAACCTCCCGCAGGCCTGGGCCGCCGTCGACCGCCGCGCCGAGCTCGCCTTCATGCGCCACGTGCTCCAGCACCGGCTGCACCTGCTGCTGGGCATCGAGCAGATCGACCTCGACACCGTCGAGCTCCTCGGGCTCATGGGCCAGGAGGGCTCCATGCCCGAGACCGAGCTCGTCGACCTGCTCGCGGTCTTCAACAGCCCCGAGGCCAACGACGTCGTCAACTTCTCCCTCGACATCCTGCCGAGCGTCCTCGAGACCAAGCGCGGCGGCGGACAGCAGGTCTTCGCCGTCGACGGCTACTCCGGCGTCGTCTCCGCGGGCTCCCTCGACTCGCTCTTCCTGAGCGAGCTCGCCTACGACGACGAGCTCTTCGAGCAGCGCTTCCTCGACAACCAGATGCTCTACTACGCCCACGAGGCGCAGGACCGGCCGCCCCCGCGCAGCTACCAGATCCTCGTGGACGCCAGCGCCTCCATGCGCGGAGCGCGCGCCGTCTTCGCCCGAGGGCTCGCCATCGCCCTTGCCAAGCGCATGACCCTCCTCGGCTTCGAGGCCACGGTGCGCTTCTTCGACTCGCGCCTCTACGAGCCCATGCGACTGCGCCGCGGGCGCTCCGGCCTCCACGGCACGGGCTCGCTCCACGTCGCGGGCATCCTCGCCTTCAAGGGCGAGCGGGGGCGCAACTACGCACGCGTCTTCTCGCAGCTCGCCTCGGAGATGGAGCGCCTCCGGGAGCGCTCCAGCGTCACCGTCTACATGATCACCCACGCCGAGTGCCACGTGCCCATCGAGCTCATCCGCCGGGTGCGGGAGAGCGCCGAGGTCTGCGGCGTCTTCATGCTCCCCTCGCGAGGAACCCTCGACCTCGAGTACCTCCCCGCCCTCACCCTGCACGAGGTGGTCACCGACGCCGCGCTGCGGGACCGCTCCGAGCGCGCCAACCGGGCGCTGTCCATCGTCGAGCAGGCCTCCTCGCAGACCCGCGAGCCCGCCTCGCACCGCGCCGAGGACGCCGACGCGCTGACCTGATCGGCTATCGTCCGCCGCGTGGAGCCCCCTGCCCCGCCCCGCTGGGGCGTCCTCGTCCCCGCCCTCGCCGCCCTCCTCGCGCTCGCCCACTGGCCCCTCCTCGTCGGCCGCTCGGTGATCTTCCGCGACACCTGGCTCTGGGTGATCCCCGCGCGCTCCCTCGTGCGCGACGCCCTCCTCTCGGGCCACCTCCCTCGCTGGAACCCCTTCGTCGGCCTCGGCTTCTCCGTCCCCTCGGAGCCCCTCTACGGCCTCTTCTACCCGCCCCACCTCGCGACCACCCTGCTCTTCTCCGACGTCGCCTGGGGCGCCTCCCTCGACGCCTGGCTCCACCTCCTCCTCGGCGCCCTCGGCTGCGCCGCGCTCGCCTCCCGCCTCGGCGCCCGCTCCGTCGGCGCCCTCGTCGCGGGCCTCGCCTGGGCCCTCTCCGGCCCCACGCAGTCCACCTGGAGCCTCGGGGTCATCCTCTACGGCTCCGCGTGGATCCCCTGGTGCGCCGTCGCCGCCCTGGACCTCTCGACCGCGCTGCCCGGAGCCCCGTGGCGTCGCGCCCTGCTGCGGGCGATGGTCCCGGTGGCGATGGCGCTGCTCGTGGGAGAGCCCTTCATCGCCCTCTTCGGAGCGCTCGCCGGCGCCGCGATGGCGCTCCCCTCGACGCCTCCCCGGCAGTGGCCCCGATCGCTCGGAGCGTGGGCCCTCGCCTCCGCCGGAGCGCTCCTCCTCTCGGCCCCGACGCTCGCTCCCATGCTCGCGGGCGCGGCGAGCTCACAGCGCTCGGCGCCCCTCAGCCGTCTCGTGGCCGAGCAGATGTCCATGCCCCCGTGGCGCCTGCTCGACCTCGGGGTCTTCGGCGGAGTGGGCCTCGCCTGGTCGCTGCGCATCGACCCGGCGGTCAACGCCCTCCTCGACCCGGCCCCGCTGCTGGAGTCCATGTACCTCGGGTCCGCCGTGGTGCTGCTCGCCGCGCTCGGCCTCGGTCGCTCTCGCCACCGCGTCGCCCTGCTCTCGCTGGCGCTGCTGGGCGTCGCTCTCTCGCTCGGCCATCACACGCCCGCTCATGGCGTGTGGCGCGTGGTGGCGCTGCCCTTCCGCTACATGCGCTCGCCGGAGAAGTACCTCGCGCTCACCACCGTGGCGGTCGCGGCGCTCTCGGGCCTCGGCGTCGAGCGGCTGCTGCGAGAGCGACATGCGGCTCTCGTCGCCACGGCCTGCGCGGCGGGCGTGTACCTCGCGCTCTGGGCGAGCGCTCGCGCGTGGATGCCCATGGGGCTGTCGAGGGTGATCCCCCAGGGCGCCGTCTTCGGGGTGGCCTGCGCGGCGCTGCTGGCCGCGGCGGCGCTCCTGGCCCGACGTCGACCGACGGTGGCGGCCGCCCTGGTGGTGGCGGCGGTGGCGCTCGACCTGGGAGAGAACGCGCGGCGCTTCCCTCGCTGGGGCGACTGGTCGGTGGCCGGACGCGAGCCCGCGATGGCGGCCGCGGTGCGCTCGCTGGGGCCTCGCGGCTATCCTCCGAGGCTCTACCGCAGCGACGCGCTGGAGCGGTCGAGGCGCTCCTTCGGCGAGGCGCTGGGCTTCCTCCGGGAGACGATGCGCGCCAACACCAACGGGCTCTACGGGGTGGCCGAGCTGCCGGGCTACGACGTGGGCGTCGCGCTGGAGACGAGCGCCCTCATCGAGCGGCGGCGCATCGACGCGCTGCGGGTGCTGTCCGTCGACGCGGCGCTGATGCCCACCCGACCGGGCGCTCCCCCGACGGGGCTGGAGCGCCTCTCCGAAGTGGCCCCCGGCGCGACGCTCCATCGGGTGCTCGACACGCTGCCGCGATCCTATGTGGCAAGAGAATCGGTCGGGTTGTCGATGGAAGAGGCCCGCCGACACGTGCTCGACCCGGAGGTGGTGCGCGGAGAGCGGGTGCTGCTGATCGGCTCACAAAACACGGGAAATCCAGCGATCACCGGGGTGAGGGCCGCCCCCTGCCGGCCGGTCTCCATCGGCGATGGAGAGCGCGTGGTCGACTGTGACGCCCCCGATGGGGGATGGGCCGTGTTCATTGAACAATGGACCCGAGGATGGAGCGCCACCGTCGATGGTCGCCCGGCGGGGGCGGTGCGTCAGGCCAACCTGGTGGGGCTCGCGGTGAGGCTCGCTCCGTCGGCCCGCTCGCAGCGGGTGCGGGTGTGGATCACCCCGCCGGGAGAGAGCGCCGGAGCGTGGCTCGGCGCGCTCTCCTGGGGGGCGCTGTGCGTGGCTCTCTGGATCAGTTGGCGAGCTCGCGATCGAAGCGCAGCTCACCCCCCGAGCGGCTGATCTTGATGGTCTCGCCGGGGGCGAAGTCGCCGCGCAGGAGCTTCTGCGCCAGCGGGTTCTCGATGTGCTGCTGGATCGCCCGCTTCAGCGGCCGGGCGCCGTAGACCGGGTCCCAGCCCACCTCGCCGAGCCAGTCCTTGGCGTCGTCGTCGACGCTCAGCTTGAGGTCGCGACGAGCGAGTCGCGTCTCGAAGCCCCGGAGCTGGATGTCCACGATCTGCCGCAGGTCGCTCTTGCCCAGCCGGTGGAAGACCACCGTCTCGTCGAGCCGGTTGAGGAACTCCGGCCGGAAGCTCCGGCGCAGCTCCTCCATCACCAGCCGGCGGGCCTCCTCCTCGCTGCGCTCCTCCAGCAGGAAGGCGCTGCCGACGTTGCTGGTCATGATCAGCACCGTGTTGCGGAAGTCGACCGTGCGCCCCTGGCCGTCCGTGAGCCGGCCGTCGTCGAGCACCTGGAGCAGGACGTTCCAGACATCCGGGTGGGCCTTCTCGATCTCGTCGAAGAGGATCACCGAGTAGGGCCTGCGGCGCACCGGCTCGGTGAGCTGTCCGCCCTCGTCATAGCCGACGTACCCCGGAGGCGCGCCGATGAGCCGCGAGACCGCGTGCTTCTCCATGTACTCGCTCATGTCGATGCGGATCATCGACTTCTCATCGTCGAAGAGATAACCCGCCAGCGCCTTGGCCAGCTCGGTCTTCCCCACGCCCGTCGGCCCCAGGAACAGGAAGCTCCCGATGGGCCTCCGCTCGTCTCCGAGGCCCGCTCGCGCCCGGCGCACGGCGTTGCTCACCGCGACGATGGCGTCCTTCTGGCCGACCACCCGCTCGCCGAGCACCTCCTCCATCTTCAGCAGCCGCTGCTGCTCGCTCTCCAGCATCTTCGACAGGGGGATGCCGGTCCACTTGGCCACCACCGCGGCGATGTCCTCCGAGGTGACCTCCTCCTTCAGGTAGGCGCGGCCGCCCTGCTGCGCGTCGGTGATCGCCTGCTGAGCGCTGGCGAGCTCCTTCTCCAGCTTGGGCAGCACCTCGTACTTGATGCGCCCGGCGTCCTCGAGCTTGCCCGTGCGGGTGGCCCGGTCCAGGTCGGCGCCCGCCGTCTCGATGCGCTGCTTCACTCCGCGCACGCCCTCGATGAGCTCCTTCTCGCGCAGCCACTGGGCCTTCATGCCCTCGATGGACTCGCGCCGCTCGGCGATCTCCTTGCCCACCTCCGACAGCCGCTGCCGGCTGGCGTTGTCGTTCTCCCGGGTGAGCGCGTGCTTCTCGATCTCCAGCTGCGTCAGCTTGCGCTGCGCCTGGTCGATCTCGAAGGGCATCGAGCCGAGCTCCATCTTCAGCCGCGACGCGGCCTCGTCCACCAGGTCGATGGCCTTGTCGGGCAGGAAGCGCTCGGTGATGTACCGGTTGGACAGCGTCGCCGCGGCCACCAGCGCCTCGTCGCGGATGCGGATGCCGTGGTGCACCTCGTAGCGCTCCTTGAGCCCTCGCAGGATGGCCACCGTGTCCTCCACCGTCGGCTGCCCGATGAACACCTGCTGGAAGCGCCGCTCCAGCGCCGCGTCCTTCTCGATGCGCTTGCGATACTCGTCCAGGGTCGTAGCGCCGATGCAGTGCAGCTCGCCTCGCGCGAGGGCGGGCTTGAGCATGTTGCTCGCGTCCATGGACCCCTCGGAGGCGCCGGCTCCCACCAGGGTGTGCAGCTCGTCGATGAAGAGCACCACGTTGCTCGCCTGCTCGACCTCCTTGAGCACGGCCTTCAGTCGCTCCTCGAACTCCCCGCGATACTTCGCTCCGGCCACCAGCGAGGCCAGGTCGAGGGCGATGATGCGACGGTCCTTGAGGCTCTCCGGGACGTCGCCGCGCACGATGCGCTGGGCGATGCCCTCGACGATGGCGGTCTTGCCCACGCCGGGCTCGCCGATGAGCACGGGGTTGTTCTTGGTGCGACGGGAGAGCACCTGCATCACCCGGCGGATCTCCTCGTCGCGGCCGATGACCGGGTCGAGCTTGCCCGAGCGGGCGAGGTTCGTGAGGTCCTTGCAGTACTTCTCCAGCGCCTGGAAGGTGCCCTCCGGATCGGCGGAGGTGACGCGCTGGCTGCCTCGCACCTCCTTGAGCGCGGCCATCACCTTGGGCTCGTCGATGCCCTTGCGGCGCAGCACGCCGGCCGCGTCTCGGTCGTGCTTCACGATGGCCAGGAAGAGGTGCTCGACGGAGACGTACTCGTCCTTGAGGGCCTTGCTCTCGTCCTCGGCCTTCTGGAGCAGCACCCCGAGGCGCCGGGACATCCCGGGCTCGCTGCCGCCG
The DNA here is from genome assembly GCA_966211675.1 of uncultured Myxococcaceae bacterium. GTDB lineage: Bacteria > Myxococcota_A > Polyangia > Polyangiales > SCUS01. The sequence continues at coordinate 7,632 of CBIHPK010000187.1, forward strand.
GTGACGCGGGGGTACTTCTCCACGGCGGACTCGAACTCCTCCGCGAGGCTCCTGGGGTTGACCCCGGCCTTCTGGACGAGCGCGGGGACCACGCCGTCCTCCTGCTCCAGGAGGGCCAGCAGCAGGTGCTCGGGGGTCAGCTCGGGGTTGCCTCTGCGGGTGGCCTCGGACTGCGCCTGGGCCAGGGCTTCGCGGGACTTGGTGGTCAATCGCTCGACGCGCATGGGTGTACTCCTCCGGTCGGTCGCTTCGGTGGTTTAGGGGGATCCATAAGACCCGAAACACCGATTGGCCCGCGTCAAGCGTCGGCCTCGACGAACATTCTCGCGGAGGGCGGTGGTGGGGTGCGATGCCCCCTTCCCCGCTGCCGCGCGCCCCACCACGACCGCTTCGCACCCCGGTGATACCGTCCGCGCCCCATGGAAGACTCCAACCGTAGCCGCCCCTATCGGATCGTCGTGCTGGGAGCCACCGGCTTCACCGGCCGGCTCGTCGCGGAGTACCTCGCTCGCACCGTGGGGGCGTCGCTCCCATGGGCGATCGCGGGTCGCAGCCCGTCGAAGCTGGAGGAGGTGCACCGCGCCCTGGTGGCCATCAACCCCGACTGCGCCAAGGTGGGCGTGGTGCAGGCCGACGTGGGCGACCCGGCGAGCCTGGAGCGCCTCGCGGCCTCGACGAGCGTGCTGCTCACCACGGTGGGTCCCTACGCCCGCCACGGGATGCCCGTGGTGCACGCCTGCGTCGAGCAGGGCGCCGACTACGTCGACATCACCGGCGAGCCCGCCTTCGTGAAGGAGACCATCGAGCGCTACCACGAGGCCGCGAAGGCCAAGGGGCTGCGCATCGTGAGCTGCTGCGGCTTCGACAGCATTCCGCACGACCTCGGCGTTCTCTACACGGTGCTGCAATTGCCCGAAGGGGAGCCCGTGTCGATCGAGGGCATGGTGCGAGCGAAGGGCGGCGTCTCGGGCGGAACCTGGCACAGCGCCATCAACGCCTTCAGCGACCTGCGGGGCGCGATGAAGGCGGGTCGTCCGTCGAAGGAGCCGCTGCCGGGCGGTCGCCGGGTGCGGGCCTCGAAGGCGGGGCTGCACTACGACAAGGCGCGCGCGGCGTGGCTGTGTCCGCTGCCGACCATCGACCCGTGGATCGTGCTTCGCAGCGCCCGGGGCCTGGACCGCTACGGCCCGGACTTCCGCTATGGGCACTTCGCGGAGGTGCGCTCGACGGCGGTGCTGCTGGGCGGCGCGGTGGGCGTCGCGGGCATCGCGGCGCTGGCGCAGCTCAAGCCGACGCGAGAGTGGCTGCTGGGGCGCATCGCTCCGGGAGAGGGTCCGAGCGAGGAGGTGCGGGCGAAGGGCTGGTTCACGGTGACCTTCCGGGCGAGCACCCGCTCGAGGACGATGGAGACCCAGGTGAGCGGCGGTGAGGCGGGCTACACGGAGACCTCGAAGATGGTGTCCGAGGCGGCGCTGTGCCTGGCGCTCGACCGCGACAAGCTGCCGCCGCACACGGGCGTGGTGACCACGGCGATGGGGATGGGCGAGGCGCTCATCGAGCGGCTCCAGCGGGCGGGCATCAGCTTCCGGGTGCTGTGATGCGGTGCTCGGTGTTCATCGCCACGAGCCTCGATGGCTACATCGCGAGGAGCGACGGAGGCATCGATTGGCTGTCGGTCGTGGAGCGCCCCGGGGAGGACTACGGCTTCGGGGAGTTCTACGGCTCGGTGGACGCGCTGGTGCTGGGACGCAAGACCTGGGAGACGGCGCTTGGCTTCCCCGAGTGGCCCTACGCGGGCAAGCGCGTGGTGGTGATGAGCCGCGAGGCGCGAGAGGGGCGGCACGGCGAGGAGTTTCATCGGGGTTCGCCGGAGGAGCTCGCGGCGGCGCTGCGGGCCGACGGGGTACGGCGGGTCTACGTGGACGGGGGCGCGACGATCCGGGGCTTCCTGGCGGCGGGCCTGATCGATGACCTGACGGTGTCGGTGATCCCCGTGTTGCTCGGAGCGGGGATTACCCTCTTCGGAGAGGGTGTGCCGGAGACGCGGCTGACGCTGCAGGGGAGCCGGGCGTACGAGTCGGGCCTGGTGCAGCTGCGGTATGGAGTGGGGGCGCCTCGGGCGTAGCTCCGGGAGCCTACGCCCTACCGCCCCTGCAGTACCGAGCCTCGCCGCTGAATGAGGTAGGCCCGCACCATCGAGGAATACTCCTCCGCAGGATCGGCCATCCGTCGGAGGAAAGCCTCGGCCGTCGCGATCTTCGGGTGGTTGGCGGGGAGTTCCTCGAGCACATCGATGAGGCGCTCGATGACGTCGATGACGCGGCGCCGACGCGCTCGGATGGTCGTGCGGTTCAGGCCGTACCCTCGAATCGAGCTTCTCCCCTTGAGCGCCCCGGCGACGGCCCGATGCTCGTGGAAGGTGATGAAGGCTGCGGGATCATCGACCGCGGGGTTCACCAGCAACGGGCGCTCCTTGGAGAGGTCACCCTTCGGGCCGCGCACCCGCGTCGAGCGGCGCTCCAGCGGAAACCAGTTGCGCTTGAATCGACGGTTGCAGAGCTCGCAGGAGACCAGGAGGTTCTCCCAGGCATAGGCGAGCCAGTAGTAACCCGGTCGGCGCAGCGCCCCGCCACGACGTTGGCGGAAGCCTCCCTTCGGGCGGAAGTGCTCGACGTCCCCGTAGGAGACATGCGTGAGGCTCGACTCGCAGAAAGCGCACTTGCCGTACTGAGCCTGGATGAGCGTCTGCTTCACCGACGGATCGCGGTAGAGGGTCTCGTCGAAGGAGACCTTCCTCGAACCCACACGATGTTCCGCCAGGTGGGCGCGCACATCCGTCACCCATCGGGAGGTGTCAGCGACGCCCTTCGACAGCACAGCAGGCACCGTCGCCGGGCGTGCGATGTGAATCACGCCTTCTTCCTCTTCGCGCTCGCGCTGCCGTTCTTCTTCACCACGTCAGTCTTCGCGCGGGTGAGCTCCAGCAGGAGTTCTTCTGCTTCCAGCAGGGTCGGCGACTCGCCGGCGGGGTGCGCGCCGATCTGCTCCCGCAGCGCCTCCAGCCTCGCGCGGTCCTTCGAGGTAGGGCTCTCCTTCGCCAGGAGACGCTCGCGCTCGGCCATCAGCCCGTCGAGGGACGCAGGACGGGCGCTGGGTAGTCCGAAGAGATCACTGGTCAGGATCTGGTCGACCCGCCAATGGCGCACCGACTCGGGCGCCCGGTCGATCACCACCCGCTCACCGTCGCGGCGGAGCACCACCACGTTGGCGTCGGGCGCGGCCTGCACGATCAGCGGGCTGTGCGCCGTGGCGACGAACTGCACGTTGGGAAACCGCTCGGAGAGCTGCTGGAGGAGCACCCGCTGCCAGCTCGGATGGAGGTGGAGGTCGATCTCGTCGACGAGGCAGACCGCTGGCTCCTTCAGGGGATCGGGACTGTTGGGATAGGCGGTCATCATCCGCACGGCGAGGTCGACCACCCACGCGAGCGTGGACTGCATCCCGAAGCCGAGCTCACGAAAGGGAACGGTGCCGTGGCTGGTGACCGCGTAGAGACGGATCTGCCCGGACGGACCGCCCGTGGAGCGCGGGACGAGGTCGGTGACGCCAGGAAGGATCGAGAGCACGGTCTCCTTGGCGATGGCCAGCCAGCGACGGGACTCCTCGCGGGCGGCGGGCTCGGTCGCGAGACTCGAGGCCGCGTAGTCACGCTGGAGGAACCACTCCTCGACGTCGAGGCTGGTGACCTTGCCTTCGAGGAAGTCGATGACTTCGTCCTTGCGCGTGTCCACGGCACCGAGTCGCGCGTCGATCGAGCGACGCATCGGGCCGTATGCGCACAACACGTTGGTAGGCAAGCCCGCTTCCCGATCGAGCGAGAAGGTATTCCCTGAGGGTTCGTCGAGCTCGTCCAACTCAAACCATGCTTCGTCAGAATAGAGGCTATCAGCCTCCAATCCTGTGGAAACCGTCATGCTGGCCCGCAAGCGCTTCGGCGATTTCTGATGAGCAGGAGAGTTGATTTGAGACCACCGCGTCAGCTGTTCGAAGAACCGGCTGCTATCCGCAGGCGTGCTGAGATTGTTCTCGGTCCACCCTCGAATGCTGATTGCTGCCAGCGCCTGTAACAGCGTCGTCTTCCCGGTCCCGTTCTCTCCGAGCAGCAGCGTCCAGTGATACGGACGCCCATCTTCAACCGCCAACGTGAGCGTCTGCGCGTCGGCGAAGCAGCGCACGTTCTCCACGGTCAGCGACCGGTAGTACACTCCCAGCCCCGGCGCCTTCTTCCCGCTGCTGTGCTTCTTTGCCGACGCCATGGCTCCGAGTTCTACCCCGTCGCCGCACCGCCGCGCACCACCGATCGCGCCTCCCCTCTCAGCTCAATCCGGCAGGTTGTTGAACACGTTGCCGCTGCGGTCGCTCGCTCCGTTGAGCTGCGTGCGGAGGAAGTCCACCCGCCGCGCCTCGCGCACCCTTCCACCCCCGAGCTCGCCCTCCACCAGCTCGTAGCCCAGCAGCGCGAAGACCCGGTTGCGCCAGAAGATCGGCCGCGCGTTGCCGTACCAGTCCGCGCACGACGCCACGCAGTGGTCGTCCACCCCCGCGCCGCTCCCGCTGCGCAGCGAGCCCAGCTCCCGGAAGCGCAGCCCCTCCACCCCGAGGAACATCACCGAGCTCGACACGCCGCGCAGCTGCTGCCACCCGCCGCCGTCGCCCCCCACGGTCACCGGGAGCCCGAGCATCCCCCGCCGGTCGCCGTCGGGCAGGTAGAAGAACCCGTGCGAGCGCGTCTCGCCCTGCGACGCGTTGCGCACCGTGTGACGCCCCGCCACCGCCGGCGTCTCGTCGAGCGCCACCGCGCTGAAGGTCAGGCCGCCCCGCTCGTCGCCCACCACCAGCGCGTCGCGGCCCATCGGCTCGATGCGCTCGATGGAGTGCGTCACGTCCACCCTCGCCGTGCGGTCGTGCGCCACGTCGTAGACCCACACCGGCTGCGGCGCCGTGTCGCCCGCCGTGCGAGGCGCCCACCCCCGGCCGCCGCCGTAGAGCAGGTGGTCGCCGACGAAGCGGTTCTGCATCGCGCGCACGCGCCCGTCGAGCCTCGGCAGCCCACGGTACGCCGCGCGCTCCATCGTCGGGACCTCCTCTCCGAAGCGCCCCACCGGAACCCTCAAGAACCCGATGTCCCCGCTCGTCACCTCCGCGGACCACATGGACTCGCCCGATCCTTCGGCGCGCACCAGCACCCGGAGCGTGCCGTCGCGCTCGTCGAAGGAGAACTGGTCGAGCGGCGCTCCGCGGGCCTTCACCGCCCCGATGGCGCTGCAATCCAGGGGCATCCGGTACATCACCGCGGGCGGCGGGAGCTGCGCCCCGGTCGGGTCCGCGCGGTGATCGCGCTGGCCGTTGACCCAGAGGTACACGGCCGATCCGCTCACGTAGAAGTTGCGACCCGAGGGCCCTACCACGCCCACCGCGCGGCAGTCGAAGCCGCGGCCCGAGAGGTCGCACGACATCACCGTGTGCACCGTCGGCCCGTACCCGACGGCCTGCACCGGGCGGTAGAGCCGGGCGTAGTCCATCACCGTCTCCCACGCTCCGTCGGGCGTGTGGCGCACCGCGGCCAGCGACAGCTCGCTCCCGCTCAGCCGCAGCGGAACCGGCATGTACATCACCAGGTGGTGCCCCACGAGCCGGCTCGCGTAGTTGCGCGACGAGTAGTAGTCGCTCGAGCGCACGAACATCGTGTCGCGCCACCGGATGGCCCCGCTCGCGTCGATGTCGAAGAGCCCGACCTCCGTCGCGTGCGCCGCGTAGCTGTAGCCAATGACCACGATGGTGTCGCCGTCGACCAGCATCTCGTCGTACCAGGCGCCCGGCGCCCTGCCTCGACCGTAGGCGTCGACCATCGACACCGGCGTCACCGCCGTCGCGCCGAGGCGCACCGAGAAGAGACGCCCGCGACGGAGGATCACCAGGTGCTCGCCGTGGGTCTTCACGATGTCGCCCTCGTCGACGCCCTCCACCTGGTTGTTGGTGATGGAGTCCGAGGCGCCCACGCGAGCGCCCGGTCCGCCCGATGGAGCGCGCGCGGCGGGAGCCGGGGCCGCCGCGGTGAGGCCCGCTCCAGCGCCCGCTCCATAGCCCTGGCCGGAGCCCGTCCCTGCGCCGGAGCCGAGGGTGCCGAGGTTGCCCATGCCGATGGTGCCCTCGCCCGTCCCGCCGCCGCCGAGGCCGAAGGCGTCACCAGCGGTCTCGGCCGCCATTCCCCCGCGGCGACGACCGGCGTGGGCGCTCTGGTAGGTGTTGATCCAGGTGCGCACGGCGTCGGCCGAGCCGAAGGCCACGAGGCGAGAGAGCGGGAGCGTGAGGTCGCCCGCGTCGACCGCGGCAGCGCGGGTCGCGTCGACGACGCGAGGGACATCGATCGCGGGTGGGGTCGTGGGCTGCGCGGGGACGGCGCGCTGACAACCGCAGGCGACGAGGACGAGGGCGAGGGTCGAGGGCCTGGTCATGGTGTTTCGCATCGCGGTGGGTGGACGACTGGGGGGCGGAGAAGTTCCAGAGGATCGTACGGCTCAGCGCATCCACGCGACGAGGCGCTCGGCGAGCTCGGGGCCGACGTCCTCCTGGAGGAAGTGACCCGCCCCGCGGAGCACCGCATGGGGCTGGGCCTTCGCTCCGGGGATGCGAGACTGCAGCCGCTTCTCGGCGCCTCGGGTGATGGGGTCGTTCTTTCCGAAGAGCGTGAGGAAGGGCTTCTTCCACTCCCGCAGCGCCTCCCAGGCCCGCCGGTTGGCGGCGCTCGCCGGGTCGTCGGGCCTCGTCGGGACCAGCGACGGAAAGGCCCTCGCCCCGGCCTTGAATCGCTCCGAGGGGAAGGGCGCGTCGTAGGTCGCTCTCGCCTCGGGGGAGAGCCCCCGCACGCAGCCCGACGCCACGATGCGACCGATGGGAAACACCGGCGTCCACCGGGCGAAGGCCCGCCACACATGGAAGGCCGGAGGCACCCGATCGTCCCCGGTGGGCAGGTACGTGTTGCCCGCGCAGACGCGCGCGAAGCGATCGCCCTCCTCGGCCACGAGGCGCAGCCCGATGAGCCCGCCCCAGTCCTGGCAGAAGAGCGTGGCGCCGCGAAGGTCGAGGCCCACGAGCACCGAGCGCATCCAGTCGACGTGGGCCTGGTAGGTGTACGCGCGGGGGTTGGCGGGCTTGTCGCTGCGGCCGAAGCCCACGAGGTCGGGCGCCACCACGCGGTGCCCCGCCGCGAGCAGCCCCGGGATCATCTTGCGATACAGGAAGGACCAGCTCGGCTCGCCGTGCAGGAGCAGCACCGGGGCGGCGTCGCGCGGCCCCTCGTCGAGGTAGGCCACGCGGAGCCCGCCGACGTCGAGCGA
>CBIHPK010000188.1:0-15016 GCA_966211675.1 uncultured Myxococcaceae bacterium
CCACGAAAACAGCGGCCCACACCGTCGGAAATGAGGCCAGAGGACAGGCGAAGCGGAGTGTGCTCCAACAAGGCAACGAGGAGCGCTCCGCGGGGGGGGGCAGGGCGCGGCAGCGGGGAAGGGGGCCCACCGCCCGCCCCCTTACTCGCAGAGCCCCTGGTACCCCACGAAGGCGCTCGCCTGCGCCTCGCTGGCCCACCCGAGGCACTGCGAGTCTCGCGGGCAGGTCGAGCCCGCTCGGCAGAGCAGGGCGCACTGGCCCAGCACGCACCGCGGGGTCACCGCGACGCTCGGCGTGGTGGGAGCGCACTCCGCGTCGGACTGGCAGTACACCTCGCACACGCTGTAGCCGCGAGGGTTGTTCACCCCCTCGAAGTTGGTGCAGAACGCGCACCCCATCGGGCCGCACTCGTCGTCGCCGGTGCAGCGAGAGTAGATCGGCAGCGACGCCCCGCCCGCTCGGCACCCTCCGACGGAGATGCACGCGCTCCAGTCGCCCGTCGACTCGCACGACTGGTAGCCCGACTGCGAGACCCCGCCGTCGAGCGAGCGCGAGCACGGGCGCGACGCCCCCGGGGAGCACTCGCCCCCGAGGGTGCAGTCCACCAGGGCGAGCGCGACGAGCGCCGCCATCCACCACCGCCGCGCGTCAGCCCCCATCGTTCACGCACTCCACGATCGCCTGCACCTCGGTCGCGCGCGACTCGATCACCCGGTCGCACGCCGCGCCGAAGAAGGTGATCTCCCCGAAGGCGCGGTCGCTCCAGTCCCAGCCGTCGCGGTGCGTCGGGTCGAGCGGCACCGTCGCCCCGCTCGCGGTGATCGCGATGGACCCCATCTCCTCGGGGCGCGACGGCGTCACGAAGGCGCAGCGCGACACGGTGTTCTGGATGGCGGTGAAGGCGCGCGTGAGGTCCGCCGCGCGCTCGACGTTGTAGTAGGTCGGGACGCCCGACGCGGACACGAAGGGCCTCCCCCCCGCGACGGCCATCGCCGTGAGCGTCGCGGCGTAGTTGGGGTCCGTCTCGTCCGCGAGCCCGATCACGAAGGTCGGGATCGACGCGATCGGGTTGGCCGCGAGCTGCGCGATCTCGCTCACGGTGCGCTCCCGGTCGAGGCAGCGCTGCCCGTCGCCGTCGCGCCGGCACATCCCTCCTCCGCCGAAGGGTCCGCCGCCTCCGCCTCCGCCCACGCAGACGCAGGTCGCGGCGTCGAGCGCGGCGTTGCAGTTGGGGCCTCCGTCCGTGGCCAGCACCAGGTAGCGCCCGCGCGCCCGGTTGGGGTTGCGGACGAAGTAGTTGTACGCGCGCAAGAGCGCCGCCGCGGTGGGCGTGCTGCCGCCCGGCTCGGTGCTGTCGAAGACCCCGATCACCCGCGAGGCGTTGCCGGTGCCGGGGTTGATGTCGACGCTCGGGATGTTGGGCAGCGCGCAGGTCGCGACCCGCGTGTCGGCGCCCTCCTGCGGGTAGAAGAGGGCGCCCACGCGGATGCGCTCCTGGAAGCCCGGGAGCGTCGCGGCCAGCGCGTCGCGGAGCAGCACCCACTTGGACGATCCCGAGCGCCCTCCGCCGAGGCGCTGGCCCATGGAGCCCGAGCGGTCGATCACGAGCATCATGTCGGCCCCGCGCTGCGTCAGGGTGAAGCGCCCGGGGAGGCACATCGGCGGCAGCAGCACGTCGCGCACGTCCGCCGCGTCGGTCACGTCCGCCGCGTCGGGGACATCGGGAAAGGTCGCGACATCAGGAACGTTGAGCCCCGTGCGCGCGCCGCAGCCGCCCGCGAGACCCAACCACAGAGCCAGCCATCGCGACCTCGAGTGCATCAGCGGCAGGCGCCGTCGCGGCAGGCGGTGCGCGGCGGGCAGACGTTGCCGCAGCGGCCGCAGTTGGTCGGGTCGGCGGTGAGCAGCCGGCAGGCGCCGCTGCAGAGCGTCGCGCCCGCCGGGCAGACGCAGCGGCCCGCGGAGCACTGCGCCCCGCCGGAGCACACGGTGCCGCAGGCCCCGCAGTGGTTGGCGTTGGTCTGCGTGTTGACGCACGCGCCGCCGCAGCTGGTGAGCCCGCCCGCGCAGTTGCACGTCCCGCCCGAGCAGAACGAGCCACCGAAGCACCCGACGCTACACGCTCCGCAGTTGCGCGGATCGATCTGCGTGTTGGTGCAGGTGCCGTTGCACTGGACGGTTCCGGCGCTGCACACGGGCTGGCAGCTGCCGAGCACGCACACCTGGCCCGCGGCGCAGGAGCGCCCGCACGCGCCGCAGTTGGTCGCGTCGCTCGCCAGGTTGGTGCACCCGCTCGGACACGGAACCTGCGTCCCCGTGCACCCGCACACCCCCATCACGCAGGCCTGCCCCGACGGGCAAGCGCGCCCGCAGGCGCCGCAGTTGGCCGGGTCCGTGGCGGTGCTCACGCACGCCCCGCCGCACTGGGTGAGGCCGCGGCCCGCCGGGCACTGGCAGCGCCCCATCTGGCAGACCTGTCCGGCGCCGCAGACGGTGCCGCAGGCGCCGCAGTTGGTGGCGCTGTTGTTGGTGTCGACGCAGCTCCCGCTGCAGTTGGTCTGGCCCCGGACGCACATGGTCAGGCAGCGGCCGAGGGTGCACACCTGGCCCGCGGCGCAGGTGTTTCCGCACGCTCCGCAGTTGGTCGTCGAGGACTGCGTGCTCACGCACACGCCGCTGCAGAGCACCTGCGCGGGGGTGCCTCCGCCCGGTCCGCCGCCGGTGGCCGGGGCGCAGCCGCAGAGGCCGTTGCGGCAGGTCGCGCCGCCGGTGCACGCGATGCCGCAGCCGCCGCAGTTGGCGGAGTCGGAGGTGATGTTCACGCACGAGCTCCCGCAGCGGTCGAGGCCCGGGGTGCAGTACGACTGGCACGACCCGGCGGAGCACACCTGCCCCGCGGCGCACGCGTTGCCGCAGCGGCCGCAGTTGTCGAGGCGGGTGGAGGTGTCGACGCAGGCGCCGTTGCAGAAGGTCTGCCCCCCGGAGCACACGCACGACCCGGCCTGGCAGGTGCTGCCGCCGGTGCAGGCGCGACCGCAGCCGCCGCAGTTGGTGGCGCTGGTGCGCAGGTCGACGCAGGCCGCGCCGCACGCGGTCTGACCGCCGGTGCAGGTGCGCTGGCAGACGCCCGCGTTGCAGAGGGTCCCGGTGGGGCAGGTGTTGCCGCAGGCGCCGCAGTTGGCGGCGCTGGTGCGCAGGTCGACGCAGGCCGCGCCGCAGCGGGTGGCGCCGTCGGCGCAGACGCAGGCGCCCGCCGCGCAGGTCGCGCCGCCGGTGCAGGCGGCCCCGCAGGCGCCGCAGTGCGAGGCGTTGGAGCGCAGGTCGACGCAGGCGCCGCCGCAGGAGGTGAGGCCGGAGCTACAGATGGTCGTGCAGGCGCCGGAGCTGCACACCTGGCCCGCGGCGCAGGCCCGTCCGCAGGCGCCGCAGTTGGCGGGGTCGGTGCTGGGGTCGACGCAGACCGCGCCGCAGAGCGAGGTGCCCGGGACGCTGCACGACGGACCCGCGTCCACCGTGGTGCCGAGGTCGACGGGAGGGCCCGCGTCGATGGGCGCGCCGAGGTCGATGGGGGCGCCGAGGTCGAAGGGGGGAAAGACGTCGACGGGAGGGCCCGCGTCGAAGTCCGAACCGAGGTCGACAGGAGCGATGACGTCGACGGGGAAGCCGTTGTCGACCGGAGCGCCCGCGTCGACGGGGACGACGTTGCCGTCCGGGAGCTGCTCGAAGCCGGTGTCGACCCGCGGCGCGGCGCCGTCGAGCTCCGGGACGGTCAGCACGGTCGAGCCACAGCCCGTCCCGAGGGACAGGGCCAGCGCGGTCCACCACCACTGCTTCGATCTGGTCTTCATGGGAAGTTCTTTCGTGTAGGCGCAGAGCGCACGTCTGACGAGGTGAATGGTTTGTCGGGTCTCAACGCTTCACGGAAACAGCGGAGCGGACGCTTCGCGCCGGTCGTCGGTCATTGGGGCCCTCTACCGCTCACCGGGGCGAAACCAGTCGAAGGCGTTGTCTCTCATGAAGTTGGTGAACGCGAGATTGATGCTCACCGAGAGCGCCCGGACGTGGTGCCACCAGCCCACCGGGAGGAAGAGCATCTCGCCCGGAGCGAGCACCACCTCGCGCACGGTGGCGCGGGCGAAGCCTGGGAAGCGCTCGAGGTCGGGGCGCTCCGGGTCGACGAGGGAGTACACGCCCCGCGTGCTCTGGAGCAGCGCGGTCTCCCAGGGCGCCACCAGCAGGAAGCGCTTCTCGCCGTACAGGTTGCCGAAGAGGATGTTGGACGTGTCGTGGTGCAGCGGGGTGACGGTCCCTGCGGGGCCGAACCAGAGCGCGGTCGATCCCCGCAGCCGCGTGGGGTCGAGCCAGCCTTCAGGGAGGCTCACGTCGTCGAAGAGCGGACGCAGCCCGTCGCGGTCGGAGTTGCGGTTGTTGGCGACCAGGTAGAGGTCGTTGCTCTCCCCGGCGGCGAGCACCCGGTCGACGAAATCCCCGAAGGGCACCGGGCGGCTGAGTGTGGCGGTGTGCAGGTCGTAGTCCGGGTCGCTCTCTCGCCCGAGGGCAGCCAGGACCTCCACGTGACCGAAGCGTTCCTTCAGGTACGCGGGGGTCCAGCGCCCGAAGGCGGGCCAGGCGGTCACCACGTCGGTGAGCACCACCGGGGTGCAGGTGGCGTAGTAGCGCTCGAAGAAGCTCTCCGCGTCGAGGCCCGCGACGCGCTCGACGGCGCCGGGGAGCGAGCGGGTCGCGTCGAGCTGCTGATGGAGCCGGGCGACGAGCTCCAGGCGGCGGGCCGCGCGGGCGTGGCGCTGCGCCGCGACGAAGACCGGCGACGAGCGGATGGAGCCGATCTGCGCGTCGATCTCCGGGCGGGGCACGCCGTGCCGGAGCAGCGTCGCCAGGAGCTCATCGAGGGGAGCGCCCGCGAGGAGGTTGTCCGCGATCCAGACCTGCCAGTCGGCGGAGAGGGTGAGCGGGGGGAGCGATCGAGCGCGCGGACGCCGTCGTCGTGGCGGACGGAGTCGACGCATGAGCCGCGATCAGAACCCGCCGTCGGCAGGCGGGGGCATCGGGGGCGGAGGCATCGGAGGGATGAAGCCGGCGTCCGCGGGCGGAGGCATCGGGGGCGGCATCGGAGGGATGAACCCGCCGTCCCTGGGAGGCGGCATCGGGGTGATCATCCCGGCGTCGGCGGGCGGCGGCATGGGAGGCGGCATGGGAGGCGGCATCGGGGGAACGATCCCGCCGTCCTCGGGAGGCGGCATGGGCGGCGGCATCGGGGGGATGATCCCGCTGTCGATGGGAGGCGGCATCGGGGTGATGACGTCGGGCCGAGGCATCGGGGTGATGGAGTCGGGCGGCGGCTGCCGGTCTTCGGAGGCGACGACGTCGGGGGAGTCGCTCGCGGCGGCGTCGACCGGGGTCGTGGTGGCGCTGCACGCGAGCGGGCCGAAGGCGCTCAGGGCCACGGCGAGCGCGGCGCGCCGCACCATCGCAGGAGTGGACGGAGGCGGCGTCAGGGCGGGCGGCGGGTCGCGGCGTGGGTTCACGCGGGCCAGCAGAACGACAATCGTCCCGCGCGGTCAAGCGGTGGGGGGGCGCCGGGGCGTCAGCCGTCGGCGGCGGGCGCGAGGGCCCGGGTCGCCGGCGGCGGATAGAACTCCATCGCGGGGTGCACGAAGCTCGGGGTGGGCCGGGCGAAGAGGTAGCCCTGGAGCAGGTCGCAGCCGAGGCCGAGGAGCGTGTCCCGCTCGGCCGTGGTCTCCACGCCTTCGGCCACGAGGCTGATGCCCATCTCGCTGCACACCGCCGTCAGCGCGCGGATGATGCGCGCGGAGATGGGGTTGCGATCGACCCCGCGCACGAGGCTCATGTCGAGCTTCACCACCTCGGGGTGCAGGGCCGCGACGCTGGCCAGTCCCGCGTAGCCGGCGCCGAGGTCGTCGATCGCGATGTGGTAGCCCAGCGCCCGGAGCTGACGGAGCTGCGTCTGCGCGGCCTTCTCGTCGTCGAGCCGCGCCCGCTCGGTCACCTCGATGGTCACCCGGTGCGCGTGACGCGTGAGGGGCGAGGAGGGGTCGTAGAGCTCGGGGTCCTCGAGGTCCTTCGGGTGGACGTTGACGAAGAGCCGCGCGGAGGGCGGGAGCGAGGCGATGGACTCCGCGGCGAGGGAGCGCACCAGGCGGCCGAGGTCCTCGAGGCGCCCGAGCTTCTCCGCGGCCTCGAGCAGCGCCGGGGGCGACGGGAGCTGCGGCTCGGTGCATCGCAGCAGCGCCTCGAAGGCGACGGACCTCCGATCGGCGCAGGAGACGATGGGCTGGAAGCACAGGTAGACGCCGCGCAGCGCCGACTCGAAGGCCTCCGCCAGCGAGGCCACGTCGCCGAAGGACCGCCCCGTCGGGCCCACCGAGCGGATGACCGTCATCGAGTGGTAGCGGCGCCGGGCGTTGCGCCGGATGCGCGCGCCCTCGTTGACCAGCGCGAGCAGCTCGACCTCCGAGAGGGGCCGCGTGAGGTAGCGCAGCGCGCCGCGCTCCAGCGCCTCGACGGCGTTGTCGAGGTCGTTGCGGCTGGAGATCAGGATCACCGAGACGTCGGGGTCGATCGCGCGCACCCGAAGCAGCAGCGAGAGGCCGTGCAGGTCGGGCAGCTGGGCGCTGCTGAGCAGCACGTCGACGTCGCCCGCGAGGAGGCGTCGCAGCGCAGCCTCGCCGTGCTCCGCGGCGACCACCTCGAAGCCGTCGCGCCGGAGCGCGTCGCTCCAGGGCTCCGCGTGGGGCGTGTTGCCCAGCACCGTCAGCACCCGACCCGCCGCGCCCGGACGTCGGCCGGAGAGGCTTCGGGTAGCGCCAACCGGCGGCTTCGGGATGAGCGCTCCCCTGGGTGGCTGTCGGTCGTTCATAGGAGATCGATTCTATCGGCGCTGTTCCGAGGACCGCGAGGGGCCTCCTTCATGAAATCACTCTCGGACCAGTAGATTTCTCCCCCCATCCACCGACACCGGCGCCCCCTTGACCCCCGGTCGCCTACACTTGCGGAGGCCGAGGCGGGTCGATAACCCTCGCGCCATGGACAACGACCCCCGGAAGTTGATCGTGCTCGGCTTCGACTCGGCGCTGAAGGCGCAGGAGGCCCTCATGGCCGCGACGCGCTTGATGAGCGAGGGGGAGATCCTGCTGCACGACGCGGTCTTCGTCTTCAAGGACGCCAACGGAGACACCCGGGTGCAGGAGACCACCGACGTGACGCCGGGCGAGGCCGCCCTCGACGGAGCCTTCTGGGGGCTGCTCTTCGGGACGCTCCTCGCGGGCCCGGTCGGAGCGCTCGTGGGCAGCGCGCTCACTGCGGGCACCAGCGCGCTGATGGCGAAGGTGATCGACACGGGGGTTCCGGACGAGCGGGTGCAGGAGCTCAGGCAGACCGTGACCCCGGGCACCACGGCGCTCGCGCTGCTGGTGAGCCACATCCACGTCGAGGCGCTCGTGACCGAGCTCAAGCGCTTTGCAGGTGCGAAGATCGTGACCACGGACCTGCCCGACGCGGCGGTCGCGGCGGTGCGTGAGGCGCTCGCGGGTTGACGAGGGGAGGGCGCCAGGCCGTGGTGCTCACGGCCGGGACCTCAGCGGTCGATCAGAAGGGGATGTCGTCGTTGTCCGTGGCGTCGCCGAAGTCGTGCGCCGGGGCGCGGCCGTAGCCGGGGTCCGGAGCCGCCGGGCGGCGGGCGGCGGAGGGGGCCGACGGGGCCGACGGGCGGGCGCGGGGCGCCGGGGCCACTCCGCCCTGCTGCTCTCGCAGGCGGGCGGACCAGGCGCGGGCGCGGGCCGCGTCGAGGCGGCTCCACTTGCTCTTCGGGCCGCCGTTCTTGTCGACGGCGTTGGACTCGTCATCGCGCTGCGCGAACCACTCGTACGCGTCCGCCAGCAGGTCGAGGAACTCCGGCTCGCACGCCGAGAAGGGCCGCCCCTTGCAGTCGGGCCCGGTCCAGCGCTTGGGCATGAAGCGCACCTCCGGGTCGCCTCGCGGCCCGTCGATGTCGGCGTCGATGTCCCCGCCGGGGGAGCCGGCGTTGGCCCCCGCGGCGCGGGCCACGCTGCCCCCGTTGGTCTTCAGCGCCGCCATCAGGGCGTCCAGCTTGCTTTCGATACGGTCGAGGCGATCTTCGAGGCTGCTCATGGTTGGGATCTCCGTTGTGTGCGCCCGCGGGACGAACCGCGTCGACGAACGCACCGTGCGACATCCCGAGCCGAAGCGCGAGTCTTTGTCTGACAGGGAATGTCACGAGAAAAACCCTGTGCTTTCGTGACGCTCCTCGCGCTCAGTCGCCCTGGAACCCGCCGCCTCGCAGGGTGATCACCAGCGTGTCGCGGTGCGCTCCCTCTCGGGTCGGCTGGATGGGCGTGCTCTCGTGGATCACCCGCGCGTCGTCGAGCAGCATCATCGACCACGGCTCGGTGAGGGTGAAGCGCTCGCCTCTCGGCCCGTCGGCCTCGAAGACCCGCGTCTCTCCTCCCTTCACGCCTTCGCGCGCGACCAGCAGCACCGCCACGAAGTCGACGCCGTCGCGGTGCGCCCCCTCTGGGGTGGGGCGCCCGATGCCGTCGGTGGTGTCGATGCGAAACTGGTGCGCCTCGACGAACCACCGGGTCACCTCCGGCCGCAGCGCGGTGGCCGTGCGAGCGAGCGCCCGCAGCAGCGAGCCCCACGCCTCCATGGACACCGTCGAGGGCGCCATCGGCTCGAACCACCGCTGCATCCCGCCGTGCAGCGCGTTGTACTCCACGGACTGCCAGTGGGCGCGGTGCGCGACCGGCTCCACGCGCTCGGGCGTGACCACGAAGCAGGAGTGTCGGCGGCGGCGGTAGTGTCCGCCGTCCTTCAGGTACTGGTCCGAGGGCAGGGCCTCCCAGTCGGGGCGCATCGCGTCGAGCGCCGGGAGCGGAGCGCCGGACCACGCGGCGACGGCCTCGGGAGAGAGCACCGCGTAGCCCTGCTCGCGCACCGTGGGCACGAGCTGCTCCGGGGCAGTGAAGGACGGTGCGAGGAGGGGCGCGTTCATGCGCCGTGGGGATGCCGCACAACCCTGTCCCCGTCCATACGCTACCGGCGAGGGGGAGCGCGGCCGTAGCATTCCGAGGCGATGGGACTCCTCGACCCGACGCCTCCGCCCTACGACCCGCTCGCGTGGCGGGAGAGGCCGCTCGACGAGCGCGGTCGCATGGTCTGCGAGGCCTGGGCGGCGCAGGGCTACGGAACGCCCCCGGGGGTCTTCGGGTTCTACGCGGCGAAGCTCGCGCTCTACGTCGTCGGGTGGGCGCTCTTCTGCTCGCTGAGCCCTTCGCTCGGGGGCCTCTCGACCATCGCCTCCTGGGCGCTGCGGCCGCTCGCCTTCCAGAAGGCCATCGTCTGGAGCCTGCTCTTCGAGGTGCTCGGCCTCGGCTGCGGCAGCGGTCCGCTCTCCGGTCGCTACCTGCCTCCCATCGGCGGCTTCCTCTATTTCCTCCGGCCCCACACCACCAAGCTGCCGCTCTTCCCGGGCCTCCCCCTGATCGGCGCGCCCACGCGCTCGCTGCTCGACGTCGCCCTCTACCTCGGGCTCGTCGGGGCCTCGCTGCGAGCCCTCGTCTCGGCGTCGCCGGGCGTCTCGCACCTGCTCCCGATCGTGCTGCTGCTAGGCGCGCTCGGGGTGCTCGACAAGACCATCTTCCTCGCCGCCCGCGCGGAGCACTACTGGGTGACGCTGGTGTGCTTCGTCGCGACGCCCCACTGGATCGCCGGAGCGAAGGCGGTGCAGCTCGCGCTCTGGTTCTGGGCGGGCTTCTCGAAGCTCAACCACCACTTCCCGACGGTGGTGTGCGTGATGACCAGCAACGGCCCCTTCACCCGCATCCCGTGGCTGCGCCGGCGGATGTACCGAGACCCGCCGCGCGACCTGCGCCCCTCGCGCCTCGCCACCTTCCTCGCCCACGCCGGAACCGCCCTGGAGCTAGGGCTCCCCATCGCCTTCCTTCTTACTCCCACCGGTACTCCGCCGGTGGTGGCGGTGATCCTGATGCTGGCGCTGCACGGGTACATCACCAGCAACGTCCCCATGGGCGTCCCCATCGAGTGGAACTTCCTCGTCGTCTACGCCGGCTTCGCCCTCTTCTGGGCGCACCCCGAGGTGTCCGTCACCGCCCTCGGTCCGCCGCTGCTCGCGGCCTTCCTCGCGGCGATGCTCGTGGCGCTGCCCATCGCGGGCAACCTCTTCCCGTCGCGCGTCTCCTTCCTGATGGCGATGCGCTACTACGCGGGCAACTGGGCGTGGTCCGTCTGGCTCTTCCGCGGCGACGCGCACCGCAAGCTCGCCCGGCTCACCACCAGCAGCCCATGGGTCTACGACCAGCTCTCTCGCTTCTACGACCGCTCCACCGCCGTCGGGCTCGTGGGCAAGGTGATGGGCTTCCGGATGATGCACCTCCACGGGCGAGCGCTGCCGCTGCTCATCCCTCGCGCGGTCGACCGGCTGGAGGACTACGAGTGGGTCGACGGAGAGATCATCGCGGGCCTCGCACTGGGCTGGAACTTCGGCGAAGGACACCTCCACCAGGAGCAGCTGCTGGCGGCCATCCAGGCGCAGTGCGGCTTCGAGGAGGGTGAGCTCCGCTGCGTCTTCGTCGAGTCGCAGCCCCTCGGCCAGAACAGCCTCTCCTACCGGGTCGTCGACGCGAAGAGTGGTCCCCGCGCGCAGGGCGAGCTGGACGTGGCCGAGCTCCGCTCCCGCCAGCCCTGGGAGCCCTGCGCGCCGTAGCGGCCGTATGCTGCGCGCCGGCCATGGCGATCCCTCCCGACGACAGCGAGCTCCAGCTCTGGAGCCTCATCGAGCAGCGCGCCCGACCCGGCGCCGACACCGCCCTCCTCGACGCCCGCATCTGGGAGCGCTTCGGTGAGGAGTGCGCCGTGATGTTCACCGACCTCACGGGCTTCTCCCGCCACGTCGCGGCCTTCGGGATCATCCATTTCCTCCAGGAGATCTTCGAGCAGAAGCGCCTGCTGCTCCCCATCGCCGCCGAGCACGGCGGAGCGCTGATCAAGGTCGAGGCGGACAGCTTCCTCCTCGTCTTCCCCGGGGCCGAAGGGGCCGTGCGCTGCGCGGTCGAGATGCAACACGCCTGTCAGCGCTTCAACGCCCACCGGTCGCCCGAGGCGCAGGTGCTGCTCTGCGTGGGCATCGGCTACGGGCGGGTGCTGCGCGTGGGCGATCGCGACGTGTTCGGGGCGGAGGTCAACGCCGCCAGCAAGCTGGGCGAGGACATCGCGACGGCCAACGAGGTGCTGGTGACGGAGGGGCTGCGCGAGGCCGCGGGCGAGCTCGCGGGGATGGCGTACTCGGAGCTCGCGGCGGAGGTGCCGGGGACGGCGCGGGCTTACCGGCTGGTGTATTCGCTCATCGGGGGGCAGGTGCAGACCAGGTTGCGGTCGCCGTAGGGGTTGTCGATGCGCCCCACCGCCGGCCAGAACTTGCTGTCCTTGAGCCACGGCGCGGGATAGGCCGCCTGCTCGCGCGAGTACGAGTGCTTCCACCCGTCGCTCGCGATCGCCGCCGCGGTGTGCGGCGCGTGCTTGAGCGCGTTGTCCGCCCGGTCGCTGCGGCCCTCCTCGATGGCGCGGATCTCCTCGCGGATGATGATCAGCGCCTCGCAGAGCCGGTCGAGCTCGCCCTTGGACTCGCTCTCCGTGGGCTCGATCATCAGGGTGCCGGGCACCGGGAAGCTCATGGTCGGCGCGTGGAAGCCGAAGTCCATCAGCCGCTTGGCCACGTCGTCGACCTTCACGCCCGACGTCTTCTCGAAGGGCCTCACGTCGATGATGAACTCGTGCGCCACGCGTCCGCGCGCCCCGCGGAAGAGCACCGGGTAGACGCCCTCCAGCCGCTTGGCCATGTAGTTGGCGTTGAGGATGGCCATCTGCGTCGCCCGCTTGAGCCCGTGGCCGCCCATCAGCGCGATGTACACCCACGGGATCGACAGGATGCTCGCGCTGCCGTACGGCGCCGCGGAGACCGCCCCGGAGGCCAGCGCCCCGGAGCCCTCCGGCGCCACCACCGCGTGCCCCGGCAGGAAGGGCGCGAGGTGCTTCGCCACCGCGATGGGACCCATCCCCGGACCGCCGCCCCCGTGCGGGATGCAGAAGGTCTTGTGGAGGTTCATGTGGCAGACGTCCGCGCCGATGTCGCCGGGGCGGCAGAGGCCCACCTGCGCGTTGAGGTTGGCGCCGTCCATGTAGACCTGGCCGCCGTGCGAGTGCACCGCCTCGCAGATCGCTCGGATCTCCTCCTCGAAGACCCCGTGCGTCGAGGGGTAGGTCACCATCAGCGCGGCGAGCTTCTCGCGGTGCGCCTCGACCTTGGCGTGCAGGTCGTTCACGTCGACGTCGCCGTTGGCGGTGCACTTCACGGCCACCACCCGCATGCCCGCGATGACGGCGCTGGCGGGGTTGGTGCCGTGCGCCGAGTCGGGGATGAGGCAGACGTCGCGGTGGTGGTCGCCGCGGCTGTGGTGGTACGCGCGGATGGTGAGCAGCCCCGCGAACTCGCCCTGCGAGCCGGCGTTGGGCTGGAGGCTCACGGCGGTGAAGCCGGTGATCTCCGCGAGCCAGGTCTCGAGGTCGCGGAAGAGCTTGCGGTAGCCGCCGGTCTGCTCGGCGGGCGCGAAGGGGTGCATGTCCCCGAAGGCGGCCCAGGTCACCGGCAGCATCTCGCTGGTGCCGTTCAGCTTCATGGTGCACGACCCGAGCGGGATCATCGAGTGCGTGAGCGACAGGTCGCGCCCGCGCAGCTTCGTGATGTACCGAAGGAGCTGCGTCTCCGAGTGGTACGAGTTGAACACCGGGTGCGTGAGGAAGGGCGTCTTGCGCGCGAGCGAGGCCGGGATGGCGACCGGGGACTCGTGCAGCAGGGCGTCCGGAGAGAGGGCCCCGGAGCGGTTGCCCGCGAGGTCGAAGGCGGCGAAGAGGGCGCGCAGGTCGTCGCGGGTGGTGGCCTCGTCGAGGGCCACGCCGAGGCTGCCGTCCGCATGCGAGCGGAGGTTGATGCGGCGCTTCTGGGCGTTGGCGAGCACCTCGTGGCCGCGGCCCTCGGCGACGCGGACGTGCAGCGTGTCGAAGAAGCTGGCGTTGAGCACCGTGTGCCCGAGGCGGCGCAGCCCCTCGGCGAGCGAGCGGGTCATGGCGTGGGTGCGCAGCGCGATGCGGCGCAGCCCGTCGGGGCCGTGATAGACCGCGTACATCCCGGCCATGATGGCGAGCAGCGCCTGCGCCGTGCAGATGTTGCTGGTCGCCTTGTCGCGGCGGATGTGCTGCTCGCGGGTCTGGATCGCCATGCGCAGCGCGACGTCGCCGTGGGCGTCGCGGGAGACGCCGATGATGCGGCCGGGCATGCGCCGGGCGTGCTCGTGCTTCGTGGCGATGTACGCGGCGTGCGGTCCGCCGAAGCCCATGGGGACTCCGAAGCGCTGGGTGTTTCCGACGGCGATGTCGGCGCCGAGCTCGCCCGGCGAGGTGAGGGAGACGAGCGCGAGGATGTCGGCGGCCATCACGACCTGGGCGCCCGCGGCGTGGGCGCGCTCGATGGTCTCGCGCCAGTCCGTGAGGGTCCCGGCGGAGCTCGGGTACTGGAGCAGCAGGCCGCAGACCGGGGCGGCGGCGTCGGAGGGGAGCGCGGCGAGGGCGTCGACGGTGACCACGTGGACGCCGAGGGCCTCGGCGCGGGTGCGCACGACCGCGACGGTCTGCGGGTGGCAGCCCTGGTCGACGAGGAAGGTGCGAGGCACCTCGTGGCCGCCGGCGATGTTGACGCACATGGCCATGGCCTCGGCCGCGGCGGTGGCCTCGTCGAGGAGGGAGGCGCCGGCGAGGGGGAGGCCGGTGAGGTCGGCGATGAGGGTCTGGAAGTTGAGCAGGGCCTCGAGGCGCCCCTGGGAGATCTCGGCCTGGTAGGGGGTGTACTGGGTGTACCAGCCCGGGTCTTCGAGGATGTTCCGCTGGATGACCGGTGGGGTGATGGTCGGGTGGTAGCCGAGCCCGATGAAGGAGCGGAAGCGCTGGTTCTCCCCGGCGACGCGCTGGAGCACGTCGAGCAGGCCGTGCTCGCTGCGGGCCGTGGCGTCGTCGACGCCGTGCTGCGAGAGCTCGATGTGCAGCGGTCGCCCGAGGCGGATCGCCGCCGGGACGGTCTCGTCGGAGAGGGCGTCGAGGGAGGCGGCGCCCACGGCGGAGAGCATGGCGGCGACCTCGGCCTCGTCGGGCCCGATGTGCCGGTGGACGAAGGTGTCGGAGGCGTCGAGGAGGGAGCTGGACTCTTGCTCGGATCGCATCGGTGGGTGCCTATGGGGCCTTTCGGGTGACGGGAGGGGAGGGGCGACGAGGCGGGGGATCTGAAACGCCCGAGGAGATAGTCAACCCAAGGCGAGGGGTCAACGTCGGGGGTGAGGCGGGAGGGAGCGGAGGCGGTCGGGAGCGGCGGCTAGAGCGAGCAGGTGTGCGCGGTGAGGTACTGCCGGCGGGCGGCGTCGTCGGCGAGGGCGCGGTACTCGCGGGCGGTGTTCTCCTCGCAGTCGCGGTCGAGGGTGGGGTCGCCCTGGCCCTGGCGGTGGCACCACGAGCTGATCGAGGAGCTGCAGCGCTCCCACATGGGACGACCGGCTGCGGGGATGGTCGCGTCCACGGTCTGCGGGGAGGAGCAGGACGCGAAGGCGGCGAGGCCCAGGCCTGCGAGCAGGCTCAGCACGGAGGTGAAGGAAAAAGGGCGAAAGACTCTGGGGGGGTGGTTCATACGGTCTCCTGGGCGCGCCCGTACGCAATCGGAGTGCCGTGTGCGGCCCGCGGTGGCCGGTGCGGCTGTGGCGGTGCCCTCTTCCCCGCAGCCGCGCGCCCTAACCCCCCGCGGCCGCGGGGGCGTGGGCCCCCCCCACGTGGGCGCGCGCCTGCGGGGCGACGATGCCGGAGGCGCCAGGCACATAGCGTGTCACGTCGATGTCATGCGGG
>CBIHPK010000189.1:0-14761 GCA_966211675.1 uncultured Myxococcaceae bacterium
TGCCCCGCTCCTACTACATCGAAAAATGAAGCGAAATATGAGGGGATGCCTCAGGGGGACGGCCCGAGTCGTCAGCCGCGAAGGGCCGTCCCTACCGCGACCGCAGTCAGTGGGACGTTGGTTGCCGTGTTCACCGCGGCCCCGGCGGCGTGGCGTCGGCGCTACGAGACCTGCACCATGCGCGCGACCGAGGGGACGCCGCGGTCGTTGAGCAGGAAGAGCATGTAGTACCCGGGCGGGCAGAGGTTGCGGCTCGACGGGGCCGTGACGGTGACGCCCCCCGCCGCGGGCGCCACGCGCAGCCGGTTGATGCGCTGGCTCTGGTCGAAGCCGTGCGTGACCGCGCCGGGGCGGATCAGCGTCGCGCCGCGCACCGAGGCCGCGTCGGCGGTGCCCACGAGGAAGGTCGATCCATGGGCCACGCGCTCGGGCGCGGACGAGATCACCGGGCGGGCGCCGCGGAAGAGGTAGGGCGGGGAGTAGAGCTCGACGTTGGGGAGATTGACGTTCCCGCCGGGCCGGTCGAGGCGGCCGCCGCCGACGAGCACCCGGGCGTCGGGGAGCAGCAGCGCGATGGAGTGGTAGAGCCGCGGCGTGTGCATGGCGGCGAGGAGGGTCCAGCGGCCGGTGGCCGGGTCCCAGGACTCGGCGTTGAACACCGCGCCGTCGGGGTTGTTGTCGCCGGGAGCGCGCGTCCCGCCGGTCACCAGCACGGTGCCGTCGGGCAGCAGCGTCGCGTCGATCTGCCGCCGCGCCACGAACATCGGCGACGTGCTGCGCCAGGTCGGCGTCGGCTCGTTGAGGTCGATGACCTCCGCGGCGGCGATCGGGGGATTGGCCCCCCCGACCACGAGCACGCGGCCGTCGTCGTACATCACCGCCGTGCCCTCGTTGTGGTTGACGCTCGGGGTGACGGCGACGTTGGTCCACGCGCCCGCGCCGGCCGCGGTGACGGCGGTGTCGAGCATGCGCGTCTGGGCCTCGGGCCCCGCGTAGAACACCCTCCCGTCGGGCGCCACGAACATGAACGGATACGTCGGCAGCGCGAGGCGCGCCTCGGTGAGCGAGCGCCACGCGGCGTCGCCCGGGGTCCAGAGCTGCGGGATGCGGTTGCGCTCGCCCGGGGTGATGTCCCCGGCCGTCACCAGCACGTCGCCGTTGGGCATGGCGGTGTTGGTCGGGTACCAGCGGCCGGCGTTCATCGTGGGCGCGGGGGCCCAGGTGTTGGTCGCGAAGGAGAAGACGTTGACCTCAGGAGGGCCGTAGTGGTCGCCCTGCTCCAGCTCGCCTCCGGTGAGCACCAGCCGACCGTCGGTGAGGAACGAGTGGCCGCCGCAGCCGACGTTGGTGCGGCTGATGGGCACCGGGGTGAAGGCGTTGGTGGCCGGGTCCCAGACGCGGGCCTGCTCGCCGCCGCCGCGGGTCGGAAACGCGATCACCCGCCCGTTGGGCAGCAGCGCCGCGTGCACCGGGAGCACCGGCCAGTCGGCGGCCTCGGACCACTGCCCGCCCTGCTCCGGTGCGCCCGCGTCGAGCGGCGGTCCCGCGTCGGGGAAGGGTGGGACGTCCGCGCGTGCGCCGCCGTCGGAGAGGCCGCAGCCCACGTAGCCCTCGCTGGCGTAGCAGTCGCCGTCGGAGTCGCAGAGGCAGTGGGCCTCTGCCGGCCAGCAGTAGCGGATGTCCCCCGCCGCGTTGCGCGGCTCGCCGAGGTCGTCGGGCATCGTGGGCTCCGGCGGGCACGCCATCGCGTCGCCCGGAGCGTCCGTCGGCCTCGGCACGTCGGGCCCGGCGGCATCGACCGCGATGTCCTCGCTCCCGGGCGCATCGACGGTCGGCGCGTCCATGCCCGCGTCCATGCCCGCGTCCAGGCCCGCGTCCAGGCCCGCGTCCAGGCCCGCGTCCAGGCCCGCGTCCAGGCCCGTGGACGCCTCCATCGGCGATCCCATGTCGTCAGACGTCGCGATGTCCTCGGACGTCGCATCGAAGCCCGCGTCGCCCTGCGGCGACGAGTCGGAACAACCCGCCAGCGCCGCCAGCACGGTCACCGCCAGCGCGAACGAACGCCTCACGCCCGGATCTCCGGGTTCCTTCTCCAGCACCTGGGGTCTCAGCCTCTCTGCCGCCTCGAGCTCCGATGCCGGTCTCTCCGTTCGGCTCCTCGAGGACCCCGCGATGTACGGTCCGGCCGCTTCGACCGCAATCCCTGGAGCGTCTACCCAGGCTTTGCTCTTGACACTCCCGGCCCCTCGGAGACTGTAATGCCCCGCGCGGATCCGCTGGCGGGCGACGGCTTCGCTCCACTCCATCCCTCACGCTGATCGGGCCATGGATTTCGTCAACCGCACAGCATTCCCGGCGAAGGTCTTCCGCGCCCAGCTGCTCTACAAGAACCTGCTGATGGCCACCGTGGTGGCCAAGTGCTCCTTCGAGGTCGACGCCGACGGCGTGGTGTCCGCCGTCGAAGACCCTCTCCCCATCGCCGAGGAGGACCTGACCACCCCCCTCGGGACGATCGAAGGAGACGTCGTGCCCATCAAGCCGTGGTGCGACCTGGCGGTGCTCGGCCACGCCTACAGCTATCCCCTCGGCACGCCCGCCGACTCCGTCGAGGCGCTCCTCCGCATCGGCGACTTCGAGCGGCGCCTCGCGGTCCTCGGCGACCGCGTCTGGGCCGAGGGGACCCACGGGCTCAGGGCCACGGCCCCGGCGCCCTTCGTCGCGATGCCGCTCACCTACGACCGGGCCTTCGGCGGCAGCGCGGTGTTCCATGGAGAACTCCGCGGGCCCTATCCCGAGAACCCCGCGGGCCGCGGCTTCGTCAAGCTCCGCGAGCACGTCGCGGGCACCCTCCTGCCCAACCTCGAAGAGGTCGACCAGCGCGTCCGCGGCTGGGACGACTCTCCCCTCCCGGCGGGCTTCGCGCCGCTGCCTCGCACCTCCTCGATGCGCGGACTGCGCGGCATGGACGTCGACATCGAGGCGCAGACCACCCGCATGGGCGCGGCCGCCTTCGCCTTCGCCCACCCTCGCATGCAGCTCCCCGCCTACCCCGGCGGAGCGCGCGTCGAGACCCGCTCGCTGCACCGCCGCGATGGATGGTCCTTCGTGCTGCCGACGCTCGACCTGCTCGCCGAGGTCACCCTCGGCACGGCGCGCTATCAGCTCCCGCTGGTGCCCGACACGCTCTGCATCCTGCCCGACTACAACCGCTTCTTCGTGGTCGCCCGGCGGGCGCTGGTCTACCAGTTCAAGCCCGAGCGGGAGCGCTCCATCACCGTCTCGACGGGGTCGATCTCGGACGTCGACCGCACGCCGTCCACCATCCGCGCCGAGCGAGAGTCGCCCACGCCGGCCCTCACCCTCGAACCGGTGAGCACCGAGATGCTCCCGCTGCCCTTCGACGAGCTGCTCCAGCTCTATCCCCTGACCGACCTCATCGAGGCGCTGCCCCTGTGCCTCTCCGGCTGATGACGAAACGAGGCGCGCGATGTTCCCTGTCCTGAACGCGGGCTGGCTCCAGATCGGGGTCTCGGCCTTCACGATGCACGACCAGGCGCTGCCTCCGGTGCCGCCGATCCCGACGCCGCTGCCGGCGATTCCGGGGCTCATCGAGGGGCCCGCGTTCATGGGATGGCCGCCCGGGATGCTCAGCCACAAGACCGCCCCGACGGTGAAGGTGGACGGCAACCCCGGGGTGCAGCAGGGCCACGACATCGGGTACGTCATTCCGCACTTCGCGATCCCGATGAACGCGCTCTGCGCGCTCAACACCCTGCTCTCCAAGCACAAGGTGATGTTCCCGGTCGGCAGCGTGAAGATCGAGAAGAAGCCCGTCGGGACCTACCTGCTCTTCCTGCTGGGCCTCATCTGCTGCAACCCCGTCTCGCTGCCCACCGGAGTGCTCATCATCCTGAAGTGCACGGTCTGGACGAAGATGACCTGGAAGGACTTCTTCAAGGGCCTCGCCATGATCGCCATCGACATGGTGTTCGACCTCATCTGGAACAAGATCAAGGGCCGCCTCCCGAAGCTCCCTGGCGCCACGAAGGGCCTCGAGGTGCTCGGCGAGCTCACGCTCCGCGAGATGGTGATGTGGGGCGGCGCCGGGCTCGTGGGCCGCTACCTCCTCCGCGAGGGGGCCAACAAGGTCTTTCAGCACATCGTGAAGAGCTGGGTGCTGAGCCCCCTCGTGACGGGCCTGCCGTGGGGCAAGGTCGGCATCGGCCGAGGCAACACCACGGGCCACTCGTGGGAGATCTTCTGAGGGCGCCGCCGATGACCGAACCCTCACCGCCCTTCCGAGAGACGGCCCTGCTCGCGCTCGACGCGGCGGGCCGGCAGATCGTCTCCATCCACTGCAAGCTCACCTACAAGCTCCTGCCGACGGGGGAGTGCGTGCTGGCGGAGCGGCAGCGCCCCTTCCTCGAACCGCCCCCGGAGGGCGAGGACACCGGACCGAGGGAGAGCGACGTCATCCCGATCAAGGCCGCCACCGACCTGATCGTGATGGCCCACGCCCACGCGCCGCGCGGCGCGACGACCATGTCGGCCGCCATCGAGGTCGGCAACATCCAACGCACCTACAAGATCTTCGGCGACCGCGTGGCCAGCTACCGCGGCCCCGGCTCGGTGACCTTCTCGGCGCCGGAGCCCATCGAGTCCATCCCGCTGCAGTTTCATCGCGCCTACGGCGGCTTCGACGACACCGTGCCCGACCCGGTCATCCGCACCCCCATCGATGCGATGAACCTGCACCCCGGTCAGTACCCGCGAAACCCCATCGGCCGCGGCTACGTGGTGTACGAGAGCGCGCAGCGCATCGAGGGCCTGCTCCTGCCCAACATCGAGCACCCGTCGCAGCTCATCACCCCCTCGACGCTCGTCACCGGCGGACCGGAGCGCTGGTGGCGTCAGCCGCTCCCGTGGTGCTGCGACTGGTTCGAGAAGATCTGGTACCCGCGCGTCTCGCACTACGGCGGCATCCCCGACCACCTGCCCGACGACGACCGGGAGGTCCCGGAGGTGAAGCACGGCTGGGTGGAGCCCTTCCAGAACCACCGGAGCCGCACGCTGGGCCTCGAGGCGATGATCGACTCGCGCCTCGGCGACGCCGCCCCGCCGAGCCTGGTGCTGCCCTTCCTGCGCGGCAACGAGGCCATCCGGCTGACGGGCATGACGCCCGACGGGCTGATCGTGGTGCGCCTGCCGGGCCAGCGCCCTCGCATGCGGGTGCGCTTCGAGTCCGAGGTGTTCGAGGTCACGGCGGTCCCCAACCGCGTGGTGGTGAGCACCGACCAGATGGGCGTGTACATCGTGTGGCACGGGGCCTGGCACCCGCCACGACAGCTGCCCGATCGGCTGCCGGTGGCCGGCGACACGCCCGCCATGGAGCTGGAGGGCGTCGAGGTGTTCATCGACGACCACCTCGTCCCGCCGCTGGTGTGAAGGCGCCGGGCGCGAGGATGGACGCGAGCGTGGTCGCGATGGTGCTGATCGGGGTCACGGCGCTGGTGGCCCTCGTCGTGGGCGCGAGCCGATGGACCTTCGGGCGACAGGCCGACCAGGGGGCCTTCGTGCGCGAGAGCGACGCGGCCTTCCGGCAGGTGGCCAGCGAGTTCGGGCTGAGCTTCGCGCCGGGGCGCGTCACGCACCACCCGGTGATGGGCGAGGTCGCGGCCTTCGGCGCTGCGCAGGGCGCGCACCGGGGCTTCCACGTCACGCTGCGGGTCGTCTCGGACGCCGACGCCGAGCCCCCGGTGGTCTTTCGCACGGAGCTCACACTGGACGTTCCGCCGGGCGCGACCTTCACGCAGGCGCCCGCCGGGGAGCTCGCGCAGCGCGCTCGACGCCTCGTGGTCGCACCCGACCTCATCACCTTCGAGCCGCAGTCGCCGAGCCGCGGGCGCTCGATGAGCTACGAGTTCTTCG
Organism: uncultured Myxococcaceae bacterium; assembly: GCA_966211675.1. GTDB lineage: Bacteria > Myxococcota_A > Polyangia > Polyangiales > SCUS01. Next base: position 5,929 of record CBIHPK010000189.1, read on the forward strand.
TCGTCACCGACCCCGCGACGCTGCGAGCGCTCGTCGACTCGCTCTGCGACCTCGGCGAGCGCGTCGTGCTCCGGCGGGGCGCCCGGTAGCGCGCCAATCAGCTGTTGAGCAGCACCCGCTCGCCGTCGAGGCGCACGTCGTCGTTGGCCTTCACCGCGACGTCGCCGAGCCGCGCCTGGATGCGCACGTCGTGGGCCTCCAGCGACGCGCGCCCTCCGACCTCGCTCACCTTCTGGCCCGCGACGGACTCCCGCAGGTCGCCCTCGGAGCTCACGGTGAGCTCCTTGCGCGCTCGCAGCTCGAGCCGCTCGCAGTCCACCCGGATCGCGCCTTCGCTCTTCAGGTCGATGGCGGCGGCGGCGAAGCTGAGCACCGGGCCCTCCGCCGTGAAGCGGATGGACAGCTCGACGAGCCCTTGAGGGTTGCGCACCGTGATGCGATCGGAGGCGCCGCCCTCGACGGTGACCGCGCGACCGGAGGGGAGGTCGACCACGGCCGCCCGCGTGGGCATCTCCGTCAGCGACTCGATGCGCTCGAGGGCGCTCTCCTGCGCCGCGTCGGCGGGTGCTTCAGCCGCAGCCGGAACCTCTAGCGAGCGCTTCATCCGGGTCATCCGTTGAGGTTGATCACCGACGCGGTCACGTCCGCCACGCCGTGCAGGTGCACCGTCGCGCCGTTGCCAGAGACGGTGGTGTCCGAGCCGTGGATGGTGATGGTCCCGCTGCCCGCGTCGAGCGTGCCGGTGGAGATGATGTTGGTCGCCGGGCCGGTGAGGTTGAGCGTCGTCGTGCCCTCGACGTTGACCGTCGCGGCCTTGATGTCGATGCGGTCGCCCTCCAACGTGATCTGCGCGCCGCCGCCGGACTTCAGGGTGATCTTGCCGGGCACCATCTCCGCCTCGGCGCTGCCGGCCTTGAGCTTGATCTTGCTGGTCGTCGAGGCCGTGATCTCGCTCGTGGTCAGCGTGATGTTGGTGTCCTGTCCCACGTCGAGCGTCATGCGGTCCGTGGCGTCCATCCCGTAGTGCCCGATGACGTGGATCGCCGCCCCTCCGGGGCCGTCGATGGAGATGTCCTGGTTGCCCTCGACGTGGAGCGAGTCGTAGCCGCCCTGGATGGTGGTCCAGCGCTGGTTCTTGACCGTGTTGTCCTCCTTGCCCTCGACGACCTTGGTGCGGTCCTTCTTGACGGTCATCGTCTGGTTGCCGCCGACGGACTCGCTCTGGTTGCCGCTCACGCTGTTGGTCTGGTTGGCCCGCACGGTGGTGCCGTGGTTGTGCTTGACCAGCTCGTTGAAGTCCTTCTGGGCCTGGAGGTAGATCTCCTCGGAGCCCGCGAGGTCCTCGAAGCGCAGCTCGTTGTAGCCGCCGCTGGTGGGCGAGGAGTTGGTCTTGATGGTGCTCTTGGTCTTCTCCTCGGGCAGCGGGTACGGGGTGTTGTTGGCGCCGTTGTAGACGCAGCCCGTGACCAGCGGCCGGTCGGGGTCGCCCTCCAGGAAGGTCACCACGACCTCCATGTCGACCCGGGGGATGAACACGAAGCCCCATCCCGGCCCCGCCCAGAGCTGCGCCACGCGCACCCAGCACGAGCTCGCCAGCGGCCGCTGCGAGGGCGGTCGGAACTCCGGCCGCTCCCAGTGGAAGCGCACCAGGATGCGCCCGTGGAAGTCGGTGCAGATCTCGTCGGTGGTGTCCGGCGCCGCGGTCACCGTCGCGGTCTGCGGCCCCTGGACCACCGGGCGGGGCGTCACCCGGCGAGGCCGGTACGCGACGCTCACCGGGGTGCACTCGAAGCGGTTGTGATAGCGGTCGTCGCCGGTGCGCTGCTGCGTGACGTCGCTGGTGAGCTCCTCGGAGGCGACGCCGACGTGCTCGATGCGGGTGAGGTAGTACCGCTGGTTGAGCTCGTCTCGGCCGTGGCGAGCGAGCTCGAACACATGACCCGGGGTGAAGCCCGCCCCGTTGCCGAGGCCTCGCCCCTGCTTCTCGAAGGTCAGGTGGCCGAGCTGTCGGTTCTCCGCGAGCCGCCGCCCGTCGTGCTCGCGGTAGACGTGCTCGCCCTCGTTGTACTCGTTGATGGTGTAGAAGCCCGGGTACTCGTAGACCTCCAGGGCGCCCACCGAGGCCGGGTTGGAGCGGGTCATGTCCGACTGCGCCAGCGGCCGGGTGAAGTCGAAGTCCCGAAGGGTCACCGCCGATGGCCTCACATCGCGGGACCAGTCGAGGCGCCGCACGGTCTCGACGCTCGCCGTCGAGGCCTCGGTGCCCGCGACGGGGAAGACCTCGTCCACCATGCCGGTCACCGTCGGCAGCGACGAGACCTCGTCGGTGAGCACCAGGGTCTCCGTGTCGTTGACGTGGGTGAAGTAGAAGCCGATGCCCTCGGCTTCCAGCAGGCGCATCACGAAGGCGAGGTCGGTCTCGCGGTACTGCACGCAGTACTCGCGCACCGGGTAGGTCGACGGCGTCACGCCCGCGATCAGCTCGTCCACGCTGTCCTGGTAGAGGCCGGCGTCCTTCAGCACCTCCTTCACCACGTCGATCGCGTTGAGGTTCTGGTAGATGCGCGAGTTGACCCGCTGCGAGAGCTGCCAGAGCTGCGGCACCACGAAGACCCGCACGAGGCGGTTGCCGCCGGTGGTGCCGAGGTCCTCCGCGCGCCGCACGATGCCGCAGACGCGCCGCTCCACCGAGGCGCGGGTGATGGTCAGCTTGCAGGGCTGGGCGATGAGCGGCTCCGGCGTCGCGTCGACGCTGGTCGTCGCGAGGTCGAGCACGCCCTCGTAGACCTCGTTCATCCCTTCGCGGACATGCAGGCGCACGACGCGCCAGTGCGTGTCCGGGTCGCTCGGGGACTCGAAGGCGAACTGCACCTCGGAGAGCGCCGTTCCCGTAATCGTGTCAGCCACTGTGTCCGCTCCTCGCGTGCGCGTTGTCGGCGACGCCCGTCGCCACCCCGCCGAACGCCCAACGGGCATCCGACGCTACCGTCCCCTCGACCGTGAGCACAACCCGCGTGAGCGACGCGATGGGCGCGCTCACGGTGCTCCGGCCCCGCTGAAATGGATCACCCAGCGACGCCCCGCCTCACCGCCGCCGAGGCCGTCGGGGCCGGGGTCGCTGCCCACGAGGTAGAGGGTCCCGTCGTGCTCGCTCGCGCCCACCACCACGTCGGGCCGCGGGGTGACCAGCGCCGCGACGGTGTTCACATGGCCCCCCGGAACGCCCGGGTCGGCCATGGGCGCGCCGGGCGAGACGCTCGCGGTGGCGAGGGTCACCCGGGGGTCGCTCGACAGCGCGGCCCTGAGGCGCTGGCGAAGGGCCTCCGCGCGGGCCCCAGGGCCGGCGGTGAGCAGCACCACGACACGGGTGGCGTCGGGGGCGAGCGCTCTCGCGTGGGCTTCGCGCACCGCGGCGGCCTCGTCGGCGACGGGCACATCGACCGCGGAGCGAGCCGGGGTCGGGGCCGTCGGAGGCTGCACCGTCGGAGGCTGCACCGTCGGGGGCTGCACCGTCGGGGGAGCGGGAGACTGGTCACGGGTGTTCATGGGCGGGGCCTCCACGCGCACGGGAGCCGGGGGGTTGGAGTGGCAGGCGGCGAGGGTCGCGAGGCCCGCGAGGAGGGGGATGGCCCTCACGGGAGCACCGCGTCGATGGGGGCGGAGAGCTCGTCGGCGCAGAACACCAGGATGCGGCAGGGGCCCGGGCGGGCCTCGGGGAGCACGGCGTCGAGGGGGATGGAGAAGGTCCCGATGTGGTCGGGGCCGAGGAGGTAGGGCGGGGCGATGAAGGTCGCGGCGGAGACGCCGCCGCGGGGGCGAAGGTGCATGACCACCACGGTGAGGAAGGGCGGCGGTGGCACGGAGCCGTTGGTGGCGCGGGCCCGGCAGCGGAAGGCGCCCACGACGCGAGGGCCCGCCTCGTCGAGGCGAAACGAGGCCATGACGGCGGGCGTCGAGGGGGGCATCACGCTGGTGTCGGAGGTCTCCTCCGCGCTCGGAAGCTCGTGGAACGACAGCGCCGGGAGCACCGTGCGCGGGTGCTCGATGCGCATCGGCCGGGGGTCCGTGTAGGCCGTCGCGAAGGCGGCGAAGACGTAGTACTCGGCCGAGCCGGGGTGGGTCGCTCCGTGGTCGTGGAGGTCGAAGGTGTGGTCCTCGCGAAACACGCCGGGGCTGACTGCGCCGGGCGTGGGCTGCGGCGGAGCGTCGGGGGCCATCGGGGGGATGGTGACGTCGAGCGCTCGCGGGTCGAAGGTGGTGACGAAGCGGACGCCCGGGCGGTCACGGCGCACCAGCACGATGTCGAGCGCCTGGTCGAGCGCTCCGTCGAGGGCGCGGTGCAGCTCCGGGTCGGCCTCCAGCTGCAGCCGCAGCGGGACGGGGCCGTCGTGGGTCGCGCGAAAGGGGTGCTGGAGCGAGAGGGCGGCGTGCATGGGAGGGTGAGCCGGTCAGATCCAGGAGAGCGAGGCGTAGTTGGTGCGGTAGAGGTGGTGCGAGCAGTCGTCCGGGCGGTCGTCCTTGCAGAAGCGCAGCCGGGGCCCGGAGCCGCCCAGCATGAACCACATCACGCAGCGGGGCTCCGGCGTCGCGGCGGTGTCCTTGTACTTGCAGTGACGGAGGCTGTAGGGCGCGTCGCGCGGGTCCGGGTCGATCCACGCGGCGGTCGGCGGGACGAGCCCGAGGGCGTGGCCGATCTCGTGGGTGAGGGCCTGCTGGAGCTCGGCCCCGGTGGGCTTGGCCGCGTCGGCCCGTCGCTGCCGGCCGATGCACATGAAGAGCGTCCCGGTGGTGCCGCCCCAGCCCCCCGCGGTGCCGCGCTGGTAGCGGTAGCGCACCGAGACGTTGACCGTGGACGGCGCGCTGAAGCCCGGGACCTCGCCCTGGATGCTCACCTGCGTGGCGTCCGCGGGGTTGGCGTTCACCTGCACGTTGATGAGGTTGTCCCAGGTGCCGTCGGCCTTCTGGTACTGCGCGGTGATGACGGTGGGCTCGTAGGCCCACTTGGCGATCCACGTGGGGACGACGAAGACGGCCGCGCTGGTGGTGCCCGCCCAGGTCTGCTCGGCCACGATGTCGGCCTTGTCGATGGTCACGATGTTCATCTTGAAGGGCGAGCGAGCGTCGACCGCCGCGGGCCGCAGGGCGCTCTCGAGGGCGCTGCGCTGCGCGGCCGTGAGGTGCTCCTGGTAGGGGGTGGTGTCGTGCTCCTTCACCCCGGGCGCCAGCTTGATGAACACCGGGTCGAAGGCGCCCATGAGCGCGGAGATCATGTCCGTCGGGGCGGCGAGCGAGAGCGTCGTCGGCGCCGGGGGCGAGGCCATCTCGGTGCGCTGGTAGAACACCTTGCGCCAGACGGTGAGCTCGCCGGAGGCCACCGGGGCGGGGGGCATGCTGTCGGTGCGACCGCCGACCTTCCAGCGCGATCCGCCGTACCAGGGGAGGGTGATGGTGACGCGCGCCACGCCGTTGGCGTCGGTGGTGGCGGCCGCGTGGTCGAGCGTCGCGTCGGCGGTGGCCGAGACGGTGTCGGGCTCGTTGCCGGGGTTGGGGATGGCGTTGAAGCGCACCGTCTTGCCGGGGCGTCGTGGCTCGATGTGCCCGACGAGCTCGACGTCGCGGCCGTTGCGGGGCGGGTCCCAGGCGCGCGGCAGGTTGACGTACTGGTCGTGGGGGGCGTCGTGGGGGGCGTCCCAGTGCCAGATGTACTGGTGCACGGCGATGGTCGCGCGGGCGCGCTTCACGTCCCCGGCCCAGGTGTGCTCGACCAGCACGACGACGTTGCCGGGGGCGTCGCAGTGCACCCGCACGGTCGGCGTCGCGGTGGCGCCGCGGATGGTGGCGGAGCCCGACTCGATGGACCACGCGTAGGTGCCCGGCGGCGCGCCGTCGGCGGTGATGGTGACGGTCTCGCCGAGGTCGACGTCGAAGGAGTCGTCGCTGGTGATGGAGAGCTCGTGCACCGGCTCGTCGACGTCCGGGTCGACGTCGAAGGGGAGCGGGTCGCCGAGGGTCGCGTGCAGCGCGAGGACCGGGCGCGAGACCGAGCGCACCACCAGGTCGCCGCGGCCGACCAGGGCCAGGAGCTCGAGCTCCTGCTCGCGCCGGGTGTAGAGCCACGGGGTGCCGAAGGCCCGCCAGATCTCGGGGAGCCGCCCGCGGTGCAGGGCCTGCGCGCACGCCTCCGCGGAGTCGCCCGACCAGGGCTCGTAGGGCGAGTCGTCCGCGCGCCAAGCGCGCACCAGGTAGAGGTCGTGGTCGCCGTCGTGGTGGATCAGCACCCCGTCCATCACGGCGCGCCCCGCAGCGCGCGGCGGTGCGTGGCCATCGGGCCCCTCGCCGAGCGGAGTTTCTCGTCGTCCCCGAGCATGGGCGGGACGTTAGTCGCGGAGGCAACGAAGGGTCAATCGGCCCGGCGCGGGGAACCGCACGAGCTCGCCGCGCCCTTGAACTCGCCGGGTTCTCCACGCGACGGCGCGGGTTCCGCGAACCTCGCACACTGGGCCATCCGTAGACCCAGGTAGAATCGCGCCATGGTCGGTGGGGCGATGGGTGCCCTATTCGCCGGGCCGGGTTGGAGGTCCGTCAGTCCACAATGGAGGTCGCGTCGGAGTCGGCACGTCTCGCGTTCAAGGGATCGGGATCAGGCGGGGACACAGAATCCGAGGAAGCATGCCTGCCCGAGGCCGCACGCATTCCCGCAGGCCCCGCAATGTCGTTCGTTGCTCGCGAGGTCGACGCAGTCGCGACCACAGACGAAGGTCTCAGGCGGTACGCAGCTCGCGGGGTCCTGGCAACGCCCGCCGTTGCAGACGCTGGCACCGGCGCACGCGCTGGCGCAGGCGCCGCAGTTCGCCCCGTCGGCGAGGAGGTACGTCTCGCATCCGTTGGTCGGATCGCCATCGCAGTCGGCATGGCCACGGGTGCACGCTGGCTGGCAGACGCCGCCCTCGCAGGTACCGAAGCGATGCGCGCGCTGGGCGTCGAGCGAGAAGCAGTCGTGACCGCACGCCCCGCAATGTTCGCGGTCGGTCTCGAGCGCCGCGCAGCGGGAGCGGATATCGACCGCGCACCAGGTTTCGTGTTCCGGGCACGGCGGGGCGACGCACACCCCGAGAAGACAGGAGAACCCGCCTCGGCAGAGCGTGCCGCACGCGCCGCAGTGTTCGACGTCGGTGGTCGTGTCGACGCATCGCGACCCGCAATACGTGCGGCCCCGCGAGCGACAGACCTCGACCGGGCTCGGGGGGCAATCACACCCGCCCCAGAAGCCGTCGGCGTTGCAGACCTGGTTGTGCGGGCCGATCGCGAGACCTCCACACTCGCATGACACACGTTGTCCCGGGGTGCAGACGCCCGTGGCGGGGGCCAGCGATGGCGGACGTACCGGATCTGGCGCGCACCCCGTCAGCGACGCCAACGCCATCAAGGTCGCAATGAACAACGCCTTCATGGCATCGGTGAACTGCAAGATTCGCGCGGCCTGTACGAGCGGGGTGGGTCGGAGTGCCAGCGCGCTCTCCCAGAAGCTCCTGGCGACGACCGCGAGAGCGGGAAGTTCGTGGGTTAGGTGTTCCGTAAACCCTGGCAAAGTCGTGCCAGGGTCGTTGCGGCGTCGGTTGGTCTGTTTGCCGCGGCTGGGGGAGCGCGCGCTGGCGCTGATCCTCGTGGCCACGCTGGGCGACTGGCGCGTCCTGCGGTGGACCTGGCTCAGCCCGTGGGCTTCGCCGGACTGCTCGCCGCGGGGCTCTTCCGGCCGCCTGCGCGCTCGACGGTGTAGCTGGCGAAGAGGGCCTTGCGCTTCGCGTCGCGGCGGAAGCAGAAGCGCGCCCGCCCGCACACCTGGCGGTTGAGCTGCGAGAGCGCCCAGAAGGCCTCGTTGCGCGCCCGCCGCGCCGAGAGCGCAGCCTTGGAGAGGGCCTGCGCGGTGGTGGTGTCGTCGGCGGCGGAGCGAACGCCCGCGCGCACGAGGCGGAAGGCCGTGAGCTGCGTCGACACCATGTCGACGTGGGCGGGGGTGATCTCGGTTCCGTCGAGGTCGGCCGCGTGGGCGCGGGCTAGCGGGACCAGGGCCTCGACGTCGGCCTCCAGGTCGTCGTCGTCGTCCACGCCGCCGATGGCGTCGAGGGCGAGCTGCGTGGACTCGTCGTGGTCGGCGAAGGCGCGCAGGGCGCCGAGGAGGTCTTCGCGCCCGAGGGTGAGGGCGGCGCGGCCCTTCGCCACGGCGCCCGGCGCCGACGCGAGGCGGGCCTTCTTCCAGGCGGCCTCGGACTCGCGCAGCGTCGCGATGCGAGCGGTGAGCTCGCGCCGGTCGGCGGCGGTGACCTTCGCCGTGGTGAGCTCATCGGCGTGCGTCGCCACGGTCTTCACGAGGCGCTCGGAGTGCAGCACCAGCGCCCCGACGGAAGCGTCGGGCGGCACGTCGGCCTTTGTAGGGAGCGGCGCCCTCGACGGTGCAGTGGCCATCTCGGGCTTGCGGGCGGCGGACCTCGCCGGGCTGGGAGACGGAGCGGGCTTCTTCTTGGAAACAGTTGTCTTCGCTTTGGCCATCGCAGAAACCTCCAATCGTAGGAGAGGCTCTCACCGGGATCTCCGGGGGATCAATGGCAATCTCCAATGGGATGTAGAGAGTGGCGACGATGTGGGATGGAGTTGGCGTGGGTGTGTCCGGAGCGGGCTCCACGGTTGCTCCCTTCGCTTCGTCTGTCCTCTGGCCTCATTTCCGACGGTGTGGGCCGCTGTTTCCGTGGATCGTGGGGAGCCACCGCGACGCCAGCCCAGTGCGCCTCACCGTCGCGAAGCGACGGGGCGACCGCCACGCCAGCTCAATGCGCCT
>CBIHPK010000190.1:0-14642 GCA_966211675.1 uncultured Myxococcaceae bacterium
TGGGGGCGGGCCGTGGGGGAGGCCGCGGGTCTCGCGGCGGGGGCGGAGGCTCTGGCGACCGCGGCGGGATCTATGTGCTGCGCGGCGCCAACGCGGTGCGGGTGCCGGTGCGGGTCGGGCTCACCGACGGGATCTTCACCGAGGTGACCTCGCCGGAGCTCAACGAGGGGATGCGCGTGGTGGTCGACGAGACCGACGCCGCCGGGGCCCCGGCCTCGGGCGCCTCCACCACGCGAGGGCCGCGGCCGCCGAGGGTGTTCTGATGGCGGCTCCGATGCCGGACGCGGCGACGGAGTCGGTGCTCTCGCTGCGCGACATCGTGAAGGAGTACGACTCCGGCGAGGTCTCGGTGATGGCGCTGGGGGGCGTGTCGCTGGAGGTTCCGCGGGGGCAGTTCGTGGCCATCATCGGCGCGTCGGGCTCGGGCAAGAGCACGCTCATGAACATCATCGGCTGCCTCGACCGGCCGACCGCGGGCTCGTACCTGCTCGCGGGCCACGACGTGTCGGTGCTCGACGCCGACCAGCGGGCGATGGTCCGGAGCGAGCTCATCGGGTTCATCTTCCAGGGCTTCAACCTGCTGCCCCGCACCAGCGCCCTGGAGAACGTCGAGATGCCCCTCGCGTACCTGGGCATCCCGAGCGACGAGCGCCACGAGCGCGCCACCCGCTCGCTGGAGCTGGTGGGCCTCGGCGCGCGCCTTCACAACACCCCGTCGCAGCTCTCCGGAGGACAGCAGCAGCGCGTGGCCATCGCACGAGCGCTGGTGACCGAGCCGGAGGTGCTGCTCGCGGACGAGCCCACGGGCAACCTCGATTCGCGCACGACGGACGAGGTGCTGGCGATGCTGCAGTGGCTCAACCGGGAGCGGGGTCTGACCATCGTGATGGTCACGCACGAGGCCGACGTGGCCCGCTGCGCGTCGCGCATCGTGACGGTGAAGGACGGGCTCATCCTGTCCGACGAGCTGGTGGCCGAGCCTCGGAGGGCGCAGGCCCCGGCGGGGGCCGAGCCGTGGAAGGTCGACGCCTCGGGGGCCGAGATCGCCCCGCGCGCCGCGGCGGAGAAGGAGGGGAGCGGGGGCCTGGCGTGGCTGATGGCCTTTCGCCTGGCGCTGCGCTCGCTGGTGAGGGCGAAGCTGCGGGCGTCGCTGACGGCGCTCGGGATCCTCATCGGGATCGCGGCGGTGGTGACCACCAACGCGCTCGGCGTGGGCGCGCAGGAGAAGATGCAGGCGCAGATGACCACGCTGGGGGTGAACCTCCTGGTGGTGATGCCCTCGGGCCAGCGCACCGGCGGCGTGCGCTCGGCGCAGGGCACGGCGGCGTCGCTGACGGACGAGGACGCCGAGGCGATCGAGAGGGAGGTCCCGACGGTGGCGACGGTGGCGCCGACGGTCGGGTCCGGGGCGCAGGTGGTGGCCGGGGAGCGCAACGTCTCGACGCGCATCACCGGGACGACGGCGGGCTTCTTCAGCGTGCGCAGCTGGAGCGCCTCGCTCGGGGCGCTCTGGACCGACGAGGAGGTGCGCTCTCGGGCCTCGGCCTGCGCCATCGGCGAGACGGTGCGCCAGGGGTTGTTCGGCGGCACCGACCCGATCGGGAGCGAGATCCGCGTGGGGCAGATGCCCTGCACCGTGGTGGCGGTGCTCGCTCGCAAGGGCCAGTCGGGCTTCGGTCAGGACAACGACGACACCGTGGTCATGCCGATCAGCTCGTTTCGCGCGGGCATCAACCGCATGCCCAACAACCAGGTGAACTCGATCATGGTGACGGCGCGCGGCCCGGACGTGCTGCGCCGCGCCCAGGACTCGATCACGGCACTGCTTCGCCAGAGGCACCGCATCCGGCCAGGGTCCGAGGACAACTTCGCCGTCAGCAACCTGTCCGACCTGACCAGCGCCTTCAACGAGCAGACGGCCATCGTGTCGGCGCTGCTGATGGTGGTCGCCTCGATCTCGCTGCTCGTGGGCGGCATCGGGGTCATGAACATCATGCTGGTCTCGGTGACCGAGCGCACCCGGGAGATCGGCATCCGCCTCGCGATCGGGGCGCGGGGTCGGGACATCCTCGCGCAGTTCCTGATCGAGGCGACGACGCTGGCGGTGATCGGCGGCGTGGCGGGCATCGCGGTGGGCATCGGAGCGAGCCTGCTGGTGGGCCGGCTGACGGAGTTCAGCGTGGGGTTTCGCCCCGACATCGCGGCGATCTCCATGGCCGTCTCCGGCGGCATCGGGGTGATCTTCGGGTTCTTCCCCGCGCGCTCGGCGGCGAGGCTCGACCCCATCGTGGCGCTGCGGAGGGAGTGAGCGGGGAGCTGGTGGAGTGAGGCCTTCGGTCGAAGTAGACCGCCACCCCGCCGCAACCCGCCGCTCCCGCCCATCTGACTGCGTTCCGCCATGGGTCTCGCTGGCACGGATGGAAGCGTTGGACCGCCGGGAGGAAGAGTTGGAGCACCGGGCGGAAGACTTGGAGCACCGGGAGGAAGAAGTAGACGTGTGAAACCGATGGGTTGGGCGACCGCGTCTGCGCCGCCCGGGTGGGCGTCGCGCATCTCTTCGACACGCCAACCCAATGCGCCTCACCGTCGCGAAGCGACGGGAGCGACCGCGACGCCAGCCCAATTCGTCACAACGACCCCACGCTCCGAGCCCGAGACCGGTTGAACCCGGTTGGGTGGAGCCGCCGATTCCACGCGGGCTCACTGGGCTGGCGTCGCGGTCGCTCCCGTCGCTTCGCGACGGTGAGGCGCACTGGGCTGGCGTCGCGGTCGCTCCCCACGATCCACGAAGACAGCGGCCGCCACCGTTGGAAATGAGACCAGAGGACAGGCATCTCGACCGGTGGTGCCTCGGATGAGGCGAGCGCGCGACGGGCCGTGATCGGCGGCGATGGAGGAGGGGCGACTGGACATCGCCAGCGACGTGCTGGACGGTCAGGGCCGCGGGGTGTCGAACGACAGCGAGCGCGGGGTGGATGGGGCGTTGGAATCGGTCAAGACGGCGTCCCGGGAACTCCTGCCAACGCTCGCGAGAGCGGGTACTACGGGTCATGGGCCTTCCGTCAGCCCGAGCGATCTGGTGCCCCAGCTTTCCAGCGCGTGTCGCTGTCGTACCAGGCGGGCACCTCCTGTGGCTCCGCGCCAGCGACCGAAAGACGGCGGAGCACGCACTCCCCTCAGAGCGCGAGCTCGCCCGGGCGGACCTCGCGTAGTGCCCGACGCAACGCCGAGACGCTATCATCGGAACCCCAACGGAGCAGACACCTGCTGGCTCGAGGCCGGAGGGGGGACGCCATGTTCTGGTTTCGTGAGCTCACGGGATTGATCGGCTACACGGCGCTCTTCGCCGTCCTGCTCTTTCCGGCGGCGGGCACGTTGGACTGGCCGCGGGCGTGGGTGCTGCTGGCGGTGCTGTTCGTCAGCCGCCTGCTCGGGCTCGTGCGCACGGCTCGATTGAATCGCGACCTGCTGGACGAGCGCGCGAAGGGCCCGCTGCAACAGGGCCAGCCCCTGGCCGACAAGGTCTTGTTGCCGGCCTTCATGGCGAGCTATGCCGCCCTGCTGCCGATCTGCGCGGTCGATCGCTTCCGCCTGCGACTGTTCCCCACGCCGCCGTGGTCGGTCGGCCTGGCGGGTCTTGTTCTGTTCGCCTGCGGCTGGGAGCTGATCTTCCGCGTGCTCGCGTGTAACGCCTACGCCACCCTCGTCGTGCGTCACCAGGCCGAGCGCCGTCAGCAGCTGATCGACACGGGCCCGTACGCCATCGTGCGGCACCCGATGTACGCCGCCATGATTCCGATCATGACGGGCATGGGCCTCTGGCTGGGCTCGTGGCTCGGCGTGCTGCTGGCCGCCGTCCCCGTCGCGGTGCTCGCCCTGCGCATTCGCGTCGAAGAAGCCCTGCTGCGCCGTGCCCTGCCGGAGTACGGCGACTACGCCCGGCGCGTCCGCTACCGGCTGGTTCCCTACGTGTGGTGAGGCGTCACGGGCCCTTTGACCCGCCGGAGGGCGCAGACGCGCTCGATCCGGCTGTACAGGTTCGCGCCTCCGCGAGGAGGCCACGGCGGCGGTGCGCTGCCCGCGGACGACCGCGGGAGTTATCCTCCACGCCATGAAGGCTGTGAGGATCCAGAAGTACGGCGGTCCCGAGGTCCTCGAGCTGGCCGAGGTCCCCGCGCCGAAGGCCGGGGCGGGCGAGGTCGTGGTCGGGGTCAAGGCGACGAGCGTCAACCCGGTCGACTGGCTCGTGCGGGACGGCGGCGCCAAGAGCTTCGTGAAGGTCACCTTCCCGGTGACCCTCGGCTGCGACCTCGCGGGGGTGGTCGTCGAGACCGGCGCGAACGTCACGCGGCTCGCGGTCGGCGACGAGGTGTTCGCGATGATGCCGCACGACTGGGGCGCGCACGCCGAGCGGGTCGCGCTCGCCGAGCACCTCGTCGTGAAGAAGCCCGCAGGGCTCACGATGGTCGAGGCCGCGTCGCTCCCGACCGCCGCGCTGACGGCGCTCAACGGGCTGCGCACCCGGGCCGCGGTGCAGGCCGGCGAGCGCGTGCTCGTCAACGGCGCGTCGGGCGGGGTCGGCCTCGCCGCGGTGCAGATCGCGAAGGCGCTCGGCGCGAGGGTCACGGCGGTGTGCGGCGCCGCCAGCGTCGACCTCGTGAGGGGCCTCGGGGCCGACGACGTCATCGATTATCGGACGACCGATTTCACGAAGCAGTCGGAGGCGTACGACGTGATCTTCGACTGCATCGGCAACCAGCCGTACACCGCGTGCGGCGGCGTGCTGCGCGGTCGCAAGGTCCACGTGACGACGGTGCCGGGCCCGAGGACGTTCGTGCGGATGTTCGCGAACCCGCTGTTCGGCGCGAAGGTGTTCGGGCTCCTCACGAAGGGCGACGGGGCGGAGCTGGAGTACGTCCGGACGCTGGTCGACGGGGGCAAGCTGAAGCCCGTGATCGACAAGGTGTTCCCGATGGCGGAGGTCGCGGCCGCGCAGGAGTACAGCAAGGCCGGACGGGCGAAGGGGAAGATCGTGCTGGAGGTGTGATCGTCCGTCGGCGGCCGCGCGCCGACGCGCTCGGCAGCGCGGGACCTCAGCGACGGCCGGCGCGGCGCAGCGCGTCGAGCACCTGCGAGGGCCGGTCGGACTGCACGATGTCCGCGCCCTCGTTGTAGGCGTTGAGGTAGAGCGAGGTGTCGCCGCGGATGGCCGCGACGGCGTCCTCGCCGAAGATGTCCGTCTCGACGCGAGAGCCTCGCGCGTGGACGATGGGCGCCCCCATCCGCACGTCGGCGCGGCGCAGCTCCACGATGGCCGGGACCACCGGGGCGATCATGTCGAGCTGCTCGGCGATGGCCGCGACCGTGTCGGGTCGGATGTGAGCGCGGATGCGGGGCTCCATCGCGAGCGCCATGCGGACCTTGTCGATGCTGCTGGTGCTGAACACCACCGAGTCGACCGCGTCGGCCTCGCGGATCGCCTGCACCAGCAGGTCGACCCGGTCGGTCTTGTTGGCGTCGACGACCACGATCACCCGGCCGCGGCAGACCTCCAATATCTCCCTCAGCGTAGGCACGCGCTCGCAGGAGAAGTCGCCGGCGAGGCCGTCGGCGCGGATGTGCAGCGCGCGCACCTGGGCGAAGGTCATCTGGTCGACGGCGCCGGTCCCGTCGGTGGTGCGGTCGACGGTGTCGTCGTGGATGTTGACCAGCACGCCGTCCATGGTGGGCCGTGGGTCGGTCTCGACGTACTCGACGCCGAGCGCGATGCCCGCTCGGTAGGCCGAGAGGGTGTCCTCCGGGGCGACGAATCCGAAGGGGCCCCCGGCGCCGCGGTGGGCCATCACCTGCGGCGTGCGGCAGGTCGGATCGGTCCCGCAGCCGAAGGGGACCGTGGAGGCGCGCGAGGGGATGCGCGCGACGGCGCGGCAGTCGAAGAGCGCGGGGTCGATGGGCGACGAGGCGCGCGCGTCGGGGGTGTCGACGGCGGCCGAGGCGTCGGAGGCGTCGGACGCAGAGGCGTCGGCGGCCGGGGGCGCGGGGTCGGAGCAGCCGAGGAGGGCGAGGAGGGCGAGCGGCGCGAGGCGGTGCGAGAGGGCCATCGGTGGGTGCGCGGAGGATCGCACGGGCCAGGCTGGAGTCAGTGCACCGCGACGAGGTCGACGACGAAGATCAGCGTCTCGTTGGGGCCGATGGCGTCCCCTGCGCCGCGCGCGCCGTAGCCGAGGGCCGGAGGGATCACCAGCTCGCGGCGGCCGCCCACTCGCATCCCGGCGACGCCCTGGTCCCAGCCGGCGATGACCATCCGGCGGCCGAGGGTGAAGCGGAAGGGGCTACCGCGGTTCCATGAGGCGTCGAACTCGCGGCCGGTGGACCACGCCACGCCGACGTACTGCACCTCCACCTCCCGGCCCTCGGCGGCCACGGCGCCGGTGCCCAGGCGCCGGTCGCGGGTGCGGCGCGGGGTGGGTCGCGCGCCGCGTGGCACCGTGACCGTCGGGCGAGACCGCGCGGGGTCGGCCCCCGGGGGGAGGCCGAGCGACAGGAGCGAGATCAGACCGAAGAGGAAGTGACGCTTTCGCATGGTGCGAGTCTCATATCATCCAACGGCGCGCGCGGTCCTAGTCGTCGCGGAGCACGGCGTACACGTCCTCGTCGACCCACTCGCCGCGGTGGAGATAGCTCTTCGGCAGGTGCGCCTCGGGACGGAAGCCCGAGCGCTCCAGCAGCCGCGCGACCGGGGCGTTGCGCGGGTCGATGCTGGCGAACACCCGGTGTATGCCCAGCGGCCCGAACGCGTGGTCGAGGAGGGTCCGCAGCGCCTCGGCCGCGTAGCCCTGACGCTGCGCCACGGGGCGGAGGGTGATCCCGACCTCCGCCTGCTCGCCCTCGGTGCGCATCCCGACGTCTCCGAGCAGCTCTCCGGTAGGCAACGAGATCGCCCGCTGCACCCAACCGCTGTCGCCGAGAGCGAGGCCCTCGCCGAGCAGCGAGCGCGCCCTCTCGAGCGTGTAGGGGAGCGCCCAGCCCTGGTAGCGAGAGACCTCCGGGTCGTTGCGCCAGGCCACGAGCGCGGGCAGGTCTTCCTCGCTCAACGGCCGCAGCACCAGCCTCGGCGAACACAGCGTCGTCATGGAGCGGATTGCAGCCCCTCGGGCACCTTCCGACAAGGGGGCTACGGGGGCCTCCGCGGAGTCCGTTCGGCGAACGCGCGACGGCGTCGCTTGACCCCCTCCCGCCGCGGTTTCAGGGTTGATTTCACCCTTGCAACACGGAGGCTGATGCCATGGCCACGCAAGCGATGACGCCGGAGTTCTTCGAGCATCGGTCGCTCCGCGGAGAGACCCGGCCGCTGGCGGAGCACGTCCTCGTGCCCCTCGGTCGCGCGCTCTTCGCGGCGATCTTCCTCTACTCCTCGATCGGGCACTTCTCGCAGGCGACGATCCACTACGCCGCGTCGCACGGCGTGCCGCTCGCCGGCTTGCTCGTCCCGGCCTCCGGCGTCCTCGCGTTCGTCGGCGGGCTGAGCGTGCTGCTCGGCTTCAAGGCCCGCTACGGCGCCGCGATGCTCGCGGCCTTCCTCGTGCCCGTCACGCTCAGCATGCACGACTTCTGGAACGTCGCCGACCCGATGATGCGCCAGATGCAGCAGGTGATGTTCATGAAGAACCTCTCCATGCTGGGCGGCGCCCTCGTCATCCTGCACTACGGCGCCGGGCCCGTGAGCCTCGACGCCCGCGGTGAGCGCGACGGAGAGACCCTATAGCCCCGACCAGCCGCCGTCGCGAAACACCGCGCTGATCTCCGCCTCGCCGAGCGCCCGGTCGTAGACGCGCACGTCGTCGAGGTCGCCCGGGAAGTAGTCCGTCCCCGGGTGGCCGAGCGGCGTGCGGCCCACCACCAGCACCGACCCCACGGTCGAGAGCGAGCGCGCCCCGGCGGCGGCGCGGACGCCGTCCACCCAGAGCGCGACGGTGGTTCCGTCGTAGGTCGCGAGCACGTGGTGCCAGCGGTCGTCGGTGACGCGCACCGCGCTCGGCAGGTCGGCCGCGCCGCCCTCGCCCGTGAAGAGGGTGAAGTCCAGGTTGTTGGAGATGCCGAAGCGCTGCCCCGGCGTGGGCGATCCCCAGCACGCGGCGGAGCGGTAGTCGGGGCCGCCGTCGGGGCGCGTGGTGCGCATCCAGAGGGAGAGCGTGCGCGGCGCGGCGCCGAGAGGGAGCCTCGGGTTGGCGGGCATCAGGACCGACGAGGCGCTCGACGGGTCGAAGCGCAGCGCCTCGCCCGAGCGCCGGAAGCGGTCGCTCGCCGCGGCCGTCGCGGAGACCACGCCGTCGCTGACGCCGCCGGGCGATCGGTCGCGCGCGGCCCCGCCGGAGAAGGGGTAGTACGCCACGAGCCCCGCGACCGGAGCCCTCGGGACGCACGCCCCGCCGCGGCAGCCGAGGAGCGCGCCGCAGGTGGCGGTGGTGAGCCGTCGCGCCGAGTCGCAGGCCTCCCAGACCGAGTCGGTGGCGCAGCGCGCCGTGTCGGGGACGCAGGTCGCGGTGCCCTCGCGGAGCAGGGCGCCCACCTCGTCGGCGCGCAGCGCGCGGTCGTAGACGCGCAGCTCGTCGAGGTCGCCGGTGAAGTCCTCGGCGTTGAAGATCGGGTTGTGCCCGAGCAGCAGCGAGCGCCCGGCGGTGGCGAGCGAGAGCCGCTCGGAGGCCTCCGCGCGACCGTCGACGTAGAGGGTGACCGAGGCGCCGTCGTAGGTGGCCGCGAGGTGGTGCCAGCGGTCGTCGCGCACCGGCGTGTCGCCCGGGGCGTCGGCGTTCTCGGCGGTGAAGAGGGCGCGGTCGTCGAGGGTCGCGAGGGCGAAGCGTCGCGCGGTGCCCGCGGAGCCGACGTACACCAGCGTGCGGTAGGGCCACGGGGCGGCCCCGACCCTCGCGCGAAACCACACCGTCACCGAGCGGGCTGCGGCCCCGACGGGCATCCGGGGATTGTCCGGGGCGGACAGGGTCGAGCGCGCCACGGCGTCGAAGCGCAGCGCGCGACCCGGGCGCCCGAAGCGGTCGGCCGTGGGCGACGCGGCCGCGATGGAGCCGTGGGCTGCGGCGGGGCCGAGGTCGACGCCGGTCCCGTCGAGCGGGTACCACGCCACGAGGCCCGCGGCCGGGGCGCAGGGGCCCTCCGTCTCGCAGCCGTCGTCCGCCCGGCCGTTGCAGTCGAAGTAGCCCGCGCGGCACACGGGGCCCACGTCGACGGGCACGTCCACCACGTCGGGACGATCGGTCGGCGAGGGCGCGTCCACCACGTCGGGACGATCGGTCGGCGAGGGCGCGTCCACGAGCTCGGGGCGGTCGGTCGGCGCAGGCGCGTCCATCGCGACGGGGACGTCCACGACGTCGGCGGGCGTCGGGGCGTCCGACGACGGCGCGTCGGGCGCAGCCGGGCGATCGACGGGCGCGGCGTCGAGCACGGCGAGGTCGGCGCTCGCGGCGTCGAGGAGGCCCGCCTCCACCGCGGCGTCGGGACCGGCCACGCCAGCGGCCCCGCGGGCGCCGCAGGAGGCCAGCAACAGTGACGCGAGGGCGCCGGTGAGGAAGCGGTTCATGACATCGATGCTTACACCGACGCACGCCGTCGGGGAGCGGACGCCCTGCGGTCCTGGAGCCAGACGATCGCCGCCGCCCCCCTGGTGCTCCCGCGCGGGCGGGCGCTGGACGCCTGGAGCCAGTGGTCCCTTCCGACCGCTCCTGCGGCAGGCGCGGCGCATCTTGCGGATGGCGAGGGCCTACCTCCATGAACACCTGTTGCGGATCGCGCGCGACGCTTCGCGTTCGCCATCCAGTACCCATTTCACCTTCCAAAGGCCTCATTCCGATGCGACCTCGCTCCCTGCTCGCCGCGGCCTTCGCGCTGAGTGTCTCCGCGCTCACCGGCGCCGCGCTCGCCCACCCCGTGACCGTCGACGGCAGCGCCGCCGACTGGTCCGCCCGCGTCCCCACGGCGGACAACCTCGGGCTCGTCGCGCGCAACGCCTCCTCCGCGGGCGAGTACGTGTGGCTCGACAACGCGGCCGACGCGCGCACCGACCTCGCGACCCCCGAGAACGACGCGAACATCACCCGGGTGCAGTACACGGGCACGGCGACCGGGCTCGCCATCCTGGTGCGCCTCGCCTCCACGGCCCCGTCGGGCGCTCCGGTGCAGGTGCAGGTCGCGATCGACACGGACCGCGTCTCCGGGAGCGGACAGAACTTCCTCGCGGGCTTCTCCGACACGCAGGTCGCCCCCGAGGCGCGCTGGGAGTACCTCGTGCAGACCCGCTTCGGCTCCGGCGGGACGGCCGCCGTGCTCAACCCCTCCTTCGCGACCACCGCCACCGTGGCGGCGGTGCGGGGCGCCGACGGCGTCGAGATCTTCGTCCCCTGGAGCGCGCTCGGCCTCTCCGCGCCGCCCACCGCGCCGCTGCGCTTCACCGTCGCGACCTTCCGCGCGCAGGGCAACGACGACACCGTGGCCATCGGCGGCTCGGACGTCTCCAACGCCCTCGACGTCGTGACCGACTACGGCGACCCCCGCGCCGCGACCTACCCCAACACCTTCGCGGAGGTCAGCGACCAGGTCATCAACTATTACGCCGACGTGTATTTCGCCGCCGACGGCGAGGTCTACGCGCCGCTGATGGTGACGCGCTTCGTGGCCGACGCGGCGGCCTCGACCCTGGGCGGCAACGAGTGGGTGGCCGTGCGCAACATGTCGCCCGCGCCCCTCGCGCTCGGAAGCTTCCGCATCGGCGACGAGGAGACCGTCGACGGCACCGAGGGGATGTACAGCTTCCCCGCCGCCACGCTCGCGCCGGGGGCGACCTTCATCGTGGCCGCGAGCGGCTCGCAGTACGCTGCGCGCTACGGCCGCGCCGCCGACGCCGAGTTCGCCACCACCGCGGGCGACACCACCCCCGACATGACCCGCTACACGCTCTGGACCCCGTCCGGGAGCTGGGGCCTCGCCAACGGGGGCGACGAGATCCTGGTGCTCGACGGCTCGAACACCATCGTCGACATCGTCAACTACGGCACCGGGGTCTATGCGGGCGTCACGGCGACGCCGGTGATCTCGACCACCGCGCACGTGTACAGCCGCCTCCCCGCGCTGACCGACCGCGACGACAACGCCCTCGACTTCGGCGACGCGGGCGCCACCTGCGCCGCGGACCTCGACTGTCCCGGCGCCTGCTCGCGCTGCGACGTCAACGCGTGCGGGCCGCGCCCGGCCGGCACCGCCTGCTCCGACGGCAACCCCTGCAACGGCGCCGAGACCTGCAACGCCGCGGGCGCGTGCGCTGCGGGCGCGGCCCTCTCCTGCGACGACTCCAACCCCTGCACCGCCGACTCGTGCAGCCCCGCCTCGGGCTGCGTGAACGCCCCCGTCGCGGCCGGGACCTCCTGCGCCGACAGCGACGCCTGCAACGGCGCCGAGACCTGCAACGCCGCGGGCGCCTGCACGCCGGGTGCGCCGCTCGTCTGCACGGACGCCAACCCCTGCACCGTGAACACCTGCAACCCCGCGTCCGGCTGCGCGGTGACCTTCCTCGACGACGGGACCGTCTGCGGCAGCACCAACGTGTGCAGCGGCCGGCAGACCTGCGGCTCGGGTCTCTGCGTGACCGCGGCGCCCCTCACCTGCGTCGACGCCAACCCCTGCACCACCGACGCGTGCAACCCCGCCTCGGGCTGCGATTTCTCGCCGGTGTCGCCGGGCACCGCCTGCGCCGACGGCAACGCCTGCAACGGCGCCGAGACCTGCAACGCCACGGGCGCCTGCTCGCCCGGAACGGCGCTCTCCTGCGCTGACTCCAACCCCTGCACGGCCGACTCGTGCAGCCCCGCGACGGGCTGCGCCCACACTCCCGTCACGGCGGGCACCTCCTGCGCGGACGGCGACGCCTGCAACGGCGCCGAGAGCTGCAACGCCGCGGGGACGTGCACGCCGGGCACGGCCCTCTCCTGCGCCGACAGCAACCCCTGCACGGCGGACTCGTGCAACGCCGCGACCGGATGCGTGAACGCCCCGGTCGCCGCGGGCACCGCGTGCGGTGACGGCGACGCCTGCAACGGCGCCGAGACCTGCAACGCCGCGGGCGCCTGCGCTCCGGGGACGTCGGTGAGCTGCCCGCCGAGCGCTCTCCCGTGTCGAGTGAACACCTGCGACCGCGCCTCGGGCGCGTGCGTGCTCTCCAACGCGGCGGCCGGAACCTCCTGCGACGACGGCCAGCTCTGCAACGGCCTCGAGCTCTGCGACACGGCGGGCGCGTGCGTGATGGGCGCGCTCCCCGACGGCGGCCTGTGCAGCGACGCGGGCGACGCGGGCGACGCCAGCGACGTGGCGGTGACCGACGTCACCAGCGACGTGATCGAAGCGGAGGACGTCGCCGACGCGAGCGACGTCGCCGACGCGAGCGACGTCACCGAGGCGGGCGACGCGGAGCTCGACGCCGCCGCGGGCGACGCCGACACGGACGGCGCGGTCCGCGACGCGGCGCTGGACGACGTCGACACCGACGCTTCGGTGAAGGACGCGACCGTGGCCGATGTCGACACGGACGCCGCGATCAGCGATGCGGGCGTGGCCGACGTCGCGGATGCGAGGGCCGACGCGAGGGCCGACGTGCCCGTGGCCGACGCCGGCCTGCAGGACGCCTCGGTCGGCGCCGACGTCCCCGACGCCGCGACCACCGCGACGCCCGGTGAGCCCGCCGGCTGCGGCTGCCGCGCTGCGGGTGGAAGCTCCGACGGCCGCCTCGCGCTCGCGGGCCTCGCCGCGCTGGGCCTCGTGCTCTCGCGTCGACGCCGTCGGCGCTAGCGCTTCCCGGATGGGGGTGGGACGACCTCACCCCCGCCCCCCGCGCCCCCCTCCCTCGCTCTACCCCGTCAGCTCGGCCCAGCGACGGCCCATGTCGGCCTCGAGCTGCGCCATGTCGACACCGAGCTCTCTCGCCCCCTCCACCTCGCGACGAAACGACGTGCCCATCGGCGTCGGATCGTCGCTCCCCAGCACGCAGTGCACCTGCGCCTTCTGCAGCGCCTTCAGCGGCGTCGCGCCCCCGTGCGCGGCCTCGAGCGCCCGCAGCGCCGTCGGGATGAGCAGCCGGTTGCTCGTCGGGCACACCTCCAGGGTGACGCCCTCGCGAGCCAGGCGCTCCAGCGTGGCGGGGCTCTGCAGCGAGTGGACGCCGTGGCCGATGCCTCGCGGCGAGAGCGCCAGCGTGCGGTCGACGGAGGCGGAGCCCGCGAACTCGCCGGCGTGGATGGTGAGGTCCGGCAGGTCGAGGCGCAGCGTGGCGAGCACGTCCAGAAGCCCCGGAGGCAGGGGCTCGGTGTCCGCGCCGATCACGATGCCCAGCACGTCGAGGCCCACGAGCGCCTTCGCGTGCTCTCGCGCCATCGCGGCGAGCGCGCGGTAGTGGGCCTCGCTCTCGAAGGTGCGGGAGAGCCCGAGGCGCACCAGCATCGGCTTGCCCGTCTCCCGCGAGGCCTCGTCGCGCGCCGCGAGCACCGACTTCAGCACGGGCCTCGCGTAGCGCTCCGCGAAGTCCACCGGCGCGACGTCCCGCCACGAGAGCCCCTGGTGCTCGATGAGCGTGCGCGCCATCGAGAAGAGCGAGAGCCGCATCTCGAAGCCGTCGGTGTCCTCCGCCGCCTCGCGAAAGGCCCTCGCCGCCAGGGCGCCGATGGCCTCGACGCTCACGTAGGCCGCGCGGGCCTTCACGATGCACTGGTAGAACACCGACGCGTCGTCCGAGGGGGACTGCATCGTGAGCTGCCGGGCGAGCGCCTCGGTCGCGACGGCCTGGCCGGTCGAGGCGTCGAAGAAGAGGGGGTTTCGGATGTCGAAGGCGAGGGCGACGTCGAGGAGGGCGCGAGGGCTGTGCGATCCCTCGAGGTGTCGGTGAAGGTCGAGCAACATGGCGGCCCCCCTCTACGACACCGGCGGGGAAAAGTGCTGGGCAGAGTGAGCGAGGGGGTGCGGGTCGTGGCTGCCGGGCGGGGCGTTGTTTTGGTAGGGTCTCGCGCCATGAGCAACCCCACCGCCCTCCTCGAGACCTCCCTCGGCAACATCAAGGTCGAGCTCTTCGTCGACCAGATGCCCATCACCGCAGGCAACTTCGTGAAGCTCGCGAAGTCCGGCTTCTACGATGGGCTTCACTTCCACCGGGTGATCAACAAGTTCATGCTCCAGTTCGGGTGTCCCTACAGCAAGGACCCCAACAGCAGCCGCGCGGGCACCGGCGACGGCCCCGACGGGACCATCAAGGACGAGTTCGCCGCGCGGCTCTCCAACGAGCCCGGCACGCTGTCCATGGCCAACACCGGCGCGCCCAACAGCGGGTCGAGCCAGTTCTTCATCAACACCGTGCACAACTCCTTCCTCGACTGGTTCTCGCCCGGCGCGTCGAAGCACCCGGTGTTCGGCAAGGTGCTCGAGGGCATGGACGTCGTGAAGAAGATCGAGACCACGCCCACGGACGCCAACGACCGGCCGCGCACGCCCGTGAAGATGCTCAAGGTGACCGTCCAGGAGGGCTGAGCGCCCGCCTCCGTCCCCTCACCCCCCCCCTCACCGCACCGCGAGGAGCCCCCCACCGATGACGCCCC
>CBIHPK010000191.1:0-14540 GCA_966211675.1 uncultured Myxococcaceae bacterium
ATCGCGGCGGCCTGCGACCTCCCGACGGTTGCGCCAGCAACCGGCGCTCCTTCAGCGAAGCCCCTCGAAGGAGGGGCGCTCAGTTCCAGGCTCCCACTTCAGCGGTTGCAGGCCCGCTCGCGGGCCGTCCGCAACCGCGGAGTGGGCGGCGTTCTTGTGAAGATGAGAGCAACGATGAGGCTTTGGAGGGCGGGAGAGGCTGGAGCGAAGGCCCTCCCCCCCCCGGCCGCTCAGGGTCGGTGGGGAGGGCGATGGCAGCTCAGAGCTTGCTGACGTCGAGGCCGTAGCGCGCCGCGTAGGCGACGAGGCCGATCTTGTCGACGGTGCGGAGGTCGCTGGTGCTCAGCGTGATGCGCACGTGCCGGTTGAGCTCGGGGACGAACAGACGGCGCTCCTGCAGGTTGGGGAACTGCCAGCGCTTGGTCTTGATGTTCGAGTGCGAGACCTTGTTGGCGATCTTGCGCCGCGTCCCGGTGATGTCGCTCTTGGCCATGGTAGTCGTCTCGTCGGCGGTAAAGGTTGGGATCGGGAAACGTCGTTGTGCGCCGCGCGCTTCGAGACGATGATCAGGACCACCGACAAGGCGCTGCGCGGGGCCGCGAGAGATACCCGATCGGCCGCGAGCGTCAAGTCCCCGTTGCACGGGGCGCACCCTTCGGGAGGGCCACGGCGGCCCCGACGGGGGAGCGCGGTAGCACCCGAGGACGATCGATGAACGACGCGCAACTGAAGCTCCCCAACGTGCCGGATGACCAGGTCGGGGGCCCTTTGCACCTCTCGACGCTGCGCTCCCACCAGCGGGTCTTCGTGAACCGCAGCCTGCGGATGGAGTCCGTCGAGTGGATCGGCTTCGACATGGACTACACGCTGGCGATCTACCGCCAGGACGAGATCGACAAGCTCTCCATCGAGGCGACGGTGAAGAAGCTGGTCGACCGGGGCTATCCGCCCTTCCTGGCCGAGGCGCGCTTCGACACGCGCTTCGCCATCCGCGGCCTGCTCATCGACAAGAAGCTCGGCCACGTCCTGAAGATGGACCGCTACCGCTACGTGGGCCGGGCCTACCACGGCATGAAGGAGCTCGACCGCGAGGTGCGGCACGCGCTCTACGAGACCCGCAAGGTGCGCGTCACCGGCGGCCGCTACCACTGGATCGACACGCTCTACGCGCTGCCCGAGGCGGCGGTGTACGCGGGCGCCGTGGACGTTCTCGACGCCTACGGGGTGCACGTCGACTACCAGCAGCTCTTCGACGACATCCGCGAGTGCATCGACGAGGCGCACCGCGACGGGTCCATCGTGGACGTGATCGCCAACGACCTGCCGCGCTTCGTCGAGCGCGACCCGCTGCTGGCGCCGACGCTCCACAAGCTGCGCTCCGCGGGCAAGAAGCTCTTCCTGCTGACCAACTCGCGCTGGGCGTACACCGACCGGATGATGAAGTACCTCCTGCACGGCGCGCTGCCGGAGTACGCGTCGTGGCGGCAGTACTTCGACGTGGTGAGCGTGGCCGCGGGCAAGCCCACCTTCTTCACCGAGAAGCGCCCCTTCATGGAGCGCTCCGGCGAGGGCCCGACGGACCCGGTGAACCCCGCGTACACCCTGGAGCGGGGGCGCATCTACGAGCAGGGCAACCTCAAGGACTTCGAGCGGATGATCGACGCCTACGGCGACGCGATCCTCTACGTGGGCGACCACATCTTCGGCGACATCCTGCGCAGCAAGAAGGACTCCTCCTGGCGCACCGTGCTGGTGGTGCAGGAGATGGACTGGGAGCTGGAGGCGATGAACCGCACGCAGGACGACGTGACCCTCATCGACGCCCTCTCGCGCCGACGGGAGCGCCTGGAGGACGAGCTGCGGTATTACCAGGGCCGGTATCGCGCGCTCACCCGCAGGGGCGCCCGCGACGACGCGGCGGGCAGCGACGCCCGGGCCGCGGCGGCTGAGGAGTCTCGGCGCGCGGTGGACGGGCTCAAGGCCGCGCTGCGCTCGCTGGAGGTGCAGGCGCGGGACATGTCACGGCGCACGCAGGAGATCTTCCACCCGTACTGGGGGTCGCTCTTCAAGCAGGGCGTCGAGCTCAGCTCGTTTGGCGACCAGGTGGAGCACTACGCGTGCCTCTACACCTCGCGGGTGTCCAACCTCGCGAACTACTCCCCGATGCACATGTACCGCTCGCCGCGCGACCTGATGCCGCACGAGATGATCTAAGGGCCGGGCGTTACATGGTGCGGGTGCTGCGGTCGCCGAGGACCTTCATCCCCGCGAGGTAGGCGCCCGCGGCGACGAAGGCCCCGACGAACCACGCGTAGTCGTAGAGCCAGTGCAGCGACGGGACGAAGGCCCCGGCCCAGGCGAGCGCGCAGCCCAGGGCCGTGGCGCCCACGGCGACCCAGTTGGTGCCGAGGCGGTCGCCGTAGCTGTAGCGCCCGTCGGGGCGGTAGAGGTCCGCCAGGTCGAGCTCGCGGCGCTTCAGGTACCAGTAGTCGGCGATGAGCACGCCGGCGATGGCGCCGAGGCCGCCGGAGTACCCGAGGAGCCACTTGAAGATGTAGCCCGACGGGTCGGCCAGGAGCTTCCACGGGCACATGGCCACGCCGATGATGCCGGTGAGCAGGCCGCCGCGGCGGAAGTTGATCCACTTCGGAAAGGCGTTGGCGAAGTCGTTGGCGGGGGAGACCACGTTGGCCGCGATGTTCACCGCGAGCGTGGCGATGACCACGGTGAACATCCCGACGGCCACCATGGCGCGGGACTCGAAGCGCGACGCGAGGTCCATCGGGTCCCAGATCTGGACGCCGTAGATGACCTGCGAGGCGCTGGTGATGAGCACCCCCATCGCCGCGAAGAGGGTCATGGTGGTGGGGAGCGCCACCACCTGCCCGACGAACTGGTCGCGCTGCGAGCGGCCGTAGCGGGTGAAGTCCGGCATGTTGAGCGAGAGCGTCGCCCAGAAGCCGATCATCGCCGTCAGCGACGGGACGAACACGCTCATGAAGCTGCCGTGGCCGTGGAAATGGCTGTTCTGCGCGAGGATGGGGCCGAGGCCGTGGGCGCGGTCGATGGCCCACCAGACCAGCGCCGCGGTCATGATCAGCACGAAGGGCGCGGCCCAGTCCTCGAGCTTCCGCACGAGCTCCATGCCGCGGAAGATCACGAAGACGTTGAGCGCCCAGAAGAGCCCGAAGGAGAGCCACTGGGTGGGCGCGTAGCCGGACACGTGGCCGCCGAGGAGGGTGGCCCAGCCGGGCCACATCGCCAGCATGAAGGTGTGGAAGGCCTTGCCGCCGATCCAGCACTGGATGCCGAACCAGCCGCACGCCACGATGGCCCGGAGCACCGCCGGGAAGTTGGAGCCGAAGACCCCGTAGGCGGCCCGGGCGAATACCGGGAAGGGTATGCCGTAGCGCGTCCCGGGGTGCGAGTTGAGCAGGATCGGCACCAGCACGATGAGGTTGCCCAGGAGGATGGTGAGCAGCGCCTGCCACCAGCTGAGCCCCGCGGTGATGAGCCCCGACGCGAGCATGTACGTCGGGATGCAGTGGGCCATGGAGATCCACAGCGCGGCGAAGTTGTAGGTCTTCCAGGTGCGCTGGGCGACGGTGGTGGGCGCGAGGTCGTGGTTGTAGAGGGACGACCCGGTGAGGACGACCCCGGGCCTCAACTCGACGCGGCCGTCCTCGTGCTCGATCTGATCCGCGGCCCCGGTGTGCATCGCGGGAGATCACCCCACGCGACGGGGGGGCGTCAATGGTGCCGGGGAGGGGGACCTTGCAGGAATGAAACACCGTCCCCTTGTCCTGTGCCCCGATCGGGGTAAGAGTCGCAGGATCATGGCAACCGAAGGGTCGTTCGGACTGACCGGGTCCTCCTCCTACGAGCTTCCCCTCGTCCCGTTCGTGACGGCGAGCCCGGGGCCCGGAGCGCTCCAGGCCCTCGGGTCCTGGGTGCTGGCCCGCGTCCTCGACGGCGGCCGGGAGGCCACCTTCACCGTGGAGGCCGACGAGCGCTTCGCCCGGGTCCGCCGGGTCCACGGCGCCACCGCCTCGATGCTCGAATGCAAGCTCCCCGCAGCGATGACCGCGGCCGAGCTGGTGCAGACCCTGGTCCGCTGGGCGCCGTCGCAGTCCATGGTCGCCCGGGTCCAGCCCGAGGCCGCCGGGGCCCTGCGCCTCACGCTCGCGCTTCCGACCGACTGATCCCCTTGCGACGCAGTCAAGCACCGTGATACCCGCTCTGTCATGAGCGGCGTTGGCCTGCGTACGTACATCTTCCTCGACAGCCTGCAGCCCCAGCTGGCGTCGTTCATCGGCAAGACCGCGCGCGGCTTCCTTCCGATCCCCTTCATGGCCTCGCTCTGGGTCGAGATCGCCCCGGGCATGGCCATCAACCGGGTGACGGACATCGCCCTCAAGGCGAGCAAGGTGCAGCCCGCCGTGCAGGTGGTCGAGCGGGCCTACGGGCTCCTCGAGATCCACCACGAGGACAAAGGCCAGGT
Source organism: uncultured Myxococcaceae bacterium (assembly GCA_966211675.1). Taxonomy (GTDB): domain Bacteria; phylum Myxococcota_A; class Polyangia; order Polyangiales; genus SCUS01. The sequence continues at coordinate 4,502 of CBIHPK010000191.1, forward strand.
CATGGACGCGGGCCGCGCCATCCTCGAGTCGCTCGACCTCAAGGAGGACGACCGCCTCGCCCCCAACCTCCCCACCAACCAGGTGCTGCGCGGCATCGAGGCCTACCAGGCCCAGATCATCAACCGCAGCTCCTCGGGCATGATGATCCTGCCGGGCGAGTCGTTGCTCATCCTCGAGACCGACCCCGCGGGCTACATCGTGCTGGCCGCCAACGAGGCCGAGAAGGCCGCCAACGTGAAGCTGGTGCACATCCAGCCTTACGGCGCGTTCGGGCGGCTCTACCTTTCGGGCTCCGAGGCGGAGATCGACGCGGCGGCGGAGGCGGCCCGGGCCGCGCTGTCGAGCGTGCGGGGCAAGAAGCAGGAGACGCGGCTCGACCGCTGACAACCGTCCGTAGAGAAGGAACCATCCAATGAGCGACGCGCTGGGTATCATCGAGACCAAGGGTTTTGCGGCGGCGGTGCAGGCCGCGGACGCGATGGTGAAGGCCGCGCGGGTGCAACTCGTCGGCTACGAGAAGGTCGGCGGGGGCTACACCTCCGTGGTCGTCCGCGGCGACGTCGCGGCCGTGAAGGCCGCCACCGAGGCGGGGCAGCGCGAGGCCGAGCGCATCGGCGAGATGGTGAGCGTGCTCATCATCCCGAGGCCGCACGCCAACATCGACGAGATCCTGCCGCTCGGGCGCGGCGCGGCGAAGCCCTCGGGGGGCTGAGCCGATGCTCATCGCGCGCGTCACCGGAACGCTCGTCGCCAGCCGCAAGGAGCCCACCCTCGACGGGCTCAAGCTGCTGGTGGTGCGCGGCTGTGACGTCCACGGCGACCCGACGGGCGCGCCGCTGGTCGCCGCCGACGCAGTGGGCGCCGGCGTCGGCGAGGTGGTGCTGGTCGCCGCGGGAAGCTCCGCGCGGCAGACCGAGGCCACGAAGGATCGCCCCGTGGACGCGGTGATCATGGCCATCGTCGACGCGCTCGACGTGGGCGCCGAGACGACGTTCAAGAAGTAGCCTCCGCTCCCTCTCCTCTCTCTCCCCTTCCCTCTCCTTCGCGGCTCCGGGTTGACGCTGCCCGGCGCCTCGCCGTACGCAGTCGCCCTATGAAGAAGCTCTGGTGCCAGGTGGGCGTCCTGCTGGGCCTCACGGGTTGCCCCGGGACCGGACAGGACTCCATCGAGCAGGAGCTGCGGGCGTGCCCGGAGGCCGTGAGGCCCGACGACTCGGGCAATCCCCGCAACGCCGCGGGGCACATCCGGCAGTGCTGGCCGGGCAACGCCCGCTGCGTCTGCGACCGCGACAACGACTGCTACGCCGGAGAGGGCTACGTCGCCTGCCAGCCGGTGAACGCCACCCCGACGAGGGTCGTCGACAGCGGCGTGCGCGATGCGGGAGCTCGCGATGCGGGAGCTCGCGATGCGGGAGCGCGCGATGCGGGAGGCGTCACTCCGCCGCCGACCTCCGACGGCGTCAGCTACACGGGGAGCTTCGCCGTGCGCAACGGGCGCTCCCACGCGCAGCTCCGGGTGGCGGGCGTGGTGCGCGACGTCACGGTGTACCTGCCGGCCTCGCGAGCGAGCGCCCCGCCGCTGGTGCTCGCCTTCCATGGCACCAACGGCTCCGGCGACGTGATGCTCGACGAGTCCTCGGCGCAGGCGATGGCCGACCGCAACGGCGCGGTGTTCATCGCCCCGGACTCCCGCTGGCTCTCGCACGGCGACTGGGACCACGCGACCGAGGAGACCTACTGGGAGACCTCTCCCAACACGGCTCCCGGCGCCAACCCCGACCTGCTGCTGACGCGCGCGATCCTCGTCGAGGCGCAGCGCCGCTTCGGCGTCGACCCGCGGCGCGTCTACGCGATCGGCCACTCGAGCGGCGGCTTCTTCGCCGAGCTCGTCGCCGCGCAGCTCGCCTCGCGCATCGCGGGCTTCGCGACCAGCTCCGCGGGGCTGGTGCGGTGCAGCAGCACGCGAGGGTGCCGGTTCCAGGGCAGCGGGGCGAGCTGCGCGGCGCTGCGAACGCAGGCGGGCTGGTGCGGCTGCAGCGGGGCCGACCTGCCGGGTCCCATCCCCGCGAGCGGGCGCATCCCGCCGGCGTACCTCACGCACGGAACGCGCGATCCGCTGGTGTCGGTGCAGTACACCTGCGCCCTCGCGGAGCGCATGGCGGGCGCCGGAGCGGCCACCTCGGTCGTGCTGCGCAACGGCGATGGCCACGTGATGCCCGAGACCTTCGCGCTCGACGCGTGGGCCTTCCTCTCGTCGCGCCGGCTGCCCTGAGGGCGCCCATGGACGGCGCCGGGCGTGGGCCCCATGCGTCGAGCCATGATGCGAACAGTCCTCCTGTCGTTGGTTGTCCTGGTCGGTTGCTCTGGGGCGCAGAGCGCCCAGAACGACATTCCTGCGGCGGCGCGCCCGCTCTGGGATCAGTGCCGCCCGTCGATCGACACCTACTGCCACAACCGCGCCCAGGGCGACCCCACGCTGGAGCGCGAGTGCGAGGCGAACACCGCCCATGAATTCGGCGCGATCGCCGACGACGCCGCCCGCCGCCAGTACCTCCGCACGCACGGCTGCACGTCGCTCTAAGGGTCTACGCGTCGCTGTCCTTCCAGCGGTGCAGCACGATCCCCCGGCGGGGCGCGGCGCCCTCGGCGAGGTGGTCGACAGAGACCGCGTGGTCGGGATCGGGGCAGCGCTCCCGCATCGTCACCAGCTCCTCGGCGGCCGTGGGGTGGATGCCGATGGTCGAGTCGAGCTGGGCCTTGGTGGCCCCGAGCTTCAGCGCCACCGCGAAGCCCTGGACGATCTCCCCCGCGTCGGGGCCGACCACGTGCACGCCCACCACGCGGTCGGTGTCGCGCTCGACCACGAGCTTCATCAGGGTCTTCTCCCGGCGGCCGGTGAGCGTGTGCTTGAGCGGCGTGAAGGTGGAGCGGTAGATGTCCACGGCGCCGCCGCGTCGCAGGGCCTCGGCGCGGGCCTCGTCCTCCGTGAGCCCGACGGTGCCCACGGGCGGGGACGAGAACACCGCCGAGGGGATGAACTCGTAGTCCGGCGTGCGCTTCGCCGCGCCGAAGAGGTTCTGCGCGACGATCATCGCCTCGGCGAGCGCCACCGGGGTGAGCTGCACCCGGTCGATGACGTCGCCCACCGCGTAGATCGATCGCGCCGAGGTGCGGAAGCGCCCGTCGACCCGCACCGCGCCTCGCGCGTCGAGCTCCACGCCGGCGGCCTCGAGCCCGAGGCCCCGGGCGTTGGGGGCACGGCCGATGGCGGCGAGCACCGCGTCCACCACCAGGGTCTCGCCGGTGGTGAGCACCGCGTCGATGGCCCCGTCGGCGCGGCGAGCGAGCGAGGACACCTCGGTGCGGAAGCGCAGGTCGACGCCGCGGTGGCGCATCTCCGCGTCGAGGTGAGTGCGCACGTCGCGGTCGAAGCCGCGGAGGAAGAGCGCGCCCCGGTAGGCGAGCGTCACCCGCGAGCCGTAGCCCTGGAAGATGCCCGCCATCTCCACGGCGATGTACCCGCCACCGATGACCAGCAGCCGGTCGGGGCGCTTCGGCAGGTAGAACACGTCGTCGGACACCATCGCCAGCTCGGCGCCGGGGAAGCTCGGGCGCTGGGGCGTTCCTCCGGTGGCCACCAGGACGTGGCGGGCGGTGCGGCGGGAGAGCGTCCCGTCGGCCGCGGTGACGACCACGGTGTGCGCGTCTTCGAGCGTCGCGCGGCCGAGCATCACCTCCACGCCTCTGCCCTCCAGCAGGCGCTGGTAGACGCCGTTGAGGCGGGCGATCTCGCGGTTCTTGTTGGTGATGAGCCGGGGCCAGTCGAGCGTGGGCTCGGCCACGTCCCAGCCGTAGGCGCGGGCGTCCTCGATGTCGTCGCGCGCGTGGGCGCCGTAGGAGAAGAGCTTCTTGGGGATGCACCCGACGTTGACGCAGGTGCCCCCGAGGTGGCGCTCCTCGGCGACGGCGACGCGGGCGCCCAGGGCCGCCGCGATGCGCGCCCCGCGCACCCCGCCCGAACCCGCGCCGATCACGAAGAGGTCAACGTCCTGGCTGCTCATGGGCCCCGTCGTATCACACCGATCGAGGGCGCCGCTGTCCCAGCCGGGACAGCACCGGCAGGATGAGGTCGAGCGCCTCGTCGAGCTGCGCTGGCGAGATCACCAGCGGAGGCGCGAGGCGCACCACCACGTCGTGGGTGTCCTTGGCGAGCACGCCCAGCGCGAGCATCTCCTCGCAGGCCTCGTGCGCGCAGGGATCGCGAAACTCCACCGCCAGCAGCAGCCCCCGCCCCCGCACCTCGCGCACGTTGGGTCCGTCGAGCGCCACGCGCATCCGGTCGAGCGCGTGGGCGCCGAGCGTCGCGGCCCGATCGGCGAGGCCCTCGTCCTCGATCACGTCGAGGGCGGCGAGGGCCACCGCCGCCGCGAGGGGGTTGCCGCCGTAGGTCGAGCCGTGGGTTCCGGGCGTGAAGACCTCCATGAGCCATGGGACGGCGCAGAAGGCCGACACGGGGTACACACCGCCGGAGAGGGCCTTGCCGAGGGTGATCGCGTCGGGGCGAGCGTCCTCGTGCTGCCACGCGAACATCCGACCCGTGCGACCGAGGCCCGTCTGGATCTCGTCGAGGCACAGCGGCACCCCCGCCCGGGTGCAGATCTCCCGCACGCGGCGGAGGTATCCGTCCGGGGGGATGCGCACCCCCGCCTCGCCCTGGATGGGCTCGATCAACACCCCCGCGGTGCGCTCGTCGATGGCCCTCGCGATGGCCTCCGCGTCGCCGAAGGGGACCTTCACGAAGCCCGGCGTGGGAGGGCCGTATCCGCCGTAGCTCGACGGGTCCGTGGAGAGGCTGACCATGGTGATGGTGCGGCCGTGGAAGTTGCCCTCCGCGACGATCACCGTCGCCTCGCCATCGCGGATGCCGCGCTTCTCGTAGCCCCAGCGGCGCATCGCCTTCAGGGCCGTCTCCACCGCCTCGGCGCCGGAGTTCATGGGCAGCACCCGCTCGAAGCCGGTGACCTTCGAGAGGCGGGCGAGCATCGCGCCCATGCGGTCGTTGTGGAAGGCGCGGGAGGTGAGCGAGAGCGTGCGCGCCTGCGAGACCAGCGCCTCGACGATGCGAGGGTGGCCGTGGCCCTGGTTGAGCGCCGAGTACGCGCTCAGGAAGTCGAAGTAGCGGCGGCCCTCGACGTCCCAGACGAAGCAGCCTTCGCCCCGCGAGAGCACCACCGGGAGGGGCGCGTAGTTGCGAGCGCCGTGGGCCTCGGCCTCGGCGATGAGGGCCCGGGTGCGATCTCCGACGGCGGTCATCGCAGCACCTCCGAGGCGGATGCGAGGGAGCGGTCGACGAGCTCCAGCAGGGGCGGTCCAGAGAGCTGCTCGAAGCGGTAGCGCACGCGCACCACGGGGAGGCGCACGTCGACGGCGCGCTCGATGTGGGCGGGGCTCCCGTCGAGCACGATCTCGGCGCCGGAGGCGGCGATGGTCGCGGCCAGGTCGGCGCGCTGGGCCTCGGTGTAGCCCAGCGCGGGGAGCACCCCATGCAGGGCGGGGTAGGCGGCGAGCGTGTCGGCGATCGATCCGACGGCGTGCTCCCTCGGGTCGACGATGGAGCCGGCGCCGTACTTCGTCGCGGCGAGGGTCGCGGCGCCGAAGGTCATGCCGCCGTGGGTGGTGGTCGGGCCGTCCTCGACGACCAGCACGCGGCGCCCTCGGATGCGCTCGGGGTCATCGACCTCGATGTGCAGGTCGGCCTCCACCCAGTGGGCGCGGGGGTTGAGGGCGAGGGAGCGGGCCTTCACGGCGGCGAGGTCCTCGGGGCGGGCGGCGCGCACCTTGGTGGCGACCAGGATGTCCGCGCGGCGGAGGTTGGTCTCGCCGGGGTAGTAGCGCGTCTCGTGGCCGGGCCGAAGCGGGTCGACGAGGGTGATGAGCAGGTCGGGCCGGAGGAAGGGCGAGTCGTTGTTGCCGCCGTCCCAGAGCACCACGTCGGCCTCGGACTCGGCGGCGCGAAGGACGGCCTCGTAGTCCACGCCCGCCCAGATGACGAGCGAGCGCTCGATGTAGGGGACGTACTCCTCTCGCTCCTCGACGGTGCAGCCGGCGGCGTCGAGGTCGGCCCAGGTGGCGAGGCGCTGCACGCGCTGCCGCCGCAGGTCGCCGTAGGGCATCGGGTGGCGGAGCACCGCCGCGCGCACGCCGCGCTCTCGGAGGTGCACGGCGAGGTGCTGCGTGAGCGAGCTCTTGCCGACGCCGGTGCGAACGGCCGTGACGGCGAGGACCGGGCGCGTCGAGCGGAGCTCGGTGTGACGAGGTCCGAGGAGCATGAAGGAGGCGCCCGCGGACTGCGCGCGAGAGGCCAGGTGCATGACCTCCTCGTGGGGCAGATCGCTGTACGAGAGGAGCACGACGTCGATGTCGAGGTCGCGCACGAGGGCCTCGAGCTCGCGCTCCGGGTGCACGGGGATGTCCGAGGGGTAGCCGATGAAGGCGCCTGGGAAGGAGCGCGCGTCGATGGAGGGGATCTGCGCCGCGGTGAAGGCCACCAGCTCGAAGCGGGGCTCGTCGCGGAAGAAGCGCTGGGCGTCGTGGAAGTCGCGACCGGCGGCGCCGAGGACCAGGCAGCGGAAGGGTCTCTTCATGGCGCCCAGGAGGGTGCTCCATGATCGGGCCGAGCGCACCAAAGCCCGGGATGGGGCCCTCAATACGTGAACACCGCCCCGTCGTCGGTGGGGAAGGGCACCACCACCACGTTGGAGCGCTCGCGGACGACGGTGCCGCTGCCGTCGGTGACGTTGCGCGCGTTGCCCGCGGTGACGAAGAAGCCGACGCGCTCGCCCACCGCGGGCTGGTGCCCGGTCATCGGCGCCCAGCGGTTGGGGTCGTAGTACCAGTTCATCGCGTAGCCCGACGGCGGGCCGCCGTTGCGGTCGAGCCCTCGCCAGTACTGGATGCACCCCGAGGTGTAGAGCCGGCCGCCGACCTGGAGGACGATCCAGAGGGTGTACTGGAGGTCCTCTCCGGGGGTGATGAAGGGGACGTCGGGCCAGCTCCCCGCGCCGTCGCGGCGGGTGAAATCGATGTAGACGCCGTCGCGGTTGAGGTCGAGGCGGGTGATGGTCGCCGTCGCGGGCCAGCTCGCGACGTCGGCGGCGGAGTTGAGCACCGTCGCCTCGGCGAGGTTGAAGGTATTGGGCACGCCCGCGTCCGGGGTCGGCGGGGCTCCGGCGTCGACGGCGCCCGCGTCGGGGGAGGCGCACGCGACGACCACCGGGTGGCTCGTGACGCCGCCGAAGCGGTGCACGCCCTCGCGCACCATCTGCCAGTCGGTGGTGTATGTGCCGGGCGTCGCGGGTCCTTGGAGCGCCACCGTGAAGGCGTGCGTGGCGCCCGTCGGGATCGACTCGCCATCGAGCAGCACGATGCGCGCGTCGCCCGGGTGCAGCGGATCGCTGTCGTCGCCCGCGGCCAGCTTGTAGCCGCCCGCGCGGGTCCACGTGGAGGAGCCGGTGTTGCGCACGATGATGGTCGCCGCGCCGGAGGTCCCGCAGGCGAGCCGGTCGGGCCAGGTGACGCTCACCACGACGGCGTCGTCGACGGCGAGGGGAGCGCCCGAGTCGAAGCGGCCCACGTCGACGAAGGGCCGATCGGGCGGGGGCGCGCGGTCGGGTGGGGCGTCGAAGGCGGCGTCGAGTGGTGCGTCACCGTCCGCGACCGACACGGTGTCGTCAGGGCCGCACGACGCACAGAGCAACGCCACGAATGCGAGGACGCGAGAGCGCATCGTTGACCTCACCAACGAGGACCGCCGTTGTCTCGGGGCGCGTTCCGCCCCTGAAGCCACCAGACGCGACGCTACCATCGGGTCGGGGAGCGTCCCAGCCCGACGCCGCGACCGACGCCGACGCCGCGACGATTCAGCTCAGAGCGGAGTGCCCGCGGTGCATGCGTGGTTGACGCACGAGACGGTCGGCGGGCGCACGCAGCGGACGGCGGGGCACCGGAGGGCGATCGAACAGTGGCGCCGGTAGTCGCTCGCGAAGCGCTCGGCCGAGGAGACGTTGAGGGCGGTGCTCGGGCAGAGCGCGCAGTAGCAGTCCTCGCGCGCCGAGACGTCGTGGCTGTACGCGGTCATGGTGCACTCCGCGTCGGTGTCGCAGTAGGTCGCGTCGGGCACGCCCGTCGACAGGCGGAGGTAGAACTGCGAGGCCGCGAGCGTGCGGTTCTGGCCGCTGGAGCGCACGACGCCCGCGACGAGCACGCCCGATGGGGTGGCGAGCGCGTCGGTCCCCGCGCGCAGGTCCGACGCGCTCACGCCCGCGACCCCGGAGAGGTCGACGCCCGTGAGGGTGTAGCTGGTCCGGCCGTTGAGCTTGTCGGCGGTGCGCGTGAAGCAAGGCGCCCGGACGCAGACGCGCCCGTTGTCGTACGCGGCGAACACCGTCGCGGCGCTCGCGGCGTCGGAGGCGGCGCGCCAGCCCTCCTGGACGGTCAGCTGCCCGAGGTTGCCGAAGCTCCCGAAGGTCCTGGAGACGATGCGCCCGCGGTAGATGACCGGGCGGTCCATGACGGCGGCGAGCTCGTCTCCGGTGAGCCCGAGGCCCGAGTAGTCGACCTCGGCCACGTAGCACTCGGTGGCGGTCGAGCCGTCGGCGCAGCGCAGGGTGCGCTGGTTGACCCGGCTCACCCAGTAGCCTCCGCAGAGCGGCGAGACGCAGCGCCGGGTGTCGCGTCGAAGGCGCACGTACGACCCGGCGGAGGTCACCTCGTCGGTGGAGACGTCGTCTCCGGCGTCCTCCTCGAGGGGCGCGCAGGCCGCGAGGGAGAGGCCGAGCGCGAGGCCGAAGGCGACACGGTGGAAGGCGAGGACGGTCATCGAGCGACTCCTGCGATGCAGTGGTGGCGCGACGATCTCGGCACCCGCTGCCGGCCCGTCGCTGCCGCGCGGAGTACGTGAGACCCCGGAGCCCGTCAATGGGGGGGAGTCCGGGGCTCCCCCCGCCTCGCGGAGCGGTTCGCTCTCGTCGGGCCGACTTCGCGGACCTCTGCGATCGGCACCTCCAGATGTCCGCCGAGCACGCCGAGCGGCTGGCGCGACTCGCGGAGCGCTTCGTGCGCGCGATGGCGAGGCGGAAGAAGACGTAAGGGGTGACCTGGAGCGCGGCCGACGACGCCTCGCGGTCTGGCACCCGGTCGCCTCTTCGCCGCGTCGCTGAAGGAGCCCACCGGTCGGGCGGCGCAGGTCGCATGGTACCGTCGGCCATGGCGTCCGACCGCGCGAGAGTCCTCGACCCGGAGTACCCCAACCTCCCGATCGAGGTCGTCGACGCCTGGCGCAACGCACCGGAGAACGTCGTCGCGGAGGTCATCGACGGCGAGCTCTCCACGATGCCCCGCCCGGCGCCGCGGCACGCGAGCGCGGCGTCCATCGTCGACCAGTCGCTCTCGCCCGCGTTCCGCTGGGGCCGCGGGGGCCCAGGCGGCTGGATCATCCTCCCGGAGCCCGAGCTGAGCCTCGGCGCACGACCCGACCTGGTCGTCCCCGACCTCGCCGGGTGGCGCCGCGAGCGCCTTCCGACGATGCCCGACACCGCGACGATCGACGTGGTTCCAGACTGGGTGTGCGAGGTCCGGTCGCCGTCGACGCAGCGCCACGATCGCTTCAAGAAGATGCCGATGTACCTCCGCCACGGCGTCGGGCACGCGTGGATGGTCGACCCCGAGGCGCAGGGGATCGAGGTGTTTCGACGCACCGCCGAGGGCTGGCTGCTGGTGCTGAGCGCGAGCGGAGACGCCGTCGTGCGCGCGGAGCCCTTCGACGCCATCGAGCTCGAGCTCGCGACCCTCTGGGCGTGGTGACCGCGCGCGACCGCGGCGGGGCTCTGCGTCCGCGGGTTGAAGACCCTGATCCCACCCGGAATCTTCTCGGGGCTGCTCGCAAGGCGGAAGCGACGAGAGCGACCGACCACGCCCACGAACGACGCCTCACCGTCGCGGAAGCGACGGGGCGACCGCGACGTCACCAGTCGCCGCCTC
>CBIHPK010000192.1:0-14474 GCA_966211675.1 uncultured Myxococcaceae bacterium
GCGCCTGCTGGTGCCCCCGCCCTCTGCGCCCGGCTCCGTCGCCCAGCGCACCGCGAGCGCGAGGTCGCTCCGCACCGCGAGCTCGATGGCGTAGCGCCACAGCGCCTCGGGGACGTCCTCCGCGGAGATCGCCTCGCTCTCTCCCAGCGCCTCACCGCGGGCGAGCACCCCGAGCGCGGCCACCACCCGGGCCAGCGCGCGGTCGAGGCCGCGGGTGACCCGCTCGATCGCCGCGGCGTCGTCCGCGGCGGTGAGCGCCACGACCAGCAGCGGCGCGGCGCCCTCCTCGCCGCACACCCAGGCCCGGCGGAGGCAGCGCACCGCGAGGGCGCGATCGTCTAGGCGCCACGCGAGCGCTCCCGCGGCGTGGTTGGTCGAGGCCTCGCTGGGGTCGATGGAGGCGACGGCCCGACCCAGGAGCCGACGGGCCCGCGACGGGTCCTCCACCGCCATGGCGGCCCGGGCGAGGAGCAGCCACGCTGGCGAGAGCGCCGGGTCGAGCACCGTCGCCGCGCGAGCGAAGCGGCTCGCCGCCTCCGACTCACCGGCGGCCTCGAAGCGCTCCGCCGCCAGGAGGAACCTCGCCGCGAGCCCCGTCGGATCGACCACCACCCGCCCTCGCGTCCGGCGCTCGACCTCCAGCGCCCGGGCGACGTCGCCCACGCTCGCGGCCAGCGCGGCCACCCGCCCGAGCACCTCGGCGGGCAGGTCGTGCTCTCTCGCCGCGTCGTCGAGCACCCGCAGCGCCTCGGCCGGCTGACCGTCCGCCGCGAGCGCGTCCGACCGCAGGAGCATCGGGCGCAGCCAGCCCGGCGCCACGCGGTGGGCCTCCGCCGCGAAGGAGAGCGCCGCCCGCACGTCCCCGTGAGCGAGCAGGGACTCTCCCCGACGAAGGGCCCGCACCGCCTCGTCCGGCGGCGGCATGATCCGGTCGAGCAGCCGTTCGAAGCGGTCGACGAGGCCCATCGACGCAGGGCCTTACCACGTTCGCGGGTGGCGCCGCGCGGCCGGATGTGTATCTCCTCCGCGCATGGCTTCTCCGCATCGAGGAAACGTCCGACCCGCTCCGCGCCCTGTGAAGGAGGTCGCCTCCCCGCTGGACTGCATCGAGGCGCTGTACCTCGCGGAGGCCCGGCCGGGCCACGCGCTGCCGACGCCCACGCAGCCCGAGATCGCCTTCGCGGGCCGCAGCAACGTCGGCAAGTCCACGCTGCTCAACCGCCTCGCGCAGCGGCGAGCGCTCGCCCGCACCTCGAAGACGCCGGGCTGTACCCGCGGCGTGGTGCTCTTCGAGCTGCGCCTGCGCGACGGGACGAAGCTGCACATCGCCGACCTCCCGGGCTACGGCTTCGCAGACCGCTCGAAGGGCGAGCGAGCCGCCTGGGGTCGGCACCTGGAGGAGTACGTGGCGCGCCGCGCGTCGCTCCGCGCGGTGATCGTCCTCATCGACGTCCGTCGCGGTCCGCAGCCCGACGACCTGCAGCTCCTCGACTGGCTCCGCTTCATCCACCGCGACCCGATCGTGGTGCTCACCAAGATCGACAAGCTCTCTCGCAACGAGGCCAGCGCCGCCATCGCCAGCGCGCAGCGCGAGCTCGGCGTGCCCGTGCTCGGGGTGTCGGGCGACACCGGCGCCGGGCGAGAGACGTTGCTCCAACGAATCTGCGCGATGGTCGCTCCTGTCGAGGCACAACAAGGCACAGGCGACGAGGGGGTTCCCTCTCGGGTCGCGGACGATCTGACCAGCACCGGGTCTCCCGGCACAGCCCCGGCACACTAAGTCTCCGACACCGCGGGATCATTTCGGATCGCCCGTGATTGACGACCTCCCGGCGCTGGTCGAGAGTCGCCGATCATGCTGCTGCGATGGCTCGCACCGCTCACCTTTGTGGCGTTGACGTTGTTCTCATCCGGGGCTGGTGGCGCGGGTGTGCCACCGGTCCGGATGCCCATCCGCATCGTCGACGTCCGCGGGGCGGCGTCCATCCTGCAGCGCGGCGCGGCCGTGCTCGACGCGCGCGACGCAGCCTCCTTCGCGCAGGGGCATCTGCCGGGCGCTCAGATGTACGCCTGGCAGGCCTTCACGGGAGAGGGCGCGGAGCGGGGTCGGTTGAAGGCCGACCCGAGGGCCCTGGCACAGGCGGTCGCAGCCCTCGGGGTCGACGGCGCGAGGCCCACGCTGGTCTATGGCAGCGGCGCGGGCGGCTGGGGGGAAGAGGGCCACGCGGCGTGGCTGCTGGCGCTCCTCGGGCACCCGGACGTGGCCCTGCTCGACGGTGGCTTCACGGCCTGGAAATCGGCGGGGCGACCGGTGGTGACCTCGCATGCGCGGGCCGCGATGGGCCGCTTCGACGCCCGCTGGCGCGACGACCTGGTGGCCCGCAAGGCCGACGTGGCCGCCGCGAAGGCGCAGGTCCTCGACGTGCGCAGCGGACTGGAGTTCCGTGGGGCCACGCCCTACGGCGAGGCGCGGGGCGGACACATCGCCGGGGCGCGGCACATCGACTGGCGCACCCTGCTCGACGAGCGCGGCCGGCTGGTGCCGTCGTCGCGGGTGCTGCGCCTGCTGGCCGACGCAGGCATCGACCCGAGCCGGGAGATCGTCACCTGCTGCACCTGCGGCGTTCGCAGCGCCATGGCGGCGGTGGCCCTCTCCTCGCGCGGCGTCGCCTCGGTGCGCAACTACGACGGCTCCATGGCCGAGTGGTCGGCTGATCCCTCCGCCCCGATGGAGCGGTGATCTCTCGCGACCTCGCCACTGCCCCGCGGGCCCCGCGTGGCGCACGGTGTCCCAACTGCGGTGACGTGATCCCCCAGGGGTCGCTGCGCTGCGACCGCGACGGCTGGCTCTACAGCGACGTGATCGACCCCTTCGCGGGCGCCACCCTCGCGGGTCGATACCGGGTCATCACCCGCCTCGGGCGGGGGGGCATGTCGAGCGTCTACCTGGCGCGGCACCTGATGATCGACCGCCTCGCCGCGGTGAAGGTGCTCCGTGCCGACCTGAGCCGCGACCCGGTGCACCGCGACCGCTTCTTGAGGGAGGCGCGAGCGGTCAACCGCATCCAGCACGAGAACGTCATCGACATCACCGACTACGGCGAGACCTCCGAGGGCCTGGTCTACCTGGTGATGGAGTACGTCCCGGGGGAGAGCCTGCTCGCGGCCATCGCGCGCGGCCCGCTCGCGCTCCGGCGGGCGCTCGACATCGCGCGGCAGATCGCCTCCGGCCTCGCCCGCGCTCACCAGATGGAGGTCATCCACCGCGACCTCAAGCCCGACAACGTGCTGCTCATCCCGCGGGACGACCGGCGCGACCAGGTGAAGCTCCTCGACTTCGGCATCGCGAAGCTCCTCGACCAGCCCTCGCTCACGCTCACCAACAAGGTCTTCGGGACGCCCGGGTACATCGCCCCGGAGTACGCGACCGGCGGCGCCATCACGCCCCGCACGGACCTCTACTCGCTCGGCGTCGTGCTCTACGAGATGGTCACCGGCGCGCTGCCCTTCGAGGTCGAGCACCTCGGCGAGCTCATGCTCAAGCACGTGATGGAGGCGCCCATCCCGCCGAGGGCGAGGCTGTCGTCCATCCCCGAGCCCATCGAGCGCTTCGTCCTGCGCTGCCTCGAGAAGCAGCCCGAGCGACGGTTCCAGAACGCCCACGAGGTCATCGAGCAGATCGACGTGCTGCGCCGCGAGCTGTCCGGCGACCCGGTGCTCGACGCGCTGCCGCCGCCGAGGGAGCCCGCGACGGTCATGGGCTGGACGCCCTCCATCGACGTGCCGGGCCTCGACGCCAGCGCCGCCGACGAGGGACCCACGCGGGTGCGCAGCTCCCTCGTGCCGTTGCCCATGTCGCCCACGATCCCCATGCGGGCGAGCTCGCCCAACGACCTGCTCAAGATCCCGCGCGGCGGCACCGGGGTCGGCGGCGTGCTGGACGTCCCTGCGCCGGAGCGCGTCGACCCGGTGGAGCGGCCGCGGTCGTGGCGGCTCTTCATCGACGCGGCGAACTCGCGCCTCGCGGCGGTGTTCTGGGGCGAGCACCCCGCGGAGGTGAAGGCCCGCCTCGACGCGATGAACGCGCGGGTCGCCGCGATGGACGTCGCCGTGACGCAGCTCGAGATCGACCGGGTGCGCGCGCTCGGCGTCGAGGCCCGCGCGAGGGAGCTGCGCATCGACCACGGCAACGCGGTCGACTCGCTGGCCGCGGCGCTGTCGCAGCACGGGCGCGAGCGCGACGACTCGGCCTCGCGGCGCGCGGAGCTGCTCCGGCAGCGCGAGCAGGTGCGGCGCGAGTCGGTGCCGGGGGCCGCGGCGCTGGGCGCGTCGGACGCGATCCTGTGGGAGCTGGCCGCCTGCGAGGAGACGCTGCGCGAGCAGGTGGCGGCGTGCGACGAGCTGGAGTCGCAGCTGCACGAGATCGAGTCGCAGCTCACGCAGGAGGAGCGCACGCTCGCGGTCGAGCTCGACGCGCTCATCCGACAGCTCAGCGAGGCGCTCGAGTCCATCGACGCGCTCGACGCGGCGCTGCGGGCCGACGTGGTCGACCTGGACGCCATGGTCGGCCCAAAGGCTGCCGAACGTTGAACCCGGCGTGCGGGCTGAGGTAGGGTTCCGCCGATGTCGACCCGACGCAGGCAATGGATCTGGATGCTCCCGGCCGTGGTCGCAACGATCGGCGTGGCGTCCCCCGCGCAGGCCCAGCCGGCGCCGACCCCCGCGACCCCCGCGTCCGCCGAGGCGATCGCCGACGCGCGACGCGCCTACGCCGAGGGCACCGAGCACTTCAACGCCGGCCGCTTCGCCGAGGCCCTCGTGGCCTTCGAGCGCGCCTTCTCGATGCGATCCAACCCGGTGGTGCTCAAGCCCATCGCGGAGTGTCACGAGCGGCTCGGCCACGTGCCCGAGGCCATCGCGGCGCTCGAGCGCTACCTCCGCGAGCTCCCCACGGCGCCGGACCACGCGCAGCTCGAGGCGCGGCTCGCCACGCTCCGTCAGCGGCCCGCGCGGGTGAGCGTCACCAGCTCGCCCGACGGCGCGCAGATCGTGGTCGACGGGGAGGCCCGCCCGCAGCGCACGCCCTCGGACATCGAGGTGACGCCGGGGCATCACCGCATCTCCGCGACGCTCCCGGGTTACCGCGCGACGGAGCGAGAGCTCGAGACCAGCGCCGGCGTCCCGGTCGCCCTGGGCGTGACCCTCGAGCGCGAGGGCGGCGTCGCCGTGACGCCGAGAGAGACCGTCGGCCCGGGCGGGGTGATCGCTCCTCCGCCAGTGGCGCCGGGGCGTCGGGTGAGCTCGGCGGTGTGGGTCGCGACCGCGGTGGCGGGCGCGGCGGCGGTGGCCGGGACGGTGTTCGGGATCATGGCCTTGTCCGACGCCAACGACTACGAGCAGACGCCGACGCAGGAGCTTCTCGATCGCGGGCAGCGCAACGCGTTGCTGGCCGACGTGGGCTTCGCGGCCTCGCTGCTCTCCGCGGGCGTGGCGGTGGTGGTGTACTTCGCGGATCGCGGACGCACCGAGTCGGCGGCGACTCCGGCGGCGGCGAGCAGCGCACGGTTGCAGCTGACGGGCACCGGCGTTCGAGTGACGTTCTGACGGAGGCGCTGAAGACGTGCGACGACGACTGCCGTGGGTGATGGTTCTGCTGGGGATGACGACCGTGCTCGGCTGCGAGCTGATCGCGACCTTCGACGAGGGGCGTCTCGATGGCGGCACCGACGCGGGGGTGATCGACAGCGGCGTCCTCGACGCGGGCGTCGACTCGGGCAGCGACATCGGTGGGGCTGACCGGCCGGACACCGGAGCGGTCGACGCCGGTGGGGTCGACGTGGTCGACGCGGGGTCGACCGACCTCGGGATGGTCGACGCGGGAGGCGACGCCGGCCCGACCGACGCGGGTCCGATGGACACCGGACCCACCGACACGGGTCCAGCCGACACGGGTCCAGCCGACACGGGTCCAGCCGACACCGGGCCCACGGACACGGGACCGATGGACACGGGCCCTGCGGACACGGGTCCAGCGGACACGGGTCCAGCGGACACGGGTCCGGCGGACACCGGTCCGGCGGACACCGGCCCCGAGGACACGGGCCCGGCCGACACCGGCCCGGCCGATACCGGCCCCGAGGACACGGGCCCGGCCGACACCGGTCCCGAAGACAGCGGACCTGCCGACGCGGGAAGCGACGACGCGCCCGACTGAGCCACCGTCCCGGCGGTCGCGATGGTCACAGCCTCCGACCGCACCAACCACTGGAGACTGAGCGATGAGCGATTCCGCGATCCGTTATGTCGTCGCGCGAGAGATCCTGGACTCTCGCGGCAACCCGACCGTGGAGGTCGAGGTCGAGCTGGAGGGGGGCGCCATCGGTCGCGCGGCGGTCCCGTCCGGCGCGAGCACCGGGACGCATGAGGCGCTCGAGCTGCGCGACGGCGACAAGCGCTTCGGCGGCAAAGGGGTCCAGAAGGCGGTGGAGAACGTCCACCTGCTGGGGCGCTCCATCGAAGACCTCGACGCCTTCGACCAGCACCACATCGACACGGTGATGCTCGACGCCGACGGGACGGCCAACAAGTCCAAGTACGGGGCCAACGCGATCCTCGGGGTGTCCATGGCGGTCGCGCGCGCGGGCGCCGAGTCCATGTCCATCCCGCTCTGGCGCTACCTGGGCGGCTCCATCGCCTGCACCCTCCCGGTGCCGATGATGAACATCCTCAACGGCGGCGCCCACGCGGACAACGGGCTCGACGTGCAGGAGTTCATGGTCTGCCCGGTGGGCTTCGACCGCTACTCCGACGCGCTGCGGGCGGGCGCGGAGATCTTCCACAAGCTCAAGGGCACGCTGAAGAAGGAGGGCCTCGCGACCTCCGTCGGCGACGAGGGCGGCTTCGCCCCGCGCCTCAAGAACAACGAGGAGGCCCTGGAGCGCGTGGCCGCGGCGGTGACCGACGCGGGCTACAAGCTGGGCGCGGAGATCGCGCTGGCCCTCGACGTGGCCGCGAGCGAGCTCTTCGACGCGAAGACCCGGCGCTACCGCTGGAACGGCGAGGCCCTGGACGGTCGTTCACTGGTCGAACGGTATCGTCTGATGGCCGAACGGTTCCCGCTGATCTCCATCGAGGACGGCGCCGCGGAGGACGACTGGGAGAGCTGGAAGCACCTCACGGCCACGCTCGGCCCGACGACGCAGCTCGTGGGCGACGACCTCTTCGTCACCAACCCCGAGCGCCTGAAGCGCGGCATCAGCGAGGGGATCGCCAACTCCATCCTCATCAAGCTCAACCAGATCGGCACCGTGACCGAGACCCTGGCCACGATGCGCATGGCGGCGCGCGCGGGCTACACCAGCGTCGTGTCGCACCGCTCGGGCGAGACCGAGGACACCTTCATCGCCGACCTCGCGGTCGCCACCAACGCCGGGCTCATCAAGACCGGCAGCCTCTCGCGGGGCGAGCGCACCGCGAAGTACAACCAGCTCCTCCGCATCGAGTCGCAGCTCGCCGACGGCGCGCTCTACCTCGGCCGCGCCGCCTTCCGCGCGCGCTGAGTTCTACCCTCCACGCCTACGGCCACGGGAGCCCGAGCAGTCGGGCGGCGTTGGCTCCGTACACCTTGCGCAGCACCCCTTCGGGGAGCCCGACGCCGGAGATGGTCCATCGACCCTGGATGGGCGTCGGGTGCTCGAAGTTGCGGTCGTTGGACTCGAAGTAGCGCCACGTCGAGCGCCAGAAGCGGGTGACCTCCTCGGGGGTCGGCGGGTTCTCTCCGGTGGAGCCGAGCATCAGGTCGTTGGGGTCGGTGCCGACGCCGAGGTCGGTGCCGAAGAGCACGCGGTCCTGCCAGCGGAGGAAGAAGGCCCGCATGCGCGCCGGGTCGTGGCGGCCGAACTCCGGGATGCGCGCGGAGGTGTCGATGAAGTAGTTGGGCGCGCGAGCCAGCAGCGACTCCACCCGGTCGGGCTCCTCCGCGGCGTTGCCGAAGTGGGCGCCGATGAAGCGCAACCCGGGGTGCCGCAGCACGCGCCGCTCGAACTCGTCGAGGATCTCCGTCCACCGCGGATAGATCGGGTCGGCGAAGCTCCAGGCCGGGTGAGCGCGCAGCTCGTCCCAGCGCTCGTTGGCGGGGGTGTTGGGCTCGAAGAAGGCCCGCGGGTCGCCGGAGTGGATCAGCACCACCAGGTGCAGCGCGGAGGCCCGCTCGAAGATCGGGTCGAGCATCGGGTCGTCGACGTGCAGCCGGTGGCCGTGGCCGTCGCCCGCGCCGAGCCCGAGCACCTTCGGGATCTTCCACCCCCGCACGCCCGCGGCGGCGCACTGCTCCAGCGTGGCGATGGAGGCCGCGACCCAGCCTTCGGCCCCGGCGCCGCGCCAGTCGATCATGCAGAAGGGCACGATGCGCCCGCCGGACTCGCGCTGCTGAGCGAGGGCGTCCTCGAGGCCGTGGCCCGCCCAGCCCGCGGAGAGGTTGATCGCGTAGCGGATGTTCTGCGAGTCCATGATCGCGAGCTCGCGCGCGGTGGCCGTCGGGTCGAAGTGCGTGTGCACGTCCACCACGGGGAAGGCCGCGCGAGAGTACGGCGCGACCGCGGGGGCGCGAGGGAGCACGCGGAGGCCCGCGTCGACGGGGCGCTCTCGGGGGCGGCAGGCGACGAGCGCGAGGCCGAGGAGCAGGAGGCGACGAGCGCGTTTGACAGCCATGGGTCGGACAGTAGTATCGCGCGGTCGCTCGCCGAGCGAACTGGCGGGAACTCCAGCGGTGTTTCGCGGGATGGAGGGTGCGATGACCAAGTCAGAGCTCATCGAGGTGATCGCGGCGCGTCAGGGCATCTCCAAGACCCGCGCCGAGCTCGTGGTGAACACCATCTTCGAGTCGATGGCCAACGCGCTGGCGCAGGACGAGGGCATCGAGATCCGCGGCTTCGGGAGCTTCTCGATCCGGGAGTACCGGCCGTACCTGGGGCGCAACCCGCGCACGCGGCGGCCGGTGAAGGTGTCGGCCAAGAAGCTCCCGTTCTTCAAGGTCGGCAAGGACCTGAAGGAGATGGTCAACGAGAGCGCCGCCAACGGCGTCCCGATCATCGAGTGAGGGCTGTGCGAGGGGCGCGCTAGCGGCGCCAGGATCGGATGAGGCGGACGAGGGCGCCGACCGCCTCGGGGCGGAGGCTCTGACCGAAGGCGGGCATGCGGCCGCGCCCGCTGGTGATCGCCGCGGCGAGCTCGGCGTCCGAGCGGGCCGACTGGAGCTCGCCCGAGGAGAGGTCCGCCGGGCGGAACATCGCCGCCATCGGCCCGTCGCCGCGCCCGGCGCTGCCGTGGCAGGAGGCGCACTGGGCGACGAAGACCGCGCGCGCGCTGGCGTGCGGGTCGTCGTTGGTCGGCGTGGTGGAGATCGCGGAGGAGCTGGTGACGCCGCTGTCGTGGTCCTCCGGACGCCACTCGCGCAGCCCCGAATTGGCGCAGGCCGCGGCGAGCAGCAGCGGGAGCGCGAGGGCGATGGTACGGCCCCGCACCATCAGGTGACCGGGACCTCGCCCGTGGCGCGCGCCTCGGCGGTGGTGGGGGCCATCGGCAGCCGTGAGCGCTGCACCTCGCTCTTGTTGAACTCCTCCACCACGCGGTTGATCTTCATCGAGCAGAACTTCGGGCCGCACATGGCGCAGAACTCCGCGCTCTTGAAGTACGCGTCGGGGAGCGTCTCGTCGTGGTACTCGCGCGCCCGCTCGGGGTCGAGCGAGAGGCGGAACTGCTCGCTCCAGTCGAAGGCGTAGCGGGCCCGCGAGAGGGCGTCGTCGCGGTCTCGCGCGCCGGGCCGGTGGCGGGCGATGTCCGAGGCGTGCGCGGCGATCTTGTAGGCGATGAGCCCGTTGCGGACGTCCTCCGCGTTGGGCAGGCCGAGGTGCTCCTTCGGGGTGACGTAGCAGAGCATCGAGGCGCCCGAGTAGCCCGCCATCGTCGCGCCGATGGCGCTGGTGATGTGGTCGTAGCCGGGCGCGATGTCCGTCACCAGGGGCCCCAGCACGTAGAAGGGCGCCTCGTGGCAGAGAACGCGCTCCTTCTCGACGTTCATGGCGATCTGGTCGAAGGGCACGTGGCCGGGGCCCTCGATCATCACCTGGACGTTCTTCTCCCAGGCGCGCTTGGTGAGCTCGCCCAGCACCTTGAGCTCGCCGAACTGCGCGTCGTCCGAGGCGTCCGCGAGGCAGCCCGGGCGCAGCCCGTCGCCCGCGGAGATGGTCACGTCGTAGCGGGCGCAGATGTCGAGCACCGCGTCCCAGTGCGTGTAGAGCGGGTTCTCCTCGCCCTTCTCGATCATCCACTGGGCCATGAGCGAGCCGCCGCGCGACACGATGCCGGTGATGCGGTGCTGCACCGTCGGGAGCAGCCCCCGCAGCACGCCCGCGTGCAGCGTCATGTAGTCGACGCCCTGCTTCGCCTGGTGCTCGATCATCCCCAGGAAGTCGTCGACGGTCATCTTCGAGATGGACTTCAGGTCCTGCACCACCTGGTAGATGGGCACGGTGCCGATGGGCACCGGCGAGGCCTTGATGATCTCCGCGCGGATGCCGTCGATGTTGCCGCCGGTGGAGAGGTCCATCACCGTGTCGGCGCCGTACTTCAGCGACACGTGGAGCTTGGCCAGCTCCTCCTCGACCTTGCTGGTCACGGCGCTGTTGCCGATGTTCGCGTTGACCTTGCACGACAGCGCGATGCCGATGCCCATCGGCTCGAGGTTGGTGTGCGCCACGTTGGCCGGGATCACCAGCCGGCCGCGCGCCACCTCGTCGCGCACCAGCTCCGCGGAGACGCCCTCGCGCTTCGCCACGTAGGCGATCTCCTCGGTCACCACGCCCGCCCGGGCGTACACCATCTGCGTCTTCACGCGATCGTTCGACCGCCGGGCCACCCACTCGCTTCGCATGGTCGCTCCTCAGGTTCTTCGTCAGGTGCACCACCGCCGATGGGATCGGTCACGGGGCGCGCGGTTGTTCGCCGCACCGTGTAGTGCACCTCTCCCCCTCCGGGCAAGACGCACGGCGTCCGTGGTATGCCTCTCTACCCGCGAGCGACACCCCCCTCATGGCCGATCTCCCCTATTCCGACGACGCCCTGCGCCTCCTCCGACCCCGCGCCAAGGCCCTCCTGCGAAAGCGGATGCGCCAGCTCCGGGGCACGCTCCCGGCGGAGGCCCGCGCCCGTCGCTCGGCGGCCGTCAGCGCCCGGGTGATCGCCCTGCCCTGCTGGCAGTCGGCCCGCTCGGTCGCGCTCTTCGCCTCGATGCCCGACGAGTTCGACACCCGGGCCCTGCTCGACGACGCCGTCGCCCGGGGCCTCGACGTCGCGATGCCCGTGGTGACCGAAGGGAGGGTGCTCGCCTTCCGCTGGCTGCTGCGCGGGGGTCAGCGCTTCCCCACGGCGATGTCCGCCTACGGCATCGACGAGCCCACGGAGGAGGCGCCCGCGGTCGACCTCGCGACCCTCGACGTGGTGATCGTCCCGGCGCTCGCGATGGACCCGCGGGGCCACCGGCTGGGCTTCGGCCGGGCGCTCTATGACAACACCCTCGTGCTCATGTCGAAGGCGACGCGGGTCGCGACGGTCTTCGCCTTCCAGATGATCGCCGAGGTCCCCGATGAGGCGCACGACCAGCGCGTGCACTTCATCGTGACCGATGAAGACACCTATCGCGTCGATGACGCGCCCTGAGGAGCCCCTACGATGACCCCGATTTCCTTCCTCGCCGGAGCGGCCGCCGGAGCGGCTGCGTCCTGGGCGGTACGATCGAAGAGCGCCGACGCCGAGCTCGTGGCGCTGCGCCGTGAGCTGGATACCGCGCGCACCGACGGCTCCTCGCACGAGCGGGGGCTCACCGAGGCGCGGGCCCGGGTGCAGGCCCTGGAGGCCCAGGTGACGCTGCTCCAGGAGGTGATCGAGGCCGCCCGGGGAGAGGCCCGCGCGGCGCACGAGCAGGCGGAGGTGCACCGCCGGGCCGCCGCGGTGACGCTCGACGAGGCCACCGCGCGAGCCCGAGACCTGGTGCGGGCGGAGGTCGAGCAGCAGGCGCAGCAGCGGGCGCAGCAGGTGATCGCGGACGCGAGGGCGCAGGCCGAGTCGATGACGCGAGACCTGAAGGCGAGGGACGAGCGGCTCGCGCAGCTCGAGCTGGCGGTCACGCAGAAGGACCAGCGGCTGGCCACGCGAGAGTCGGAGCTGTCGAGCCGAGACCGGGCGGTGACCGAGCGGGAGCGGAGCGTGGCCCAGCGCGAGTCCGTCGCGGAGAAGCTGGTGACCGAGCGGGCGACGGCGCTCGAGGCGGTGAAGACCTCGGAGAAGGAGGCCCTGGAGCGCGTGGCGGCGCTGACCGGCGAGGAGGCGCGCAGCCGGGTGATCGACGAGATCATGGACGACGCGCGGCGCGTCGGGGCGCGAGAGGCCAAGCAGATCGAGGACCTCGCCAAGGAGGAGGCGGAGAAGCGGGCCAAGCGGGTGATCGGCATCGCGGTGCAGCGCTACGCCGGGGAGTACGCGGGCGAGCGCGCGGTGACCTCGGTGCACCTGCCGAGCGACGAGCTCAAGGGCCGCATCATCGGCCGCGAGGGCCGCAACATCCGAACCTTCCAGGAGGTCACCGGCTGCGACCTGGTGATCGACGACACGCCGGAGACCATCGTGGTGAGCAGCTTCGACCCGGTGCGACGGGAGATGGCGAGGCTCACGCTGGAGCGGCTCATCCAGGACGGGCGCATCCACCCGTCGAAGATCGAGGAGTTCTTCATCAAGTCGAAGGAGGAGGTGGAGCGCACCATCAAGGAGGCCGGCGAGCAGGCCGCGATGGAGCTCGGCATCGGGCGGCTGCACCCGGACCTGGTGAAGATCGTCGGGCAGCTCCGTTACCGGTACTCGTATGCGCAGAACATCCTCCGGCACTCGGTGGAGGTCGCGCACATGTGCGGGCTGCTGGCGCAGGAGATGGGCATCAACCCCAAGCTGGCCAAGCGCGCGGGGCTCCTGCACGACATCGGCAAGGCGGTGACCCACGAGGTGGAGGGCGGCCACGCGGTGATCGGCGCGCAGATGGCGCGCAAGGCGGGCGAGGACGAGATGGTCGTCAACGCGATCGCGGCGCACCACGACGACGAGCCGCCGCGCAGCGTGCTGGCGCACCTCACGGCCGCCGCGGACGCCATCAGCGGGGCGAGGCCGGGCGCGCGGCGAGAGATGCTCGAGGGCTACGTGCGGCGCCTCGAGGACCTCGAGCGCATCTGCGGGACCTTCAAGGGGGTCGAGCGGTCCTTCGCGATCCAGGCGGGGCGCGAGGTGCGGGTGCTGGTGGAGCCGAGCGAGGTCGACGACGCCGGGGCCCTCGCGCTCTCGCGGGACATCGCGCGCAAGATCGAGAGCGAGCTGGCCTACCCCGGCCAGGTGAAGGTCACCGTGGTGCGCGAGACCCGGGCGGTGGACTACGCGCGATGAGGCACGGAGCTGCTTCGTTCGTCGCGCTGGCCCTGCTGGGAGGCTGCATCCGGGAGCGACCGCCGGGCGCGAGGGACGCCGGCGCCAGCGAGGCGCTGCGAGCGAGCCCGGGGCACGAGCTGCGGCATCAGGAGATCAAGCCCGACGCGGCGGTGGTTGCGGTGGCGCCTCCGCCGGAGCCCGCGGCGCTGACCATCGAGGAGCAGCTACGGCGCTGTGACGCGAGCGTGCGCGGGGCGGTGGTGCGCGTCTCCGAGGACGTCGCCTACGCGGCGGAGACCACGGCGAACGGGCCGGTGATCCGGCTGGTGCGCCGCGCGGGGGGAGAGTTCGTCTGCGAGCGCTACGAGGTGCCCGCCGGGGCGCCGGGCGTGGCCTGGCCAGGGGCGCCGTCGCCCGGGAGGGTGAGCCTCGCGACCGCGACGGACGGCCCGGTGGGCAACGGCAGCGCGGTGCTGGTGGAGCTCGGCGCCGACGGCGCGGTGCGGTCGGCGACGGTGATCCAGGGGGCGTGCGGCGCGGGCTCGACGGTGCGGGCGGTGCCGCTCTTCGCGGGCCCGCCGGCGATCCAGGTGCGCTGCTGGATCGCCACGGACGGCTTCTTCACCGCCGCGGACCAGCTCTTCCACCACGACGCCCACGGCTGGCGCACGCTGCTCTACTCGGAGTCCGGGCGCATCGCGCGGCCCCCCACGATGACGGCCCCTCCGGCGAACCCGCAGCTCCCCGGGTCGATCCGCGTACTGGAGAGCGGCGCGACCCCTCGGCTGGAGGTCGCCTCGTCGAGCGTCGACGTGCTCAACGGCTCGGTGAAGTTCTCCCGCCAGGTGCTGCGCTGGAACGACGCCGAGCGCCGCTTCGAGGTCGCCGCCACGCCCGTCATCGAGCGTCGCGGCGGCTGACGCCCCCCCCCCCCCACCCCAACCCCCCCAAACCCCCGGCAAACCCCCCCGGCCCCCCCCCGCAGGGGGACCCCCACCCCCGCCCCCGCG
>CBIHPK010000193.1:0-14425 GCA_966211675.1 uncultured Myxococcaceae bacterium
GCTCCGGCGTCTGCCGCGACCTGCAGACGGACAACGCCAACTGCGGCGGCTGCGGGATGGCCTGCGCCGCGGGCCAGGTCTGCTCCGGCGGCGTGTGCCGCGTGTCCTGCGGAGCGGGCACCACCAACTGCTCGGGCACCTGCCGAGACCTCGCGAGCGACGTGGGCAACTGCGGCGCGTGCGGCACCGCCTGCCCGGCGGGCCAGCTCTGCGCGAGCGGCACCTGCCAGGTCTCCTGCGGCGGCGGCCTCACCAACTGCGGCGGCATCTGCCGCGACCTGCAGAGCGACGTGAACAACTGCAACGCCTGCGGCACCGCCTGCCCCTCCGGTCAGGTGTGCTCGCGCGGCGCCTGCGTGGTGTCCTGCGGCGCCGGCCTCACCAACTGCTCGGGCATCTGCCGGGACCTCACCATCGACCGCATCAACTGCGGCGCGTGCGGCACCGCGTGCCCGTCGGGGCAGATCTGCTCCGCCGGTCGCTGCGCGGTCACCTGCCTCGCGGGGCAGACCAACTGCGGCGGCGTCTGCCGTGACACGCAGACGGACAACAACAACTGCGGCGCGTGCCTCAACGCCTGCAACGCCGGCGAGGTCTGCTCCGCCGGTCGCTGCCAGGTGTCCTGCGGCGCCGGCCTCACCAACTGCTCGGGCACCTGCCGCGACACGCAGACCGACAACGCCCACTGCGGCGGGTGCGGGATCGCGTGCCCCGCGGGCCAGCTCTGCTCCGGCGGCGCGTGCCGCGTGACCTGCGTCGTGGGCACGACCAACTGCGGCGGCACCTGCCGCGACCTGCAGACGGACAACAACAACTGCGGCGGCTGCGGCTCGACCTGCCCGGGCGGGCAGATCTGCCGGGCCGGGGCCTGCGTGGTCACCTGCCAGGTGGGCCTCACGGCCTGCGGCGCGACCTGCCGCGACCTCACCAACGACAACACCAACTGCGGCCTCTGCGGCCGGGTCTGCGCGGCCGGCCAGGCCTGCGTGGCGGGCGCCTGCTCGGTCACCTGCGGGGCCGGGCTCACCAACTGCTCGGGCACCTGCCGTGACCTCCAGAACGACCGCATCAACTGCGGCGCCTGCGGCACCGTCTGCCCGTCGGGGCAGGTGTGCGCCTCGGGCGCGTGCGTGATCACCTGCCCGGTGGGCCAGACGGCCTGCGGCTCGACCTGCGTCAACCTCGTGACCGACCGCAACAACTGCGGCGGCTGCGGAACCGTCTGCCCGAGCGGGCAGATCTGCGCCGGCTCGGCCTGCGTGACGAGCTGCGCGGCGGGCCTCACCGCCTGCGGCACGACCTGCCGGGACATCACCTCGGACGTGAACAACTGCGGCCTCTGCGGGCGGGTCTGCTCCGCCGGCCAGAGCTGCGTGGCGGGCACCTGCACCCTGGTCTGCCCGCCGGGCCTGACCAACTGCTCGGGCACCTGCCGCGACCTCCAGACGGACCTCGGCAACTGCGGCGCCTGCGGCACCATGTGCCCGGGCGGCCAGGTCTGCTCGGCGGGGCGCTGCGTCGTGACCTGCGCCGCCGGCCTCACCAACTGCTCGGGGAGCTGCACCAACGTGGCCACCGATCCGAACAACTGCAGCGCCTGCGGGATGGTGTGCCCGGCGCGCGCCAACGCGTCGTCGTCCTGCGCGGGCTCTCGCTGCGGCTTCGTCTGCAACGCGGGCTTCGCCGACTGCAACGGCGTCGCGGCCGACGGCTGCGAGGTCAACACCGGCACCTCGCTCACCAACTGCGGCGGCTGCGGCACCGTCTGCTCCATCAGCAACGGCGTGGGCGTGTGCTCGTCGGGCTCCTGCCGCGTGGCCTCGTGCAACTCGGGCTTCGGCGACTGCGACGCCATCCCGTCCAACGGCTGCGAGACCAACACGCAGACCTCCTCCACGAACTGCGGGGCCTGCGGCACGGTCTGCCCGAGCGGCGGCGCCTGCACGGCCGGCAGCTGCGCCCCGCGCTGCAACACCGCGGCGGCGCGCGTCCTGGTCTACGGGCCGGGCGGCACCTCGGGGACGGGCATGTTCCCGACGGGGACGGTGGTCACGGTGGCGAGCGACGCGATGTGGCGCTCGATGACCACCACGCAGTTCGGCCAGTACGACCTGATCTGGGTCGACGGCGGCACCTGCGGCGGCACCACGGCGTCGCTCTTCGGCACCGCGCAGGACACCCTCGGCACCTGGGGTCCCGCCGTCACCGGCCGCGTGGTGCTCCTCACCGGCGACCCGGACCTGCACCGCAACAACGACACCCCGGTGCTCTACCGCAACGCGGTCAACTGGCTGAAGGGCCTGGGGCGCACCGTCGACGGCGGCCGCACCGGACTCTTCTTCTCCTGGGGCTGCACCACGTACACGGGCAGCGTCTTCGACGTGTCACGCGGCGCCCCGGAGACCTTCACCAGCGTGCTGGGCTCGGGCCTGAGCACCCGGGTGTTCAACCCCTGCGAGGCGACGCTCACCGCCGCGGCGGCGACGCACCCGGTGACCTCGGGCTTCGCCACCTTCTGGGACTGCCCGATGCACGGCGCCTTCGCCTCCATCCCCTCGGGCTACGTGACCCTCGGCGTCAGCGGAGGCTCCCCGAGCCTCATCGCCCGAGAGGCCTCCGTCGCCTGCATCCCCTGACTCCCCCGTCGAGCGAGGGGCGCCTCTCCCCGAGGTGCCCCGCCGCTCCCCTCCCCTGACGACAACCCGACAGCCCTGAAGACCCCGCAGCGTCGCCGCGGAGCCTCAGCGCTCGATCGCCTGCGTCTCGTCCGACTCGATGTGGCCGTCGCGCATCTTGATCACTCGCGGCAGGCTCCGGGAGAGCTCGGGGTTGTGCGTGACCAGCACCATGGTCGTCCCGTGGCTCTCGTTGAGCTTATGGAAGAGCTTATGGATCTCCGCGCTGTTCTCCGTGTCGAGGTTGCCCGTGGGCTCGTCCGCCAGGAGCAGCTTGGGCCTGAGCGTGAGCGCCCGCGCCAGGGCCACGCGCTGCTGCTCGCCGCCGGACAGCTCGCTCGGTCGGTGCGACGCCCGGTGCGAGAGGCTCACCTGCTCCAGCAGCGCCTCGGCGCGCTCGCGCAGCGCCCCCTTGGGCATCGAGCCCTGGATCATCCCGGGCATCATCACGTTCTCCAGCGCGGAGAACTCCGGCAGCAGGTGATGAAACTGGAACACGAAGCCGATCGCCCGGTTGCGCAGCGCGGCCACCCGCGAGGAGCTCAGCGCGGTCACCAGGTTTCCGTCGAGCTCCACCGTCCCGGCGCTCGGCATGTCGAGCGTCCCGATGAGGTGCAGCAGCGTGCTCTTGCCCGCGCCCGACGGCCCCCAGAGGCAGACCATCTCGCCCGCGCGGATCGTCAGGTCGATGCCCCGCAGCACCTCCAGGGTCTTGCCCTCGTGCTCGTAGCTCTTTCGGACGCCCTTGAGCGAGACGATCACCGATCGCCCCTCGCCAGCCATGTTCGCCTCTGTCGTCACGAGAACCGAAGCCCCTCCACGGGTCGGAGCCGACCCGCGAGCACCGCCGGGAAGGTCGCCGCCAACAGGCAGATTCCCACCGACGTCACGAACACCAGGCCGTAGTCCGCCGGGGCGATGAGCACCGGGAGCCGGTCGATGTAATAGACCTCCGGGTCGAGGGGAATGCCCACGTGCTTCATCACCATGGCGGAGAGCACCGCGGCGCTCGTCCCGAGCAGCGCGCCCACCACCCCGATGAGCCCGCCCACGGACAGGAACACCCGGGTGATGAACCCATCGCTCGCCCCCATCGCCTTGAGCACCGCGATCTCCCGGCCCTTCTCCGTCACCAGCAAGAGCAGCGTCGCCACGATGCTGAAGCTCGCCACGATGATCGCCACCGTGAGCAGCAGCCAGATCAGCAGCTTCTCCAGCTTGAGGGCGCGGAAGAGGTTCTGGTTGAGCTGCTTCCAGTCGCGCACCCGCAGGCTGCGGGCGTGCGCCGGGCCCTCCACGTCGCTCACCACCCGGTCGCTCAGGTCGACGTCCCGGATGCGCACCTCGATCGCCGTGATGGCCCCGTCGCGGTAGTTGAAGAAGCGCTGCGCCACGGGGATGAGCACGTACGCATACTTGGTGTCGTATTCGTACATGCCCGAATAGAAGATCCCCGCGACGCGGAAGAGCTTGGTCTTGGGCATGGGGCCCAGCGGCCCGATGGAGCCGAAGGGCGACACCACGCGCACCTCGTCGCCCACCGCGAGGTGCAGGTTGGTGGCAAGCTCGCGGCCCACCACGATGCCCGGCAGCGGGTCCGTCGGGGCGCCCGGCGGAGGGCGCAAGGCGGACGGGTCGCTGAAGCCGGTGAGCCCGTCGAGGCGCGTCGTGGGCAGCTCCAGCTCGCCGCGACCCACCACCGGGCGCCGGTCGCTCGGTCGCAGGTGGTTGAGCCGCGACGGGTCCTCCAGGTACTCGATGCTGCCGCGGATGAGCTCGCGCCGCAGCCCGATGGCCGCTCCGCCCTGCGCCGGGTCGATGCCCCGCAGGATCACCCCGGACAGGTTGGTCTGCGACGTGATCATCACCTCGCCCTGCACCAGCGGCGTCGCGGCGCTCACCTCGGGCAGCGAGCGGATGGTGCGCAGCAAGGGTTGCCAGTCGGTGAACCCGCCGCGCTCCCGGTCGACCACCACGTGGGGATTGTTCCCGAGAATCTTGTGCTTCAGGTCGTTGCCGAAGCCGCCCATGATCGAGATGGTCATGCAGAGGGCGAAGGAGCCGAGCCCGACGCCCAGGAAGGCCAGGAAGGAGATCACCGTGAGGAAGCCGCTCTTGCGGGCGCGGAGCTGGCGCACGGCGATGGTGAGCTCCGCGGCGACCTTCTCCAACCGGTCGAAGAGCCTCGGCATCCAGAGCAGCGTGGAGAGGAAGTACGCCTCCAGCGCCGACACCAGCACGCCCACGCGCAGCGCCACGAGGGCGAGCGAGGGCGTCGGGTCGAAGCCGCGCGGCTCCATCCTCGCGGCCAGCTTCAGGCAGAGGAACGACAGCGCGATCGCTCCGACCATCCACCCCGCGTAGAGCCACCGGCGGCGGGCCTGCGAGGCCACCGCGCGAGAGGCGATCCAGAGGATGATCAGGTCAACGGCCATCCGACTCGGGGCGCAGGAGCGGGAAGAGCACCACGTCGCGGATGCTCTTCTGCCCGGTGAGCAGCATCACCAGGCGGTCGACGCCGAGGCCGAAGCCCGCCGTCGGGGGCATGCCGTGCGAGAGCGCGCGGATGTAGTCCTCGTCGAAGTCCATCGCCTCCTCGTCGCCCCGCTCGCGGTTGCCGAGCTGCGCCCGGAAGCGATCGGCCTGGTCGTCGGGGTCGTTGAGCTCGCTGAACGCGTTGGCCAGCTCGCGGCCGTCGACGAAGAGCTCGAAGCGGTCGGTGAAGGTCACCGGGAAGTCCGCGCCGTACTGCTCGGCCTGCTTGTCGAGGTCCTTCTTGCGGGCCAGCGGCGAGACGTCGAAGGGGTAGTCGACGATGAAGACCGGGACGCTCTGCGAGCCGTCGTCGGTGCGGTAGTCCTCGACCAGGGACGACTCGGCGTAGAGCTCGAAGAGCGCGAAGAGCAGCTCGCCCGCGGAGGTGCACTTGTTGAGGTACTCGCGGTGCTCGCGCTGGAGCGTCGGGGTGGCCAGCACCGCCGCCCGCACGCGGCCCCAGCTCGCGAGCTCGGCGCCGCCGGCCCACGCGTCGACCAGGTCGGGGTGCCGCTTGGAGAGCGCCGAGGTGACCGCGTCGAGCATCCGCACGCGACGCCACGGGCGCGCCAGCGAGTACGGGCGCCCGTGTGAGAAGCGCGGGTGCTTCGCCGAGAGGCGCGCGTCGACGTGGGTGACGAGCTCCTCGGTTTCGTCCATCAGCTCCCGGTAGGTCGCGTAGGCCTGGTAGAACTCCAGGATCGTGAACTCCGGGTTGTGCCGCGTGGAGAGGCCCTCGTTGCGCCACACGCGGCCGATCTCGTAGACCCGGTCGAGCCCGCCCACGATGAGGCGCTTCAAGTAGAGCTCGGGCGCCACGCGGAGGTAGAGGTCCAGGTCGAGCGCGTTGTGGTGCGTGGTGAAGGGCTTGGCCGTCGCCCCGCCGCGCACGGAGTTGAGCGTCGGGGTCTCGACCTCCATGAAGTCGCGCTCGTCGAGCCACTCGCGCAGCGCCCGCACGATGATCGACCGGGCGCGGAACACCTCGTTGACCTCGGGGTAGTTGGCGATGAGGTCGGTGTAGCGCTGGCGGTAGCGGGTCTCGACCTCGCTGATGCCGAACCACTCGCTCGGGATGGGCGTGTAGCTCTTGGACAGCGGCCGCAGGGTCTTCGCGAGCACCGAGAGCTCGAGCAGCCGGGTGCGCATCGGCGGCCCCTCGACCAGCACGATGTCCCCGAGGTCGATCTCCTTGAGCAGCGAGAAGTCCTCGCCGAGGTCGCGCGCCGAGCAGAAGAGCTGGATCTCCCCGGTGCCGTCGCGCAGCTTGATGAACACCAGCTTGCCCGTGTCGCGAAGCGCCACCACGCGGCCCGCGACGCGGTACCCGGCGTGCTCGGGGTCGGCGTTGAAGGCCTCCTTCTGGTGCTCGTGCGCCGCGCGAATACTGGCGAGGGTATTCAGCGGCCCCGGGTCGTTGCCGAAGGGGAGGTGTCCGCGCGCCCGCCAGGCCTCGGCCTTGGCACGGCGCACCGATTCGAGGGTGCTGGTCGTGTCGCTCATCGGATGGGCGCGGGTTATACCGACCCGCGCCCCGGCGGTCACGCGTTCGCACCCGCGCTCTCCACCCCCCGCCGACGAGCTCCCATGCAGGCCCTCCTCCGACGACTCCGCGCGCCCGACCCGCGAGCCCCCTTCACCTGGATCGTCGCGCTCTTCGTGCTCGCCTGCCTCGCGGGCAGCGGCTGGGACCTCCCCTGCACCGACGCCTGGCACAACGACGCGCTCTCCCCGCGCCCCTGCGGCCTCGGCGCCGTCGTCGAGACCTGGCGGCCGGGGCACTTCTTCCGTTACCCGCCGCTGCAGACGCTGCTGCTCACGGTGCTCTCGCTGCCGTGGATCGCTCTGGCCGCTCTGCGCGCTCCTTCGCTCGGCCAGGAGGCGCTGCTGCACGAGCTCATCCAGCCCCGGTACATGACCCCCATCGAGGTCGTGGCCCGCGCGGTCACGCTGCTGATGGCGGTGGGGGTGCTCTTCAACGTGCGACGGCTGGTGGCCCGCGTCTGGGGCGAGCGAGCGGGCGACGCCGCCGCGGCGGTGACGGCGCTCAACCCCGTGCTCGTGTACTTCTCGCACAGCGGCAACAGCGACATCCCCTGCCTCTTCTGGGTCACCCTCGCGCTCGTCGAGCTCGACCGGGTGCTCGCCGGTGAGGCCCGCGAGCGCAGCGCCCTCCTCTGCGCCGCCGCCGCCG
Source organism: uncultured Myxococcaceae bacterium (assembly GCA_966211675.1). Classification (GTDB taxonomy): domain Bacteria; phylum Myxococcota_A; class Polyangia; order Polyangiales; genus SCUS01. The sequence continues at coordinate 7,405 of CBIHPK010000193.1, forward strand.
CCCTCACCAAGGACCAGTCCGTCCCGCTGCTCTTCCTCGCCGCCCCGTGGGCGCTGCTCGTCGGCCCGATGCTCTCTCGCGGCGAGCGCACCGTGGCCTCCGTGGCGCTGCGACCCGCCCTCTGGCGTGCCCTCGCCGCCTCGCTCGGGCTCTACCTTCTGGTCGCGGGCGCCGTCACCAACCCCAGCGGATACGCCCGCCGCATCGCCTGGATCACCGGCCCCGCCAACGCCGACTGGGTGGTCGTCGGCCGCGACCTGATGGGCGTCGACGCGATCCTGCGAGAGGTCGTCGAGGCCATTCCGCTCTTCGCGTCGCGGGCAGTGGCGCTGCTGGCCCTCCTCGGCCTCGCCCTCGCCCTCGCGGGCCGCCGCGGGGTGCCTCGTGTGCGCGCCGCCCTGCCCGCGGTCGCGGCGCTCTCCTACCTCCTGTTCTTCATCCTCCCCTCGCGATGGACCATGGAGCGGCACCTGCTGCCGCTGATGGTGCTGCTGCTGTCCTATGCAGGCGTCGCCTTCGACGCGCTCTCCGAGCGTCTCTCCCCCCGCGCTCGTCCCCTCGCCGCGGCGCTGCTCGGGCTCGCGCTGATCCCCCAGCTCCTCGACGTGGCCTCCGTCGACGGCACGCTGATGGTCGACTCTCGCAACGCCGCGCAGCGCTTCCTCGCGGCGCTCCCTCGCGGCACCTCGCTCGAGGTCTACGGCGGCAACCAGTACCTGCCCAACCTCCCCTCGCAGCTCCGCATCACCCGCGTGGGCCCGGAGCCCGACAGCGAGCGCAGCCCCCTCCCCGGCGTCACCGAGGCGCGAGCCCCCTTCCTCGAGGTGACGCAGCGGGCGCCCGACTACGCCCTCGTCGGCGAGGACTTCGCGACCTACTACCTCCCCACCGAGCGACCCCTCGACCCGCACTACGCCCGGCTCAACCGCGACCCCGACGGCCGCGCGCTCATGACCGGCCTCGTCGACGGATCGCTCGGCTACGCCTGGGCCCTGCGCTCGAAGTGCGAGCTCCCCGCGCCGCTCCGCTGCCTTCGGATGCACCGCTCGACCGGCGCCGAGACCTGGATCTTCCGACGCCTTCGGTGACGCCCTCGATTACCGGGTCGCGGCGTGCGGCGGGAGGCGCAGCGGAGGCGTCCGACGAGCCATCGCGAGGAGGTGCTCCGGGGCGTTGCAGGCCTCGTGGCGCTGACCCGCGGCGTCCCGCTGAGAGCGGGCGCAGGCCCTCCGGATCGCCGCTTCGATGGGCGCCGCCGCCGCTCCGCGCATCCGAGCGCAGATCACGGCGCGGGTGGTCTGCTCGTCGTCGATGCCGAAATCGCCCTCCGAGGGGACGATCACCGAGGAGGGAGCGGGAGAGCAGAGCCGATCGGCCTCGGCGAGCGCGGCCGCGTCGTCGATGGCGAAGCCTCCCTGCGCGGTCGAGTGCTCCATGAACGAAGGACCGCTGAGGATGTAGTCGAACTGGCTGCCGCGAGACGTGGCCGGGGCCTCGTAGCCCAGCGAGGTCAGCAGGTCGGGGCGGCCGTCTCCATCGACGTCGCGGACGTCATTGGCGTCGATCGCCGCGGCCGGAGCGTAGGGAACGACGGCCCCGTCGCGCACGGTCCAGACCTGGGCGCGCGAGTCGCTGGGGCCTTCGTGCTCGTGGTCCGCGGTGACGGTGATCGCCTCGGGGACGTGGTCGCCGTCGTAGTCGAAGGCGACCAGCGAGGACGGGCCGCGCGAGTGTTCGCCCAGGGATTCCACGAAGCTGGCCGTGCCCGCCGCGCGACCCTCGAAGTCGGGGTAGGCGGTGAGCCGTTGACCATCCGGGCGGGTGAACACCAGGGCCCAGCGCCCCTCGACCCGGTGCTCCCTGGGATCAGGTCGGCGGAGCGATTCGAGCGCGAGGCTCCAGGTTCCGGCCGGCGAAGGGAGGCAGGTGCGGAGCGGGCTCTCGGCGTCGGCGCTAAGGTCGAACTCCCCCTGGTCCGCGCCGACCTCGTCGGGCTCCCGAACGCGCGCAGGCAGGCTCGCCATCGCCCGTAGCGTCGCGGCCCAGGAGGCCTCGCACGCCGCTCTCTCGGGCGCAGGCGGGACGATGGCGACGGTGGCCGAGGGAGCGACGACGGGTGCGACGGCGGGCGCCGGGGCGACATGGGCCGGAGTCGATGGATGGCACCCGAGCAGCGCCATGATGGGTCCAAGCGAGGCGCGGGTTCTCATGGTGGGTGAAGCACTCCCTGCGGGACCAACGGCGTCGGCGTCAATCGAACAATCGCCCACGCTCGCGCGGCCTCAGCGGTCCATGGCTGCGCGTTGAAGACGTAGCGCCGTGTGACCCCTCGCAGCGGCACGGTGGGCTCACCCTCGGCCCACCCGACGCTCTCTCGACACGCGCGTGAACGAAAGCTCCCCCTCGCCCGCAGCGCGCCCCGCACGGCGTCGCTCTCGGCCCCCATGGAGAAGACCATCGGGACGACCTCGTCCACCGGCAGCGGCGGCGCGTCGAGCCAGCGGTCGCCCTCGCACCACGACGCGAGCGCCGTCATCGAGAGCCACGCCCCCGCCCCCAGCGCTCGGCGAGCGTCCGCGAGCAGCGCCCGGTAGAAGCCCCGCTGCGAGGCGCGCGCATCGAAGTCGATCTGCACCGCGCGCACCCCCGGGGACCGCGACGCCTCCACCAGCGCGCCCACGATGCGCTCCCTCGCGAGCGCCGTCAGGGCCACGTCGCGAGGCCTCGTCTCGACGCGCACCACCGCCATCGCGAAGGTCCCCTCGCGCAGCCGGAGCGGCTGCCTGCGTGGCGCGATGCGCACTCCTGCGGGACCGACGTCCACCGTCGCGCGGAGGTAGGCCACGCCCACGCCCTCGGGCAGGAAACGCAGGTCCTCGGAGCGCTCCCACGCCCAGAGCATCAGCGAGGGCGGCGGGTCGGCGAGCGCCACGGACGGCACCAGCGAGAGCGCGGCCAGGGCGACGAGGGACCTCACCGGGTCAGTACCAGTACCGCGACGCTCGGGCCTCGCGCGACCGCGGGAAGAGCCGATGCAGCGCCTGGAAGGCCGCCCTCGACGCCCGATGCACCGGCGCCGAAGGGGCGCACCCGTTGTTGCGCGTGTTGGCGATCGCCACCGACAGGAGCGCGGGCATCCTCGGCTCGGCGATCATCCGCGGCGCGAGCCTCGCGGCCTCCGAGGCCAGCCACGTCACGGCATCGCCCATCGCCACCTGGCGCGCCCGCTCCCGCCCCAGCGCCGCCCGCTCGGCCGCCGACAGGAACCACGCAGGCTCGACCGCTCGCAATGCCTCGCCACACCGCGGGCCCCACGGATCGGCGTCGCCAGGCTCTCCGTCGATCATCGAGGTGCTCACCCTCCAGGCGCCGCCGCCCGTCAGCAGCGAGCGCAGCAGCTCGAAGCGCCTCGCGTCCGCCGTGCCTGCTTGCGCGAGCGCCCGCAGCGGCCGGGCCGCCTCCTCGGACATCCTCGGGAGCAGCGCCGACGCGGCCGCGAAGGCCGTCTCGTCGCCGAGCAGCGCCGCGCGGTGGAGGGCCACGCCGGTCACCCGCTCCCGCAGCGCCAGCGGCAACGTGGGGTTGCGCGCCACGCGCAGCAGCACCTCCACCGGAACCCGCTGCGACAGCACCGCGGCGGCGAGGGGGGAGAAATCCTCGGCGATGGTTCCGTCGCGAGCGGGGGTCGGCGGGACCACCAGCGCCCCCTCGGCGGACCAGCCCGCGGGGCGACCGTAGGCCACCGAGGTGAACTGATCGACGTCCGTCGCCGCCCGCAGCGCCAGCTCGCGGAAGAGGTTGCGGGCGGTGGGTCCGTCCGCGTCGGAGAGCTCGTGCGAGGTGCGGACGACCTCGCCGTGGATGCGCTCGCCCCGCTCGACGCGGAGCCGCAGCTGCCCGTACTGCGCCGACGCGAAGGCCGCGTCGCTCCGCGGCACCAATCGCGCCGCGGCGATCACCGGGTCGAGCCGACGGTCCCTCGGATCTCCCGGGGACTGGAGCGCCGCGATCAGCCACTGCGATGGGCGGCCTCTCGCGAAGCGGGCGAGCGCCGCGTCCCGGGGCGAGGCCACGCCGGGGGATTCTCCCAGCGCCGCCATCCACTCCGTGAGGGGTTCAGCCTCCTGCGGTGTTCGCCGGGCCGGGAGCGAGGCGCTCGATTCATACAGCAGCGTGTAATCGTGGAGCTCGTCGGCGAGCCGATCGGCGCGGCCCGGCTGGAGCAGGTCGGCGCCGAGCGAGTGAAGGCGCGCGGCCGGGTCGAGCAGCGCGTCGATCCAGCCGCCGTAGCGACGGGTCATGTCGTGAACCGCGGCGCCGCTCGGATCGGCGAGCAGCGCCCGGGCCGCCCTCGCGGCTCGCTCCAGGCGGGCGGGGTCCGGCGTCGCTCGCCCTCGCTGCGCCGCGCGGGTGACGGTGCGCAGCACGAGGTAGCGCGCCAGCGTCGACCAGGGCGACCCGGGGTCGGCGGCGATGGCGGTGAAGCCCCGCTCGGCCTCGTCGTAGCGGCCTGCGTAGAAGTCCGCCGCGGCGATCTGGTACGCGCGGTCGCGGCGCTGCTCCTCCGGGGCCGCGGCCTGCAGCCGGATGGGCGTCCTCCCCGGCGTCGGGCCGCAGTTGGAGAACACCGCATCCTGCGCCTCGACCCAGGCGCGGGTCGCGTCGCTGCGAGGGCCGTAGTGGGCCACCCGCTCCCTCAGCGCAGCCGCCGCCGAGCGGAACGAGTCCGCGAGACAGTTGGGCGTCCAGGCCCCGTCCGTCGACCACCCGTTGGGGATGTCCGGCCCTCGCGACCCGAGGGCTTCCGCCCTCGCGACCCGCCACGGCTCGGCGTCGGGGACGTACTCCCCGAGGCGGGCGTCGTCGCTCCCCTCGCCCGCGCTCTCGACCGCCACCGCCGGGTCGATCGCCCGGGGGTCGGTCCCTCGATGCACCGAGCACTCGAAGCCCACGAAGGCCGCCGTCTCCGCCTCGGAGAGGGGCCCCTGGGCGAGCAGCCGGTACGCCACCACGCGGAAGCTGGTCTCCCATGGGCCGACCACGCCGACGCGCCCCGACGCGTAGCGCGACAGGGGCAGGTCGGGGTTGCGCGCGTTGATGTACACGGGGCCCTCCAGCACGCCGCCGCAGGCCGGGAGATCGCCCGCCCGCAGCGAGACCGACGAGGCGAGGGCGACACCCAGGAGGCCACGAGCAACGGATCGCTTCACGCGCCGGTTGTAGCGCACCGCGGAGTCCGGTCGTCGATCGGGAGCCGCGCGCGTTACTCTCCCCCCGAGACCTCCGCTGCGATCCCCTTCCCCGATGCCCCGTCCCTCCCATTGGTCGGCCGCCCTCGCGGCGATCGTGGCGCTCTCCCTCGCGCTGCGCCTCCCGTGGCTCGGCGCTCTGCCCAACCCCAGCGGCGACGAGGGCAACTGGACCCTCTTCGGCCTCGACGCGCTCGCGGGCCGCGCCCCCCGCATGACCCCCGACGCCCGCTTCGTCAGCACCCTCTTCGCCCACCTCATCGGCCTCTCCTATCGCCTCGGGGGCGTCTCCTTCGCCAGCGCCCGCGCGGTGCTGGTCGCAGGCCTCACCCTCTGCCTCGTCGCCTCCGCGCTCACCGCCCGCCGCCTCGGCCTCGCCCGCGCGGGCCTCACCATCGCGGCGCTGCTCGCGGTGCACCCCTGGTCGGTGCTCTGGAGCCGCACCGTCACCGTCCCCTACGCGCTCGCGCTCGGCCTCGGCGTGCTGGGCCCGCTGCTCGTCGTGCTCTCCGCGCGCGGCGCCCCGGGCCTCGTCGTCGTGCTCGCCGGTCAGTGCCTCGCGCTCGGCGTCCACTTCACTCCCCTCGCGCTGCTCCCCATCGCCGCGTCGCTGCTCTGGGTGCTCGCCCCGCCGCAGCGATCGATGCTCCGTCGGCCCTCGCTCAGGGCCTCCATCGCCCTCGCCTCGCTGCATCTCGTGCCGGTCCTCTACGGCGCGGCGACCGTGGCGAGCCAGCGACACGTCGAGCCCTCGCGGTGGTTCATCCACCTGGGAGCGAGGCTCCACGTCTACGCCCTCACCGTCCTCGGCGGCTGGACCGGCGAGGCCACCCTCCGTCACTTCACCGGCGAGGCCCTCTCTCGCCCGTTGGAGTGGGCCGTCGGCCTCTCCGCCGCCGCGCTGCTCCTCTTCTCGCTCCGCTCCTCACCGGGCCCTTCCCCCGCCGACGACCTCCGCCGCTTCGCCCGCCTCCACCTGGGCGTCGCGCTCCTCGGCCTGCCCCTCCTTCTCGCCACCGCCCGCCCCTGGAACCTCCCTGCCATCGACGCCGAGCGCTACCTCTTCGCCACGCTGGCGCCCGCGATCCTCGCGCTGGGAGCGCTCGCCGAGCACCGCGCTGCCCGTTGGCGCCTGGTCCCCGCCCTCGTCGCGCTCTACCTCCTCTCGGGTCCCACGCTCCGAGCGGCGCGCTTCTTCCTCTCCGGCGGATCTCCCGACGCAGGCTTCTTCACCCTCGCCGGAGGCGGCGGCTACCGAGGGTGGAAGGTCGCTCGGGAGCGGGTCGCCCTGCCCCTGCTGATGCGCCAGGAGATCGACCGGATCCGCGGCGGGCAGCGCGCCCTGGTGGTGCTCTCCGACTACGCGATGCACCCGTTGCAGTTCGCCAACCAGCCCGACGGCTCGTGGTGCCACGACCTCTCCAAGTCCCCGCTGCCCGATCGCCCCGATGACGTGCACGTCTTCGTCACCTGGAGCGACGGCCTCCTCGCGCCGGGCTTCGGCCCGCCGGAGGAGCTCGCTCACCATCGAGAACTGCGCGCCCTGATGCGCTCCGATCGCTTCCGATCGCTGCGGCGCGAGCGGGTGTTCGTGCAGCCCGACGGGTCTCCGCTGGTCGAGCTCTGGTCCGCCTGGAGGACGCCGGGGCGCTAGGGCGAGCCGCAGGGGATGTGACGTGCCCCCACCCGCGCTGCCGCGCACCCCTCCCCCAAGGCGGAGCCCTGAGCATTGGTCACATCTCTCGCTCGCCCTTCTGCGCTCGCAGTTGACG
>CBIHPK010000194.1:0-14378 GCA_966211675.1 uncultured Myxococcaceae bacterium
TGCCCCCGCCTCCCCGTCCCCCGGGCGCGCAGGTCCCGGGGACGCCCGCCGCGCCGGGGCCGCTCGCGGCGCCGGTCGTGCCGCCGCCGCCGGTGCCTCCGCAGCTCGAGCTGGCGTTGCTGACGGCGTTGCCGCCGTTGCCGCCGGACAGGTCGATGGTGCCGTCGATGATCACGTCGCCCGTGGAGCGAAGCTCCAGCACCCCGTCGCCGTCGGTGACCACGGTGACGCCCGCGGGGATGGTCACCGAGGTGAACTGGTGCACGCCCGCGCGCAGCACCACCACCCCGGCGCCCCCGTCGCCCGGAACGGCGGGAGCGTAGGCTCCCTCGGCGCCGCTGCTGGCAAAGGGCTGAGCGAGGCAGCTCCCGGCGACGCAGCCGTCGCTCGCCACGCCGCAGCGGGCGCCGCATGCGCCGCAGTTCGCTCGGTCGCCGGCGAGGTCCACCTCGCAGCCGTTCACGAGGTCGCCGTCGCAGTCGGCGCGGCCCGCGGCGCACGCGAGGCCGCACGCGCCGTCGACGCACGCGGCCGTGGCGTTGGGGCGCGGCGAGCAGGCGTTGCCGCAGCGCCCGCAGCTGGCGACGTTGGCGCGCACGTCGAGCTCGCAGCCGTTGGCGCCCGCGCCGTCGCAGTCGGCGAAGCCAGGGCGGCACGTCCCCACGGCGCAGGTCCCCGCGCGGCAGGCCATGGTCATCGCGCTGGCGGTGACGGGGCACAGTCGCCCGCAGGCGCCGCAGTTGAGCGGGCTCGCCGCGAGGGCGGTCTCGCAGCCGTTGGCGCCGACGCCGTCGCAGTCGCCGTAGCCCGGCGAGCAGGTCCCCACGGAGCACGCCCCGCCCATGCACGCGGCGGTGGCGAAGGCGATCGAGCACAGCGCCGCGCCCTCCTCGTCGACCATGCGGTCGCAGTCGTCGTCGATCCCGTTGCAGAGCTCGGGCGCGCCGGGGTGCACGCTCGCCCTCGCGTCGTCGCAGTCGGGGCCCCCGCACGCGGCGGCGTTGAAGCCGTCGCCGTCCGCGTCGGGCGTGACCTCGCACATCGTCTGGCAGCGCGTCAGGCGCTCGTCGCAGCGCTGGCCCATCATGCACCGCGGCCCCGTCGGCGGAGCGCAGCCGCGCGCGTCGGCCGAAGGGTCCGCCGGGTCGCAGCGCTCGGCGCCGTTGCAGTAGACCTCGTCGTCGCACTGGAAGTCGCGCGTGCAGCGAGGGCCCGCGTCGACGGCGGTCACGTCGGGGGTGGTCGCGTCGACGGCGGTCGCGTCGACGGCGGTCACGTCGGGGGTGTTCGCGTCGGGGGTGTTCGCGTCGGGGGTGGTCGCGTCGGCGACGCCCGCATCGACGGTGGGGATCTGGAGCTCGACCACGAGCAGCGGCTCGCTACAGAGGTTGGTGCTCTCGCAGGTGAGGCTCGACCGGCGCGCGGCGCAGTCGGGGTCGCGAGAGCATCGCCACCGGCACTGCTTCGCGGCCGTGCAGGACGCCTGCGGTGGACAGTGCTCGTCCGCGGCGCAGAGCACGATGGCCGACGGCGGGAGGCACACCTGCTTGGCCGGAACGCCGGCGTTGTTGCAGACCCATCCTGTGGGGCAGTCGCGGTTGGAGCGGCACTGCGCGCGGCAGAAGTTGCCCGCGCAGATCAGAGGGTCGGCGCAGTCGTCGTTGAACAGGCACGGTGCACCCGCCTGCACGCGCTCGGAACACCCTTGCGTCAGCGCGAGCGCGACGAGCGCCGCGAGGCGCAGCCCTCTGAACGAAGCGAGTTCCATCGACCCATTGCCCTCTCGCGGGCGATGGTGAGTGGCGTCCAACGGCGCGTCAACGTCCGGGCGGACCACGGTGGCGGCGATCGACGGGCGCGTGGTGGAGCGACGGCGCCGGGGATCGGGCTACGGCGAGGCCGTGTCGAACCGTCGGAAGGCATTGGTGCGGCGTCGGAGCGGCGTGGCGAGGCGTCGGAGCGGCGTGGCGAGGCGTCGGAGCGGCGTGGCGGGGCGTCGGAGCGGCGTGGCGGGGCGTCGGAGCGGCGTGGCGGGGCGTCGGAGTGGCGTGGCGGGGCGTCGGAGTGGCGTGGCGCAGCGTCGGAGTGGCGTGGCGCAGCGTCGGAGTGGCGTGGCGCAGCGTCGGAGCGGCGTGGCGCGGGGCTCATGGTGCGGAGCTCGGACGACGCGACCGGCGGGGACTGCGCGTACGATCGCCGCCATGCCGCTGCGCCGCGATCGGCTCGGAGGGATCGTGCTCGCCGCCGCGCTCATGGCGCCCGCGAGCGCGCTCGCGCAGACGCACGTCGACTGGTGGACGCCGTCGATCGCGTTCGCGGGCGTCGCGCGGGTGAAGGGCTCCGCCGAGGCCGACGTCGCCTGGGACCTTCGCCTCGAAGGCCTCTTCGGCGAGCACGCCCACGCGCGCCTCGGTGGCTTCGCCGACCTCCGCATCACCGGGCACGCCGAGGTGTCCGGCGCCGCGGGCCTCTCGCTCTCCCTGCCCGCCAGCGGCAACCCCGGCAACGGCGGGACCTTCGTCGTGCTCTCCGCCGGAGGGGCGCTGCACGACCGAGGCGGCGCGACGCCCGCGGCGCTGGGGCGGCTGTGGTGGGGGCTGCGGGTCCCTCCGGAGGCGTCGAGCCACTACGAGATCGCGGTCGGGCTCTGGGCCGAGGCGCGGTACTTCCCGGGCGACGGCACCGTCGATGTGCTCGGCGGGGTGAGCGTGGACTTCTACGCGCTCGCGCTGCCGGCGATCTACCTCGCGTCGGCCTTCTCGTCGCGCTGACGCGCCGGGGGTCGGCGCCTGTGCCAGGAAGCCACACGGCGCGCGCGGCGCGGGGACGCCGCTGGGGCACTTCGCGACCAGCATGGGCGCTGGCGCAGCCTCTGAGGGCGGTACGCGCGTTGCGTCGCAGCGGACTCGCCGCGTCTCCGCCGCCGGGTGGGTTTCGGCGCGCCACCGCAGGAAGGAAGGACCCATGAAGGCACTCTGCTGGCACGGCACGGGCGACGTGCGCATCGACACGGTCCCGGACCCGAAGATCCAGGAGCCGACGGACATCATCATCAAGGTCACGTCGAGCGGCATCTGCGGCTCGGACCTGCACCTCTTCGACGGCTTCATGCCGACGATGGAGAAGGGCGACGTGCTCGGCCACGAGCCCATGGGCGAGGTGGTCGAGGTGGGCAGCGCCATCACCCGGCTGCGCAAGGGCGACCGCGTGGTGGTGCCCTTCACCATCTCCTGTGGCAACTGCTTCTTCTGCAAGAAGACGCTCTTCTCGTGCTGTGACAACACCAACCCCAACGCCGAGCTCGCCCGCAAGGCGATGGGCCACTCGCCGGCGGGGCTCTTCGGGTTCTCGCACATGCTGGGCGGGTACCCGGGCGGCCAGGCGGAGTACCTCCGGGTGCCGCACGGCGACGTCGGTCCCATCAAGATCGAGTCGGGCCTCCCCGACGAGAAGGTGCTCTTCCTGTCGGACATCTTCCCCACCGGGTACATGGCCGCGGAGAACTGCGGCATCGAGCCGGGCGACACGGTCGCCGTGTGGGGCTGCGGGCCGGTGGCGCAGTTCGCGATCAAGAGCGCGTGGATGTTCCGCGCGGGCCGGGTGATCGCGATCGACCGGGTGCCCGAGCGCCTCGCGATGGCGCGCGAGCAGGGCAACGCGGAGACCATCGACTTCAGCAAGGAGGACGTCTACGACCGCCTCCAGGAGATGACCGGCGGGCGCGGCCCCGACCGGTGCATCGACGCCGTCGGCTGCGAGGCGCACGCGGCGGGCAGCATCGACGCCGTGCTCGACGCCGCCAAGGCCGCCGTGATGCTCACCACCGACCGCTCGCACGTGCTGCGCGAGGCCATCATGTGCTGCCGCAAGGGCGGCACCCTCTCCGTGCCCGGGGCCTACGTCGGCGTGCCCGACAAGATCCCCTTCGGCGCCCTCATGAACAAGGGCCTCACGCTGAAGTCGGGGCAGACGCACATGCAGCGCTACCTGCACCCGCTGCTTCGCAAGATCGAGCAGGGCGAGATCGACCCGTCCTTCGTCATCACGCACCGGCTCTCGCTCGACGAGGCGCCGGAGGCCTACAAGACCTTCCGCGACAAGAAGGACGGCTGCATCAAGGTCGTGCTCCAGCCCTCCTGAAGGCGACCGACGCGCTCAGCCCTTCGGGCGACGGGTGAGCCGCGCGAGCAGCGGCGGAACCTCCGCCAGCAGCTCGCGAGCGAGGAAGCCCAGCGGCCCCATCCTCCGCGCCAGCCGCTCGCCCGCCCTCGCGTGGAGGAACACCCCCCACGCCGCCGCCTGGGCCGGCTCGGCGCCGCGCGCGCAGAGGCCCGCGATCACCCCGGAGAGCGTGTCGCCCGACCCGGAGGTGCCCAGCCCGAGGTTGCCCGCGGTGTTGAACCACGCCCCCCCGTCGGGCGACGCGACGACGGTGCGCTCGCCCTTCAAGACGACCACCGCCCCGAGGGCCGCCGCGGCCTCGCGCGCGAGGCCCAGCGGGTCGGCCAGCACGGCCTCGCGATCGACGCCCCAGAGCTTCGCCATCTCCCCCGCGTGCGGCGTGAGGATCACCTTCGCCTCGCGCGATCCTGGCGGTCGCCGCCGGCCGCCGAAGGCCGAGAGCGCCTCGGCGTCGACGACGAGCGTCGCGGCGCCCGCCGATCGCAGGTGGTGCCGCACCAGCCCGACCGCCGCCGCCGGAGCGCCCATCCCGACGCCCACCAGCGCGGCGTCGCAGCGCTCCAGTTCGCCGCGCAGCGCCCGCCAGCTCGTGGCCGTCAGCTCGCCGCGGCGGTCGTGCGCCAGACCGATCACCCGGGCCTCGGGCACGGCCACCCCGACCGCCGGCGCCACGCCCCGGCTGGTCGCGATCTGCAGCTTGCCGGCGCCCGCGCGCAGCGCCCCGATCGCGGCCAGCATCACCGCGCCAGGGATCTCCTCGGACCCGCCGACCACCAGCACGTGCCCGCGCTCCTCCTTGCCGAGGGCGCCGTCGAGCGGGGGGAGGGGCCAGCGGCGCAGCAACCCCGGCGTGACGTGTACCGCCTCCGCCGCGCGCGTCACCGCGTCCCCGCGCCGAGGTCGGGCCCCGTGGTGACGGCCTCGCCGCTCTCCTCGATGGGTTCGACGACGTTGTACTCGCGCAGCACCATGCCCTCGCGGCCGTCGGGGTTGCGCGCGAACTCGTAGCGGGTGAGCGAGCAGTTCGCGACGTCGCGGGCGCGGTCGATCTCGAGCAGCTCTCGCTCCGAGAGCTCCTCCAGCAGGTAGCGGAAGCACAGCACCGTCACCTCGTGGGCGACCAGCAGCACCCGCTCTCGGCGGTAACGGAGCTGGATGTGGTCGAGCACGCTCCGCAGCCGGAGGATCACGTCGCACCAGCTCTCGCCCCCGGGCGGCCGGTAGTAGAACTTCCCGATCTGCGCGCGCCGCGCCGCCTCCTCGGGGTAGCGAGCGACGATGCCCGCCCGGGTGAGCCGGTCGAGGGTGCCGAACTCCTTCTCGCGCAGCCGCTCGTCGACGACCCGCGCCACCAGCCGCTCTGGGCGCGCCTCCTCCACGATGAGCGCCGCGGTGCGCTCGGCGCGGACGAAGGGCGAGGCCAGCACCACCGTCGGCCGCTCATCGGTCGGGCGCCGCGCGAACCACCGCCCCAGCGCCCGCGCCTGCCCCACGCCGCGCTCCGAGAGGTCGACGTCCATGTCTCGCCCCCGCACGTCGATCATCGCGAGGCCGGCCGCCTCGGCGGCGTCGCGCGCCACGTTGCCCGCGCTCTCGCCGTGGCGCACCAGCCAGAGCACCGAGGGCCAGGTCTGCTCGGCGGCGGTGGTGCTCCCGCCGGTCGCCGCGGGGTCGACCCGAGCGGGCGGAGTGTGGTCGTCGGGAGCCGGGGACTTGGTCTCGCTCGTCACCGTGTCGTCACCTCGCCATAGCGCTTGGTGCCCGGGGCCCCGAACGCCCAGGGGAGGAGTCGCGCCCGCTCCTTCGATCGATGTGGCAGAGCGAAGTCAGCGCAGCATGCCGTAGCCGAGCAGGCGCGACGCGTTGCGGGTGGCGTCGATCAGGCCGACGTAGTCGCGGAAGGTCTGCAGGCGACGGCCCTGCCGCTGCGGCGAGGAGCTCGCCGGCCGGAGGTCGCCCGCGGCGTCGCGCACGAGGCGCGGCAGGCCATCGGTCCCGAGCAGGGGGGTGCCGGCGGTGTCGCGCTCGACGACGAAGGTGTCCGCGAGCAGGGCGTTGGCGTGCTGCAGCATGCGCGACGCGATGCCCCGGTCGACCACGCGGCCGCCGGTGAGGGCGGCGAGCCCGGGGTCGGGCCCGTAGCGACGAGCGACGTAGACGATCCCGGTGTCGGGGTTGACGAAGCGGATGCGCTCCGGCTCGCGGATGTCCACCGCCTCGGCGCCGCCCTCGGTGAAGATCCTCATCTTGTTGATGAGCGTGAGGTCGGTGTTGAGCGAGGAGAACAGCATCGAGAAGAGCACCGTCGGGAGCTGCTGGCGGTACCCGATGTTGGGATAGAGCAGCGACGCGCCCGCCGGGCGCGCGGGGATCGCGTCGCGGTAGAGCTGCACCATCTGCGGGGTGACCTCGCCGCCGGGCGTCGCCGGGGGCGGCGCGTGCATCGCGATGGCGGCCCAGTCCTCGGACATCACGCCGCCGAGCAGTCGGTCGAGGGCGTTGGGGATGTCCGTCGCGAAGTTCACCTGGAACTCACGGCCGTCCAGGTAGAGGTTGCGGCTGATGGACGAGAAGGTCGGCCGCGTGTCCGTGAGCATCATCGCGGCGTAGGCCTTCTCCATGTAGGTGCCCACTCGGTTGGCGTACGACTGGTAGTCGAGCGAGCCGCCCTGGCTGTTGTCGTAGTCGTCGGCGATGTAGCGCCCGTCGATGATCCCGACGCTGAAGCGCGGCGCGGCGCTGCTGCCGCCGACGTCGAAGATCTCCTGGCGCGCGGCCCGCAGCTCCGGGGTGCTGCGGTCCTCGTCCGGGTCGGAGGCCTCGTTGGAGGCCGTGAACTCCCCGGGCTCGGGCATGACCATCACCCGCGCGAAGAAGTCGAACTGCTCGGTCTGCGCCGCGAGCGTGGGCCCGAGGGCGTTGTCGCTGCGGGCGTAGATGGCGAAGCTCGCGTCGTTGAGCGCGCGGCGGTAGAAGGCCGCGTCGCGCGCGACGTTCCAGTGGTAGCCGCGCACCAGGCGGAACATCCGCGACGCCACCGCCGACGAGACGCTCCAGGCGGCCCACTCGCGCTGCCCCCGGCGGAAGTACATCGCGGGGTAGGTGAGGTCGTACTTGCGCTCGATGGAGCGCGAGACCTCGTAGATGTCCGCGCCCTGGTCGAAGTACTGGATGTGGGGGTAGCCCACGCCGCGGTCCCAGGACACGCGGTAGCGCCAGCGGAGCGGTCCCTGCTCCTGCGGGGTCGCGTGGCCCGAGTCGGGCGTGCCCGCGCGCACCCGCCACGAGGGCGCGGCCTCGGCGGGGTCGCCGCCGTTGTCCGGCTCCGGGTCGTTGGAGTCGTAGACCTGCGAGGTCTCCATGTCGGAGAGCGCGGCGTGGTCGCGCGGGGCGAAGCGGCAGATCTTGCCGTCCACGAGGCGCCATCGGTACGCGGCCTTCTCGGCCTCGGTGGCGTCGCGGCAGAAGCTCGGGTCGAACACGCCGAGCTGGCGGGCCATCTCCGTGTAGTGGGCGAGCGCGAGCGGCGCGGCGCCGGCTTCGACCGGGGGCGCTCCGGGCGCGGCGAAGGCCTGGTCGGTGAAGTTCGCGAAGTACTTCTCCGAGAGCTGCGAGCGGAGGTTGAGCGAGAAGCGCCGCTGCGCCGCCGGGCTCTGGCCGCCGCGCGCCGGGTCCGACTCCATCGTCTCGACCACGCGCCCGTAGAGGATGCCCATGGCGTAGACGTCGTAGGAGCCGAGGCCCACGGTCTCGCCGAAGCGCTCCCACTGGTACTCCATGGTCGACGTGTTGCCGAAGTAGGTGATGCCCGCGTGGTGGTTGCCCGCGTCGAGCGGGCGCACGCCGAGCTCCTCGTCGGTCTCCGGGTCGAGGTAGCGCGGGCCCATGCAGTTGTCGGCGTTGCGGTCCGTCGCGCGGATCACGTCGCAGCTCGCCTGGCTGCAGTTGTCGGCGCGGCAGCTGCGCGCGGCGGCGCCATTGCGGGTGCGCAGCTGCCAGTACTGCGGGTTGTAGTTGGGCGCGTCGTAGCTCGACACCGGCAGGTGGTAGAGCCCCATGCTGTGCCCGACCTCGTGCAGCGCGATGCCCTTGAAGGCCTCGATGCGGAGGTCTTGCAGGATGCGCGCGTTGCGCCTCGCGGGGGTCAGGGCGCGGTAGCGCTGCGCGAACCAGCGCGCCACGCCCTGCAGGTCGACGGAGCCGACGAGGGCCGGGGCGCCCGCGTCCTGGAAGCAGAAGCCGCGGGCCTCCAGGCGGTTCATCAGGCGCACGCGCATCGCGGTGGCCCACTCCGGGTCCATGCGGCGAAGGGGCGAGGCGCGGTCGAGGGCGTCGCGGTCGAGCGACTCCACCGGGCGGTTGGGGTCGATGCCCGCGGCGCGCAGCCACTGCCCGTCGAGCAGGTCGGTCTCCAGCCGCGTGCCTCGCACCAGCGCCGCCTGCTGCTGGTACGCCAGGGCCGTCTGCGACTGCCCCGCGGTCGCGTCGGTGACGTCGGCCTCCCGGTCGAGCAGCCAGCGGTGGACGCGCTCGAGCCCGGCGCCGTCCAGCCCGTCGGCGACCGGAGCGCCGGTGCGACGCAGCGACGAGGCGGCGTGGACCAGGTCGGCGCTGTTCGCCCGGTCGGCGATGAGCCCGACGTCCGCGCGGCTGCCGCCGGTGCCGATGCTCGTGGCGGGGTTTCGGATGTACGACACGAGGCTCTGCGCCGCGGCGTTGGCCGTGTACGCCTCGACCGTGAGGTCGTCGAGCGACGGGTCGATGTAGTGCAGGATCATCCGGATGTAGTCGCGCTGCTGCCCCGCGGCGTACTCGACCGAGCGGCCCATGTTGAAGCCGCCGTTGGAGACCACCTCTCCGGTGAGCGGGTCGAAGCCCCAGTGCGCGACGCCGCCGAAGGGCGCGCGGGAGTTGCCCGGCCAGTAGCTCACGTGGTTGTAGCGGATGTCCCCGAGGCGCACGCGGTAGCCGGGCTCGCGGCAGGCGGCGCTGTCGCTCGCGCGCACGGGGTTGTGACAGATGACCACGGCGCGCGGCGTGGCGGGCGCTCCCTCCGGGTCGACGCGCGGGTCGTCGCCGAGGAAGGCGCCGAGGTGCTGCGCGACGAGGTCGACGCCGAAGAAGCGGCGGTGGCAGGTGTCGCGGTCGCCGCCGACGCCGCCGGGCGCGGAGGGACCGAGCTTGCGGCACTCGACCTCGCGCGCGCTCGCGACGGCGCGGCGGACGGCGAGGTCCCAGGTGTCGATGATGTCCTCCGTCGCGCCGGGGACGAAGGCGGCGCCGGCGCCGGTGGCGGCGCGGCGGGTGACCTCGTCGGCGGTGGGCCAGCGGTAGGTGAGGGCGCCGTCGGCGGCCTCGACCTCGACGTGGTCCTGGAACTCGGGCGGCATCTCGGGGTTGGTGTAGTAGGGCACCGCTCGCACGGTGCGCTCGCGGTAGGGGAGGGTGCAGCGCCCGAGCACGGTGTCGCACTGCGAGCCGGGGTGGTTGGCGCGCTCGCACTGGTCGGCGGTGCCGTCGTGGTTGGCGTCGACGTTGCCGTCGACGACGCCGTCGAAGTCGGCGTCGAAGCCCGAGCAGGTGAACTGCGGGTCGAGGTGCGACCGCACCCAGATGTTGTGGAGCATCTGGTAGCGGTGGAAGTTGCGGTCGGTGACGCCGTACTGCTGGTCGTAGGCGCTGCGGGTCGCGCGCGGTCCGCCGACGAGGTCGTAGGGCTGGCGGGTGAGCTCGAGGGGCTCGAAGTCGCGGTCCTCGACGCGCCGGAACGACGTGCGGATGGTCGTCTCCTGCGGGTTGCAATCGTAGGTGTCGCTGCCGGTGAAGAAGTTCACCACGAGGCAGGTGGGCAGGGCCTCGCCGAAGGCGTCGCTGGTCTCCGGGTTGACGAGCCACTTGGAGGTGACGTCGAAGTAGCCGCCGCGGTGATTGCGGGCGCCGGTCGCGCGCACGCACTCGCCGGTGGACGGGTCGCGCACCGTGTCGGGCGTCATCTCGCAGAAGTTGGGCGCGTTCGAGGAGCGGGGGTTCTGCTCGTAGTAGCGCACCGGCTGGAAGGAGATGGTCCCGAAGAGCGAGCCGTAGAAGAGGCCCGACCAGTCGGGGTTGTCGACGAGGTTGGTCGACCAGTCGACGCGCATGAACTCGCGGTCGTACCAGGGGCGGTCGGAGGTGTTCTCCTCGACGACGTTGAGCTCCTCGCCGGTGGACGAGTTGTAGGCGCGCCGCACGTCGAAGTGGCTGTCGATCCGGTACGCGGCGACGACGATCCCGAGGCGGGTGTCGTCGGCGTCGGGGTCGGGGTTGGCGTAGGGGTCGGGCGGCGGCTGGGGGTTGGTGTTGCTGCCCGGCTGCGGCACCGGCTCGCGCCGGATCACCGGCCCGTCGGCGTCGGTCACGAACTGGTACGCCTTGCGGGCCAGGAGCACGTCCTCCTGGATCTCCCAGACGATCCGGTCGACGTCGTCGTAGGTGCCCACCGGCAGCAGCGACTGCGAGGGCGGCGCGTCGACCACGAAGTTGTTCATGTAGAAGTGCGGATCGTCGTTGCGCGTGCGCAGGTCGGCGCCGGCGAAGAAGTGCTTGTCGACCCTCGCCGGCCGCGTGCGGTCGATCGGATCGCGCTCCTGCGCGCAGTCGGCGTTGCCGACCGCCACGGCGCCCAGCAGGAGCGCCGCGAGCCCGCGCCCTCGCCTGAACGGGCGTGCGAAGGGCACGCCCCTGCGGTCAACCCGTTGCTTGTCCCGGTCCGACATCATGTCAGTGCTCCGATCGTCGGGCGGACGCACGCGCGCCGTCCCGGCAGCAGGCCGGTCGTGACGCAGACGCGCTCTTGAACGCCGAGGATCTAGCTAGAACCGCCACGGCCGAGCGTCGAGCCCACCCGCGCACCACGTGCAGACGCGCCCGTTCGTCGAGCGCAACGGGTGCACTCGCCGGGCGGCGCTAGCGCGCGTCGAAGTCGCAGCGCATGACCTTCGCGTCGGCGCGGGTCGGGGAGGGGTCGAAGAACTGCCCGACGGCGAAGCCGAAGCGGCCGTCCGTCCAGACGGCGGGGGAGTTTCCGGCCCCCTGGCGGGTGAGCCAGTTGTAGACCGAGCTCGCGCCCGCGGGGCGGGTGCGGCCGAAGGTCCCGATGCCCCCGGGGCCGCCGATGACCAGCGCCACCAGCGTGCGCGGGTCGCTCGCCGCGAGGCGGACATCCCACAAAATCGGGAGGCCCGGAAGGTACGAGGTCGACACGCCCAGGTCGGTGCGCGTCTGCACGGTCAGCGTGCTGCTGCTGCTGCAGCACGTGACGACGTCGAGCGCGGGCACCCCGTCGGCGCTGGCCTGCACGGGGTAGCCGTCGCTGGAGATCCGGTCCCAGCCCGAGCCGTTGTAGCGGGCGAGGGTCCATAAGCTGCCGCTGTAGAGATCGTGCGCGCCGGCGCGGAAGAGGTAGCCCGGGGAGCCGTCGGTGAGCCCCGGGCTGGGGAGCTCGGTCCAGGCCGAGCCCTGCCAGTGGAGCAGGCGGTTACCGACGACGACGTGGACGTCCGTCGATGAGGCGCCCGCGAAGTTGGACGCCGCCAGGGCCGACCGGGTGTAGTCCGCATGCCAGCCCGAGGCGTCGCGGCGTCGCAGCGTCCACACCGGGCCGGCCCCGATCGTCGCAACGAAGAGCGTCCCGTCGGGAGCCTCCCAGAGCGAGCGCACGTCGAAGCCAGCGGCGGCGGGGTCGGTCGTCCACGCGTCGTCGGCGCCGAGGCGCGCCACGCCGTCGCCGCCCACCCAGACCTCCGTCGCCGATCGGCCCGTGATGACCCGCCCGGGCGGCGCGGCGCGCTCGCGCATCGACACCCACGCCCCCGCGACGAGCATGTACACCGGGCTCGCAGCGCTGATGCCGCTCACATAGAGGGTCCCGTCGTCCGCGAGCAATGCCGTGTGGGCCAACGCGAAGGCCGGAACGCGCGGCGTCGCCACCCACGCGGCGCCCGATCGACGCCACACCAGGGGAGCGCCGTCGCAGGAGCCGGCGACGGCGACACCGGCCGCGCTCGCCGACACGCCGGAGAACGAAAGCGATGCGCATGTCGCGGGCGGCGGCTGCACGACGAGGGCGTCGCCCACCACGCGGTAGAGGGTGCTCGCGCTCGCGGCGAACACCTCGGTGGGGGTCCCGCCGACGCCCACGAAGGCGGCGCTCGCCGGGAGCGTGAGGTCCGTCCAGGTCGCGCCGTCGTAGCGGCGCACGCCGAGCGAGTGGGCCTCGTAGAGCGAGGCGCGGGTGCCCCAGAGCTGCCGCGGCGTGCCCGATCCCGCGACGGACCAGAGCGTCGACCACGAGGCGCCGTCGTATCGAAAGATCTCTCCGAGCCGACTACCCACGAAGAGATCGCCGCCCGCGCCGTGCGCGATGACCGGCTGCGTGAGCGCGCCCGGGAGCCCGCCGAGGGAGGCCCACGCGCCCGCGCGGCGGAGCAGAACCGTCGGCCCCGGCCCCGAGCCCACGGCGGCGACCCAGCCCGTGCCGCTGGCGACCGCGTGCAGCCCCGTGGCCCCGGGGAGCATGTCCACGGCCGTGCGGGTCCATCCGTCGGCGGCGTGGTGCATGACGAAGTCCCCATCGCAGGCGGCCCAGAGCCCGCTCGGATCGGCGGCGAGCGCGTGGTAGTCGCACCAGGGCGGCGACTGCTCCCAGAGCGTGCAGGGGCCCGCACGCCAGGGGGCGCGTTGCTCGACGAGCAAGCCGGCTCCGACCGGCCCCGAGTCGGGGGCCGGAGCGTCCGCGGCGGGCACGTCCGCGGGCACATCGACCGCCGGGACGTCGACGCCCGCGTCGCGCGTCGCGTCGGGTGGGCCCGCGTCGACCCCGGTGTCCGGGGGCACGGCAACGTCGAGCGAGGGAGCGTCCGGCGTCGCGTCGAGCGCGGCAGCGTCCGGCGTCGCGTCGAGCGCGGGGCGGTCGATCGGGACATCGACCCCCACGTCCGTGCGCCCGCCGTCGGAGCCCGCGTCCGTCGAGGCGTCGGCCGGGGTCGGGCACTCGCACGCGCCGTAGGTGCCGTCCGCCCCGCAGGTCTGCGCGCCGTTGGACCCGCCAGGGCACGGGCACTCGATACGCAGCCCCGGCACGCACCGCGGCGCGACGGCCGCGTCCGTACACGCTGCGAGCAGCGCCGCGAGGCCGGTCAGTCCCTGAAGCTTCGTCGTCGACAAGTGCATCAATCCCTCAGCGCGGGGTAGGTGTACGCCAGCGCTGGGGGATTCATCGGATCGATGCGTTCGTGGCTCGGCCCCATGCGGGCGCTCAGTAGCGGAACTCCGTCACGAAGGTGGGCGACGTGCGGCTGCACGCGACGTTGCCGGTCGACTCGGCGCGCATGCCGGTGATCGCGGGCTCCGCGGCCCCCGGCGAGCGAGCGATGGCGAGGCGGAAGCTGGTGGGAGCGGTGATGCGGTACGCGACGACGCACACGAGGTAGCTGCCCGAAGGCGGGCTCGTCGCCCAGAAGACGTTCTCCGGTCCGGTGCCGGTGGTGTCGTCGCGGTCGAGGGTGCCGCCCTGCTGCGAGCGGGCGCCGTAGTAGATCTCCGCGCCCCCCGGGGGGACGATGTGGAGGTCGACGTCGCCCGCGCGATCCCAGGTGAGGGTGAACCGCAGGGCCCCCTGGCCGACGCAGAGGCCGTTGGCGCAGGCCGACCCGGGCACGCACGGGAGCGCGGGGTTGCACTGGGCGCACACCAGGTTGGCGCTGGGGGAGCCGTCGGGGACGCAGTGGCGCCGGTCGCCGGTGACGCACTCCGCGTCGGTTCGGCAGGGCGGCCCGGTGATCACGCCCGGGCCCTCGTCGACGCAGAGGCCGCTGCTGCACGACTGCTCCGCCGGGCAGGTGAAGCCCTGCTCGGGCGCGCACTGCACGCAGAACCCCTCGCGGCCCGGGTCGAGGATGCAGTGCCGGCGCACCCCCTGGGTGCAGTCGAGGTCTCCCCGGCAGGGGCCGCCCGTCGCAGGCCCAGAGTCGACGGTGCCGGTGTCCCCCGGCGCGACCCCGGTGTCGACGAGGCCGGCGTCCAGCGGCTCGCCACCTCCGTCGACCGTCACGCTGCCACCTCCCGGCGACTGCGCGCTCCCCAGGCAGGCCAGCAGCGCGGCGACGGTGAAGCCCCCGACGCCGGCGACAACCCCTACGCGAATCGATCTCGGGATG
>CBIHPK010000195.1:0-14159 GCA_966211675.1 uncultured Myxococcaceae bacterium
CGCGCTGGCCGCCCCAGACGATCATCTGGGTGCCGGTCCACACCACCGTCTGGCCCGATCGCGTGCCGGGAGAGGCCGCGAGGGTCGAGGGGATGTAGCTCCAGGTGTTGGTGGCGGGGTTGTACATCCCGCCGTCGCCCAGCAGGTGCGACGAGTCGCTGCACAGCACCGCCGGGCCGCAGCCGCCGCAGTACCGGGTGCCGCCCCAGACCACCAGCTGGCTACCGGTCCACACAGCCGTGTGGAGGAAGCGGGCCTGCGCCTGATTGGGCTGCGAGATGCCAGCCACCGCGTAGTTGCCGCCCTCGATGCGCGTCCAGGTGTTGGTGGCCGGGTTGTAGAGCCCGCCGTCGCCGTACATCGGCGCGTTGCCGCCGCCCCAGATGAGCATCTGGGTGCCGGTCCAGACCGCCGTGTGCTGGCCGCGATAGCCGGGCACGTTGGCGTCGGTGCCAGGCAGGTACTGCCAGGTGTTGGTGGCGGGCGTGTAGACCCCGCCGTCCTGCAGCATCGTGCAGCTGCCGTCGCCGCCCCAGACGATCATCTGGGTGCCGGTCCACACCGCGGTGTGGTTCATGCGATTCGCGCTCGGCTCCCCGGAGGCGCCGATGGGGATCGTGGTCCAGGTGTTGGTGACCGGGTTGTAGCGGCCGCCGTCCAGGCCGTTGGGCCGCGGCGTCACGTTCTGGCCGTTGGTGAAGTAGTGCGACGCGCTGCCGCCCCAGACGATCATCTCCGAGCCGGTCCAGGTGGCCGTGTGAGCGTAGCGGGCCGCCGGCTGGTTGGACGCCGAGAGGGCGGTCCAGGTGTTGGTCGCGGGGTCGTAGCTCGCGCCCGTGTTCACGGTCACGGGCAGGCTGCTGGAGAGCGACGCGTTGTAGGTGAGCCCGCCCCAGATGATCATCTGGGTGCCGGTCCAGACCGCGGTGTGGTTGAAGCGGGCCGACGGGGCGTTGGCGGCGCCCGCGGGGAGGTAGGTCCAGCTGTTGGTGGCGGGCGTGTAGATCGCTCCGTCGCCGAAGATGGTCCCGCCCACGGCGGCGTCGTTCCCGTTCTGTCCGCCCCAGACGATCATCTGGGTGCCGGTCCAGATCGCGGTGTGATACGCGCGGCCCGACACGGTGCCCGGAACGCCCGCGGGGAGCGCGTTCCAGAGCCTCGTCGGAGCCACGGTCGGCGCGGTGCACACGCCGCTGTTGCAGGTGTACGAGAGCGGGCAGGAGTTGCCGCAGGCGCCGCAGTTGTCGCGGTCGGTCTGACGGTTCACGCAGACCGAGCCGCACTGCGAGAGCGGCGAGAGGCAGGTGCAGCTGAAGCTGCCCACCGTGTTGACGCAGGTGAGCGAGCCGCAGCCGCCGTTGTTCGTCGCGCACTCGTTGATGTCGACGCACGCGCTGTTGACGCAGGCGACGCCCGAGCCGCACACCACGCCGCAGCCGCCGCAGTTGTTGGCGTCCGCGGTGGTGGCCGGGGTGGTCGCGTTGGGGCCGCGCAGGGCCGCGACCTCGGCGTCGGTGAGCGAGTGGTCCGTGATGCGGACGTCGTCGATGCGGCCGACGAGGTCGCTGCCGGTGGCGCAGGTGCCGGCGGGCATGGCGCCGAGGAGCAGGGTGGGACCGGCGCCGTCGGAGTTGTAGGCGGCCTGGACGGTCGCGCTCGCCACGACGACGCCGTCGATGAGGAGCTGCAGCGACGTGCCGTTGCGCCTGGCGACCAGGAAGTGCCCGGCGCTGTCGTCCACGCGGGTGACCGGCGACCGGGCCACGACGCTCGTCGCGGAGGGCGCGCCGTTGGGCCCGAAGGCGGCGAACGAGGGCCGGCCGCCGAAGAGGTAGAGCACCCAGGCCTCGCTCACGCCGCAGCGATTCGCCCCGACCACGACGGACGCGCGGGACGGGTTGGTGATGAGCGGCACGCGGACCCACGCGCTCACGGAGAACGCGCCGGTACCGAAGCGCTGCACCGCGCTGTAGGGGAACACGACCCGGTCGCCCACGTTGCTGAACGAGACGCAGCCACCGTCGTGGCAGCTCGACCCGTTCATCCGGCGCGCGGTGCCCGCGAGGGAACCCGTGGCGCCGTTGCCGCTCGAGTCCGCGACCGTGGGAGAGCCGCAGCCGTCGTTGAGCAGCCACGCGCCGCCCTTGGGCGGGGTGCAGGCGCCCGCCTGGCAGCTGTAGCCCGCCGCGCAGGCGACGCCGCAGCCGCCGCAGTTGGCGGTGTCCGCGTTGAGGTTGACCTCGCAGCCGTTGCCCACGCTGCCGTCGCAGTCGCGGAAGCCGGCGTTGCAGGACGCGATGCCGCAGGTGCTCGCGTAGCAGGCCGGGGTGCCGTTCGCGACCACGCAGGCGAGGCCGCAGGCGCCGCAGTTGGTGGCGCTGCTGGTGGTGTTGGTCTCGCAGCCGTCGGCCGAGCTGGGGTTGCAGTTCGCGAAGCCGCCGGTGCAGGCCCCGAGCGAGCACGACCCGTTGGTGCAGACGCCCGAGCCGTTGGCGTAGCTGCAGGCGGTGCCGCAGCTGCCGCAGTTGGCGGCGCTGGAGTCGAGCGAGACCTCGCAGCCGTTGGTCGCGTCGTGGTCGCAGTCGCCGGTGCCCGGGACGCACACCGCCGTCGAGCAGGCGCCCGACACGCAGGTGCGCCCGAGGGTGCACACGGTGCCGCAGCCGCCGCAGTTGGCGCTGTCGGCGTTGGCGTCGACCTCGCAGCCGTTGGCGGCGACGCCGTCGCAGTCGCGCTGACCCGGGGCGCACGCGTAGCCGCAGGTGCTCCCGAGGCAGGTCGCGACCGCCGAGGGGTAGGTCGGGCACACGGCGCCGCAGCCGCCGCAGTGGGCGGTGCTGGTCGCGCTCGACACCTCGCAGCCGTTGCCCGGGAGGTGATCGCAGTCACGGAAGTCCGCGTCGCAAGAGCCCACCGCGCAGGCGCCGTTCACGCACGCCGCGGTGCCGTTGGCGGTCGCGCAGGCGGTCGCGCAGGCGCCGCAGTGCGCGGCGTCGGAGGTGAGGTCGACCTCGCAGCCGTTGGCCGCGCTGCCGTCGCAGTTGGCCCAGCCCGCCGCGCAGGTCCCCATCACGCACGCTCCCGCGGCGCAGGAGGCGGCCGCGTGGTCGAAGGAGCAGGCGTGCTGGCACGCGCCGCAGTGGCCGGTGTCCGTCGAGGTGGTGACCTCGCAGCCGTTGAGCTCGACGCCGTCGCAGTTGGCGAGCGGCGCCGTGCACGCCGTCGCCGAGCAGCCGCCCGCCACGCAGGTGCGACCGAGGGTGCAGGCGTTGCCGCAGGCGCCGCAGTGGTCGAGGGAGGAGCGGGTGTCGACCTCGCAGCCGTTGCTCGCGTCGCCGTCGCAGTCGGCGTGCGTCGCGTCGCAGGTGTAGCCGCAGCTGCCGCCGCAGGTCGCGGTGGCGTTGGGGGCGCCGGCGCAGGCGGTCGCGCAGGTTCCGCAGTGGGCGAGGTCGGAGGTGAGGGAGACCTCGCAGCCGTCGGCCGGGTTGCCGTTGCAGTCGGCCCAGCCCGCGTCGCAGGCGCCGAGCGCGCAGGCGCTGTTGCCGCACACGCCGGTGGCGTGGGCGTAGGTGCAGACGACGGCGCAGCCGCCGCAGTGGGTGGCGTCGGTGCCGAGCGCGACCTCGCAGCCGTTGGCCTGCTGGCCGTCGCAGTCGGCGAAGCCCTCGTCGCAGACGGCGAAGCCGCAGCTGCCGTCGATGCACTGGGGCGCCGCGTTGGCGAAGGAGCACGCGTGGCCGCAGGCGCCGCAGTTGCCGGTGTCGGTCGCGGGCGTGGTCTCGCAGCCGTCCGCCGGAAGCCCGTTGCAGTCGGCGTTTCCGCTGACGCACACCGCCGTCGAGCAGGCGCCCGACTGGCAGGTCGTGGCGTTGCGGCACACCGTCGCGCAGGCGCCGCAGTGGCTGCCGTCGCTGGTGATGTCGACCTCGCAGCCGTTGGCCGCGTTGCCGTCACAGTTGGCGAAGCCGTCGTCGCAGGTGATCCCGCAGGCGCCGCCGCCGCAGGTCGGCGTCGAGTGCGGACCGGAGGCGCAGGTCACGCCGCACGCCCCGCAGGAGGTGACCAGGGAGAGGTCGGTCTCGCAGCCGGCGGCGGCGTTGCAGTCGGCGTAGCCCGCAGAGCAGGCGGCCACGGCGCAGGCGCCCGCGGTGCACGCCGGGGAGGCGTGCGGCAGGTCGCACGCGTTGCCGCACGCTCCGCAGCTGGTGACGGCCGAGAGGTCCACCTCGCAGCCGTCCGCCGCGAGGCCGTTGCAGTCGGCGAAGCCCGCGGCGCAGGCGCCCACGGCGCAGGCGCCCGAGGCGCATCGCGGCGAGGCGTTGGGGAGCGAGCACGCGTGGCCGCAGCCGCCGCAGTGGGCGACGTCCGAGGCGGGGGCGGTCTCGCAGCCGTTGGCGGCGTTGCCGTCGCAGTTGGCGAAGTCGGCGGAGCAGCTCCCGATCGCGCAGGCGCCGCCCGCGCAGGAGGCCCCCGCGTTGGCGAAGCTGCAGGCGTTGCCGCACGCGCCGCAGTTGGCGACGTCGGTGGCGGGGGTGACCTCGCAGCCGTTGAGCTCGCTGCCGTCGCAGTTGGCGCGGCCCGCGGTGCAGGCCGTGGCGGTGCAGGCGCCCGCGACGCAGGTGCGACCGTCGGTGCAGGCGTTGCCGCAGGCGCCGCAGTTGGCCTCGTCGGTGGCGACGTCGTGCTCGCAGCCGTTGGCGGCGTTGCCGTCGCAGTTGTCGTAGCCCGAGGAGCACGCGAAGCCGCAGCCGGCGGCGGTGCAGGTCGCGGCGGCGTTGGGCGGCGCGGCGCACGCGACGCCGCAGGAGCGGCAGTTGGCGAGGGTGGTGGTGGCGGTCTCGCAGCCGTTGGAGGGGTTGTTGTCGCAGTTGGCGAATCCGGCGGCGCAGACCGTGACGCCGCAGACGCCGTTGGTGCAGGCGCCCATCACGTTGGAGAGCGGGCAGACGGTGCCGTTGGCAGCGTTGGGGTTGGAGCACATCCCGTTGGCGGGGTTGCACACGCCCGCCGCGTGGCAGGGATCGCTGCCGACGCAGGTCACGCCGACGCACTCGCAGGCGTCGCCCTGGCCGTCGTGGTTGGTGTCGGTCTGCGCGGCGTTGGACTGCGCGGGGCAGTTGTCGAGCCAGTCGAAGACGCCGTCGGCGTCGCGGTCCACGGCGGGGCGGTCGATGCGAAACTTGATGCGCAGCAGGTGGCCGTTGAGGAGCGGGGTGAAGTTCACCGTGTCCACCGAGCGGAACTCCTGCTCGGTGCGCACGACGTCCACGTCCGCGAAGCCGATCTCTCGGGCGCCGCCGCCGGCCGCCGGCACGAAGACTCGCACCCGGTAGCGCGCGGTGGCCGAGAGGTTGGCGTTGTTGGTCTTCCAGCGGGCGTAGTAGTAGCCCTCCGGGTCGGCGTCGCCGTCGTCGGCGTCATCGTCGCAGCGCTGGTCCGCGATGTGGGTGCGGAGCCGCTCGCGGCTGGGTCCGGTGGTGGCCGTGAAGGTCGCGAGGGTGCGGACCGTGAGGCCCGCCGCGGTGATCTCGTCGATGCGCACCGTGGGGTTGACCCCGAGGACGAAGTCCCCCGTCTGGGCGGGCCTCGGCACCATCGGCGGCAGGAAGAGGAAGCCCGTCGTGCCGCCGTTGTGCAGCTGGTCGGAGATGAGCGGCTGCGAGGCGTGGCGGGTGGGCGGGCCCCCCGGAGCGGCGGGCGTGTCGCCGGAACTACAGCCGACGGCGAGCAGCAGCGGCGCGCAGAGCGACGCGAGCGTCGCTCGCCTGAGCCTTGGATTGAGCATCGGATTCTCCCTTGTGGATGGTCGACGCCCCACCGCAACAGTGCGGAAAGACCCGGCCCGGGGGACGAGACTCGCAGACGACCCTCCCCGGGGCCGATAGCAGGGCGATAGCAGAGGAGGGGTTCAGCTCGGCTATGGGCCCGTCATCCCCCGCAGTGCTGCGAGGTGAGCCGCACGGTGAACGACGACCCCACCCTCGGTGAGGCCCGCAGCGCCTCGGCGCCGTTGCAGGTGCGTCCGCCGCACTCGTAGCTCCCCTCGTAGCGCGTCGGCATCGGCGAGTCGGCGGTGTACTCCCCGCCGGGGACGTCCATCGTCCACATGCAGTCCTGGCCCGGCTCGACGAGGACGCAGAGCGCGCGGCGCGTCTCGGCCAGCGCACGGTCGCCTTGCGGGGCGACCCAGGTGGACATCCAGAGGGGCACCTCGCGGTCGAAGCGCATCGTGCAGGTGGTGCCGTCGCCCGACGGCTCGCAGAACCTCGGCGGAGCGCAGCGCCCCTGGACGCACGCGGTGAACAGGTAGCGCCGCAGCGCGGTCCCGGCCTCGATGCGCGGCGGCGGGGGCACGCAGCAGCCGCAGCCCGCGCTCGCGTCGCAGACCCTCCCTCCCGCGCAGTCGGCGTCCGTCGCGCAGCGGGCGGGCGCTCCGTCGGCGCCTCGCTCGCAGTGGAAGCGCTCCACCTGCGCCCACGCGCTCACCGCCTGTCGCGGGTCCGCCGGGGACGGACCGGTCACCACCGGCCGCGCCTCCCTCGCGGTGCAGGCCATCAGCAGGAGCGGGAGCAGCGCGCGACGGATCATCCCGCCACTGTAGACGGCTTCACCCCGCCGCCGCTCGGGGCTCGTGCGCCCCCGTCCCACTGGCCGCCTCCCAGGGCGCGACCTATACCAGCCTGTGGGGCCACACATGAGCTACGACGCCGCCGATGCCGCGCTGCCCGAGACGCGACGGGTTCGCCTGGGATCGTCCTGGGACGGCCCCATCCACGGCCTGCTGGCGCTGGTGTTCGTGACCCTCCAGCTCACCCCCGTGGTGGTGCTCTCGCTCTTCCTCGTGCGCCTCCACCCCGCGGCGGTGGCCTCGCTGCTCGCCGCGACCGCCATCGCGATCTTCGCCCAGGCCCGTCGCTCGCTCGGCCCCACCGAGGTGCTCCTCGGCGTCGACGGGCTCTCGGTGCTCTCCGGGGGGAGGCCCCGCTTCGTGCCGTGGAGGGAGGTGCGCGCGGTGCGCCTCGTGCGCTTCGACATCGTGCTCGCGCTCCACTCCGGCGAGCACCTGCGCATCCCGGTGACCACCCCGGAGCCCGAGCGCGACCGGGCCCTGGTCGCCGAGATCCGCGCGGAGATCGCCCGCGCCCCGGCCTCGCCCCCGCACCCGGCCCCTGCCCTCGAGCGAGGAGGGCGCGACCTCGACCAGTGGCGCGACGCCCTGCGCTCGCTGGCCGCGCAGTCCCCGGCCTACCGCGGCCCGGCGGTCGACCTCGACGAGCTCTCTCGCGCGGTCGTGTCGAGGGACGTCCCGGCGGAGCAGCGAGTGGGCGCGGCCATCGCCCTCGCGGCGCTGAGCGACGACGGGCGCACCAGGGTCCGCATCGCGGCCGCGTCGAGCGCCGACCTGCCGCTGCGCGACGCCCTGCGAGACATCGCCGAGGAGCGCTGGGTGCCCGCGACGATCCTGCGCGCCGTGCGCACCTGACGCCCGCGTTGCCCTGTTCAATCGCGCCGACGCGTTCTACACGAGGGAGGGAGCAGGACCCCATAGACCCTCCGATGAGCACCCTCGACCCCGCCGAACGCCTCGCCCGATGGAGCCTCGCCACGGGCGTCTCGGTGCTGCTCCTCAAGGGCGTCGCGTGGCGGCTCACCGGCTCCGTCGCGCTGCTCTCCGACGCGCTGGAGTCCATCGTCAACGTGGTGGCCTCCTTCGCGATGCTCCTCGCGGTGCGCATCGCGCGGCTGCCCGCGGACAACAACCACCCCTACGGCCACGGCAAGGCGGAGTACCTCTCCGCCGTCCTCGAGGGCGCCCTCATCGTCGTCGCCGCGGTGCTCAGCATCAGCGCCGCGTGGGACCGGCTGTTCCACCCCCGAGCGCTCGAGGCCCTCGGCGCGGGCGTCGCCGTCTCCCTCGGGGCCACCGCCCTCAACGCGCTGCTCGCCTGGAGGCTCATCGCCGCCGGTCGCAAGCACCGCTCGCCCGCCCTGGCCGCCGACGGTCGGCACATCCTCTCCGACGTGGTCACCTCCGTCGGCGTGCTCGCGGGCATCGGGCTCGCGAAGGCCACCGGCTGGTGGCGGCTCGACCCGCTCCTCGCCTGCCTGGTCGCGGTCAACATCCTGTGGATGGGCTGGAAGCTCATCCGCCACTCCGTCGGCGGACTGATGGACGAGGTGCTCGACACCGAGGAGGTCACCCGCGCGCGAGATGTCGCCGAGCGCGTCGCGCGAGAGGGAGGCGCCGTCGCCATCGAGAGCTTCCGCATGCGCCGCACCGGCACCTCGGGGCAGTGCGACATGATCCTGCTGGTGCCCGGGGTGATGGAGGTGCGCGCCGCCCACGTCATCTGCGACCGCATCGAGGACGCGCTGCACGCCCACGACGGCAGCCTCAACGTGATCGTGCACGTCGAGCCGACGCCGGCGCCGTCGAGGTCCTCCATCTGACCCGCGGGTCCGCGCTCAGCGCATGCAGATGTAGATCATCGCCGGCGCCGTGGACGAGCGCGTCGAGATCGAGCCCGAGGAGGACACCCCCGCGCCCATCGAACGGACGGTCAGGGTGCGCGCCCCGGCGGGGCACTCGCAGCGCCCGGTGAGGACGTTGGGCGAGAGACAGCTGCTGCCGTCGAGGGACCCGGTCACCCATCCGCCGAGCAGCACCGCGTAGGCGCCGAGGAAGGTCCGCGCCTGGCCGACCGCCGCGGGGCGGGAGCAGAGGAAGAGGTCCGCCGGGTTGTTGTCCGTGCCGACGAGCACCGGGAGGCCCTGGCGCTCGGAGAAGCCCATGGGGCAGCCGCAGCTCATGCCGAGGTAGGGGTTGCCCGCGATGCAGTCGGAGGAGAGCGGGAGCACCGAGCGACGGTAGAGGTACGAGCCGCCCCAGTCGCCCGCGGTGACCGGTGGCGCGAGCTCGCACAGCCTCAGGTGGGCGTTGAAGAAGCTGGTCGGCGCGTCCACGGTGCGAGCGCGGATCGCGTAGGAAGACCCCGGGGTGAAGCCCATCGAGCAGGTGCAGGCCCCGGTCATCGGGTTGGCTCCGCAGGGGCTGCTGGTCTCCTCGCTGGAGGTCGCTCCGCCGAAGGTCGCGCAGTCCAGGCCGGGCAGCGCGCGGAAGCCCGGGAGGCAGGTCGAGACGCAGGCGCTGGAGACGCACGCGGTGGTCGCGTTGACCCTCACGGGGCACTCCCGGCCGCAGCCGCCGCAGTGGCGCAGCTCCGTGCGGGTGTCCACGCAGACCCCGTCGCAGACCGCGCGGCCGGAGCCGGTGCATCGATCGGTCGGCAGGTCGACGGCGACATCGCGCCCGAGGTCGCCCGGCACGTCGGGCACGTCGGACACGTCCGCGGCGGGCCCGCCGTCTTCGGGGCCGGGGACGTCCATGGCGTCGAGGCCCTCCGCGTCGAGGAGGGCGCCGCGGTCCTCCGCGACCGCGTCGGAGGGCGCATCGTCGTGGGTCGCCCGATCGTCCTCGGCGAGGTCCGTGACCGCGTCGATCGCCGGTCCCACGTCGGCCGCGGCGGAGAGCGCGTCCCAGTCGTGGGTGCACCCCCCGAGCGCGACGGCGAGCAGCAGCGACGCACCGCACGAGCGCATCAGAACACCCCGCCGATCGCGAGGCCTCGCGGCGTCGGCAGCAGGTACGCGCGCGCCGCCGGAGCGGCCACCCTCCTCGGCGCCAGGACGAAGGTCACGAGGCCCGCGAGCGCGAGCGCCCCGCCGCCCCAGAGGAGCCCGACGCTGGCCGCGTCCTGGCCGCGGGCCTGCTCCTCGCGAGGACAGCGGGTCTGCGCGCAGCGGTCGTACTGCGCGTCGACGTCGAGGTAGAGCCCGACGCCCACCGCCGCGGCGACCAGCCCGACGCCGCCCAGCACGGCTCCCGCGACGGGCCACGGGGAGCGCGGCGCGGGCGGGGGAGGCGCCGGTCGGGTCGCGGCGACGGGAGACGAGGGCGGAGCGGAGGGCGCGACCACCGGGGGCGGAGCGAGCTCCCGGAGGCGGGCCTCGACCGCGGCGCGGTTGGGCGCGTCCGGGGAGGCGCGGAGGAAGTCGCGCAGGGCCACGACCGCGGCGTCGCGCTGGCCGTCGGAGGCGAGGGCGCTCCCGAGGTTGAACAGCAGCGCGGGGTCGTGGGTGAGCTCGTAGGCCGCGCGAAACTCTGTCGCCGCCACGTCGAAGCGACGGCGGGTGTAGGCCTCCACGCCGGCCCGGTAGTGCCGCTCCGCGCCGTCGGCCCCGCGGGGCTGCGCCGGGGCCACGGCCGGAGCCAGCAGCAGCACGAACATCACGGCGAGCGACCGGCGCACGCCGCGAGTGTACCAGAGGCCCCCCGGCCGCCTACGCCGCGTCGTTGGCGGCCGCGGCGCTCAGCACCTCGAGGGCGGGGCGGTAGCGGCGCTGCGACTCGTCGTAGGCGAGCATCCGCCCGTCGGCGATGTCGAACCAGAACGCGTGCATCCGCACCGTGCCCGCCTCCAGGTGGCGGCTCACCGAGGGGTACTGACGGAGGTGTTCGAGCTGCAGCCGAGTGGACCACTGCGAGAGCTGGTCGACCTCGGAGATCGACGGGTCCATCGGGCCGCTCACCCGCCAGGCGTGCAGCGCCGACTGCGCCGCCTCGAGCCAGCGCTCCAGGTAGGGGTCGGCGATCTTGCCGTTGAGCACGGCCTGCATGCCGCCGCAGCTCGAGTGGCCGCAGACCACGAGGTCGCGCACCCCGAGGACGTCGAGCGCGTAGGCCACCGCGGCCACCACCGCCGGGGGCGTCCCCGAGAGTCCGTCGCCGACGAGCGAGGGCGCCAGGTTGCCCACGTTGCGCACCACGAAGAGCTCGCCAGGGCCCGAGGCCGTCAGCACGCTCGGCACCACCCGGCTGTCCGAGCATCCCAGGAAGAGCGTGTGCGGCGACTGCCCCTCCGCCAGCGCGGCGAATCGGTCGGCATAATCACTGCGCTGCTCGGACTCATACTGGCGGATACCATCGAGGAGGGTTCGCATGACCGTCGATATACCAAGCAACGTGCCACTCGCGGATAGGCCCCGATGTCGTGCCTCGCGCCGCGGAGTGTCGGTCCGGGCCGACAGCCCGGCGCCCCGGGGCGTCGGCCATTCCCGACACTCCGTCGGGGCGCTCCGCTGAGCCCGATGTCCAGGGACACCCCCCTCGCGGCGCTGCTCTTCCGCACCCACGCGGCGCTGGTGCTGCTCTCCATCGCGGCCATCGCCGTCCCCATCGCGGGCCTGCTCTACACCCGCTCGCTGGTGTCCCACATCACCGACGTGGAGATGCGCAACCTCGACGCCGAGGAGGCCATCCACCGCGCCGCCTGGCGGGTCGAGGTCGCCGCGCGCCGCGCCTCCCGGGCCTGCCTCGTCGACCCGCACCTCGACCCGGCCACCATCGTCCCCGACATCGTCGCCGCGGACCGCGCCCTCGACGACACCCTCGCCCGCTACGCGTCGCGCGCCAAGTCGGGCCTGCTCCGGCCCGCCCGGCGCTACCACCACATCATCGACGGCATCGGCACCGACACCTGCCAGGTGCTCGGGCGCATCGCCGCCGACCGCCTCGCCCTCGACGAGGAGCTCACCGACGCCTGGATCGACCAGCTCCGCGCCCTCCACGGCGCCATCTCCGTGAGCGAGCGCCATGCCCGTCGCACCTCCGCGTGGTCCTCCGTGGCGGCGCTGCTCTTCGGCATCGCGGGCGTGGCCGGCGCCGGGCTCATCGCCCAGAAGGCCGCTCGCCGCCTGGGCCGCCCCCTCGCGGACGCCAGCGCCACCGCGGTGCGCCTCGGCCGCGGGGACTTCTCCCCCGTCGCCGTCGCCTCCGGTGGCGTGCGCGAGATCGCCGAGCTCTCCGAGGCGCTCGCCCGCATGGGGCGCGACCTCGGCGCCCTCGACCGGATGAAGCAGCAGCTCCTGGCCTCCGTGTCGCACGAGCTGCACACGCCGCTCGCCAAGCTGCGAGAGGCGCTCGCCCTGCTCGGCGACGGCACCGCCGGTCCCCTCACGCCTCGGCAGGCGCGCGTGGTGCAGCTGGCGCGCGACGCCTGCGAGCGGGAGGTGCGCACGGTGACGGCGCTCCTCGACACCTCGCGCCTGCAGACGGGCCAGGCCCTGCGCATCCAGAGCGGGGTCTCCATCGACGCGGTGCTCCAGGCGGCGATCGACGACGAGCGCCCGGACGCCGACGAGCGCCGGGTGACGGTGAGCCTCGCGCTGGAGGGCGAGGCCCCCTCGCTCGCGGTGGACGTCGCGCTGGTCGAGCGCACCGTGGCCAACCTGGTGCGCAACGCCGTGAGCGTGTCGCCCGCCGGGTCCGAGGTGGAGGTGCGCCGACGCACCGACGGGCGCTCTGTGCGCATCGAGGTGATCGACCGCGGCCCCGGGCTGCCGGCGATGCTGCAGGGCGACCCCTTCCGGGCCTTCCAGTCGGCCGCGGTGGGCGAGCGGGCCGCGGGCCTCGGGCTCGGGCTGCCGCTGGCCCGAGAGGTCGCGCGCGCCCACGGGGGCGACCTCGTGGTGGCGCGCTCTGGCCCCGAGGGCACCTGCTTCGCGTTCCTGCTCCCGCTCGCCGACGTGCAAGAAGGACCGACGCCATGAGCCACGCTCGCCAACCCGCCCGCATCCTGATCGTCGACGACGACCGCGCCCTCGCGGAGCTCGTCGCCATGCGCCTCGAGGCCAACGGCTACGAGGTGCTGCAGGAGCACGGCGCCGCCGCGGGCCTGGCTCGCGTCGGCCGCGACCGCGTCGACGTGGTGCTCCTCGACCTTCGCCTCGGCGACGGCGACGGCATGGAGGTGCTCACCCGCATGCTCCAGCGCTCGCCGCAGCTCCCGGTGATCATCCTCACGGCGCACGGCTCCATCGAGACGGCGGTCGAGGCGATGCGCCGCGGGGCCTACGGCTTCCTCACCAAGCCCTTCCACAACCACGAGCTCTTGCAGAAGGTCGCGCACGGCGTCGAGAGCTCGAACCTGCGCCGCCAGGTGGCGGGGCTGCGGCGCATCGTGGGCGGCGACGACGACGGCGGCATCGTCGGGAGCAGCGAGGCCATCGAGCGGGTGCGAGCGCTCATCGAGCGCCTCGGCCCCACCGACGCGACGGTGCTGGTGCTGGGCGAGTCGGGAACCGGCAAGGAGCTGGTGGCCCGCGCGCTCCACGCCACCTCGCCGCGGAGCGAGCGACCCTTCGTGGCCGTCAACTGCGCGGCGCTGCCGCCCGAGCTGCTGGAGAGCACCCTCTTCGGCCACGTGCGCGGGGCCTTCACCGGCGCCACGGCGGACCGCGAGGGCCTCTTCGGCGCCGCCCACCGGGGCACGCTCTTCCTCGACGAGATCGGCGAGGCCTCGCCCATGGTGCAGGCCCGGCTGCTGCGCGTGCTGCAGGAGCGGAGCTACACGCGCGTCGGGTCCAACAAGGAGGAGAAGGCCGACGTGCGGGTGATCACCGCGACCAACCGCGACCTGCGCGCCGAGGTGGCCGAGAAGCGCTTCCGCGAGGACCTCTTCTTCCGCCTCCACGTGGTGCCCATCCACGTCCCGCCGCTGCGCGCCCGCGGCGACGACGTGGCGGTGCTCGCGGGGCTCTTCCTCGACCGCATCGCCGCGCGCCACGGCGTGCCCGCCCCGGTGCTCTCCCCGGAGGCCCTCGCCGCCCTGCGCGACCACCCGTGGCCGGGCAACGTGCGCGAGCTCGCCAACGTCATCGAGGCCGCGGTGCTGCTCGCGGCCGACGGCGTCGTGAGGCCCGACCACCTCACGCTCCAGTCGCCCGCCGAGACCGACGTCGCCGCGGCGCGCGACAGCGCCGTCACCGCCGCCGTGGCCGCCGCGGGGCTGCGCGACCCGACGCTCCCGCTGCCGCCGCTGCGCGAGGCGCGCGAGGCCTTCGAGCGGGCCTACCTCGAGGCCGTGCTCGAGCGAGCGCAGGGCAACGTCACGCAGGCGGCGAAGATGGCGGGTCGCAACCGCACCGACTTCTACGACCTCATCGGCCGCCACCACCTCTCGCCCACGGACTTCAAGAAGGACTGAGGCGCGGAGAGAGAAGAGCCGCAAGGGCGCGAGGGGCGCGAGGATGGGGCCTGAGGGTGGACCTCATCGTGGGGAGCGACCGCGGCGCCAGCCCAGTGCGCCTCACCGTCGCGA
>CBIHPK010000196.1:0-13858 GCA_966211675.1 uncultured Myxococcaceae bacterium
GGGGTCGACCAGGTCTCCCAGTCGCCGGTGGTGCCGTAGATGTTCCAGGGGAGGGCCGAGGGGTGGGGCTGGCGCTGGATGCCCGCGGCGAGCGCGGCGTCGACGGCCTCCGCGCGGTCGGCCACGTCGCGGCAGAGCGAGGCCACCTGCTCCCGCAGGTCGAGCACCGGGTCGAGCACCGCCCCGGCGGCCGCGAGCCGCTGGCGCACCCACTGGTGGTAGGTCACCCGCGGCGCTCGAACGCCCGCGTCCTCCGCGGGGGCCGCGGGCTGCCAGAGCGCCGGGCTCCACTGCGAGTCGCCGTCGAAGCCGGGGATCTCCAGATTACCAGCCCGGGTAAGATGCTCCCCGTCCCAGCGCAGCGGGCGGAAGTTCTGGAAGCCGCCGCCGAGGCTTCGCGTCCCGATGGCGAAGGCCTCGCCGAAGCGCTTGCAGGTGAGCGACCCGTCCGGGTGGCCGTCGATCAGGTAGACGCTGCCGTCGGGGCGCACCTCGATCACCACCAGCACGTGCCCGTTGGGGTCGTAGTAGGCGGTGCCCGGGCGCACGCTGTCGCGCTCGATGCGCGGCGGATACAGGTCGCCCCCCGGGACCTCCGGCGACACCCGGTACATCCCCGAGTGGATGTCGTCGACCATGGCGCCGAGCACCGAGCGGGCGGTGCGGAACTCCGTCCAGGCGCGCCACCGGTCGGGGCGCACGCGCAGCATGTAGCGCGGGTCCTCGCCCTGGCCTCGCACCCGGGCCACGTAGCCGAAGGGCAGGCGGCGCTTGAAGGCGAAGTAGGCCCTCAGGATGTACGGCAGGTCGGCGCAGTCGACGGTGAGCGAGAGCCTCCGGTCGGAGGCGGCGTCGAAGAGGGTGTTGGTCGCCGGGTCGCGAAGGCACTGGTCGAGGCGTCGGCAGCGGCGCTGGGCGATGCCCTCCCCCAGGCGGGCCACGAAGTCGCTGTACTCGCGCTCCATGCCGGCGTTCCAGGTGTTGACCGCGGCCCAGGCGTCGCGGAGCGGCAGGTCGAGCGTCGAGCGTCCGGGCGGCGCCTCGGAGGCGTCGGCCACCGGGGGCAGCTGCGGCTCCGGGAGGTCCTCCACCAGCGCCGCGTCGGGCTCCGGCGCCGCGGCGGGGACGTCGACGGAGAGCTCGACCCGGTCCGGCGCGGCCACCAGGGCGGGGCGATGGCAGTGCCCCAGCAGGCCGAGCGAGCACAAGGCGCATGCCTTCACTTGCCTGAACATCCAGTCTGTTTTAGTGAAGCCCTGTGATGGAGATGATCGATCGCTCACGTTGGACGCACCTGAAGGCGCTGGAGGCGGAGAGCATCCACATCATCCGGGAGGTGGCGGCGGAGTTCGCCCGCCCGGTGATGCTCTACTCCATCGGCAAGGACTCGGCGGTGATGCTACGGCTCGCGCTGAAGGCCTTCCACCCGGCGCCGCTGCCCTTCCCCCTGTTGCACGTCGACACGAAGTGGAAGTTCGGGGCGATGATCGAGTTTCGCGACCGCTTCACTCGCGAGCTCGGGCTCGACCTTCGGGTGCACACCAACCAGGAGGGACTGGCGCAGGGGATCAACCCCTTCGACCACGGCAGCTCCAAGTACACGCAGGTGATGAAGACGCAGGCGCTGCTGCAGGCGCTGGAGGCGGGAGGCTACGACGCGGCCTTCGGCGGGGCGCGCCGCGACGAGGAGAAGTCCCGCGCCAAGGAGCGCGTGTACTCCTTCCGCGACGGCCACGGGCAGTGGGACCCCAAGAGCCAGCGCCCCGAGCTCTGGAACCTCTACAACGGCCGCGTCCGCAAGGGCGAGAGCATCCGCGCCTTCCCCCTCTCCAACTGGACCGAGCTGGACGTCTGGCAATACATCTACCTGGAGGGCATTCCCATCGTGCCGCTCTACTTCGCGGCCGAGCGGCCGGTGGTCGAGCGCGAGGGCTCGCTCATCATGGTGGACGACGACCGGATGCGGCTTCGGCCCGGGGAGGTGCCGCAGATGCGGAGCGTGAGGTTTCGCACCCTGGGGTGCTACCCCCTGAGCGGGGCGGTGCCCTCCACGGCCACGACGCTCCCGCAGATCATCCAGGAGATGCTGCTCGCGCGCAGCTCCGAGCGGCAGGGGAGGCTCATCGATCATGATGAAGACGCCTCCATGGAACTGAAGAAGCGCGAAGGCTACTTCTGACATGAACGAGCACGGAGAGATCGAGCGCGACGTCGAGGCGTGGCTCGCGCGGCACGAGCGCAAGCAGCTGCTTCGCTTCGTCACGGTGGGCTCGGTGGACGACGGCAAGAGCACCCTCATCGGGCGCCTGCTGCACGACGCCAACGGCGTCTACGACGACCAGCTGGCGTCGGTGAAGCGCGCGAGCGCGAGGGGCGCCATCCACGACGGCGACAGCGCCGGCGACGGCGAGGAGATCGACTACTCGCTCTTCACCGACGGGCTCAAGGCCGAGCGCGAGCAGGGCATCACCATCGACGTGGCGTACCGGTACTTCACCACGGCGAACCGGAAGTACATCCTCGCCGACACGCCGGGGCACGTGCAGTACACGCGCAACATGGCCACCGGCGCGAGCACGGCGGACGTCGCGCTGATCCTGCTCGACGCCCGCCTCGGGGTGCTGCCGCAGAGCCGGAGGCACGCGTACATCGCCTCGCTGCTGGGCATCCCCAACCTGCTGGTGTGCGTCAACAAGATGGACCTCGTGGGCTACGAGCGCGCGGCCTTCGAGCGGCTGGGACAGGAGTTCGGGGACTTCGCGCGGCGGCTCGGCTTCCGCGACGTGAGCACGCTGCCGGTGAGCGCGCGGCGCGGCGACAACGTGGTGAGCCGCTCCCGCAAGACGCCCTGGTACGACGGCCCGACGCTGCTGGAGTACCTGGAGGGCGTCCCCGTGGGGACGGCGGTGGACGGCGCCCCGATGCGCTTCCCGGTGCAGCTGGTGCTGCGGCCGCACCTCGACTACCGCGGCTTCGCGGGGCAGATCGCGTCCGGCGCGCTGCGACCGGGCGACCGGGTGCGGGTGCTCCCCTCGCGGCGCGAGACCACCGTGCGCTCGATCGACACGTGGTCCGGTGAGCTGGCGGTGGCGCACTCGCCCATGAGCGTGACGGTGCGACTCGCCGACGAGGTGGACGTCTCCCGCGGCGACATGCTGGTGCCGGTCGACGCGGAGCCTCGGGTGGTCGAGCGCTCGGTGGCCGACCTCGTGTGGATGAGCGAGCGGCCGCTCGACCTGCGGCGAAGCTACCTGGTGAAGCACACGACGAGGGTGGTCCCGGCGAGGATCGAGCGCGTGCTGGGGCGCACCGACCTGGAGACCCTGGAGACCGTCGAGGCCTCGGGGATGGCGCTCAACGACATCGGGCGGGTGGTGCTCTCGTGCAGCCGCCCCCTCTTCGTGGACGCCTACGCCTCCAACCGGGTGACCGGCGCGTTCATCATGATCGACGCGCTCACCAACGACACGGTGGCGGCGGGGATGCTGCGCGACGACGCGGTCCCGGCGGCGGCGGGCTCGGCGAGGCGGGCGCTGTCGAGGGTGGACGCCGGGGAGCGACGCCGCCGCCTCGGCCACTCGGGCGCGGCGCTCTGGGTGCCGGACACCGGCGAGGCGGCGCGCGCCACGGCCGTGGGGCTGGAGCGGGCGCTCTTCGACGCGGGCGTGCTGGCGACGCTGGTGGAGGCCGACGCGGGCGCCGCGGCGCTGGTGGCGGCGGGCGTGGTGGCCGCCGGGGCGGTGGCGGTGTGCCTGGTGGCGGACGCCGACGAGGCCACGGCGGAGGCGCTGCGACTCGACGTGGGTGAAGATGCCTTCATTCGAGTAGAGGACGCCGACGGGGCGCTGGCGGCGCTGCGGGCCCGCGGGATCGTCGGGTAGCGCGTCGCCCTACGCGGGCATCTCCTTGGGCCAGGTGAAGCGGAAGCACGCCCCCTGGCCCTCGGCGGACTCCACCCAGGCCCGCGCGCCGAGCGAGCCGACGGTCTTGCGCACCACCGAGAGGCCGATGCCCGTGCCCTCGACCTCGTCGCGGGACTTCAGGGTCTGGAAGATCCCCCAGATGCGCTCGTGGAAGGCGGGCGCGATGCCCGGCCCGTCGTCCGCCACGGAGAACTCCCAGCAGGCGCCCGCGTCGCGCACGCCCACGCGCACCGTGGCCGTGGGCCCGGCGTGCTTCAGGGCGTTGCTGATGAGGTTCATGAAGACCTGCTGCAGCGGCACCTTCGCGGTGCGAAACACCGGCATCGCGCCCTCCACGAGCACCTTCGCGGTGGGCGGCGGCGCGAGCAGCTCGATGGCGTCGGCGAGCAGCGCGCCCACGTCCACCTCGGTCACCTCCCGGCCCGTGCGGCCCGCGCGGGAGTAGCTCAGGATGCCCTCGATGAGGTCCTCCAGGCGGCGCACCCGCCCGCGGAGCAGCGTGAGGTGCTGCCGGACCGCGTCCGGGACCTCCGCCCCGAGGTCCTCCTCGATCCACTCGGAGAGCGCCGCGATGCCCCGCAGCGGGGCCTTGAGGTCGTGCGAGGCCACGTACGCGAAGTCGTCCAGGTCGGCGTTGCTGCGCTCGAGCGCCGCGATGAGCTCCTCCCTGGCGCGGGCGGCCTCCCCGGCGCGCGCCACGGCCTCGCGCGCCTCGCGGTAGAGCAGCGCGTTGTCGACCGCGGCCGCGATGCGGAGCGCGAACTCCTCGGCGATCGCGACGTCCGCCGCGCGGAGGGTGCGGCCGGAGACGTCCGTGACCAGCGAGAGCGCGCCGACGATGCGGTCGCGCACCTTCAGCGGGACGATCATGGTCGAGCGCACCCCGAGGGCCCGCAGCAGCCCGAGCTGGTCGGCGTCGACGGCGATGCTGGCGAGCATCTCGTCGGTGACCACCGGGACGAACTCCACCTCGCCGGTGCGCATCACCCGGGCGACGCCGTAGGCCTGGTCGGCCCCGAGCAGGTGCCGCTGGTGGAGCTGGCGCGCGAGGGCCTCCTTCTGCGGGTCGACGTTGGCCACCGCCACCCGGCGCGCGGTGCGGCCGTCCGACGAGAGGTACACCCCGCAGCCGTCGCAGAGCGCCGGGACCGCCATCCGAGCGGCGCGCCGGAGCGTGTCCTCGTAGTCGAAGGAGGAGGCCACCTCGCGGCTCGCCTCCAGCAGGAAGCGCTGCCGCTCCTCCGAGCGCTTCTGCTCCGAGAGGTCGCGGATGTAGCCCGCGAAGAGGGCGCCCGAGCGCCCCGGCACCGCGGCGATGGCGAGCTCCACGGGGAGCTCGGTGCCGTCCGAGCGCACGGCGGTCAGCGAGACGCGCTGACCCAGGATGCTCGCCTCGCCCGTCTCGAGGTAGTGCGCGAGCCCGCGCTCGTGCGCCGCGCGGAAGCGCTCCGGGATGATGAGCTCGGACATCGGACGCCCGATCGCCTCGGCGCGGGAGTACCCGAACACCTGCTCCGCGGCGGGGTTGAACTCCCGCACCCGGCCGTCCGAGTCCATGATGACGATCGGGTCGAGGGCGGCCCCGATGATGGCGACCTGCATCGCCTCGACGTCGGGCGTCGACGGGCGCTCGGAGGCGTCACGGGGAGACTGCTCCATCATGCATTCGTACCACCGGACCGTGGCGTCAGCGCAGCGCCCCTCGGATGGTTTCCAGGAGCTGCTGACGGTGGAAGAGCTCGGTCACGTAGTCCATGCGGTCGGTCTCCAGCACCAGCGTGGGCGAGCGGTCGTAGCGCTCGAACCACTGCTCGTAGAGCCCGTGCAGCGCGCGCAGGTAGGGCGTGGGGATCGACTGCTCGTACGCTCGGCCCCGCAGCCGGATGCGCTTGCGGAGGGTCTTCACCTCGCAGCGCAGGTAGATCATGAGGTCCGGCGGGCGCAGCTCGCTGCGGAGCGAGGTGTAGAGGTCCGAGTACGTCGCCCAGT
Organism: uncultured Myxococcaceae bacterium; assembly: GCA_966211675.1. Lineage (GTDB taxonomy): Bacteria > Myxococcota_A > Polyangia > Polyangiales > SCUS01. The sequence goes on from CBIHPK010000196.1 coordinate 5,913, forward strand.
CGCGGTCGTTGATGTGGCCCTGCTGGTGGAGGTACTGGGCGAAGATCTCCGCGTCCTCGTCGAGCGTGCGGTCCTGCACCACGCCGCGGCCGGAGGCCTCCAGGTCGCGGTGGATCTTGAAGCGCTTCACCAGGAAGAAGAGCTGGCTGTTGAAGGCCCAGCGGGGCATGTCGCCGTAGAAGTCCGCGAGGTACGGGTTCTCGTCGTGCGGCTCGAAGAAGGGCGTGAGCTCGAACTGCTGGCAGAGCCACTTCACCAGGCTCGATTTGCCGGCGCCCATGTTGCCGGCCACGGCGATGTAGCGAGGGGGTGCCATCGGTGACCGCGAGGGTAGTGCCCCGCGCTCTCGCGCCGACAGTTTCCGGCGTCAGTCGTCGTCGTCGTCGACCGCGACCTCGTCCGAGTCCGCGGACTCGTCGATGGTGCCGTCGAGCTCCACCCGCCGGCGCCTCGACTGCGGGGCCTCGCGGCGCACCGCGCTCTCCGGCGGCACCGCGGCCTCCGACGGCGAGGCGAGCACCACCCGGGTCGTGGGCGCCACCGCCTGCGGCCGCACCGCGAGCGCCGGGGGCGCCGCCATCACCGGCGAGCTCCGCCGCGCCGTGGCGCGCTGCTGCCAGAGGCGGGCGAGCGAGGGCAGCACCGTGGCCCGCAGCGCCCTCACCAGGCCCTCCGGGATGGAGAGCGTCTCGTGGCCGTCGTCCTCCACCGGCGCCCCGAGGTCGCGGGCCCGCTGCAGCAGCTCCAGGGTCTTGATCATCCCGAGCTCGCGCACCGCGGCCAGGTCGCCCACGTCGAAGCGCGGGCCCAGCACCGCCGCCGCCCTCAGGGTCATCAGCTCCTCGGGCCCCAGCGCCGCCAGCGCCGCCCCCCAGTGGCCCTCCTCCGCCTCCACCGCCGCGGGGCGCGCCGAGGGGAGCGTCGCGACGACCTCCACGGCCCCGAGCTCCCTCGCCGTGTCGAAGAGCGCCTGCGCCTCGCCGGAGAGCGGATCGCCGGTGAAGCCCAGCACCACCGGCATGCGCAGCGAGCCCGGCATGGAGAGCCAGCGGCGAAGCAGCGCCAGGGTCTCGTGGTCGGCGTGGTTCACCTGGTCGAAGAGCAGCGCGCAGCCCGACGGGGTCTTCGCCGCGAGGCGGTTGATGGCGCGGGCGAGGGCCTCGGGCTTGGCCCCGTCGCCCACCCGCATCAGGCCGATGGAGTCGATGGCGTGCTCCTCGCCGATCCATTGCAGGGCGCGAGCGGCGGCCTCCCGGAGCGGCGCGAGGGCCTTCCCTCCCTCCTCGCAGCGCACCCGCAGCGCCGCCCAGCCCGGGGGGATGGGCAGCACCATCGGAAGCTCGCCCCGCACCAGCACCGGGTGCCCCTCGGTCAGGGCGCGCTGCATCGCGTGGGCGTCTTGTTGGTTCATGGAGGGTTCTTACCCCCCGCGGCGGAAGATGTACCGCGGAGTGATCATCACCCCGCCTTCGCTCTGCGTGGGAAGGCCCACCGTGAGGCGCTCCCCCTCGACCTCGTACTGCACCGTCGAGGGCACGTCCCGCGACCCGGTGGGGCACTGGGCCGTGAGCGAGAGCGGCGAGCGGGCCTCGCCGGGGTACGTCGCCGTGAAGCTGATGGGGATGTCCTGCGCGTAGCGGGCGCCGCTGGTCACCACGATGTTGATGGCGCTGGCGATGTCGACGATCACCCGCCCCGCCTCGGTCCAGAGCTGGCCCCGGCCGCGGAGGTTGGAGTTGGTGAGGCTGAGCGTGCCGATGGGCGTGCGGTCGGTGCTGGCCCAGTACTCGATGGCGATGAGCTCCCAGTGGGCCGAGGGGATGGCTCCCCCCATGAGCGCGGGGGGCGCGCCGACGCGCAGCGGGCTGGTGACCAGCGACAGGGAGGTCGAGGCCCCCGGCGGGGCGCAGCTGCCGGGGCGGTACATCACGTCGGTGGTCTCGCGGATGGCCTCGTCGCAGAAGCGCTCGGGCGGGGGCGGCGTGACGTACGCGAAGTTGAAGCACATCTCGTCGGAGGTGCGCACCCCGGAGGTCACCGTGCGGCTGGTGGTGTTGTTGAAGCTGCAGCGGGTGATCACCCGGTCGCCCGCGCGGAAGGTCACCGGCGTGTCGTAGAAGAGCTGCGACTCGAAGCGCCAGCCCTGGAGCGAGATGAGCGGCTCCACGGCCCCGGAGGCGCGCACGATGGTCTCCTCGAAGTCGGTGCCGAGCTCGTGCATGTGGGGCATGCCCGTGAGCAGGCGGGTGCCCGCGGTGAGGGTGCACGCGCTCTCGGCGGACCCGGTGCTGCGCGCGGGGATCGAGAAGCCCGTCGGGCCCATGGAGACCATGCCCCACTCGGTGCCGCCCGGAGGCGCGTGGAAGACCCGCACCCCGGTGCCGTCGACGATGCCCGGCAGGTGCCGACCGTTGTTGTAATGGATCTGCATCACGTAGCGCTCTCCCGGCGCCACGCGCAGCCCGCCGTCGGGGAACTGCATCGCGTCCTGCCCGGGCGCCCAGGCGTACGCGTACTCGCTCCCCTCGGGCATGCTGTAGCAGGAGTATGGGGTGTTGGGAGAGCGGCGCAGCGGGTCTCGCAGCAGCACCACGTGGTGCACCACCGCCGACTGGTCGACCCGCACCTCGAAGCGTCGGATGAAGCGCGGCTCCGTCACCGGGGCGTCGAAGACGAAGCACTGGTAGCGGTCGGAGACGTCGGGCCCGACCGGGTAGTGGTCGGCCAGCAGGTCGAAGTGGGGCAGGTCCGAGGGCGCCACCTCGGGCGAGCGGTACACCCCCGCGGAGGCGCGCAGCCCGGTGCCCGTGGGGGCCATCTGGGCGCCGCAGGTCGCCCACTGCACCAGCGCGTTGCGCACCTCGTCGGTCGGCGACGGCGTGCCCGCCGGGGGCATGCGGCCGGTCATCAGGTTGGCCGCGATGCGATCGACCCGGCGCATCCCGACCGCACCGGCGAGGTTGGCGTCGTAGTCGAGAAGCGAGAAGGGCGCCCCGTAGCTGGGGGTCGCGCCGTGGCAGGTGCCGCACTGGCGCTGCACGTGGGCGCGCATCTGCGAGTCCCACAGCGCCCGGTCGGGGACACACGCGGCGGGGCCCGCGTCCACCGGGGCGATGGGATTACCGTCGCTGGTAAGACCGAGGTCCGTGGCTGGGGCGCCGAGGTCGGCGCTCAGCGCGGGGGCGTCGACGGCGGCGTCGGCGGGCGAGGCCGATCCGGCGCCACAGCCCGCGAGCGCGGCGCCTGCGAGGAGTCCGAGGCCGACGTATCCCAGGCGAGAGGTCGATCGCATCAGGCGGGGAACTTAGCCCGAACCCCCGACGGGATTACAGGCGCCTGCCCGCTGCGCCGGGCGATGTCACCGGATCTCCACCCAGCTCAGGTTGAGCTGCGTCGGGCGCGGAACCCTCAGCCGCACGTAGCGAGCGCGGGTCTCGGGAAAGACCGCCCGCCAGGTGTCGAAGGGCTCCTCTCGGCGGGCGAGTTGGCGCCACGCGTTGCGGTCCAGGGAGCCTTCGACCACCAGGGGGTTGGCCCAGTCGCGGCAGCAGTCGAGGCGGTTGATCACGCGCACCATGGTGATGTCGCGGGGGGCGCCGAGGTCGAACTCGATCCACGGGGCGCTCTCGGTGAGCGTCTGGAAGAAGATGTTGGGCAGGCCCTCGGAGGTCGTGTCGAAGCCTCGGGCGCTCACGGGCCCGGGGCCCTGCGTGCTGCTGAGCCGCCACGCCGCGTGCCTCGCCAGCTCGGGACGGAGCCTCAGCCGCAGCTCTCGGGCGCCCGCGAGGGCGAAGCCCAGGGTGAGCAGCAGCACGGTCCAGCGCCAGGCGCGCTCGCGCCAGAGGGCGGCGGGCCCGTCGTCCTCGACGGTGGTGGGCCAGAGCCAGCGCGCGAGGGTCTGCGGGGTCGACACGGCCGCACTGATATCGCAAGCGGTGGGGCCACCGGAAGGGTGCGGACCGGGAATGAGCGCTTGACGCCCGACGGTCGAGCGGCTTTGTTGCGCCCGGAAAGGCGCGGTTTCCCATTGGGCTGGATCGTCTGGATCATCGAGAGCGCGCTGTGTCTGGTGGCGAGCTACGCCGCCGCCGTCGCCGTGTACCCCGACCGCTCGGCGCTCGACCGCTTCATCCTGATGATGGTGGTCGACACGGGGCTCGTGCTGCTGGCGATCCACCTGTGCGGCTTCGTCGACCTGCTCTACCCGGCGCCCCTCGCGGTCGTGGCCACGCTGCTCTCTGGCGCGGTGCTCTACGCCTCGCACCGGGCGACGAAGCCCGGCGTGCTGGCCGACCGCGTTCGCCACGACCTGCGGGCGCCCGCTCGCCTGGTCGCGGACACCATCCGAGAGCGCGAGGTCTCCGTCGCGACGATGGTCCCCGCGGCGCTGGCCTTCGGCACCTGCGCGGTGATGGTCTGGTACTACCGCTCCTGGACCTGGGACCCGGTCTGGTACCACGTCCCCAAGACCTCGCTGGTCATCCAGGAGCACTCGCTCCGCTGGCTCGACATCCCCAACATCTGGACCCAGGGCAACCCCGCCAACCTCGAGCTCCTCGCGGTCTGGAACTGCATCTTCCCCCGCGACAACCGCTTCGACGACAGCGCGCAGCTCCCCTTCCTGTTGCTGGGCGCTGCGGTGGTCGCCGCGTGGTGCCGCCGCGTCGGCGCCTCACGCCCGCTCAGCGCCGCCCTCGGCGCCGTCTGGATCGCCCTCCCCCCGATCTTCCTCCAGGCCCACTCGACGCACGCCGACGTCGCCTGGAACAGCCTCTTCACCGCGGCCATCTACGTCACCGTCGGCACCCCCGAGCGCCGCGACCGCTGGGTGGGCTTCCTCTGCTGGGGCCTCTTCATCGGGATGAAGTACACGGGCCTCTTCCACATCGGCCTCTGGGGCCCATGGCTGCTGGGCCGGGCCGTGTACGAGGTCGTCCATACGCAGCCCGGTAAGCGCCTCGCCCGCACCCTCGACGTCGCCGCCTCCGGGCTCTTCGCCATCGCCCTCGGCTGCTTCAAGTACGTCCAGAACTGGCGCCACGCCCGCAACCCGATGTGGCCCTTCGACGTCAACATCCGGTCGCTGGGATTGCACTTCCACGGAGAGAGCAACCCCGGCGTCGAGTACGGCTCCGGGCCCGACCAGAGCCCCACCTTCTTCGGCGCCCCGCACGCCCTCGACGACCTGCTCACCTCCTGGTTCAACGACCACCCCTTCTACTCCCCCGACGTGCGCTCCGGCGGCTTCGGACCGGCCTTCCGATGGCTGCTCCTCTGGTGCGTCGTCGCGGTCGCCGTGGACATCCTACGGGGCCGCAACTGGCGCCGCGGACTGCTCCCGCTGGCCCTCTTCGTCGAATGCCTCCAGGTGCCGGTCCCGTACATGACCCGCTTCATCATCGCGGCCGCGAGCGCCTCGCTGGTGTGCACCGCCATCGTCTTCAGCGAGGTGCGCTGGCGGCCCGTTCGACTCGCCCTCTCGCTCGCCCTCGTGGGCCTCACCTGGCACGGGTACACCGAGGGCTATCGGGGCTTCATCGTGCACCCCCGCTACTTCGAGCGGGCGCGCAGCCTCGACGCCGCGGGTCGCAACGCGCTTCAGCTCGACTCCTTCCTCTGGCCCACGCGCTGGGCCATGGCGAGGGAGCGAGAGCTGCACGCCGGGGACGTCATCACCTACGACGAGGGCGTCCACTTCCTCAACGACCTCTTCAACCACGACTTCGGCGCCCGGGTGGAGTTCGTCTCCAACCGCCTCCCCCCCGCGGCCTACCTCGCCCGCGTCCGCGCCCTTCGCGCGAAGTGGGTCGGCGTCACCCGCGGGACCGCCGCCGAGCAGGCCCTCGTCGAGGCCGGCGCGGAGTTCCTCTTCCAGACGCCGGACTCCCCGATGGCGATGTACCGCCTGCGCGCCACCCCGCCGTGAGCTCACCGTCTCGCCCGCGGCTCCGGCCGCTCGCCCTCGGCCTCGCCGTGACCGCCGCCACCCGCCTCGCCGCCGCGGCCCTCTTCCCCACTCTCCCCCGCTGGGACGGCTACTTCTACCTCCTCCACGCCGAGCGCCTCGCCGCGGGCCTCGGCTACTCCGACCTCTCCACCGGCCGCCCGACGGCCTTCTACCCCGTGGGCTACCCCTTCGCGCTGTCGATCCCGCTGCGCCTCGGGCTCTCCCCCTTCGCCGCGGTCGTCTCGCTCAACCTCCTCGCCAGCCTCGTCTCCACCGCCGCCATCGTCACCGTCGCCGCCCGCGACCGCGACCCCCGCGCCGCCACCCGCGCCGCCCTCGCCGCCGCCCTCTACCCCGGCCTCGCGCTCTGGTCCTGCGCCGCCATGAGCGAGACCCTCGCGGCCTCGCTCCTGGTGCTCGCCCTCGCCCTCGCCACGCAGCCCTCCCCCCGCGACCGCTTCCCCCTCTTCGCGGGCGCCGCGCTCGGCCTCGCGACGCTCCTCCGCCCGCCGTCCCTGCTCGCCCTCGCCGCCGTCGCCGTCGCCGCCCCGGCCGCGCGCCGCGTCCGCGCCACCGCCCTCGCCGCCCTCGCCGCGGGATGCGTCCTCGCCCCGTGGACCGCCCGCAACGCCCGAGCCCTCGACGCCCCCGCCCTGGTCAGCACCAACGCCGGATCGAACCTCCTCATCGGCACCCTCGACGACTCCCGCGGCGGCTACCTTCGCCCCGCCCTCCCTTCCGGCTGCGAGCGCCTCCACGGCGAGGTCGCCCGCGACCGCTGCCTTCGCTCCGTCGCGCTCCGCCGCATCGCCTCCGCCCCGGCGCGCTGGGCCCTCCTCGGCGTCGAGAAGCTCGCCCTCACCTTCGCGTGGGAGCACGACCCGGTGAGCTACGTCCGCGGTGAGAAGACCCCCTCCCCCGTCGACCGCGCCGCCCTCGCGCTCTCGGCGCTCTGCACCCTCGCGTGGTGGGCGCTGATGGTCCTCGCGTGGCGCCAGGGGAGGGCGCTCGACCCGACCGCGCGCGCGGTGGGCGTGACCGCCGCGGCCCTCGCCCTCACGCACTTCGTCTTCCTCGGCGCCGACCGCTATCACCTGGTGCTGGCGCCCGCCCTGCTGCTCCTCGCGCCCCGCTCGTCGACCGCGGGAGCGCCCTCGTGAGCGCGCTCCTCTGGTCGCTGCTGGCGGTGCTGGTGCGCGTCGCGTGGCTTCGAGCGGTGCCCCCGGTGGCGCACTGGGACGGGGTGATCTACGAGCGCACGGCCTGGCGCATCGCGCACGGGATGGGCTTCGTCGACACGTACAACAACGTCCCACCGTACGTCCCCACGGCCTTCTACCCGGTGGGCTACCCCGGACTCCTGGCGCTCGCCCACACCCTCCTCGGACCGGGCCTCTGGGTGGCCGGAGCGCTCAACGTCCTGGCCGCCGCGCTCACCACCGCCGCGGTCTTCCAGCTCGCCCGCCGCGCCTGGGGAAGCCCCGCGGCCCACCTCTCCGCCGCCCTCTACGCGCTCTCCCCCGGGGCGGTGCTCTACACCTCCACCCTCATGACCGAGACCGTCTCCGCGGCGCTGCTGGTCGGAGCCATCGCCCTCGCCGAGATCTACTCCCGCGGTCGCCCCATCCGCTTCGCCCTCGCCGCGGGCCTCGTCTTCGGCGTGGCGGGCCTCGTACGCCCGCAGTCGCTCCTGCTCGCTCCCGTGGTGGCGCTGCTCGCCTCCCCGTCGCCCCGCTGGATCGACCGCGCCCGCACCCTCGCCCTCGTCGGCGTGGCCTGCGTCGCGGTGGTGCTCCCCTGGAGCGTGCGCAACTGCCGGGTCCTCGACGGCTGCGCCCTCGTCTCCGTCAACGGCGGCTCCAACCTCTTCATCGGCGCCGACCCGGAGGCCCACGGCACCTACCGGGAGCTGCGCCGAGGCGAGGGCTGCGGCCACGTGATGACCGAGGTCGCCAAGGACCGCTGCTACGGCGACCTCGCCGTGCGCCGCATCGCCGCG
>CBIHPK010000197.1:0-13443 GCA_966211675.1 uncultured Myxococcaceae bacterium
GACGGTGAAGCCCCCGACGCCGGCGACAACCCCTACGCGAATCGATCTCGGGATGCGCATGACACCTCCTCGAACGCGGATCGCACCGCGGTCCTCCACTGCATGACAGCAAGGCGCGTGCTCAGGGAGGTGGAGATCGCGAAGGTCAAGACGGAATACCCGTGAGGGCCGCGGGCGCTACGTCCCGGATCACGGAGCGGGGACGAAGCGCGCTCGGTACCCGCTCTGCGTCTCGCAGAGCGTGGACGAGTTGGTGCAACCGCTCACCGCACGGGTGCCATCGGGGTTCTCGACGCCCACGATCGCGAATGCACCGGGCCCGACCGTGTGCGCCGCCGTCAGGATATCGATCGCACCGGTCGACTCGTACAGGATGACTTCCGTCGTGAGGGTGCCCGGATAGGGGGACTGGGCATTTGCCCACTCGACCACGCACTGGCGGTTCGGTGCCGTGCCGAAGGTCGCGTCGCAGATGCCAGAAGGCCCCGTGACAATCCCGCCTGAGCCCGTTCCATCGAACCCTCCCGCGAAGGCCGCGACGACACTGTTGGGAAGCGACGCGTCGGGCATCAGCCTGGTTGGAAACGCCGACGACCCGTCGAGATTGATGAACCCGTCCGTCGACAGGTCGACCGCGCTCGCTGCCGGAATCCCCGTGCCCCAGAACCAGAGGTCGAAGGGGAGCGCCACGCTCGCCGATGCGGTCGAACGGTTCGGGAGAAGACCCGTCGCACCCTGGCACGCGTCGACGAAGGCGACGTTCGCCGGAGGGGTGAGGCGCACGTAGGTAGTGCTCTGCGACAGGGGCGCGCAGACGCCGGTGGCGCAGAACTCTCCCGCGGCGCAGGCGTGGCCACACGCGCCACAGTTCGCCGCGTCGACCGTGGTGTCGACGCAGAGTCCTCCGCAGGTCGTGCACGCTGCGATGCATCGCCCTCCCGAGCAGGTCGTACCCCCGGGGCATTGGGCGCCGCACCCGCCGCAGTTGCTCAAATCGGTCGAGAGGTTGATCTCGCAGCCGTCGGCGTCGACGTGGTTGCAGTCGCCCCGGTAGGTGAAACAGCTCGCGATCGCGCAGCGACCGCGGTGGCAGGTCGCCGTCGCGTTGGGCAGCCTGCACGTCGTGTGGCCGCAGGTGATCTCTTCCACGGAGGTCGCTGGCGGACCGTCACCCATGTCTGCCGCACAGCCGTCAGTGCCAGCAGCCCCGCGGCGATTGGGTATCCCCATTGAGTCTTCATTCTCAATCGCTCCCATCACGTCGAGCGTCGCCCACCATGGACGGGCGCGACGCCCGCAGCGGTGCAATTCTGGAGCTTGGCTCAATGCTCGATATTCTTTCAATCGAACGCGCACGGCACCTGCGCGGCGCACAGACTGCGCGCAACAGGAGTGAGCGGCGCGGCACTGCGAGAACGCGCTCTCACGAATCGTGCGATGTGGGACGCGCTCGCGGCCGACGGCTGCGAGGCCGAAGCGGTTCGGATCGCCGTGTTGCTGGGTCGGGCGGAGAGCACGGACTGACAGGCGCCAACGAACGTCACTGGCGCTCTAGAGTGAGGTCACCCTCAGCGTCAGCCCGTAGCTCATGCTTGCGGAGGTCGGCTGGATCATCGGCAGAACCAGAGAGGCCGGCGGGCGCAGGCGTGCGAGGTTCCAGGAGGCGACCCCGATCTCCACGACGCCCAGCCCGATTTCCAGGACGCCCACCCTGCTCTGCATGGGGAACGTTGACTCGTCTACGTTCGAGAGCGTTCCGAGTCCGACCGCCAACGTGATCCCGCCCAGGACGAGCCCCGCGACACCCCAGCCGGTCCCAGGCCTTCGCCTGACGATGTGATCGAGGTTGACGACTGTCGTCGTCAGTCCGCCCACGCCCAACACGAAGAGGCCTGCACCGATCACCAAGGCGCCGGAATCAATGTGAGCCGCGCCGATGCCGTCCCACGAGCTTTCCGCAGCGGCTGGTTGCTCGACCAGCATTCCGGCCACCAGGAGTGGGACCACGACTCGCGCTCGGCAGTTCATGACACTCGCTCCTTCATAGCCAGTGAGCCCATGCCCAATGCGCTCAAGCAGCACCCGTGCCCCATTGCCGCATCCTCGGCGACCGAAGGCTCGGGAGGCACAAACTCCCTGGCCTTCAGCTTTCCGTGGCCCACGGCCCCTGCGGACTCCGCAGAGGCTGGGCGAGTCACTCCTCTTCCCGCCCGAGGTGCTCGCGGGTGCTGTTCGGCGGCCTGCGCTACCGCGCACTCACGACGGTGCCCGTGCCGCTCGTGAGCACGACGACGCCCGTGCGACTCGTGCGCGCACGACGGAGTCACCCGCTCCTCATCGTGGTCGAACAGCCGCGCAGCCGCGCCTCGGCGCTGTCCACGAGCGCCACGCCGCCGCGGTAGCGACCGAGGCCGACCCAGAAGTCCGCCCGTCGGTGGGCTCGGCGCAGACGGAGTAGCGGATGATGCGGCGCGGGGATTGGCCTCCGACGATGCGGCGATGGCCCTCCGTCGCCACCGCGCGGGTACCATTGCCTTCCCCATGAGCGCCGACCCTGCCTACGCCCCGCTCGAGATCGCCGCCCTTCGCGTCGGAACCCGCCCCCACGCGCTGGTGCGCCGCCTCAGCAGGGCCACCCTCGCGCTCTTCACCTCCAGCCTCTTCGGCCTGCTGGTGCTCTCGCTGATCTATCCGCACCAGTCGATGGCGCCGTCGTGGGCGGTGGTCCCGGTGGGCCTCGCCCTGATGGCCTCCGTCGCGACCGCCGCCGGCGCCCTCCTGGCGCAGCTCGCCTGCTGGATCGGACCCTTCGCTCGCGGCCGTCTCTCCGTGCGCGAGGACGGTGTGTGGTCCTCGGGGCTGCGCTCTCGCTTCATCGCCCGCGACGACATCGCGGCCGCGTGGGTGCTCCGCGAGCCCGCGGGCGCGAGCGTCGAGCTGCGGCTGCGCAACGGCGACGTCTTCAGCGCCGCCACCGCCACGATGGACGAGGCCACCGCCGTGCTCGACGCGGCCGGCGTCGACCCCGCCCGCCGCGCGCTGCGCATGCCGCTCGGGGGCGCCGCGGCGAACCTCGGCGTCGGCCTCGCGGCGTCGCTCCCGGCGTCGTGCTTCGCCTCGCTGATCGGCGGAAGCCTCGCGGTGCTGCTCCACCCCCCGAGCGCCGCGCTGGGCTTCCTGGTGATCTCCCTCTTCATCGCCTTCGTGGTCGCGGCGGTGCAGCTCCTGGCGCCGCCCCTCGTCGCGGTCGGCAGCGACGGGCTCTCGGTGGGCGATGGGCGCCGCGCGTGGTTCGTCCCCTTCGACGAGATCGGCGCCGTCGAGTACGGGCGCGGCGACCTCACGCTACGGCTGCGCGACGGGCGCGTGCGGCGCATCTCCACCCTCGGCACCCGCGAGGCACGGCGCGAGGCGCTCTTCGCCCGCATCACGGCCGGCGTGGAGGCGGCGCGCGCCCCGCTCGACCTCTCCACCCGGCTCACCGCGCTCGACCGCAACGGGCGCTCCGTGGAGGAGTGGCGCGCGTCGCTCCGTCAGCTCGCCGAGGCGCGCGACGGGTACCGCCAGACGGGGCTCAGCCGCGACGAGGTGGAGGCCGCGCTGGACGACCCCCGATCGGGCCCCGACCGGCGCATCGGGGCGGCCTACGCGCTCGCCGCGATGGACCCGGGCGCCGCGAGCACCCGGGTGCGCGTGGTGGCGGAGACCGTCGCGCACGAGCCCGTGCGCATCGCGCTGGAGCGGGCCGCCGCGGGCGAGCTGGACGAGGAGGTGGTCGACGCGGCGGACGAGGGGAGGGCGAAGGGGTAGCCGCGCGTCGCAGGAGTTCGGACGGGTCGAGGTGCGTGCCCCCACCCGTCACATCCCCTACGACGCGGTACTCGCCGCGCCCCCACTGGCTCACCCCGGCGGCAGCACCACCTTCGCCGCGGCCTCGATGCGGTACGCCAGAGTGAGCGTGCGAGTGCTCCCGGCGCCGAGGGTCACGGTCCACTTCGCGAAGCCGTCGCGCGCGTCGAGCGTCGCGCCCTCGTGCGAGCCCACGGAGACCTTCACCTCGTCGACCTCGCTCACCGGGTAGCGCTCGATCACCGTCAGCTGCCGCGCCTCGTCCGACAGGTTGCTCAGGTACACGCGCACCGTGCGCGCGACCTTCTGCGTGCCGATCACCGGCGTCGTCTCGCGCTTCTCCTCCACGGCGCGGCGCACCCTCAAGCCGTCGTCGACGCCGAAGCCCAGCTCGAAGGGCTCCCCCCGCCCGACGAAGTCCACGCGCCCTCGGCCCACCAGCTCGGCCCCGCGCGCCAGCACCACCGGACCGGCCAGCAGCGGCGCCTCGCCCACCAGCGTCGCCGTCGCGCGCAGGTGCACCGCGTCGCTCCGCTCGGGCCACGCCACGCGCTCGACCTCGGCGGGCATCGACGCGCGCGTGAGCTCCACCCGGTGCGCCTCGCCGTCGCTCGGGATCGTCACCGGGTGCGCCCCCTCGAACCACTGCGCCTCGCCCCCGTCGTCGACGCCCGGCATCTCGTCGACGTCCCTCGTCCCGCGAGCGAGCCCCGCGGTGGCGATGCTCTGGTCGCGCGCCTCCACCACCACGCGCCCTCGCTCGGGCTCGCTCTTGCGCCGGCTGGTGAGCACGTCGTCCGTGAGCAGCGGCGGCGCCGCGGACTGCGCCGGACGCGCCGTGGAGAAGCGCGCGCTCACGTCCGTCCAGACCTCCCCGGTGGCCTGCCAGATCACCGCCGCGGTGGTGATCGCCAGCGTCGACGGCTCTCCGTCGCCGGGCGGCGTCCACCGCGCGAGGTGCTCCGGCCTCCAGAGCGCGCAGGGCGTGCGGTAGGTGAGCTCCACCGTCACCGTCCCCGCCTCGGCGGCCTCCACCTGCACCTCGACGCGCGACGTGCGCAGCGAGCGCGTGGCCCTCGCGGCCTCCAGCCTCGCCTGCGCGCGCTGCTGGTCCGCCCGCGCCTCGAAGCCCTGCTCCTCCGCCGCGAGCACGGACTCCTCTGCCGCGCTGGCCGCCGCCTCGATCGCGTCGAAGGCCTCTCGCCACGCCCTCGCCCCGGCGCCCGGGTCCTCCGCCTTCCCTCGCGGAACCCCCGCCACCGCGCCGACCCAGTCCATGGCCGCCGCGTCGAGGCGCTCCAGGTCCGCCGTCGCCCGGTGCTCGCCCCGTTCGGCCGCCGCCCGCCGCGCGGCCGCCTCGGTGGCGTCGCGGTCCGCCGCGTCGCGCTCGTCGTCCCCGGCGACGGACACGGGGACGATCACCCGCACCACGCGCGTCGCGATCACCCGCGCCCCTTCGCCGACGACGCCCGCCACGAGGCTGCGGTCGTCGAGGGCGGGGGTCACGCCCGCGAGGGCCACCCACGAGATGCCCGCGGGCACCTCGCAGCGCGCGCGACGGATGACCTCCGCCCGGTCCTCGAAGAAGGTCACCCGCACGGCCTCGCTCTGCACCGGATCACCCACGGCGGTTGCCTCCCACGATCTCGTTCTTGGACGGAATGGTCAGCCGATAGCTTAACTCCACGGAGGCCCGGCCCCCCGCCGGGACGATGACCTCCCAGCGCAGCCCCCCGCGCACCGCGGCGCCGCGCTCGGCCTGCGTGAAGCGCTCCGGCTCCGGCCGCGCGCCCTTCGGCGTCACCTCCACGGCCTTCTCGTCGGTGACCGGGACGCGATCGACGAGCTCGACCAGCGCGGGCGACCCGAGCGCCGAGGAGAGCTCGATGGACACCGTGTGATCGATGATCGTGTCGCCGCCGAGGAGCCCGGCCGTGTCCTCCTTCGCGCGCACGTTGCGGGCGGCGCGGAGCCGCTCGTCGACGCCCATCCCGACGCGCAGCGTGCCGCCGCGGTCGATGTGCTGGATCGCCGCCACCACCAGCAGGCTGCCGTCCACGTACACGTCCACCGGGCCCGCGAGCAGCGGCGCATCGAAGGGGTTGCGCAGCTCCACCTCGCGAAACACGTCCGCGCTCTCGCACGCGATCACTCGCCAGCGCACCGTCGGCGTGGCGTCCCCGCTGCCCAGCGGAACCCGATGCAGCAGCCCGTCCGAGGGCACCTCCACCAGGCCCTCCGCGCGGTACCGGTGATCGAACATCCCTCGCGAGGCCAGCGGGTCCTGCGCCCCGGCGGGGGGCTGCGGGACGTCCAGCATCCGCACGGCCCGGTCGCGCTCCTTCGTCCAGGCGTCGCCGCCCTCGCGCCCGAGCTTTCCCCGCCGCGGCTCTCCCGGCGCCCCCATGGTGAGCCCGTCGTAGTCGAGCCACGCGTCCGAGGGCTCGACGAGGGGCTCCGGAGCCGCTCCCCCACCGGGCGGAGCGCCTCCACCACCGAAGCTCATCGCGCTCGCGAGCAGCCCCTCGCGCTTGGGCGCGGCGACCGAGCGCCGCATCGCCTGCGGAGCAAAGGTCACCGCCTCGGACGGCGCCAGAGCCATCGTCGGCGGCCCTGCCTCACCGCGGACGGCGGGCGCCTCCATCGCGATCTCCTCGTCGAGCTCCGCGAGCGCATCGCCCGTGGCTCGCAGGTCGTCCATCGCCCAGAGAGGCTGCGCCGCGGGGGCCGGGGAGGGCGCCTCCGGGAGCGATCGGAAGGCCCGGTCGAAGCCCTCGAACATCGCCTCGACCCCGGCGGGCGCGGGCCGGAACGCGCGCTTCGGCGGAGGCTGCGCTCGCCCGAAGCGGAGCGACGGCAGCGTCGGCAGGCGCGCGTCGAAGAGCATGTCGGCGGTGGAGAGCTCGAGCCGAGCGTCGCGCCAGTCCTCGCCCGAGCGCTGGGCCACGAGGGCCTCGCTGATCCAGGTGGCGGCGCGCGCGTGGTCGCGGATGCGCAGCGTGTAGACGGGCCACCAGCGAGCGGCGTCGACGGCGTACGTGAGGTCGAGCTGCGGCAGCGGACCATCGCCGCGGACGGTGACGAGCACCCGGCGCGTCGGCCGCGCGTCGCCCGAGAGCTCGGAGCTGCGGGCCTGCGCGGCGTGCGTGCGGGCGCGCTCGAGGGCGCGGACGAGCTCATGGCGCTCGCGATGGAGCGCGTCGAGGCGAGCGTCGAGGTCCGTCGCGAGGGCCGCGAGCATCGAGTGCGCGGCGAGCACCTCGCGCGTCCTCGGCACCACCGAGCGCGGATCATCCGGCGCCCGCCGCGCCCGGTGCTCGGGGTCGAGCCTCGCCTCGGTGATGGCGTCCCTCCGCCGCTGCGAGAGGGCCGCGTGCCGGTCGATCCGCCGGATCTTCCGCTCCAGCTCCCGCACCGCCTCCAGCGAGGGCCCGAGCGCGGAGCCCTTCGCGGGGACGACCAGCGACGAGCGCACCAGCACCAGCACGCGCCCCGGGGCGTCGCCGCCCAGGCTCACCCGAAACGAGCCCGGGGCCGAGAGCGTAGGGAGCCCGTCGATGGAGAGCGTGACCTCACCGTCGGCGACCCCCTCGCGCGGGATCACCCGGCGCGTGACGCGGGCCCCTCGCGCGAAGACCTGCACGTGGGTGATGCTGCTGTCGCAATGGATCGCCACCGGTTTGCTCCTCCCGCGTGGCGTGCGCCGCGCGGCGAGGAAGGTCGCACGGCGCCGAGGAGGGTGAAATAGCCGACGGCCCCCGGAGAGGCGGCACGGTCCCGGTGAAGGGATGCGTGGTCGCCGCGGGGGCCGATGCGGGGATCGGACGGTGAGTTCAGACCGCGATCAGCGGTTCTGATCCCAGGTGTCCTCGTGCGTGATGCCGCCGTTGGTGTAGGTCCACGAGATCGTGTGGAACACGATGCTGACCTCCTCCAGGGGGGGCTCGGTCGAGGTCGCGGGGACGATGGTGTCCGGCACGATCTGCTTCTGCGAGGCGACGCGGCCCTGCTTGATCTCGACGGTGTAGAACTGCTCGGTGGTGCCGTCGCCGTTGGGGTTCGGGCGGAAGAACTTGAACTTCGCGTCGATGCGGGCGTTCTCGACGAGCGCCTTGGCGAGCAGCGGCGAGGACTTGTCGATGCGCTTGCGGAAGAGCAGCGGCTCGTACTGACGGCGGCCCGTCGCCATGCCGGAGCCCGACTCACGAGCGGTCTTCACGGCCTGCTCGTAGTAGACGCACTCGATCGAGTCCTTGCGGCCGAGGCTCTCCTGAGAGCTCGCGCCCTTGATGTCAGTGCCGTTCGCCTTGAGATAGAGATGTACGGTTTCGGCCATGTGAGTCCTCGAGTGCGGGCTGTGTAGAGGTCCGCCGATGATCACCGTAAGCCCACCGTGGGTGATCCCGACGCAGCCCACTTGAGCACCCTCCGTGCCACCCACGCCGCGTGGCCCTGCCGCGCGCTCGAAGACCCACGGACACCGCGCCAACCCCTGTTTCCGACCGGTCGGTCCCGGTGCGCCTCCCGTGGACACGCGTCCAAGGAACCCCCGTCGCCTACCCCCTCCTCGCCCTGGCGCGACGCGCACCTTTCCCCTGCGCGGCCCGTGCTTCGGACACGTGTCCCAGGGATTGGACGATCGTCGAATGCCGCTCCCCGGTCGGATTCGGAGGTACACTCCGCGCCGTTCATGAACGACGAACGCACGCTGGTGAACGTCGGCGACTTCGGATTCGCGCGCAGCATGCTGATGCATGAGCCGCAGATCCGCTGGGTCGACAGCGTCGGCTCGCACAGCTACCTGGTGCAGGGCCGCCGGATGCTCGGCTCCGCGGACGACTGCGACATCATCGTGCGCGACGGCGAGGTCTCGCGCCTCCACGCCTCGCTCGAGGTGACCAGCGACGGCGCCTGGGTGCGCGACCTGGGGAGCCGCAACGGCACCTTCGTCAACGGGGTGCGGGTGCGCGAGGCGCAGGTGCCCGACGGCGGCTGCATCCACATCGGCGCGACGGACCTCTGGCTCTTCTACAACCAGAACGCCGCCGAGCTCGACCTCTGGCCCTTCGAGCGCTTCGGTCCGCTGTGGGGGCGGAGCACGCCGATGCGCGAGCTCTTCGCGCAGCTCTACCGGGTGGCGCAGCTCGACTCCACGGTGCTGGTGCTGGGCGAGACGGGCACCGGCAAGGAGCTCGTCGCCAAGGCGATCCACGAGGCCTCGCCGCGGGTGGAGAAGCCCTTCGTGGTGGTCGACTGCGGGGCGCTCGCGGAGAGCCTCCTCGAGGTCGAGCTCTTCGGCAACGCGAAGGGCGCGTACACCGGCGCGATGGGCGCTCGCGCGGGCGCCATCGAGTCCGCCGACGGGGGCACGGTGTTCCTCGACGAGGTGGGCGAGATGCCGCTCTCGATGCAGCCGAAGCTGCTGCGCGCGCTCGAGAGCCGCATGGTGCGCCGGGTCGGAGAGACGCAGTACCGCTCGGTCAACGTGCGCTTCATCGCCGCGACGCACCGCGACCTCGCGAGCATGGTCAACCTCGGCACCTTCCGCGAGGACCTCTACTTCCGCCTCTCGGTGGTGCCGCTCACGGTGCCGCCGCTGCGCGACCGGCTCGACGACATCCCCCTGCTGGTGGAGAAGCTGCTCCCGCCGGGCGCTCAGGGCGTGGTGACGCCCGACCTGCTGCGCGAGATGCGGCAGCGGCCCTGGGCGGGCAACGTCCGGGAGCTGCGCAACTTCGTCGAGCGCGCCCTGGCCCTCGGCGCTCGCGGCGCGCTGCACCTGGCGGGGGCGAGGCGCGACGAGAAGGGCGGCTCCCTCGCGCCCGCGGCGGAGGGGGCGCTGCCCGGGGTCAACGCCGACGAGCCCTTCAAGATCATCCGCGACCGGTGGCTCGACCACCTGGAGCGGGCGTACCTGCGCACGATGATGGAGCGCCACAAGCGCGACACGAGCGCCATCGCGCACGCCTCGGGGCTCGACCGCAGCTACGTGTACCGGCTCATGCGCAAGCACGAACTCTGACCCCCGCCCGGAGGAGCTCTCGCCGCCGAGTCAAGTGATCGGGGAGGGGTCTTGACATTCTTCGGGGGAGTCGGTCATAACGCCGCCCCTCGCGACAGGTCCCCCGTGCATGGACGGCGGAGACCCTCAGAACTCCAGCGAAGCGAAGAGTCACTCAACGATGCCTACGATCAATCAGCTCGTGCGGAAGGGCCGCAATCCGAACCAGTGGAAGACGGCGTCGCCGGCGCTCCGGGATTGCCCGCAGAAGCGTGGCGTCTGCGTCCGCGTGTACACGACGACCCCCAAGAAGCCGAACTCGGCGCTCCGCAAGGTGGCGCGCGTGCGGCTCACCAACGGCATGGAAGTCACCGCGTACATCCCGGGCGAGGGGCACAACCTCCAGGAGCACTCGGTGGTCCTCATCCGCGGCGGCCGCGTGAAGGACCTCCCGGGCGTTCGCTACCACATCGTTCGCGGCACGCTCGACGCGGTCGGGGCGATCGGTCCGAGCAACACGAACAAGAAGGAGCGCTCGCAGGGGCGCTCGAAGTACGGCGTCAAGCGGAAGAAGGGTTGATCGATGCCTCGTCGTGGAGAAGTCTCGAAGCGCAAGAACGTCCCGGATCCCAAGTACAAGGATCGGCTGGTCGCCAAGCTCACGAACACCGTGATGCTGAGCGGCGAGAAGTCGATCGCCGAGGGGATCGTCTACGGGGCCTTTGATCTCATCCAGGCCCGCCAGAAGGAGGATCCCCTGGAGGTCTTCCGCAAGGCGCTGGACAACATCAAGCCCAAGGTCGAAGTGAAGTCCCGCCGCGTCGGCGGCGCCACCTACCAGGTGCCGGTCGAAGTGCGCCCCGATCGTCGGGTCTCGCTTGCCATGCGCTGGATGGTGATGTACTCGCGCTCCCGTGGCGAGAAGACCATGGCGGAGCGGCTGGCCAACGAGCTGGCCGAGGCGAGCCAGGGCCGCGGCAACGCGGTGAAGAAGAAGGAAGACACCCACAAGATGGCCGACGCCAACAAGGCGTTCGCCCATTACCGCTGGTGAGGTAGTTCGAGCGCGATGCCGACGACGACATAAGACGACCAACGCCGCGCCACCCCGCTGATCCGATGAGATCGCGACGGGTGGGTTAAAGAGCGGGAGACCCGGTAAGACGGGTCTCACGCGAGCGTGTGTAGCGCTGGTTGTTACCCTCCCGGGCCATGAAGTACTTCTCCGAGGGCGAGAAGGAAAGGAACCCCGGGGGGGTTTCGTTTGTGCTGCGCCCCAACGTCCCTCCCGCAATCGCTTTCAGGTTTCGTTTCAAATGGACCCACGTCGCCCCCCCGCGGGCGACGCACCGACGGAGAAGACCACGTGCCTCGCGACCTCCCGATCGAACGCTACCGCAACATCGGCATCATGGCCCACATCGACGCGGGCAAGACGACCGTAACCGAGCGAGTCCTGTTCTACACGGGCCGCATCCATCGCACCGGCGAGGTCCACGAGGGCGGCGCCACGATGGACTGGATGGAGCAGGAGCAGGAGCGTGGCATCACGATCACCTCCGCTGCGACGACGGCGTTCTGGGTTCCCAGCATCGGCCCGGGCAAGGACATCAAGCACCGGGTGAACATCATCGACACCCCCGGACACGTGGACTTCACCATCGAGGTCGAGCGCTCGCTGCGCGTCCTCGACGGCGCGGTCGCGGTGTTCGACGGCGGCAACGGCGTCGAGCCCCAGTCCGAGACGGTCTGGCGCCAGGCCGACCGCTACAAGGTCCCGCGCATCGCGTTCATGAACAAGATGGACAAGATCGGCGCCGACTTCCAGATGTGCGTCGAGTCGATGCGCGAGCGCCTCGGCACCAACCCCGTGCCGATCCAGCTCCCGCTCGGCGAAGAGGAGAAGCACCGCGGCGTCATCGACCTCATCCGCATGAAGGCGATCGTGTTCGACGAGGCCTCCAAGGGCGCGAAGTTCTCCATCGAGGCGATCCCGGCGGACTTCAAGGACGCGGCGGACATGGCCCGCCAGCAGATGATCGAGTCCCTCGCGGACGTCGACGACGCGATCGGCGAGAAGTTCCTCGCGGACGACGTCGCCTCGATCACCGAGGACGAGATTCACGCCGCGCTCCGCGCCGGCACCATCTCGTTCAAGCTGGTCCCGGTGACCTGCGGCTCGGCCTTCAAGAACAAGGGCGTGCAGCAGCTGCTCGACGCGGTGGTGACCTACCTCCCGTCGCCGGTCGACGTCCCGACCCGTATCGGCAAGCACCCGGACAAGCCCGACGTGGAGCTCGAGCGCCCGGCGAGCGACTCGGCGCCCTTCAGCGCCCTGGCGTTCAAGCTCATGAACGACAAGTTCGTGGGCAACCTGACCTTCATCCGCGTCTACTCGGGCTCCGTCGAGTCGGGCACCAGCGTGCTCAACTCCACCCGCGGGAAGACGGAGCGCATCGGCCGCCTGCTGCTCATGCATGCGAACGAGCGCGAGGACATCAAGGACGCCTTCGCCGGCGTCATCGCGGCGGCCGTGGGCTTCCGTGACACCCGCACCGGGGACACCCTCTGCGACGAGAAGCAGCCCGTGGTGCTCGAGCGCATGACCTTCCCGGAGCCCGTGATCTCGATCGCGATCGAGCCGAAGACCAAGGGCGACCAGGACAAGATGGGCGTCGGTCTCCAGAAGCTCGCCTTCGAAGACCCGTCGTTCCGCATGAACACGGACGAGGAGAGCGGCCAGACGCTCATCCACGGCATGGGCGAGCTCCACCTGGAGATCATCGTCGACCGGCTCAAGCGCGAGTACAAGGTCGAGGCGAACACGGGCAAGCCCGAGGTCGCCTACCGCGAGGCCGTGAAGAAGAAGGCCGAGGGCGAGTGCAAGTACGCCAAGCAGTCGGGCGGTCGCGGCCAGTACGGCCACGTGATCATCGACCTCGAGCCCGGCGAGCGCGGCACGGGCTTCGTGTTCGACGATGACATCAAGGGCGGCATCATCCCCCGTGAGTTCATCCCCGCCGTGGAGAAGGGCGCCCGCGAGGCCCTCCAGCGCGGCGTGCTCGCCGGCTACCCCGTCATCGACTGCAAGGTGCGGCTGTTCTTCGGCAGCTACCACGACGTCGACTCGAGCGCGCAGGCCTTCGAGATCGCCGGCTCCATGGCGGTGCAGGACGCCTGCAAGAAGGCGGGCATCGTGATCCTGGAGCCGATCATGGCCGTCGAGGTCGTGACCCCGGACCAGTTCATGGGTGAGGTCATCGGCGACCTCAACTCCCGTCGTGGCCAGATCAAGGGCATGACCGCTCGCGGCAAGAACGCGCAGGCGATCGAGGGCACCGTGCCGCTGGCCAACATGTTCGGCTACGTGACCGACCTCCGCAGCAAGACCCAGGGGCGCGCGGTCTCGACGATGCAGTTCTCGCACTACGATCCGGTGCCGAACGCGGTGCAGGAAGAGATCGTCGCGAAGAGCCGCGGCAAGTAGCAAGAGCGCTTCAACCCACCATCACAACGAAGAACGAAACGGAGTAGAGAAGAGTCATGGCCAAGGAGAAGTTCAGCCGCAGCAAGCCCCACGTGAACGTCGGCAC
>CBIHPK010000198.1:0-13415 GCA_966211675.1 uncultured Myxococcaceae bacterium
TCGAGCGCTCGCTGCGGGTGCTCGACGGCGCCGTGGCGGTCTTCGACGCCGCCCGTGGGGTCGAGCCGCAGACCGAGACCGTCTGGCGACAGGCGGACCGCTACGGCGTGGCCCGCATCGCGTTCGTCAACAAGGTCGACAAGCCCGGCGCCGACCTCGCGATGTGCCTCGACTCCATGCGCCGCCGTCTCGGCGTGCGCCCGGTGGCCGTGCAGCTCCCGCTCGACGCGGGGCTCATCGACCTCGTCCGCGACCGCGCCGTCACCTACGACGACGAGAGCGGGCGCACCTTCACCGTGTCCGAGGTCCCGGCGTCGCAGCGCGAGGCCGCCACCCGGGCGCGAGAGCAGCTCATCGAGGCCTGCGCCGAGTGCGACCCGTCCCTCACGGACGCGTACCTCGCCGGAGGCCCCGGGGCGATCACCGCCGACGACATCGAGCGCGCCCTGCGCAAGGCGACGATCGAGGGTCGGCTGGTGCCCGTACTGTGTGGTTCGGCGCTGAAGAACAGGGGCATCCAGATGCTGCTCGACGCCATCGTGCTGTACCTCCCCTCGCCGCAGGACCTCCCTGCCGTCGAGGGCACCCACCCCGACACCGGGGCCGCGCTCGTGCGCCCGCCGCGCGACGACGCCCCGGTGTGCGCGCTCGCGTTCAAGGTCGTCAGCGACCGGGCGCAGGGCACGCTCACCTTCGTGCGGGTCTACGCCGGGACGCTCCGCCCCGGCATGACCCTGCTCGACACCCGCCGAGGCCGCACCGAGCGCGTCGGTCGCCTGGTGCAGGTGCACGCCGACGAGCGCACTGCCCTCGCCGAGGCGCCCGCCGGCTCCATCGCCGCCGTCCTCGGATGGCGCGACGTGCGCACGGGCACGACCCTCTGCGCGGTCGACGAGCCCATGGTGCTCGCGGGACTGACCATCCCGGAGCCCATGGTGGAGGTCGCCCTCGAGGCCCGCACCCCGGGCGACAGCGACCGGATGACCGCAGGTCTCGCGAGGCTCGCGCTTGAGGACCCGTCGCTCCACGTGGGCACGGACCCCGAGTCGGGACAGACCCTCCTGAAGGGCATGGGCGAGCTCCACCTGGAGATCGTCGTGGAGCGCCTCCGCCGCGAGCACCGCGCGGAGGTGCGCGTGGGCGAACCGCGCGTCGCGTACCGGGAGACGGTGCGCGGGGCGGGCGAGGCCACGTACCGGCACGTCCGCCAGGAGGGCGGAACGGGCCAGTTCGCGCACGTCGCGCTCTCCGTCGAACCCGGAGCGCGCGGCAGCGGGCTGGTCTTCACCGACGACACGGTCGGGGGAGTGATCCCGAAGGGGTACATCCCCTCG
Organism: uncultured Myxococcaceae bacterium; assembly: GCA_966211675.1. Taxonomy (GTDB): domain Bacteria; phylum Myxococcota_A; class Polyangia; order Polyangiales; genus SCUS01. The sequence goes on from CBIHPK010000198.1 coordinate 1,335, forward strand.
ATCGAGAAGGGCGTGCGCGGCGCGATGGAGCGCGGCGTGGCGACCGGCCACCCCATGGTCGACGTGCGGGTGCGACTGCTGGACGGGTCGTTCCACAAGGTCGACTCCAGCGGGCCGGCCTTCGAGATCGCCGGGTCGCGAGCGTTCCAGGAGGCCGCGAGGGCGGCCGGCGTCGTCGGGCTCGAGCCGGTGATGTCGGTCGAGGTCACGGTCCCCGAGGACTTCGTCGGCGAGGGTCTCGCCTCGGTGCAGTCGCGTCGAGGCACCGTGCGCGACCTGCGCTCGCTCGGGCCGCTGCGGGTCATCGACGCGGCGGTCCCGCTGGCGAGGCTCTTCGGCTACGTGACCGAGCTGCGCAGCCGCACCCAGGGCCGCGGCTCGGCCGTCATGGCCTTCTCCCACTACGACGAGACCCATCGGGCCTGAAGCCCCTGCGGTCCGAAGCACCCCACCTGAAACCCCCGCCCATGAAGGCGCCACGCTCACGGTCGACCCGTGGGCGTGGCGTCCCCCCTCTCGACTACCCGTCGTGTCGCAAGCGGTTGAAAGAGCGTTCAGCGAACGGCCGGCACGCAGGTCGCGGGCTCGTCGTCGTAGGGACCGACCCAGACGGTGTACATCCCGTTGCTCGGGCACACGAAGGTCGTGAGGGGGCAGACGCTCGTGGCGCCGCCGTCGCCGCCGCACATCGCGCTCGCGGGCGCGTCGTCGTTGGAGGCGATCACCGCGGCCGCCGCGCAGGGGGCCGCGGTGGCCGTCCCGGGGCAGATCTGCAACACCGGGTCGCCCGTGCAGGTGCCGAGGGCGGGCGTGCAGCCGGAGTTGCAGCCGACGGTGACCATCGCGCCCGCGGTGCAGGTGCGCACCCCGCCGGCGATCGTGAGGTTGCAGGTGCGAGGGACGCCCGTGCACGCCGGCGGGCCGCCGTCGAAGCCGGGGCACTGCGACGGGAGGTACTGCCAGGCGGCGCCGGTGCAGTTGCCGGCGGTGGCGCCGGTGGAGCTGCCCGGCACGCAGCTGTTGGTGGTCGCGCACCAGCCGCAGCCGCCGCGGGGCGTGCAGGCTCCGCAGGCCGTCGCCGCGCACTGGCCGCCGTCGCCCGCCGCGGGCGTGTCCGTCGCGCGGGGGAGGTCGTTCGTCGGCGTGACGCCGCTGTCGACCGCGATGCTTCCGCCCCCGGAGCTACAGCCCAGCGAAAGAACCAGACCCACCGACGATGCCCAACGTGCCAGTTGCATGGATGTCTCCTCGTCGCCCGGCGCCTGATCGGCGCGCGAAGGCGCAGGCGGCGGGAGCGCGATCGTCTCGCAGGGTCAACGACTCTTCGCGGCCTTCCGGGTCCGAGGCTCCGTTGACCGCTCGCGGAGGAGCGTGGTACCTGCGCCCTCGCCATGGGACACCTACATCGCCTCACCTTCGTGTCCGCCCTGGTTCTCAGCGCTTTCGGCTGCGTGGGCCAGCCCGACGAGCTCACCGACGAGTCCTCCCAGGAGGCCTCCTCGGTCACGATCACCTTCTCCCGCGACTACACACAGCGCGCCTCGGCGGCGCTCCGGGTCGGCCAGAGCGCCCGCATCGTCTACGACGCCTCTCGGCTCACGGGATGCGGCGCCGGCTCCATGGGCGGCATTCCCCAGTACGCCATCACCGGCTTCGCGCGCATCGCCGACGGCCCGGTCGTGACCTTTGCCGTCGCGGGCCTCAACGCGCCGTCCTCGCCCCCGTCGATCGCCCTCGACCGCACGGGCGAGTTGCAGGTGTGGTTCCAGGCGACCAACCGCTACGGCTGCTCGGCCTACGACTCCAGCCACGGCGCCAACTACCGCTTCCCGGTGGCGCTCCCGGCCAACGCCCCCGGCTGGGTGGGCAACGGCGCGTGGGTGATCTCCCGCGCCACCTGCAGCGGCGGCCCCTGCGACGCCGACCGCCGCCCGCTCACGACCGCCTACGACTACGAGACCTGGGCCCGCCAGCGCGCCGCGGTCCGGTCGATCTACTTCGAGGTCTACAAGTCCGGCGTGACCGACCGGGACAACCCCGACCTCTGGCGACAGCTCGACGTGCAGGTGCTCTCGCGCCCCGTCGGCAGCACCCGGCCGTGGCGCTCGCAGTACGTCCGCCTCGACGGCCGCGCGGGTAACAACGCCCGCTACGCGATGCTCCTGCGCGACCTCGACCCGCTCGGCGAGAACACCGTCACCAGCCGCGCGAGCTGCCCCGCCGTCGCCCTCACCCGCAGCGCCGACGGGATGTATGTGAGCGCCGAGCTCGAGTACTACTTCCGCGTCAACGGCGCCGAGTACCGCCCCACCCCGAGCACGGCCTTCCGGGGCAGGTTCACGCAGTACCGCGGCCTCTTCGACGTCTGCCTCTCGCCGTAGTCCGCGGGCGCCGGAGGAGAGGACCGCGCGCGTCAGCCGCCGAGCCCGTGCGCCTTCATGACGGCGGCGTTCTTCGCGTCGGCGCGCTGCAGCGCGGGGCGCGCGGCGAGCCGCTCGCTGTACGCCGTGAACGCGGGCTTCGGCTCCAGCATGTTGAAGCGCAGCATGTAGCGGAGCGTTCCGCCGAAGACGACGTCGGCCATGGAGAACTCGTCGCCGAGGATGAACTGCCGACCCGAGATGGCGGCCTCCATCGCGCTCAACATGGAGTCGTAGGTTCCCCAGCCGACCTGACCGGGGCGGGCCTCCCAGCCCTTCGACTTCGCCATGGCGCCGGGCTCGATCACCGACGGCGCGAAGAACGACCAGCGCAGATAGGTCCCTCGCGCGGGGTCGTCGACGGCGGGCGCGAGCTTGCCGTAGGCGTAGCGGTCGGCGAGGTAGAGGGCGATCGCGCCGGCCTCGGTGACCACCTGGTCGCCGTCGGTGAGCAGAGGGAGCTTGCCCATCGGGTTGAGGGCGACGACCTCGGGTGACTTCTGCGCGCCCGACTGGATGTCGACCCATCGGAGCTCGTAGTCGACGCCGACTTCTTCGAGCGCCCAGACCGTGCCCGCCGCGCGCGAATAGGGGTGATGATAGAGAATGATCGACATGTTCAGGCCTCTCCTTGCATCGCCAGAGGGTGAAAAGCTCCCCCGGCGCTCGCGGTGTAGGCCAGCACCGCCGCGGAGCGCCAGCCGGATATCGTCGCGGCGCAACCAGCGGTCCGAGAGATTACTGCAGTATGTAAGATCCATGCGTGGAAGGCCGCGCCGTCCGCGCTTGTGACCGCCGCCGCGCCCGTCGGATACTGGCGCCGGACATGGACGCCACCCCGCTGATCATCCTCGCGATCCTCGGCGCCGTCGCGGCGGCGTGGTGGTGGTTCAAGGGGTCCCCTGTAGCCCGCGAGCGCGCGGAGCTGGAGCGCCTCGTCGGCCGGCTGCGCGGCGACCACGAGATGGCCGAGCGCCTCATCGCCCACGAGCTCGAGCGCGACCCCTCGCTCAGCCGCCACGAGGCGATCCGCGACGCGATGCGGCGCCTCTCGCGCGACCGGCGGTAGCGCCACACTGCGTACGTCAGACATCTCGTATCGCTACAGGCCCGGACGTTGACCAGCGGGCCGGACGCACGGATCCTTCAGGGCCATGAGTGTGTCCAGGTTCAACATCCGGCTCGAGTGCGCGTGCGGCGTGATCTCCGAATTCAGGTCCGAGCTCGCGCGCCCCGGCGGCGTCGCTCCCATTCCCTGCCAGTGCGGCAGGTACTTCGCGCTCCAACAGCTCGACGAGCGAATGGTGACCAGCATCGCCGTCGACCCGCTCGGCATCACCGACGGCGAGATCCCACAGGACGTGAAGCTTCCGACGACTCATTGAGCTCCCGAACGTGCCGAGCAGCAGCGTCGGTGCGCGGAGTCGCCTGACATCACCGAAGCGGAGCCTGCCCTGAGATGACGTGGGGTCTGGCCCGGAGCGTCGATGCGAGGCCCCTCTGGTCGCTACCGCAGGGCGGCCTCACCCCGGCGAGTAGCAGCGCACGTCCACCAGCCGGAACGCGTCGTTGCCCTCCAGGCACTGGAGCGTGCTGTGCGCCGGATCGGGCACCACCGTGAGCTGGTACGGCGCCGACCGCACCGGCACCCCGGCCCAGGTGCAGCGCACCGCCGCGCAGGCGCCTGGCTCCAGCCGCGCGGCGGTCATCGCGGTGCACGCCACCCCCGCTCCGCCGTCGCCTCCCGCCGTCTGGAAGGCCACCGGAACCCCGCCCGCCACGGGCGCCGTGCCTCGGTTGCACACCGTGGCCGAGAGCTCGATGCGACCGGTGCTCACGCCCACCACGCACTCCGCCGCGCTCGCCGTCCGGACGGTGAAGTCCGGGGCCGAGGTGCCGGCGAGGTTCCCTTGGCTGTTCTGGCGGAAGTTGTTGAGGCCCGCCGAGCGCCAGTTGGGGGTGCGGGCGTGCGAGGCCGGAACGGTCCCCGTGTCGCTCACGTTGGTGATGGAGTAGGCGTGCTCGTTCCAGATGGGGCGCGACGGGGTCCAGCGACCGCGCGGGTCGCCGAACACCTGCACCCCGCCGAAGCGGGTGCCCACCAGGGCGCGGCACACGTTGCCCGTCCCCGCAGCGCCGACGTCGGGCGCGCGGCAGCCGTAGCCCGCGCCGCCGCACTCGGCGTCGGCGGAGCAGCGGCAGAGGCCGGCGTCGCAGCGCATCGACGCCGTCGGGCAGTCGGCGGAGGTGGCGCAGCGCAGCCCGGGGAAGATGCTGTCGAAGCCCATCGGGGCGAGCGAGCCGCAGGTGATGTTGCAGTCGTCGTCGTCGGGCACGACGATCTCGGCCTTCAGGTCGCCGTTGACGTCGACCACGATGGGCGTCTCGTACCAGGTGCAGCTCGGGCGGTAGCGCGAGAAGAGCACCGCGCCGCTGGCGCCGTCGTAGACGCGGGTGAAGCACTCGTCGGCGTACACGGCCTCGGCGGAGCCGTCGCCGTTGAAGTCGAACACGCTCGACCCGGTGGAGTGGCTCGACGCGTCCTGGTTGGCGCGCGTCCATCGGATGCCCGGCGCGGCGCACCCGGCGGGCGTGGGCGTGCCCGCGCACTGCAGGTCGAAGACGAGGTAGCTCGCCCGCGCGGCGGCGGCGAAGTCGACGTGGCCGTCGCCGTTGAAGTCCGCGGCGGTGGGGGGCCCGCCCGTTCCGCCGCCGGGGATGGTCACCGGGCCGAACACCACGCGGCCGCGGATGGTCTGCACCCGCGCCGTGCCCGTCGAGATCACCGCGACCTCGGGCTCGCCGGGCATCGACCCGGGGAACTCCCCGAAGTCGGCCACCGCCACCATGCCCTCGGCGAGCGGCGCGGTCGGCGCGAAGAAGGTCGCCGGCTGCCAGGCGTGGGTGGCCGTGTTCCACGACCAGATCCCGGAGCCGGTGACCAGCTCGGGGATGTGCCGCGGGTCGTTGTCGACGTCCGCCGTGATGCCGAAATTGCCCTGCCAGTAGGGCAGCGCGAGGTGGGCGTCGAGCTGCACGCCGTGGCGGTCGTAGACGGCGCCGCCGAGGGTGATCTCGGGGACGCCGTCGTCGTCGAGGTCGACGATGGAGGGCGAGGCCCAGGTGCGCGGGTTGGCGGTGTCGGGCACGCCCGCGGCCGTGTGGCTGCGCCAGAGGAGGCGCCACGCTCGGGCCGCCGGGTCGAAGCGGAAGGCGACGAGCCCGCCCACCGCGGGGTCGTTCACGGCCGGGCGGGTGTCGGGCATGCTGGAGGCGACGATCTCCGGGCGGCCGTCGCCGTCGAGGTCGCCCACCGCGGCGCTCGCGGCGCCGTTGACGAGGTGCGCGTCGAGGGTGAACTGCACCTCGCAGGTGCGGCCGTCGAGCACGCGCAGCACGCCCTTGTAGTTGGCCGACCCCCAGGTGGCGGCCGGGTGCATGGGCGCGACGATGCTGGGCCGAGGCTCGCGCACCGTGGGGTCGAGCTGGAAGTCCACCACCACGAGCGAGGGCGACACGCTGGTGTAGCCGTGGAAGGGGTCCGTGGCGGGCGAGCGGTCCTCGTAGGAGCAGAGGATGCCGGGGGCGAGGAAGGCCGGAACCGCGGGGCGGGTGCACGCGGCGTTGACCTCGCCGGGGCTGTAGGGGACGCAGCGGCCCGCGGCGCAGCGGGAGTCGCCGGGGCACGCCGGGACACCGCCGTCGGACCCGGTGCAGGCCCCGAGGTCCGGCGCGCAGACGGCGCTCACGGGGTCGCAGAACTGCCCCGTGGGACAGCGGGTGGCCGCGTCGACGGCGCAGGCGATGGGGCGGTCGACGGGGACGTCGGGCGCGTCGCGGACGCCGGGCGAGTCCATGGGTAGAGAGGCATCGGACGAGGGCGCGTCGCGGGGGCCGGCGTCGAGGGCGCCGGCGTCGGGGCGGGCGCACCGTTCGGCCACGCAGGCGTCGGGCACGTCGGGCGGGGCGCCGGGCGCCTCGAAGCAGGCCGCGGGCAGCGCCGCGAGCGCGAGGAGCGAACGGGACCACCACGGAGAGCCACGGAGGGACGAAGCCATAGGGCGCGATCGTGGCATCGATCGAGGCGCCCGGGGGAGTCCGAGGATCAACCGCGCGGCGACCGACGCCTCGCCGCCCGCTCCTCGGCGCGCGCCATCGGGGCGACGACGCGCTCGACGAGGCCGCGCACGAAGGCCAGCGCCGGGTCGTCGTCGGTGACGCGCAGCCAGAGCATCTCGAGGGTCGATGCCGCGAGGTCGAGGGGCAGCGGCGCGGCGCGCAGGTTGGGGCGGGTGCGCAGGAGGTGCTGAGCGTGCGAGCGCGGCACCGTCGCGAGCAGCGCAGAGCCCTCCACCACGTCGCCGACGAAGCTGAACGAGGGCACCGACACGCGCACCGTGCGGGTCTTGCCGAGGAGGTCCTCGACGATGCCGCGGAGGTCGCCCGCGTAGGAGACGATGACGTGCTCGTGGGCGAAGTAGTCGGCCTCGGTGAAGCGCCGCCCGACCTTCGCGAAGCGCGGGTCGTAGAGGCACACGAAGCCGCCGGTCAGCAGCGGGCGGCGCACGATCGAGCGCGGCAGCTCGTCGGCGACGCAGAGGGCGAGGTCCACCCGCCGCGAGAGCAGCGCCTCCTCCACCGTGCGGAACTGCACCAGCACCACCACGGTCTGCATGTGCGGCGCCTCGGCGCGCAGCAGCGCGAGCAGCGGCGGCAGCAGGCCCTCGAAGGACTCGGGCACGCCCACGCGCACCGTCGCCGCGGAGGTCTTCGGGTCGAAGCCCGCCGGCGCCCGCACCGCCTCGACGAGCGGCCCGAGGTGCCGACGCGCCGCCGCGAGCAGCGTCTCTCCCCGCGCGGTGAGCGCGAGGCCGCGGCCCTGGCGCGCGAAGAGCTCGGCCCCCACGAAGGTCGCGAGCCGCCGCAGCGCCGCGCTCACCGCGGGCTGCGTGAGGTACAGCCGGCCGGCGGCGCGGGTCACGCTGCCCTCCGCGGCGACCACCGCGAAGACGCGCAGGAGGTTCAGGTCGAGGTCCCTCTCATACAGGGCGTTCATGTTCTCCATGCATCCTATCTCATGGATTGATGGATCGACCGGGTCCAGATTGGCGGTCGAGCGACGGCCGACGGGCGGCCTCTCAGGAGACGAAATCCAATGCGCACCAGCGGCAACACCATCCTCATCACGGGCGGCGGTTCGGGCATCGGGCGGGGGCTGGCGGAGGCCTTCCACGCCCTCGGCAACAAGGTCATCGTCGCGGGGCGGCGGCGCGAGGCGCTCGACGAGGTCGTCGCGGCCAACCCCGGCATGGCGGCGATGCAGCTCGACGTCGAGCGCCCCGACGCCATCCGCGACTTCGCCCGCCGCGTCACGGCCGAGCACCCGGACCTGGACGTGCTCGTCAACAACGCCGGCGTCATGCGCCCCGAGCGCCTGCTCGAGCAGCCCGACGACCTCGCCGACGCCGAGGCGATGGTCACCACCAACCTGCTCGGCCCCATCCGCCTGACCGCCGCGCTGCTGCCGGCGCTGCGGCGGCGGCCGCGGTCGGCGATCGTCAACGTGTCCTCGGGCCTGGCCTTCGTCCCGCTGGCGATGACGCCCACCTACTCGGCGACCAAGGCCGCGCTGCACTCGTACACCGAGTCGCTCCGCGCCCAGCTCGCGGGCACCAGCGTCGAGGTGATCGAGCTGGTCCCGCCGGCGGTGCAGACCGACCTCATGCCGGGGCAGGCGACCAGCGCCCACGCGATGCCGCTGGCGGACTACATCGCCGAGGTGATGTCGATCTTCACCCAGCAGCCGGACGCGGCGGAGGTGTGCGTCGAGCGGGTGAAGTTCCTGCGCGACGCCGAGCGCGAGGGGCGCTACGCGCAGACCTTCGGGACGCTCAACGGCCGCGCTCGCTGAGCCTCAGGTGCCCGGCCGCACGCACCGGAAGCCGACGTACCACTGGCCGGTCGCGGGGGCCTCGTCCCTTCGGTACGTGGCGCCGATATCGATCGGGCGCGCGCTGGTCCAGTCGCCGCCGCGGACGACCCGCCTCGCGCCCATCGTCGGGCCGGTGGGATCGACCTGCGGGGCTCCGCCGTCGGTCCCATAGGGCGCGTACCAGTCGCGGGTCCACTCTCCGATGTTGCCCGCCATGTCCAGGATGCCGAAGGGCGCCCGGTGGCCCGGGTGCGTGGCCACGTCGCAGGGCCGGACCGGAGCCGGCGTCGTGCTCATCCCCTGCCAGCACGGCTGCGCGACCGGCGTGGCGTTGCCCCACGGGTACCTCCGGCCATCGGTCCCGCGCGCGGCGTACTCCCACTGGGCCTCCGTCGGCAGGTCGCCGCCTCGCCAGCGGCAGTAGTCCCTCGCCTGCGACCAGTCGACGATGGCCACCGGCCGCTGCTCCTCGCCGGGCCGGCCCCAGGCCGAGAGCAGGTTCGACGGAGGAGCGCCGCACATCGATGCGTCGACGCACGCCGCGTAGGCGGCCACCGTCACCTCGCTCTCGTCCATGCAGAACGCGCTCAGCCGCACCGCGTGGATGGGCTGCTCGTCGGCGAACATCTCCGACCCCATCATGAACTCCCCGGCGGGCACCGGAAGCGTCCCCGCCGGACACACCAGCGGAGCGTCGGAAGGGGCCACCGCCCCGTCACCCGCCGCCCCGTCACCCACCCCCGCGTCGACCGCCGGCGTGTCGACCGCCGTATCGATCGTCGCGTCGAGCGCCGAGTCGACCGCCGACCCATCGGACATCACCTCGGTGACGGGGACGTCGTGCGTCCGGTCGACGTTGGTCGACAGCAGCGGGGTGAACGAACAACCCCCCACGACGAAGGAGAGCCACCACCACGACCGTCGAGCGTCCATCATGTCTATTCCAGGATGCGGGCGCCGTTGAAGCCCCGCCGGGTTGGCGCCGCGGTGGGCGGGGCCGCGATCGGCGCCGGGGCAGGAGGAACAACCTCCGTGTGGGTCGTCACGACGCCTCTCGCGGTCGCAGCGCGGGCGCCCTCTGCGCGGTGTTCCCGTCGGCCTGCGCGCGTCGGCGGCAGCGCTCCGCCGTCCGACACCGCGACCGCCTCCAGCACCCTCGGCGCGACCGGCACCGCCACCGGCACCACCGCGGGCGGCGCCTCGACCGGTCGGGGCGGCGGCGCGACAGCGGGCAGCGTCGACACCGCCGGGCGCACGGGCCGGGTCGACATCGTGAGCCCCGCCGTGATCGCCAGCGCGGCGATGAACCCACCGGCCACGAGCATCGCAGGCCACGGGCGACGGCGCGGCGGCGCGGGGTCCTCGACCTCGCCGTTCCAGATGTCCGAGCGCTGTGCCGGAGGGGCGGATACGGGCGCCGGAGGGGCCTCCATGGTGCGGCCCAGCGCGTCGATCGGCTCCAGGGCCGGGGGCGCCGCGCGGGAGACCCCATCGGCGTTGATGACCCAGCGCGCGGCGGTCGCCGCGTCGACCCCTCGCCACGAGGAGCACGCCCGGAGCGCGTCCGCGAAGGCCTGCATCGTGGGCCACCGGGCGGCGCGGTCGCGGGTGATGGCGCGCTGGATCACCGCGATCAGGTCGCGTGGGAGCTGGGGCGCGTGCACCGCGAGGGCGATGGGCTCCTCGTAGATGATCTTCGCGATGAGGGCGTTGGCGCTCGCCGCGTCGTAGGGGAGCAGGCCCGACAGCGCCTCGTGGAAGACGACCCCGATGGACCACACGTCGGTGCGGGCGTCGATGGCAGGGTCGCCGAGGGCCTGCTCGGGGGACATGTAGCTGGGCGACCCGATGACGGTGCCGGTCGCCGTGCGGGAGTGCGCGTCGGTGTCGTCGAGGCGGGCGATGCCGAAGTCGATGAGCTTCGGCACCACCCCGTCGGCGGTCTCGTGGAGGAAGATGTTGTCGGGCTTCACGTCGCGGTGGACGATGCCCGCGCGGTGCGCCGTCGAGAGGGCGTCGAGCACGGGGAGGAGCGTCGCGAGGGCGACGCGAGGGTCCATGACCGTCGCCTGCCTCATGGCCGCTCCCAGGTCGCCGCCCGACAGGAACTCCTGGACGATGAAGGTCAGCTCATGCTCCGGGTCGTCGCCCACGTCGATCACGTCGACGATGTTCGCGTGCCGGAGCTGACCGGCCGCCTGCGCCTCCCGCTCGAAGCGCCGCGCGAACTCCGGGCGGCCGGCCACCTCGGGGCGCATGGTCTTGATGGCCACCCGCCGGTGGGTCCGCAGGTTGAGCGCCTCGTACACGGCGCCCATGCCGCCCTCGCCGAGCACGCGGATGATGCGGTAGCGACCACCAATCACGCTGTCGGGCCCGACGGGGCTCATGCTGATACAGGGCGCTCCCTTCACGGCACCGTCGCACGGAGCGCTCGGTCCCGGCAAGCGCGCGGCCCCACCGCCAGGCGGCCGTATCCTCGCGAGCGAAAGGATGTTACTGCGTCGGGCGCAATGCGAGGACGCGTCGTGGTCGGCACCGCCCTGATCGTCTCGCTGCTCGGCGCCCCGGCGCTCGGCCAGGAGACCCCGGAGGCCCGCATCGCCCGAGGCGTCGCGCTCCGTCAGGAGGGCCGGGACGAGGCCGCCCTCCTGGAGTTTCGCGCCGCGTGGGAGTCGAGCCGATCGCCCCGGGCGCTGGCCCAGATGGCGCTCGCCGAGCAGGCGCTCGGGAGCTGGCTCGACGCCGAGACGCACCTCACCGCGGCCCTCGCCGAAGGCTCCGACCCGTGGATCGCCCGCAACCTGGGCCCCCTGCGCGAGTCCCTGGCCGAGGTGCGCGAGCACGTGAGCCGCTTCGACGTCCGGTGCGACGTCGCGGGCGCCGAGCTGGTGATCGCGGGTGAGGTCCGCGGGGCGCTCCCGCTCGCGGCGCCCCTGCGCGTGGCGACCGGTCCGTTGACGTTCACCGTTCGAGCGCCCGGTCACGTCGCCGCCACGCGCACCGTGGTGATCACGAGCGCGGTGCCGTTGCGCGAGACCGTCACCCTCGAGCCCGTCGCCCCGGTCGTGGCGCCGCAGGTCCCCGCCGCGGCCATCGCGCCCCCGACGGCGCCGCCTGCGAGCGATCGGCCGCACGCCGCCCCGACGCCCACCTCGCGGTACGTGGGCTACGCGCTCCTCGGTACGGGCGTCGCGGCGTTGGTGGTGTCGGGCGTGTTCATCGGCTTGAACCTCAGCGCCGCCGGCAGCAGCGAGTCGGCGACGTCGTCCTCGGCGGAGCCCTACGCCTCGTGGTGGCGCCTCCAGGCCGCGTCCCCGGCGAACGCGTCGGCCGACGACCTCTGCGCCAGCGCCCGCGCGGGCTCCACCGCGAGCGACGCCCAGGTGCGCGACCTCTGCGACCGCCTCTCGACGACGGCCACCGCCGCGCTGGTCTCCGGCATCGTCGGGGGCGCGCTCGCCGTCACGGGGACGGTGCTCGCCGTCACGTCACGGTCGTCCGAGGCGCGGCCCTCGGCCGTGACGGTGCGCATGTCCCCGTGGCTGGCCGCCCAGCTCGGCGGAGCCAGCGTGCGCGTCACCTGGTGAAGGCTCCTTCGAGCCGCTGTCCTCGATCGGCCTCGATGGTGGCCAGTGATCACCACCCGGCTTGACCATTACCGACAACATCGATTATTCCCCGCGACCAGGTACGTCATGTCCACTCATCCCACCATCCTCGCCTGCC
>CBIHPK010000199.1:0-13216 GCA_966211675.1 uncultured Myxococcaceae bacterium
TGCCGGATTACGTCCTGGTGGACCGGAAACTCCTGCGGCGAAGCCATTGACGCCAACTACCAGTCAACCAACGGCCTCTACGGGCTTGCCTCCGGCGGGTGGCTGGGGGTCGGGCTGGGGCTCGGGCCTCGCGCTCACCGGAACCTCCGGCGCAGGGTCAACAAAGACCGACGACAGGGCGGGCGGCGGGGCGTCCGACGGGCGCTCCGGCGCGGCGCCGTCGGGGGAGGGACCGCTCGCGCGGATGCCGCTCACGAAGCGAGCGCGGATGTTGGCGAAGGGCTCGATGCGGGTGACCTCGTCGGACTGCTGCGTCGGGAGGTTGGCCGCGAGCGGGGACATCTGATGCTGGCGGGTCTCGGCGACGAGCTCGATGAGCCGCACGAGCTCCTGCTCCGGCGGTGGTCCTTCGGTGAAGATGAACGCCGAGAGCGCCTCGCCGAAGTCGCGCGCAGACTGGTATCGCTGCGCGGGGTCGGGATGCAGCCCGCGATGCAGCATCGACAGGAACGACGCTGGAAGCTCCGGTCGCAGCGCCGCGGGGTCCTCGATGAGGCCGCGGCTGATGCGCTCGAGCAGCAGCGGGAGCGGCGCGTCGGGGAAGGGCGGCTGCCCCACGGCGAGCTCGTAGAGCACGGCGGCGGCGGCGAACACGTCGCTGCGGGCGTCGACCGCGTGGCCGCGCACCTGCTCCGGGGAGAGGTAGGGGTACTTGCCCTTGATGACGCCGGCCTGCGTGGACGATGGGCGGTCGGCGGAGCGCGCGAGCCCGAAGTCGGCGAGCTTCACCTCGCCGTCGTACGAGAGCAGGATGTTGGAGGGCGAGACGTCGCGGTGGACGATGCGCAGCGGCTTGTCGTCGGCGTCCGTGGCGCGGTGGGCGTGCTCGAGCCCCTCGCAGAGCTCCCGGGTGATGAACGACGCGACCTTGGGCGAGGGCAGCGCGTGCAGGGGTTTGAGGCGCTCGAGGAGCCTCCCGAGGTCGAGCCCGTCGACGTACTCCATGGCGATGTAGTGACGGCCCTCCACCTCGCCGAGGTCGATGACCTGGACGATGTTGCGATGGCGCAGCCGTGAGGTGAGCCTCGCCTCCTCGATGAGCCGGCGGGTGGCCTCCGGGTCGCCGGCCAGGCGCGCGGGCACCATCTTGAGCGCGACGTACTTCTCGAAGCCCGCGACCGAGCGCGCCCGCGCGAGGAACACCTCCGCCGCGCCTCCGCCGGCGATCCTCCGCACGATCTCGTAGGCCCCGAACGATCGGGGCAGCTCCCGTGCGCTCAACTCACCTCGCGCGGATTGTAGCGGAGTGGCGGTCGCGCGGAGCGCCCGTGTTGATCTAGACTTCGCCCGTGGCTGACACCGTGACCCCGAGACCGCTTGTGCGGCGTGAACAGCTCCGCGACATCGGCTTGTTCGGGGGGCTCGACGACGAGTCCCTCGACGCGCTGACGCGTGAGCTCCGCGCCTCGCTCTTCGACCCTGGCACCCTGGTGATGAAGGAGGGCGACCACGCGAGAGAGATGTTCGTGGTGCTCTCCGGCGAGCTGGAGGTCGTGCGCCACTCGGCCACCGGGGCCGAAGGGCGCGTGGCGCTGCTGGGCCCGGGCAACTGGGTGGGGGAGATGTCCATCATCGACCCGCAACCGCGCTCGGCGTCGGTGCGCGCGCTGGCGCCGTCGATCCTCCTGGTGGTGACCACGGAGGACCTCGATCGGCTCTACCGCCGGGACATGAAGGCCTACCTGCTGGTGGTGTTGAACATCGCGCGAGAACTCGCGCGGCGGCTGCGGGTGGCGGACGGGATGATCGCCGGGTTCCTGTCGTCGGTGATCGACCAGAACCTCGGCTATCGTCGCTGACCCTCAGAGCACCATGATGCGCTTGTAGCGCTTGGAGGCCTTGCGCTTGAGCTTCGCGCGGTAGCGCGCGCTGACGTTGCGGACCTTGTTCTGCTTGATCTTCTTGCTGGCGAGGTACATCGCGACACTCTCTCGATAAGCGACCCGGTTCAGGGGGGCGCGGTGTTCAGGGCGGCGGACCCTATCCGTGCCCCCCCTGGGGTGTCAATGCGCTGCGGTCGTAGAGTTGTCTTGACCCCTTCCGTGACGGTTCCCTAGACTGCCCAGAGGCCCCCAGCGATGTCCCCTGCCGACGCTTCCAAGAAGCAGTACCTGCTGAAGTTCATCTCGGGGAAGTACCAGGGAGGTGAGTTTCCGGTGGCCGCCGATCGGGAGATCATCATCGGCCGCTCCAACGAGCTCGACGTCGTCCTGGTTGAGGACATGGTGTCGCGCCGCCACGCGAAGATCAGCTTCATCAGCGACTCGCTCACCATCGAAGACCTGGGCAGCACCAACGGCACGTTCGTCAACGGCGAGAAGGTCAAGCGCGCCAAGCTGAAGGAGGGCGACCGGGTGCTCATCGGCACGAGCATCGTGCGGGTCGCGCTCACCGACGCCGTCGCCGGCTCGGGCGAGTCCCGCGAGGCCGAGGCCCGCGCGCGCATGCAGAGCGCGGCGCAGCGGACCTCCAACGTGAAGACCATGAGCGGCACCATCGACGAGGTGCCGCTGGTCGACCTGCTCCAGCTCTTCGCCACGAGCAAGAAGAGCGGCGTCCTGGTCATCACGCGCGACCCCTACGTGGGCAAGGTGTTCCTCCGCAAGGGCCAGCTCGCGTACGCGTCCATCAACGACAGCGCGGAGATCGGCCCGCTCAAGGCCGTCTATCGGATGCTCGCGTGGGACACCGGCTTCTTCGAGCTGCAGCCGCCCGACGAGCGCGAGTTCGACCAGGAGATCGACCTCTCCACCGAAGGCATCTTGATGGAGGGCATGCGACAGCTCGACGAGAGTCGGCGCCTTCTCTCCACGCTGCCTCCGGTCAACGCCCGGCTCGCCCTCGCGATCCCGCTGCAGCCGCCGCTGAAGGACCTCGACGAGCGTGAGCTCTCGGTACTTCAGGCGGTGATCAACGCCGGCCGCATCGATACGGCGCTCGACCGCGTCTCGTACACCGACCTCGAGGTCTGCGAGGTGCTGTCGAAGCTGGTGTCGAAGCAGTACCTGCGCGTCGAGCCCTGACCGCGTCGGTCAGCCGCGTCGGTCCTGGGCGAGCAGCGCGAGGTAGGCCTCGACGAGCGACGTGACCAGGGCCACCGCGGAGGCGTGCTGCTCGGGGTCGCCGACGTAGCGGTCGGGGTGGTACTGCCGGAGCATCGTACGGAAGGCCCGCTGGACCTCCGAGCGCGACGATCCGACCGGCAGTTCGAGGAGGGCATAGCAGCGGGCGACGGACCGCTCGCGCATGCGGTCGCGCCGGGCCTGGGCCATCGCGGTGAGCTCGTCGTCCGCGGCGGGGCGACCGTTGGCGGGCCGTCCGCGGGCGCGTCGTCGCCGCTCGAGCTCCGCGCGCAGGACGTCGTCGGAGAGCGAGCGGAGGTTCAGCCGATCGGAGAGCGGGCCCTGCGCTGCGCTCGCGGGGCGATCGAGGGCCGTGCGCATCCCGTCGCTCAAGCGGTCCCAGAGGCCCATCACTTCCCTCGTTGATCGCGCTGCGCGAGGAGGCGATCGAGCACGGCCTGCGAGGCGGGGCTCAGCTCGGAGAACACCACGCCGACGCCCGGAGGATCGTCCTGCACGCGCACCACCTCGCCGACCCCTTCGATGAACTCCATCTCGTCGTGGAGCACGGTGAACCGGAGGTTCACCTTGGTGCCGACGGCCAGCGGCGTGCGCGTCTTCAGGAACGCCCCGCGCCGCGACAGGTTGGTCACGTACTCCTCGATGAAGGCATCGAAGGACTCGAACTCCTGATTGATGGTGACCCGGTCTTCGGCGCGTCGATGATCATCGCTCATGGGAGAACTCCGCCGCAGGGCCTTCGCCCGGTCACTGCCCGACGAGGTCGAACTGTTCGATGTGATACTCGGGCCGCCCCTGCACCAGGATCTGCCGCATGTACCGCCGCTGGGCCTCCTCGAGGTCCTCGCGGGCCTCGTGCTTCAGGCAGTCGACCACCGCGGGGTGCGCGTTGATGGTGATCGAGTAGCCCTTGAGCTCCGACCGCTCCCGGCGAATCTGCCGCAGGATCTCGTAGGCCACGGTGAGCTTCGACGAGGTGTGGCCGTTGCCGTCGCAGTAGAAGCACGGCTCGAACAGCGTGCGCCCGAGCGACTCGCGGGTGCGCTTGCGGGTCATCTCCACGAGGCCGAGCTCGGAGATGCGCACGGTGGTGGTCTTGGCCTTGTCGTTCTTGAGCGCCTCGACCAGCGCTCGCTCGACGCGCTCGCGGTTCTGCATCCGGTCCATGTCGATGAAGTCGATGACGATGAGCCCGCCCAGGTTGCGCAGCCGCAGCTGGTAGGCGATCTCCGCGACGGCCTCGATGTTCGTCGAGGTGACCGTCTCCTCCACGTCCTTCTTGCCGACGAAGCGCCCGGTGTTCACGTCCACGGCGCAGAGCGCCTCGGTCTGGTCGATGATCAGGTACCCGCCGGACTTCAGCGGAACCTTCCGCGCGAGCGCTCGGCCGATCTCGTCCTCGATGCCGTACGCGTCGAACACCGGCTCGTCGCCGGCGTAGTGCTCGACGTCGTCCTTGCGGTCGGGCATGAACTGCTCGACGAAGCGCACCAGGCGGCCGTGCGTGTCCTTGTCGTCGACGACGATCTTGTCGACCTCCGGGCCGAACACGTCGCGCACGGTGCGCAGGTGCACGTCGAGCTCGGAGTAGAGCAGCGTCGGGCCCTTGCTGGCCTCGCGCTTGTGACAGATGTCCGCCCAGAGGTGGGCCAGGTACGCGACGTCGGTCTTGAGCTGCTTCTTGGTGAGGCCCTCGGAGAGCGTGCGCACGATGAGGCCGCCCTTCTCCGGGCGCATCGACTCGATGACCTCCCGGAGCCTGCGTCGCTCCTTCTCGTTGCCGATGCGCTTGGAGACGCCGATGTGCTCGACCGTCGGCATGTACACGACGTACCGGCCGGGCAGCGAGACGTGCGACGTGACCCGCGCCCCCTTGGTGGAGATGGGGCCCTTGGAGACCTGGACCACGATCTCCTGGCCCTCCTTCAGCACCTCACGGATGCCCTTGTTCACCCGCGGCGCCCGCTGGACGCGCGGATCCTTGCGGCGCTGTCCACCCCCGGCGGGCTTCGGCGTCGGGCGGTCTTCCTCGGGAGCGCCCTCGGCGGTGCCCACGCCGTCGTCGCCGTGCGACTCGTCGCTGTCGTCGTCGCCCTCCTCGTCGTCGCCCGGCATCAACGTGCGGAACTCAGACTCCGAGAGGGCGTCGTCGACGTGGAGGAAGGCGGCGCGGTCGAGGCCGATGTCCACGAAGGCGGCGTTCATGCCCGGGAGCACCCGGGTGACCTTGCCGAGATAGACGTCGCCGACGACGTTGCGCTCCCCACGGCGCTCGATGTGGAGCTCGGTGACGATGCCGCCCTCGATCAGGGCGACCCGGGTTTCGCCGATGTCGACGTTGATGACGATCTGATTACCGACCATGGATTGAGAACCAAACGCTATGCGCACAGCGCCCGACTGCGCCGCGTCGAGGGGGGAGGGTACTCCGAAGAGGGAGGGATGGAAGAGCGAACGAGCCGGACGGCTCAGTTGGTGGTGAAGATGGCCTCGATCTCCTCGCGCACCGAGTCTTCGGTGCGGTCGAGGGCGATCGCGAGCTCCTTCACGACGAGGCCGCGGGCGTTCTCAAGCATCCGCTTCTCGCCGAAGGAGAGAGACTTCTCGGTCTTCAGGCGATAGAGGTCGCGGAGCACCTCGGCGACGTCATAGATGCTGCCGGTCTTGATCTTGTCCATGAACCCGCGGTAGCGGCGGTTCCAGGTCTGGTTGTCGTAGGCGACGGTGCGCTCGCGAAGGATCTCGAAGATCTCCCGGATCTCGGCCTCGCAGATCACGTTGCGGAGCCCGACGACGTCGGCGTTCTTCACCGGCACCATGATGCGGCGCTCGGAGTCGAGGATTCGGAGCACGTAGAAGCGCTGCCTCGAGCCTGCGATCTCTCGCTCCTCGATGCTGACGACCTCTGCAACGCCCTGGGCCGGGTAGACGGCCTTGTCGCCGACCTTGAACTCCGAGATCCGTGCCTCTTGCATCGTTACTCCTCTGAACTCTAAAGACGGGTTCGGCCCGTCACCGTGTGCGCCGGGAAACTCTTCAGAGTCCCGGTATCATCCCGACAAACGTCGACGCTGCGTCGTAGCAACGACGCGGCGAATGCCTGACGCGCAATGGACCAGAACCATCTGAGCAGGGAGCTCAGATCCAGGTTGGCACATGCGGAGGCGGGCAAACGATAGACGATTGACGCGCTTGCGTCAACATCGCCACGTCAGATCGACGCCGAAGGCCTGTTCTGTCAGCGCGAGGGAGCTGCGGGGGAGGGAGCCGGGGCGGGGACGGGAGCGGGAGCCGCTGCGGCGGCGGGGTTGTCGAGCGAGGAGAGGTCGGGCAGCTCCTCGATGTTGGGCATCAGGATGATCTCGACCCGCCGGTTCTGCGCGCGGTGCTCGTCGGTGTCGTTGGCGAGCGCGGGCTGGTGCTCTCCATAGCCGGCGCCGCCCAGGTGAACCGCGGCGACGTTGTTGGCCGCGAGGAAGCGGACGACGTTGAGGGCCCGAGCCGCGGAGAGATCCCAGTTGTCGGCGAAGCGCCCGCCGCGCCCGAGCTGGACGTTGTCGGTGTGGCCCGCCACCAGGAAGTCGCGCTCACGGATCTGCGAGAGTACGGCGGCCACCTGACGCAGCACCTGCTGACCCTCGGCGCGGAGCTCGGCGCGGCCCGAATCGAAGAGGATCCCCGCGGGCATCTCGATCACCATCCGGCCGCGCACCGTGCGAACGCGGAGCTGCCCCGCGGAGATCATCGACTGAAACTGCGCGACCATGTTGCGGTAGGTGGTGAGCCGCGCCTCGGCGAGCTGCTGGCGTCGTCGCAGCTCGGCCTCGCGCTGCTGCGCCTCGGTCAGCGCCGTCGCCTGCTGCTGCCCCTGGGCCTGGAGCTGCGAGACGTTCTGGCCGAGCTCCTCCAGCCGGTGGGCCATGGTGGCGTTGGACGCCTGCATCCCCTCGAACTGCTCGCGCAGATGATCGCGCTCGCCCGTGAGGTCACGCAGCTGCCCCTGCAGCGTCGAGATCTCACGGAGCTTCCCCTGCCACTCGGCCTCCCCGTGCCCGCATCCGAGCGCCAGCATCACCGCCACCGACAAACCAAGCAGGCCACGCGTCACGTTCAGATGCCTCCAGAAGTCTCGAAATCTCGGGCCGACGCTAGACAGAGCTCCTGGGGAAAGTCAACGAAATGACCCTCTCCCCAACCAAACGTACTTCGCCATGCGCTGACATGCTTGACACCACCCCAAGAGACGATACATTACCTAACAGTCAACCTCATCACTGGAGGTAAGGTTCCATGGCGACTGCAAAGAAGAAGGCGGCCCCCAAGGCCAAGAAGCCGGCGGCGAAGAAGCCCGCGGCGAAGAAGCCCGCTGCCAAGAAGGCGGCGGCCAAGCCCGCTGCCAAGAAGGCGGCGGCCAAGAAGCCGGCGGCCAAGAAGGCTGCTCCGGCCAAGAAGGCAGCGGCCAAGAAGCCGGCCGCCAAGAAGGCCGCTCCGGCCAAGAAGGCAGCGGCCAAGAAGCCGGCCGCCAAGAAGGCGGCTGCCAAGCCCGCCGCCAAGAAGGCTGCTCCGGCCAAGAAGCCGGCCGCCAAGAAGGCTGCTCCCCGCGCCAAGAAGCCCGCAGCCCCGGCGTCCCCGGCGGCTTCGTCCGGCGGCGAGGAAGAGTAAGACTTCCGCCCGAGCGGTATTGCCCTTCGAGGGCCCGCGGTTGAAGGCGCGCATGGATGACCTCCATGTCGCGCCTTCAGCTCATTTTGGGGCTTGGATTCCAGGCTGATCCGGACCTGGCGCCAGGCATCGGCCGAGGGGCGCTTCCAGGTTTCGGCTTCGACCCACTGCCGCTATGGTGCGCTCGGAGGACACCCCCGATGCGCTTCGCCTTCCTGATGGACCCGATCGAGCGCGTGCTCGTCGACAAGGACACCACGTTCGCCCTGATGCTCGAGGCGCAGCGCCGAGGGCACGAGCTCTTCACCCTCGGGTCGGCGGACCTCATCGGTGCGCGAGGAGGGGTCTACGGGACGCTCACGCGGACCAGGGTCCGGGCGGTCGCGGCACCGAACCATTTCGAACGCGGCGAGACCGAGGTGGTCGACCTGGCGACGCTCGATGCGGTCTTCATCCGCACCGATCCGCCCTTCGATGCGCAGTACCTCTACAACACGCTGCTCCTCGAGCAGGTGCGCGGCAGGGTGCTCGTGGTGAACGATCCCCGCGGGATCCGTGACGCCAACGAGAAGCTCTATGCGATGCACTTCCCGTCGGTCACCCCGCGCACGATCGTGAGCGCGAAGGAGGCCGACGTCCGGGCCTTCCTGGAGGAGCTCGGGGGCCCCGGCGTGATGAAGCCGCTCGATGGCGCGGGCGGACGGGGGATCATGATCGTCGACCTGGCGGACAAGAACTTCCGCTCCATCGTCGAGACGTTGACCCTCGAGGGGCGGCGCTTCGCGATGGTCCAGGAGTTCCTGCCCGCGGTGCGGGAGGGCGACAAGCGCGTGCTGCTGCTCGACGGTGAGCCCCTGGGGGCGATCCTGCGCGTGCCGCGAGAGGACGAGTCGCGGAGCAACATCCACGTCGGCGGTCGGGTGGAGCCGTGCGACCTCGACGAGCACGACCGCGCCATCATCGAGGCCGTGGGCGAGCGGCTGCGTCGCGATGGCCTGTATTTCGTGGGCCTCGACGTCATCGGCGGCCGCCTCACGGAGGTCAACGTCACGTCCCCGACGGGCATCCAGGAACTCTCTCGCTTCACCGGGTCGCAGCCCGAGGCGAAGGTCATCGCCTGGACCGAAGAGCGAGCGCAGGCGATCAAGTCGCGCGCTGAATGACCATTCAGTGACCGCCGCGGGTTGACACGCCGCGCGGGGAGAACCTACACCACCGCGGCGCAGCGCAGTCCCCGGCCAGACCGACGGCCGGAGTGCGGCGCTTTACAGCCTAACCGTCAGCGAGGAGACGGCCCCGTGAAGATCCTGGTTCCACTGAAGCGAACGGCAGATCCGGACAACGCCAACAAGATCAAGATCGGCGCCGGCGGCGCGAAGATCGAGACCACCGGCCTCGAGCCGAAGGCCAACCCCTTCGACGAGTACGCCGTCGAGGCCTCGCTCCGGCTCATCGAGAACGGCCAGACCAAGGCGCGCAACGCGGGCGACAAGCTCACGGTCGTGTCCTTCGGCCCGAAGGAGGCCGCGACCAACATCCGCCAGGCCCTCGCGATGGGTGGCGACGACGGGCTGCTCTTCCACACCGACGACGAGTCCCTCGACGGTGACCTCGTCGCCCGCGCGCTCGCCAAGGTCGTCGAGCAGCAGAAGCCCGACCTCGTGGTGCTCGGCAAGCAGGCGGTCGACGGCGACAGCAACCAGGTGGGGCAGATCCTCGCCGAGCTGCTCCAGTGGCCGAGCGCCACCTTCGCGATGAGCATGGAGCTCAGCGCCGACAAGAAGACCGTCATCGTGGGCCGCGAGGTCGACGGCGGCGTGATCAAGCTGAAGCTCACGCTGCCGGCGGTCATCACTGTCGACCTGCGCATCGTCGCGCCGAAGAGCGTCGCCAACCACGTGACCCCGGCGACCTTCGCGTACCCCGAGGGCGCACGCTTCACGCCGCTCCCGATGATCATCAAGGCGAAGACCAAGCCCATCGTCGAGGCGCCGCTCGCGTCGCTCGGCGTCGACGCGGCGCTCAAGTCGAAGTACCTCAGCTTCGCGCTGCCGCCGGCGCGCAAGGGCGGCGTGAAGGTCAAGGACGTCGCGGAGCTGGTCCAGAAGCTGCGCACCGAGGCGAAGGTCCTCTGAGACAGGAGCGATTTGAGATGAGCAAGATCCTGGTTGTTGCAGAGGTCTCCGCGGGCAAGCTGAAGAAGACCACCCACAGCGCGATCTCCTTCGCGAAGTCGGCGGGCCTCCCGTTCGACGTGCTCGTGGTCGGTCACGACGTGGCCGCCGCCGCCGAGGAGCTTCGCGCGTTCGGCGCCGGCTCCGTGAAGGTCGCCGATGACGCGATGTTCGCCCACTACGTCGGCGAGGTGTTCGCGCCCACTGTATCCGAGGCCGCCAAGGGCTACTCGGTCGTGGCCGTGACCGCGAGCTCCTTCGGCAAGGACCTCGCGCCGCGCGTCGCCGCCCGCCTCGGGGCGGGCCTCGCGAGCGACATCGCCGGCGTCGAGGCGTCGGGCGGAGCGCTCACCTACAAGCGCCCGATGTACGCGGGCAACGCGCTCGCGACGATGCAGATCACCACGCCAGTGCAGGTGGTGAGCACGCGGCAGTCAGAGTTCGAGGCCGCCGCCCCGAGCGGTGGATCGTCCCCGATCGAGAAGGTCGCCGCGGCCCCGGCTCCGCTCGCGGGGCGCGTGGAGTTCGTCAGCTTCGACGAGGTGAAGTCGGCCCGACCCGAGCTCGCCGAGGCCAAGGTGGTCGTGGCCGGCGGGCGCTCGCTGAAGTCCGCCGAGGGCTTCAAGACCGTGCTCGAGCCCCTCGTCGACGTGCTGGGCGCGGCCATGGGCGCCAGCCGCGCGGCGGTCGATGCGGGCTACGTCCCCAATGACCTCCAGGTGGGCCAGACCGGCAAGGTCGTCGCGCCGAAGCTGTACATCGCCGTGGGCATCTCCGGGGCGATCCAGCACATCGCCGGGATGAAGAACAGCAAGGTCATCGTGGCCATCAACAAGGACCCCGAGGCCCCGATCTTCCAGCTCGCGGACTACGGCCTCGTGGCGGACCTCTACAAGGCCGTCCCGGAGCTTACCGACGCCGTGAAGAAGATCCGCGCAGAGGGCTGACGCGCCCTCCGCTCCCCTTCCGCGCGGATTGTGGTCAAAGACCGCGCGGCTCGCTACTGTCCCACATCAGCATGGTTCGCCCCCCGATCATCGCGGCGCTCGTCGCGGTCGCGTCGTCCTCCCTTCCGTCCGCCGGAGGGGCGCAGGACCTCAGCGGCTCGTGGCGCAGCACCCGCGACGACGTCGACGTCACCGTCCGCGAGTGGGGTCCGGGCTGCGGGCCGAGGCCGTCGTCGCGTCACGCCAGCGTCGGGCGCGAGGCGACGGTTCACGCCACCGCGACGAGCCTGAGCATCGACACCGGCGGCCGCACGCTGCGGTCCGACCGCTGCTGGAGCGACAACCGCGACGTCGCCGTCAGGAGCGCGTCGCACCCGTCGCCCACGCGCTGGGTGAGCACCTGCAGCACCCCCGACGGCGCCGCGCTCGGCGAGCGCGCGACGTACACCGTGTCCGCCGAGGGGGACCGCCGACTCTCGCTGCGCGACGAGACCGAGTACGAGTGGAACATCCAGGGTTCAGTCTGCCGCGCTCGCTCGGTGGCGCTGCGCGAGTACGAGCGCGTCGGCGCCGCTCCGACGCCCGCTCCCGCTCCGACGCCCGCTCCCGTTCCGACGCCGACTCCCACGCCCGCTCCCGTGCGGCCTGCGCCGGAGCCCGCGGCGCGGCGCTGCGCACACGTCGGCGCGGCCAGCGTGCTGGTCATCGCTCCCTCGCGCCGGAGCCTGCCGGTCGGGGGGCGGACGTGCTTCCGCGCTCGGGTGCTCGACGCCGCCCGCTGCGAGGTCGACGGCGCTCCGGTCGCGTGGGCGCTGCGCCCGTCCGCGGGGGCCGCCGAGGCGACGGTCGATCGCGGGTGCGTCTCGTCGACGCGCGGTGAGGGCGTGGTCGAGGTCGTCGCGACCGCGGGAGCGCTCAGCGCCAGGGCCGTCGCGACGATCGTGAGCGAGGACCAGTATCGCTCGCTGGCAGCGGCGCACATCGAGGAGGAGGACGCCTCCGTCGAGGCGATCGATCCCGGGGCGGGTCAGTCGCTGGGCGTGTCCGTCCGCACCGAGGGCCCACCGACGCGCCCGGGCTGGATCTGGCCCGCGGTGGCGCTGCTCGGCGGGGCGACCGCGCTCGGGCTCGCCGCGTGGCTGCTCTCTCGCCGAAGGCGCAAGCCCGCGACGGTGGTGGACAGCGAGCCGACGACGCTGCGGCGCCCGGTGCCCGCGATGGCTCCGCCGTATGAGCCGCCGGGGCGACACCGGAGGGAGGCCGCGCCGGTCGAGGTGTTTCCGAAGGTGGCCGACGCGGCGAGCGAGGCGCCGACCGTCGCGCAGGTGCCGGCCGTGGTGGTCGCGCGCCCCGCGGCGAAGCGATGCCCGGTGTGCGCCAGGGAATTCCTCGACGGGTCGGTGTTCTGCACCGAGGACGGCGCCGGGCTCGTGGCCGTCGAGGAGGCCGTGACGGTCCCGACCGTGGCGGCGCCGAAGGTGCGTGTTTGTCCGAAGTGTCAGCGCCGCTACGAGCCGCTGATGGACTTCTGCGTCGACGACGGCGAGCGGCTGAAGGACGGATGAACAACTTCCTCCCAAGGGGCGCCGCTCCCGCCGATCGAAGCCTTGAGCGCGCGAACACCGCGCTTGACCCAGGATTCCGCGGATCTCTAGAATGCGCGACCACGGCGCCGGAAGAAGTGCAACGTCGCGCGCTTCAGTAGTCCGCAAGACCCGCGTCCTTCCATCACCAGACCACGCCAGGGCCTCGCACGGGACAGAGCCACATGAAGATCGAATGCCAGAGCTGCGGAGCGGCCTACAAGATCGCGGACGAAAAGGTTCAGGGTAAGAAGCTCTTCAAGATCAAGTGCAAGAAGTGCTCGTCGGACATCATCGTCCGCGGCACCGAGGCGGCGGAGGTGCAGCGGCCCGCGGAGGACGAGGCGACCCGCGCGATGGACACCTCGGCGGGTGGCGAGGAGCCCATCTGGCATGTCGTGCTCAACGGCGAGCAGCAGGGCCCGTACAGCATTCCCCAGGTGCGCGAGATGCTCGCCGGGGGGCACATCGACGCGGAGACCTACGTCTGGCGCGACGGCTTCGAGGGCTGGCTCCCGATGCAGGAGGTGGCCGAGCTCGCGGCCGTGTTCAGCGCCCCGTCGGCGGAGCATGAAGCGCCGTTCATGGGCAACGACCTCTTCGCCTCCATCGCTCCGCCCGCGGCGGCGCCCGTCGCGGAGGCGCCCGTCCCGGCGCCCGTGGCGGCCGCGCCCGCCCGCGACTTCTACGGCTCGCCGGAGCCCTCG
>CBIHPK010000200.1:0-13113 GCA_966211675.1 uncultured Myxococcaceae bacterium
GTGGCGCTGCCGCCCGGGCCGAGCTCGTCGCCGTCGCGGATCGAGTCGCCGTCCGTGTCGGGGTTGTCCGGGTTGGTCCCGATGCGGGTCTCGACCATGTCGGGGATGCCGTCGCCGTCGCGGTCGCCGCCGGTCGGATCCGCGCCGCACACGCCCGTCATGCGGTTGCACACCATGGCCGCGCCGCAGTTGGCGTTCGGGTCGATGGAGGGCCTCGCCGGGTCGACGCGGGCCGCGCCGTCCTCGCGGGGATCGCTGTCGGGCACGCAGTCGTTGTCCGAGTCGCGGTCGAGGAAGTCCGGGCCGTCGGTGCTGCCCGTGGACGCGTCGCTGTTGGCCGGCATCGTGGGCGAGGCGCCCACCTCGTCGCGGTCGAGGTCCATGTCCCCGTCCGAGTCGAGATCGCGGTAGGAGGGCGTCCCGTCGGCGTCGAAGTCGTGCCCCACGGAGGTGTCGCGCGCCTGCTCGACGGCGGTCGGGATGGTGTCGTTGTCGTCGTCCGGATCGAGCCAGTCGGGGTTGTCGACCATGTCCGTGTTGCGCGGGCTCGCGAAGCCCCCGGCGCCGAGCTCGTCCCGGGTGAGCACCGTGTCGTTGTCGTCGTCGATGTCCCGGTAGTCCGGGGTGCCGTCCGAGTCGGTGTCGCGGGGCGAGACGCCGCCGCCGGTGCCGAGCTCGCTGACCGTCGGGATGCCGTCGCCGTCGTCGTCGGGCTCGCGGAAGTCCGGCGTGCCGTCCATGTCCGTGTCGCGCGTCGGCCCCTCGGTGAGGTCGGGGATGGTGTCGCCGTCCGTGTCGACCGCGGCGCACGCCATGGGGCTCACGGCCTGGAAGCGGATGCCGTCGATGGCGAAGTCGTTGCCGCGGTCCGTCGGCTCGTTGTCCACCACGCGGAAGACCGCGGAGCCGGAGCGAGTCGAGCGGTGGATGCCGCCCACGAAGTCCCAGAACATGTTCTCGCCGTCGGAGGGCCGGAGCCGGAGCTCCGGGGTCACCGGGGTGCCGTCGACGGTGATCACCAGTCGCGAGGTGAGCTGGCCGCGGGCGATGTTCTCGCCGCCCCAGTCGGCCACGTTGAACTGCACCACGTAGTCGCGGCCCGCCTCGATGAGGACGTTGGCCTGGTAGGCGGTGCGCACGCCGATGCCGTTGAAGAGCGCGGCGAAGCCGTCGCCGTTGGCGTCGGCCCAGCGCAGCCCGGCGAAGGGAGTGAAGGCGCCGTTCCACCCGGAGGGGTTGTTGGTGACGGTGAAGTTGCCCTCAGGGGTTCCGCCGCCGTAGCCGGTGACGGAGTTGCGCGAGTCGTCGAAGGTGTAGTCCGAGGTGAAGCCCACCCGGCCCATCACGAAGTCGCCGTTGGGGGCCAGGTTGCTGGTGGTCTCTCGGCAGCCGTAGCCGAACTCCACGCGGCACATCGCGCTGCACCCGTCAGCGTCGCGGGCGTTGCCGTCGTCGCACTCTTCCCGGAAGCTCCCGGCGCCGGCGCGGATCGCGTCGCCGCAGATCGCCGAGCACGCCGTCCCCGGCGTCGCGCAACGAAACCCGGGCTCGAGGATGCACGTGGCGCCGCAGCCGTCGCCGCCCGTGCGGTTGCCGTCGTCGCAGGTCTCGCCCGCGTTGACCGTGCCGTTGCCGCAGGTGACCGGCTGGGCGAACGCAGCGGGAGAGGCGAGCAGGGCGATGACGCCCGCAAGTCCCCAGTGCCATCGGTGAAATCGTCGTCTCATCACGCGTGAAGCCTCCAAAAAGCGATGTTGCGCTGCGCCCTACGAGAACACAACGCGCATCTCCGCCGCCAATGACCGGCAACGGCCGGTCAGGAGGACGCGGCGGGCGAGGCCCTGCGGAGGGGTCGTCGCCGTCGCCTGGAGGCCGAGAGCAGGAGGCCCATCAGCGCGACCCCGGGCCCCCCCGGGGCGCTCCCCGCGTGGCAGCCGCAGTCGCTCGGAGGCGTCGGGGCGATCACCGCGCCGCGGTCCGTCGAGGCGTCGAGCGGGGTCGGCGGGACGAGCGAGCGGCGCACCACGCTCCAGCGGCCGGGGCACACGTCGTGGGAGAGGGTTCCGGCGGGGCAGCGGGGCGGAGGGCCTCCGACGTCCGCCGCCGAGAGGGCCGTCACGAAGGGAGCCTCGCCGTCGCTGCGCAGGAGCAGCGCTCCGCCCGGAACGAAGGCGCGGCAGGCCCAGAGCGACCCGTCGCTCCAGCGCAGGCAGTCGACCGGCTCCTCGGAGAAGCGCGTCGGGGCGGCGCCGTCGACGGAGCGCCACACGCCGTCGTCGGGCCCTCCCCCCCACACGCTGCGGCCGTCGTCGGAGATGGCGAAGCCCCGCATCGGGCCTCGCGTGCGGAGCAGCTCGCGCGCCGTCTCGCCCCCGTCGTCGCTGCGAAGGAGCACCCCGGCGCCCTCCGCGGAGCCGGCGTCCATCTCCGAGCTCGCGGCCGTGGCGCGGAGGTAGAGCACCTCCGGGTGGCGGCCGTCGACGCCGGAGACGTAGACCCCCGTGGCCTCGCCGAAGCTGAGCCCCGCGCGCTCCCAGTGGGCGCCGCCGTCGACGCTGCGATAGAGCACCGCGCGGCCGTCGGCGTTGAGGGTGCCGCTCGCGTAGAGGCGCATCGGGTCCGAGCCCGCGACCTCGATGGTCTGGAGCACGACGCCCGGGAAGCGGTCGCCCACGAAGTCGAAGGTGAGGCCGTTGTCCGTCGAGCGCGCCACGCGGGAGTCGGGCGTGGCGTTGCGGGTGACCGCGATCGCCCAGGTGACGCGGCCGTCGGGCGAGCTGGCGAGGTCCTTGACGGTGAGGGACTCGAGGTCCGGCTGGCGGCGGAAGGTGCAGCCGTTGCGGGTGGTCACCAGGCCGTCCTCGAGGGCGACCATCATGGTGCCGTCGGCGGCGTAGGTCAGGGGCGGGTCATACCCGTCCCCGTAAAGCAGCGCGTCCTCGCACCAGTACTCCCAGTGGCGTCCTCGGTCGACGCTCACCACGAGCCCGAAGGTCGCCCGCACGACCATGAGGTCGCTGTTGGCGCCGGGGCCCTGGTGAAACTCTTGTGCGCTGGGGAAGCGACCGTTGCCGTAGGCGGCCGTGGTCGCGAGGAGGAGGAGCGAGGCGGCGAGGAGGCGGAGGCGGATCACACCGAGAAGGAACTCCCGCAGCCGCAGGTGCCCTTCACGTTGGGGTTGCCGAACTTGAAGCCCGCGCCGGAGAGCGACTCGACGTAGTCGATCTCGGTGTTCTCCAGGTACTGGATGGAGAGCGGATCGACGAAGAGCTGGATGCCCATGCACTCCACGATCTGGTCCATGTCCGTGGGCTTCTCGTCGAAGTAGAGGTCGTACTGGAAGCCCGAGCACCCGCCGCCCTTCACCTGGAGACGGAGGCCCTGACCCTCGAGACCCTCCGCCTTGGCGATCTCCTTGACCTTGTTCGCTGCGATCTCGGTGAGCGTGATCATCGTGTCTCCTTCATCCTGCGACCGTGTCCGCGGCCGCCAATGTGCGTTGGTATCTATCGCACCACCCCCGGCCGGTCCAGCGAAGCCGCTCCCGGCCATCAGGGTCAGAGCACCCTCAGCCGCACGACCCCATCGCCCGCCGCGACGCGAAGCTGGCAGCCCAGCCGGACCGTGGGCCGCTCCTTCAGGTACGTGAGCAGCTCCAGCTCCCATTCGGTGTGGGGCTCGCAGAGGTCCATCCCCTCGACCACCTCCAGCCGACAGATGCCGCAGTTGGCGTGACGGCACGAGAACGGAACCCCCGCCCGGATGTCCCGATCGCAGGCCTCGGCCACGGAGATCCCGTCGGGGTAGTCGACCTCGAAGCCCGTCCGCTCGAACACCAGCCTCGGCATCACCAGAGCCCTTGCGAGGCCGCCGCGATGTCCACCCCGAAGCCCCGCTCGCTGGGGGCCTCCGGGTGGATGCGCTGCGTCCACGCCCGGTCGTTCGTCGGGACCACGGTGCTCACGCTCCCCTGGCGGTAGCTGTCCCGGCCGCCGCGGTCGAGGAAGATCCCCACCGTCGGGCGAGAGAGCCTCCCCGGGTCCGTCAGCGACTCCAGCGCCGCGTTGCCGAGCGAGAGCACCGCCGCGGCGTCGTAGGTGTCGTCGCCGCCCTCCTCGGCGAAGATCCCCGCGCCATTGGCGTTGCCCGCCCCGAGGGCGAGGTTGGGCACGTGGTAGGTGTCCGCGCCGTCGCCGAGGGACAGCAGGATCCCCAGCGAGAAGTCGTGACCCGCCCCGGCGGTCATGTTCTCCCGGGCGCTGTCCTGGTTGTGCACGTCCGCCCCGCCGCCGTCGACCAGCGCCCCATAGGCGAAGTGCGCCGCGGCCCCCTGCACGTACCAGCGCGCGTCGTAGCGGTCGTCGCCCGCGCCGTCGAGCAGCAGCCCCATCCCGCTCCAGTACCCGGTGCCCTGCGCGAACACCCCGGCGGTGTAGCGGTCCGAGCCCTCGCGGTCGCGCAGCACCCCGAGGCCCCCGGCCATGTTGGTGCGGTCGGCGGTCGCGTCGCCGCGCCTCCCGAAGCCCGCTCCCTGGGTGAAGCTGGAGTTGGACATCGGGCTCTGCGGCGACGGGTAGATCACCGGCGTCACCCTGGAGTCGTAGACGTCGTCGCCCGCGCGGTCGTGCAGCAGCCCGACGCCCTGCACATAGCCGAAGCCCTCGGCGTAGGCCCACGCGGAGTACTGGTCCCGGCCGCCGCCGTCGACCAGCACGCCGATGCCCACGATGGCCGCGCCTTGGCCGCCGGACTCGATGGCGTAGCGGTCGTCGCCGCCGTCGTCGAAGAGGCCGCCCACGCCCAGCGCTCCGAAGCCCTGGGCCATGCGCAGCGCGCGGTAGCGGTCACGGCCGCCCCCGAGGTCGTAGAGGAGCCCGACGCCGAGGCGACCGGACCCTTGAGTGCCGGTGCGGCTCATGGAGGCCGCCACCGCGCCGCCGATGCGAGCCCGCCCGTCCGCGTCGGAGGGGAGCGTCTCGGGCGTGTCGAGCGCGCCGGGCGACTCCACGTAGCCGTAGCTGTCGTCACCGCCGAGGTCGATGGCCACGCTCACCGGCTGCGCGGCGTCGAGGGTGGCCCCCACCGGCGCGGCGTAGGTGTCGTCGCCGCCGAGGTCGAGCAGCAGCAGCGTGCGCCGGGACTCGGGGCCGTAGCGGTGGTCGGCGCCATCGCGGATCAGCACCTGCCCCGCGGGCGTCTCGACGGCGAAGCTCACGCCCATGCGACCGGCGAAGGGCGTCCAGTCGACGGACTCGACCGTGGCCGCGAGGTCGGCCGCCTCTCGCGTGGGGACGCTCACCTCGCCCAGCAGCACCGCGAGGTCCTCCGGGTCGGCGAGGTTGGCGCGCTCGTCCGCGCGGTTGGTCGGCAATACCAGGTGGGGTAAGATCTTGAAGAGGTGGGCCCGCTCCTCGTCGCTGGGAAAGCGGGCGAGGCCACGGTCCCTCGCGGCCGCCGCGGCCAGCGCCGATCGCAGCACGCGGGCCACGGCGGATTGAAGCTCGATCGGCACGTCGGCCGCGTCGGCGAGGGCGGGCGCCCGGTCGAAGCTCGCTCCGCCGCGGGTCGCCCAGGCCTCGACCGCGTCGACCAGGGGCGACGCTCCGGCGGCCATCGGGGCGGGCGTCGGGGCCGGGAGCGCGTCGACCTCGCCCGCGAGGCGCATCCCTCCGGCCGCTCGGATGGCGCCCGACAGGGTCGCCGCCGCGCCGTCGATGGAGGGACCGAGGCCGCGGGCCCATCGCGCCCCGGCGAGCCAGTCGCGGTGCACCCGATCGAAGACCGGCAGCCGGAAGCGGTCGCGCGTCACGAAGGACCCGAAGGCGTCGAGCGTCGCGGCGCTGAAGAAGAGGTTGCAGCGATCCCACGGGGCGGCCGGGTCGGCGCGCAGCGCGAGGTCGATCACCTGGTCGCCGGGCTCGAAGCCGCAGCGGCAGCCCTCGGGCACGCAGACCCCCTGGGTGCGGTCGCAGCGGGCGCCCTCCCCGCAGGCGGAGTCCTCGGTGCACGAGAGGGTGCAGAAGCCCCGGAGCTGAGGGCTCGACGGCGTCACGCACCGAAGCCCCGACGGGCACGTCACCCCCGCGTCGCCGCCGCAGGGGGCGTTGAGGCCGCTCGGTCCGATCGCTCCGTTGCCGCAGGCGTCGGGGCCGATGCGGTCATCGGGAACGCACGCCCTGGTCGGCGCACCAGCGGGCGTGCGCACGTCGCGGCACCGCCGGGCGCCGTCCTCGCAGTCGGCGTCGGTGAGGCACGCGCCCAGGCACACGTCTCCCGCGCGGCCCGCGGAGGGGCGGGTCGCGTCCAGGTCCACGCAGCGGTCGTAGCGTCCGATGCAGCCCGAGCTCGGGCACGTCGCTCCGCGTCGGCTGTCCATCGGGAGGCACCCGGCCGGGGCGTCCGGAGTGCATACCCGGTTGCCCGCGGCGTCGTCGCGGCAGGTCGCCGGTACGGCCGCCTCGCAGCCCTCGCCCACGACGGCGCAGGCGAGGCGGCACTCTCGCAGCCCCGGCGCCCTCATCGGGTCGACGGCGACGCAGACGCTCCCGTCGCCGCCGCACTCGGCGTCGGCGCGGCAGGGGCGACAGGTGCGCGGCGGGGCGGCGGTGATCTCCACCGGGGGCCCATCGACCGGCGCGGGAGCGTCGACGGCGGGAGCATCGACCGCGGGCACATCGACCGCGGGCACATCGACGGCGGCGTCGGACGGAGGCGTCGCAGTCGGGGGAGCGTCTTCGCAGGCGAAGGCCGAAGCGACCAGGAGGCCGAGGAGGATCGGGCGCATTGGGGGGACGGCGAAGGTAGCAGCGCGGCGTGGGCGTGACATAGAGTGCCCGCCCCCCGCGAGCGGGCCGATCCCCCGCGACCGCGGGGCGGCGCATGGAGATGACGGAGAGACGTGATGGATGAGACGCAGCCGAACACCCCGGGCACCGTGAGCGAGCGCGAGGCGATGGACCTCGCGGTGATGGCGCTCGACGCGGCGGCGTGGTCGGCGGACAAGGGCGAGCGGCCGGAGGGGGTGGTGCGGTGCGATCCGGCGTGGTTTCGCTCGGTGGAGCTGCCGAGGGTGCGAGGCGCCGTGGAGCGCGTGCTGATGGGCCGCCACCCGGACCACGGGCTCGACCTGCTGCTGGAGGTCGGGGCGCTCGACGCGCTGCTCCCGGAGGTGAAGGCCATGGTGGGCTTCGGCGACGGGGAGTGGCGCCACAAGGACGTGTGGAAGCACACCAAGCAGGTGGTGCTGCAGGCGGTGCCTCGCACGGAGGTGCGCTGGGCGGCGCTGCTGCATGACATCGGCAAGGTGAAGACCCGGCGCATCGAGCCCAACGGCGAGGTGCACTTCTTCGGTCACGCGGAGGTCGGCGCGTCGATGTTCGACCGGATGCAGCGGCGCATCCCCCTCTTCTCCGGCGAGGAGGCGCTCTCCCGGTCGGTGCGCTTCCTGATCCTGCACCACCTGAGGGCGAGCGCGTACGAGCCGGGGTGGACCGACTCGGCGGTGCGTCGCTTCGCGCGGGAGATGGGCGGCGGGCTCTGCGACCTGCTCGACCTGTCGCGCGCGGACATCACCACCAAGCGGCCCGAGAAGAAGAAGCGCGGGCTCGACGCGATCTCCGAGCTCGCCCGTCGGGTGCGCGAGATCCAGGAGATGGACGCGAAGGTCCCGCCGCTCCCGAAGGGGCTCGGGACGGCCATCTCCGCGCGCTTCGGCGTCCCCCCGTCGCCCGCCCTCGGCGAGCTGATGAAGGTGCTCAAGGACCGCGTGGACAACGGCGACCTCGAGGCCCAGCGGGACAACGATTACTACCTCGAGTATCTCGCCGCCGAGGGCCTCGTCACCCCGCGGTAGGGAGCGATCACCCCGTCTGGCCCGCGCCGTCCGGCAGCGCGGCGTCCTCGAAGCGCTCCGTCGCGGCGTTCCAGACGCGGGCGTGGGCGCGCACGAGGCCGCTCGCGCGGTCGATCTCGTAGACGTTGTACGAGGCCATCTTCTCGTGGTCGTGGTGCACCAGCGAGGCGCTCGTCGCGCCCAGGCGGTGGATGACCGCGCCGCGCGCCCCGGCGAGCCTCTCGTGGCCTCGCCGGTGCCAGTGGCCGTGCAGCGCCAGCACGTCTCGCCCGTGGTCGAGCACGTCACGGAAGTCCGCGAGGTCTTCGAGCCCTCGCATCATCGGCCCGAGGCGTCCGAGCGGATCGACGATCGGGTGGTGGCACAGCACCACCGGCACGCGCGAGCGCACCTCCGGGTGGTCGAGCGCCTCTCGCAGGGCCCGGCGCTGCGCCGCCCCGAGCCGCCCCGACGCGATCAGCGGCAGCCGCGGCACCGCCGACGAGAGGCCGATGAGGGCGAGGTCGTCGCGCAGCCGCACGAAGGGAAACGCGCCGCCCGGGAGCTCGACGGCGAGGTCGAGGTCGCTGGTGATGTACTTCTCGAAGTAGGTACCGAAGCGCCGGGAGCGGCTCGCCCCCTCGGTGTAGAGGTCGTGGTTGCCGGGGACGACGCTGACCTGCGAGGGGTGCATCCCGAGGCGTTCGATCATCGCGCGGGCGGCCTCGAACTCGGGCTCGAGCGCGAGGTTGGTGAGGTCGCCGGTGATGGCGACGTGGTCGGGAGCGAGCGCCCGCAGGTCGGCCATCATGGCCTCGACCACCGCGGGCCGGTGCTTGTGGCCGCGCTTCAGCCGGAGGTTGATCCAGCCGGTGAGCCGCTTGTTGAGCAGCATGCGGTGCAGGGCGACGCCGCGCAGGTCGAGGATGTGCGGGTCGGACAGGTGCGCGAGGAGGATGGACATCGCTCGGGGCTAAGCTACCACCGCGCGGTGACAGCGCCCGCTCAGCGGCAGGCGTCCACGCCCCGCGGGAAGGCGTCGCGGTAGGTCCAGAGCGTCTGGATGCAGAGGTGCTGGCCGGTGGAGTACGGACCGAGGCCGGTGTCGCGGGTGTCGCCGCCGGAGAGGCCCACCACGTAGCCCGCCGGGTAGACGCGGCCGACGGTCGTCGCCCACTGGTGCTGTGGTCGCAGGTGCAACATCCGGAAGCGCGCCCCCGTGGAGAGGTCGGTGAACTCCGGCATGTAGCCCCAGGCGTAGACGCCCGTGCGATCGAGCCGCGAGGTGTGCCGCAGCTGGATCGGGGTGCTGGCCCGCACCCCGAGGTCGGTGTCGTGCCAGCCGCCCGAGATGTGCTCGTAGGTGAGGTAGGTGTTCCACCACTGGAGCTCGCTGCAGACGGGGCGGTCGGGCGCCTGGCAATGCGCGCCGTCGCAGCTCCATCCGCCGGGGCACCCGCCGCACGATCCGCCGCAGCCGTCGCCGCCGCAGTTGTGGTCGCCGCACTGCGGGATGCACCGCACGGTGATGTCCGTCGAGGGCCCCGGCTCGTCGAGCAGACCCGACGGAGCCGTGATGCCGAAGCGGTAGCCGTAGCGACCCGGAGCACCCGGCGCTCGGACATGGAAGGGCACGTCGATGGAGAAGCCCGGACCCACCGGCAGCGGGAGGTTCACCGGCCCGGCGCCCCAGGTGCGAGCGCCGCCGGGGAGCGCGGAGTCCAGGTGATGGCCCGCGTCCCACACCGCGCCTCCGCAGTTGGCGAAGGTCGCCGAGACGTCGAAGCCCTGGTTGGGGTCGACCACGCCCGGCGGCGCCGCCTGCCTCACGAAGCGCGCGGCGGTGGGCATGTTGCCGCAGTCCGCCGGGTGCAGCGCCACGAGGTCCAGGGGCGGCGAGGCCTCGCCGGTCACGGTGGTGTCGTGCACCACCTGCCACGACCAGCGGTAGCGGCCCGGCTCCGACGGGGCCGTGGCGTCGAGGTCCACGGTGAACTCCGCGCCGTAGGGGACCTCCGCGGAGAGGTCGACCCGCCGCGTGGTCCAGGTGTCGTCGGGCTGGGCGCGCGAGGCGAGGGCCCAGCCGTCGGCGGTGGTGAGCGTCGAGGTCGAGCAGTTGGCGAAGGTCACGCTGCCGCGCACCCGCGACCCGGTGCCCACGAAGCCCGGCGGCGCCACCTGCGAGCGGAATCGGATCGCAGGACCGGCCTGGGCGCAGTCCGCGGGCGCGAGCACCTGCACGTCCTGCGCGGGGGTGTGCTCCTGGAAGAGCTCGATGCGGTCGCGGGAGATCGCGAAGCGGGTGGGGTAGTGGCCCGTGGCGAGCGGCGCGAGCAGCTCGAAGCGCACGGTCACCTCGGTGCCGTTGGGCACCTCGATGGGCAGCGCCACGCGCCGGACGCCCCACGCGGCGCCCTCCTCCGGGTCGACCGGGACCAGCGAGAAATCCTCGCGGTCCCAGTAGAGCCCGCTGCAGTTGGTGAAGGTCACCTCCATGGGGATCCGCGTCGACGGCGTCACCACCGAGGGCAGCGCGGTCTGCGACACGAACTGCGCGGACGCCTGTCCGGGCCGGCAGGTCCCGGGTCGGGCGCACGAGGGCCCCTGGCAGGTCGCCCCGCCGTCGTCCTCCGCGGTGGGCACCGTCGCGACGTCCGCGGCGCAGCCTGCGGTTGCCACAGCGACGAGCGCGAGCGCCCAGAGCCAGCCGAGGGGACGCGAGCCCGTGGGGTCGGCTCGATCGCTCATCACGGAGGTCGATCGTTCGAGTGTCATGGCGCTCCTACCATGTGACCGGGACCGGACCCGACTGCACGCTGGTGTTCCCGATTCCTAGCGCGCCCGAGCGATTGGAGCCCCAGCACCGCAGGCTCCCGTCGCCCAGCAGCGCGCAGGCAGTGTCCTCGCCGCCCGCCACCGAGGCCACGCCCTGCAAGGGGTTGGTCGCCGCGGCCCCGGGGGTGGCGATCACCATCACGGCCCCCTGCGGCGCTCGCACCCGGCGGCCATCGCCGAGCTGGCCGCTGGAGTCGTCGCCCCAGCAGCGCACGGTGTTGTCGTCGAGCACCGCGCAGGCGAAGGCCCCACCCGAGGCGACCGCCCTCGGGACCATCGACGGCGCCACCACGTCGTCGCGCACCCGCTGGACGTCCATCACATCGGGCACCCCGACGCCCGCCTCCTCCACGTCGTCGGCGCCCGCGTCCCTCGGGCGACCGGCGTCGACCGAGGCCTCTGCGCGAGCGTCGGTGCCCGCGTCCATCGCGGCGTCCTCCACGGAGGCGTCGTCCAGCGAGGCGTCGTCCAGCGAGGCGTCGTCCTCGCCCGCGTCGCTCACCCGGAAATCCAGGCCCGGCACCCGCAGCGGCCGGGGGCTGCACGGCCCCGCGCAGCGCTCCGGAACCGCGCTCGCCGGACCGCTCCCGAGCTGTCCCATGTCGTTGCGCCCCCAGCACCAGACGACCCCGTCGGCGTTGGTCGCGCAGGTGTGGTCCGAGCCGGCCGAGAGGTCGCGGATCGAGTCGATGAAGGAGTCGCCGTCGAGCACGCCCACCGGCGAGGGGACGGGCATCGCGCTGGCGCGGCCTCCGCCCGACTGGCCGAAGCGGCCGTCGCCCCAGCAGAGCACGATGCCCTCGGAGGTGCGGGCGCAGGTGTGGGCGATCCCGGCGGAGACGGACACCACGTTCTTGACGCCGTCGAGCAGCGTGGGCTGCGGCTCGCACGCGATGGTCTCTGCCCCGATGGTGCACTGCCGCGAGGTGCTCGCCTGCCCGAGCTGGCCGCGGTCGTTGGCGCCCCAGCAGTAGACCTGCCCCGCGGCGACGGCGCAGGTGTGGCGCGCCCCGGTCGCGATCGCGGTGACCCCGGTGAGCGAGCGCGCGGCGACGGGGCTCGCGCTGGGGAGGGTGAGCCCGTTGCCGAGCTGACCGGCGCTGTTGCTGCCCCAGCAGCGCACGGTGCCGTCGTCGCGCAGGGCGCACGCGAAGGCGCCGCCCGCGGAGACGGCGACGGCGCGGTCGAGGCCCACCACCTGGAAGGGGAAGGTGTGGCAGGCGACGGCGCGGGTCTGTCCGCCGGGGAGTTCTTCGGGGCAGAGGTCGGTGGTGGGGTAGCCGAGCTGGGCCTCGTCGTTGCGGCCCCAGCACCAGACCGAGCGGTCGCGCAGCAGCGCGCACCCGAAGCGAGACCCGAGGGTCACCTGCGAGACGCAGCGGCTGCGGCCCTCGGTGCAGGTGGGGTCGGCCAGCACGCCGTCGCTGCACCCAGCAGCGGCGAGGAGGAGCATCGGGAGCAGCAGCGTGCGCGAGTAGGGAAAGCCCATCAGGAGGGGAGCATCACACCCGGAGAATCGCAGGCGCAACGGTCAGTCCGGTGACCAGTCAGCTCGAGGCCTCGGCGCGCTCTCGTCTCGCGCGGAGGGCGATCGTTGACAGGGCTCGCGGGGCAGTGGCGATATGCGCCCGCCGACACCGGTTTCGTGCGGTCGGCAGCGAAGGGTTGAGCGATGGACAAGGTCTTTGCCGACGCCGACACGGCGTGCGCGGACATCCCCGAAGGAGCGAAGGTGCTCGCCGGTGGATTCGGGTTGTGCGGCATTCCCGAGAACAGCATCGGGGCGCTGCGACGCAAGGGGACTCGCGACCTCTGGGTGGTGAGCAACAACTGCGGCGTCGACGACTGGGGCCTCGGGCTGCTGCTCGGCAACAAGCAGCTGCGCAAGATGACCAGCAGCTACGTCGGCGAGAACAAGGAGTTCGAGCGGCAGTTCCTGAGCGGCGAGCTGGAGGTCGAGCTGGTGCCGCAGGGCACGCTGGCCGAGCGGCTGCGCGCGGGCGGATCGGGCATCCCGGCCTTCTTCACCCCGGCGGGCGTCGGGACCCAGGTCGCCGACGGGGGATTGCCGATGCGCTACGGCCCTGGCGGCGCGGTCGTGAAGGGCAGCGAGAAGAAGGAGGTGCGGGTCTTCGACGGCCGCGAGTACGTGATGGAGCGCGCCATCACCGGCGACTTCGCCATCGTGAAGGCGTGGAAGGGCGACCGGCACGGGAACCTCTTGTTCCGCGCGAGCTCGCGCAACTTCAACCCGCTGTGCGCGATGGCCGCGAGGGTCACCATCGCGGAGGTCGAGGAGCTCGTGGAGCCCGGCCAGATCGAGCCCGACCGGGTCCACCTGCCGGGGGTCTTCGTGCAGCGGGTCTTCTTGGGTCGGGACTACCAGAAGCGCATCGAGCGCCGCACCGTGCAGAAGGGATGAGCGCCATGTTGACCAGGGAACAGAT
>CBIHPK010000201.1:0-13090 GCA_966211675.1 uncultured Myxococcaceae bacterium
GGGACTCCCCGCCGACGGCCTCGCGCTCGTACCGGGGATCGCCTTCCGACGCCTCGCGCTCGTACCGACGGGGCGCTCGCGGCGGCCCTATGCCTTCGGCGCGATCGGCGGCTCTCCGCCAGGCGTCGGCGCGCTCGCCTTCACCACCGGGGCGCCCACCCAACCGGTGATCGGCTTGAGCAGCGCCTCGGCGCGGGCCTCGGAGCGGGGCGACGACTCGTCCACCGAGGACGCGACCCGCACCACGTAGCGGCGCATCGCCGTGGACAGCGCATCGAAGGCCGCGCGCACCTTCGGGGCGTCGACCGGCTGCGCGACCTGCGTCACGCCCGCGGCCACGCCGTAGCGCTCGTGGACGGCGCGGAGGTGGGTGAGGAAGGGGGTTCCGCCGAGGGAGGCGAGGGCGTCGGCGAGCTTGCGGTCGTCGAACTGCTGGAGCCGCGCCTCGACCTGCGCCCACTCCGCCCGCGCCTTCAGCTTCAGGAACCCGAGGCCCCCGTCGCCGAAGAGCGTCGCGTGGAGGTTCGCGGCGACCCCGGCGCCCTCGACGTCCGACGGCAGCCGCGCCCACGCCGAGAGGAACTCCTCCAGCGCCCCGACGGCGTTGTCCTCCGCGCGGTCGGCGAGGTGGAGGTCGGGCCGCCCGGTGCTCACCGACGCGGGACCGAGCTCGCGGGTGAGCGCGTCGGCGGCCTCGGTGACCCTGGCGAGGGGCGTGGCGAGGGCGGCCGGGAGGGGGCCCTCGGCCGCGGCGGCGGTGCCGAGCGAGGCGGCCAGCGCCACGGCCTCGTTGGCGTCGAGGCGGGGGAGCGCGACGAGATCATCGGGGGTGAACGTGCGGGTGGTCATGCTCGCGACGGTATCGACGCAACGGGGAGCGTCACAAGAGGGTTGTGGGAAGGTGACGCGCGCAATGGCGAGCGGGCGGAGGGGTCCGGGGAGGGCAGCGCGCGCAACGAGGAGCGGGTGGAGAGGATCCCGGGAGGGCGGCGGGCGAAGCGTGGAGCGGTGGAAGGGGGTCCGGGGAGGGCTCGCGACGAGACACCGTGCGGTGACATGGGTCAGCGGAAGGAGTGGACCGCAGGCGTGGCCTGTCGCGCCCTGCGCGGCTCCGAAAGTCCCTGTTAGAGTCGCGGCCATGACCCTGGGGGATCTGATGGCCGTGACGCGTTTCTGGGGGATCTCTTTCGCTCTGATGCTGGCAGCCTGCTCACCGAACGGGGTGAACCTCCCGTCCAGCGACCTCGGTGCATCCGGCGATCGGCCGCTGTCCGCCGTCGATGCGGTCGTCGCGCCGGACGGTTCCCAGATGGCCACGAGTTGCACCTCTGACCGCGAGTGCTCGGCGACGGGGCGCGTCTGTGACACCGCCACCGGGCTGTGTGTGCAGTGCAACCTTCCGGGCGACTGCGCCGCGCCGCTCGCCTGCGTGCGCCACGCGTGCGTTGCGGTGACGCGCTGCACCGGGTCGACGATGTGCCCGGGTCAAGTGTGCTCCACGACCCTCGGCGTATGCGTGGACTGCAACATCGACCGCGAGTGCGCCTCGACGCAGAGGTGCACCGACGGCGCGTGCGTGGAGCGTCCGCCCGCGTGCACCACCGACCGCGACTGCACGTCGCTGCGCCAAGTCTGCGACATGACCGCGGGACACTGCGTCGCGTGCAACGCCGATGGAGACTGCGCGGCGGGTCGCTACTGCAACGCGGCACATGCGTGCGTGGCGCAGTCGTGCGTTCCGGGGCAGACCACGTGCGCCGACCCGACGCACACGCAGACCTGCGACGTGCACGGGGCAGGCACTACCACGAGCGCCTGCGCGGCGGGGCAGTCGTGTCGCGCGGGGAGCTGCATGACCAACGTGTGCGCGCCGGGAGCGACGCTGTGTGACGCCACGACGCACGACCGCGCCGTCTGCAACGTCGACGGCTCGGCGACCACCCCGATGCCTTGCCCCTCGGGCCAGACGTGCAGCGGCGGGAGCTGCATGGCGTGCGTCCCGGGCAGCGCGACGTGCTCCGACGCGAACACGCGGCAGGTCTGCAATGGCGACGGGCTCGGGACGACCCCGATGGCCTGCGGGTCGATGCAGCGCTGCAACGCCGGGGTCTGCCGGACGCTCGCATGCACGCCGGGATCATCGACATGCGTCGACGCGCGCACCGCGCGTACGTGCAGCAGCGACGGGCTGACCTCGATGATGGCTGCGTGCTCCGGTACATCGACGTGCTCGGGCGGAACGTGCGCCGGGTGGGTCTGCACGCCGGGAGCGACGACGTGCGCGAGCGCGACCTCGCGGAACATCTGCAACGCGGATGGTCTCGGGTTCACGGCGGCGCCGTGCCCCGCGCCGATGAACGCGAACTCGCCGTCCTGCACGGGCACGGGAGCATGCGGGTTCCTCTGCAACAGCGGGTTCGGAGACTGTGATGGGGTGGCGTCGAACGGCTGCGAGTCGACGCTCGCGACCGACCGCAGCAACTGCGGTTCATGCGGCAATGGCTGCGCCGCTGGTTCGCCCTGTGAGAGTGGAGTGTGTGCCATCGTTGGAGAGGTCACGTACTCGACGCCGGGCAGCTACACGTGGACCGTCCCTCCGGGCGTCAGGTCCGTGAGTGTCGTCGCGGTCGGTGGTGGCGGCGGCGGTGGCGGCCTCAATGGTGGCGGCGGCGGCGGTGGCGGACTCTGCTATCTCAACGCGTTCGCTGTTACCCCGGGTTCTGGTCTCTCAATCGCAGTCGGTGGTGGCGGCAGCGGCGGCGTCAGCCCCGGTACCGGCGTCGGCACTTCCGGGGGGGCCAGCAGTTTCGGCGGCGTGTTGGTGGCGCAGGGTGGCGGCGGCGGTAGCAGCACGGCCATCGGTGGCCGCGGCGGTGGTGGCACGGGTGGGTCGTGCTTCAGTGGCGGCAACGGCTACGGGTCAAACGCCGGCGGCGGTGGTGGCGCTGGGGGTTACGCGGGTAACGGGGGCGACGGT
The DNA here is from genome assembly GCA_966211675.1 of uncultured Myxococcaceae bacterium. Taxonomy (GTDB): domain Bacteria; phylum Myxococcota_A; class Polyangia; order Polyangiales; genus SCUS01. The sequence goes on from CBIHPK010000201.1 coordinate 2,978, forward strand.
GGTTTCGGCGTCTCCGGCGTCGGCGGCGTGGGCGCCCGCCCCGGTGCTGACGGCAGCGGTGGTGGTGGCGGCGGCGGCCAGGGTGGGGGCAACAGCGCGTGGTCTGGCGGCGGCGGTGGGGTTGGACTGTCGGGAATCGGGCCCAGTGGCAGCGGTGGTGGCAACGTCGTCGGCGGCGTCATCGTCGGTGGCTGTGTCGGTGGTGGCAGTGGCGGCAGCGGCGGCAGTGGCGGCGGCAACGGCGGCAGTGCTTGCGGAGCTCGCGACAGCAACGGCGGCAGGTACGGCGGGGGCGCGGGTGGGGGCGGCGGTGGCACGACCGTTGTCGGCTCCCTGGGCAGCGGTGGTGCCGTCCGCATCATCTGGGGCCCGGGCCGGTCGTTCCCCAACAACGCGAGGTAGCGCGGGCTCCCGCCCCTCCCCCGCTGCCGGAAAGTTGTCCCCATCGCCCCCGACCGGGCAATGCCCTCCGCTGTGAGCCGATCGTCCTGGTCGCTGGTGATGCCCTTCGTCTGCGCGCTCGCGGGCTGCGAGACCCAGCCCACCCACGAGGTGCTCACGCTCTCCGAGCTCACCCCTCGCCAGGTCGAGCCCGGCGATCGCCTCGTGCTGCACACCGCCGGGCTCCCGCCCCCAGCGGACATCCGCCGCGTCACCCTGCGCCTCGCCGCGCAGCTCGCGCGCCCCGGCATGGCCCGCTGCGAGTCCGCGGTCTCCGCCGTCGTCACCGATCCGCCGGAGGGGACCACGGTCACCGACCCGGTCACGGGGCAGCCGCGGGAGGCCGTCTACGGCGAGGTCGCGGCGCACACGCTGCGGCTCGAAGGCGCCTCGCGGCTGGAGTTCTCGCTCTCCGACGCCCTCGTGCGCTCGCTCACCCGCTGCGCCGGGGAGTCGGCCTCGGAGCCCGTCGCCTCGCACGCGACGCTCTCCTTCCTCGGCGACCGCGGGGGCGTGAGCGTGCAGGTCGAGACCCTCCAGGGCACGGTGCTCTCCTCCGCGCGCGCCCTCCGAGGACCGATCGTCGACCTGCACCTCACGCAGGGCCGAGGGCTCGACGTGACGCGAGCCGCCCTCTCCCGCGCCGAGCGGGCGCTCTCCGGGGTGGGCGTTCACCTCGCGCCGGTGCTGCCGCCCGAAGGGGGATTGCAGGTCGAGCGTGTCGATCCGGGCAGCGCCGCCGACGAGGCCGGAGTGGCCGACGGCGACGTGCTGGTGCGCCTCGACGGGGTGAGCCTCACCGCGGTGGACGACTTCCGCCCGTCGCCCGGACGCGATCAGGCCGTGCTCACCGTGCGCCGCGGCGACGCCGTGGAGGACCGCCCCCTGCGAGTGAGCCAGCTCGACCCCAGGGTCTCCTGGGACGTGGTGCTCGCGGCGGTGATGGTGCTGCTCGCCGGCGCGCTGCTCTGGTCGTCGGGGCAGCGCGTCCCGAGGGTGATGCGCCGCGCGGCGAGGGCCATCGGGTTGTGGCGAGAGGGCCTGCCGGAGCCCGCCGTGGCCGCGCCCTGGTCCGCCGCGCAGCACCGCCTCGGGTGGCTGGCGCTGGGCACCACGGCGCTCGCGGTCCCCTTCGGGAGCGGGATCTTCCTGGTCGACCCGGACGTGCTCGCCACCACGCTGGCCCTGGTGGTGGCGGGCGCCGCGCTCGCCACCACGAGGCACATCGGAGCGCGCGCCAAGGTGAGCGCCGCCGCGCGAGAGATGATGCGCGGGCTCCCGCTGGTGGTGGCCGCCGGGGCCGTGGTGGCCGCCGCCGGAACGCTCGGCTTCCAGGGCGTGGCCTCCTCGCAAGGGGCGCTCCCGTGGCAGTGGAACCTCTTCCGCGACCCGCTGCTCCTCGCCGTCGGCGCCTACGCGGTGGCGTGGGTGCTCGCGGGCTTCGAGACGGGTCCGCGCCCGTCGCTGCCGCTGCACCTGGCCGAGCGCCTGCTCACCTGGTCTCGCGCCGTGCTGGTGGCCCTGTTGCTCGCGGGCGCGTGGCGTCTGCCCGGCGTCGGGTCCGGCGTGCAGTCCTCCTCCGTGGGGCTGCAGATGGTCGGCGTGGGGGTGCTCCTCGCCAAGGCCTGGGCGCTGCACGCGGCGGCGCGTCGGGTGCGGCGCTGGACCCGTCGTCCTCGCGCGGAGTTTCTCACCCGCGTGGCCTGGATCGCGGCGCTCCCCGCGGCGACGCTCGCCCTCGCGGCGTACACCGCTCTGGCGCTCGCCGGGTCTCGGCTGCCGTGGGCCGCGCGCGACGCCGCCGGATCGCTCGTGGCCTGGGCGACCTTCGGGTGGTGCGCGCTCTCCGCGGCGTCGTGGGCCTTCGCCCGCTGGGGCGCCCGCCGCGCGACGCCCGATTACCACGCCGCGTAAGACTCACCCCGCTCACCCCACCACGAAGAGGAACTCCCGGTTCCGGAGGTGGCCCACGCGCCCGACCTTCTCCCCGGCGGGGTTGTAGATCCCGATCTGCGCGCCGACGTAGCGCTTGTAGTCGTGCTCGATGACCCGCACCTCGCCGCGCGTGGCGAGCATGGCCTCCATCGCCTCGCGGGTGACGTAGCCCTCGTCGCTGAAGGACACCACCAGCCAGCGAGCCCTCACCCGGGCGATCACGGCGCGCATCGCGTCGAGGAAGCGCGGCCTGGAGTTGAAGGGGCTCGAGCGCGTGAGGCAGTCGACGCGCTTGCAGGCCGTGCCGTAGACCTCGGGCTTGTCCCAGAGCACCAGCGACTCCCACACGTGGTAGTTGCCGAGGTACTTGTGCTGGTTGTAGGGCGGGTCGAGGTAGGCCACGTCCACCTCGCGCTCCGCCGCCACCAGGGCGTCCTGCTGCAGCGCCTCACCCGGCCCGTGCTCCGCGCGAGGGACCAGGTCCGGGACTCGCAGCACGAGGTCCTGGTGCGCCCTCGGCGCCCACTCCTTCAGGTAGGCCATCTGGAGCCCGGTGGTGGAGTCCACCCGGTCGGCGGCCTCCATCAGCGAGGTGAGCAGCACGGCCTCCAGCTCCGGGTCGAGGCCTCGGCGAGCGATGGCCTCTCGGATCGCGTCCACCCGCTGCCCGTTCTTGGGCTGGAAGAAGCGGCTGCGCTCGCAGTAGGTCTCGGTGAAATACCCCGGCGAGCCGGGCAGGGCGTTGAGCTCCGCCACCAGGAGCGCGGCGTCGGAGCGCAGGCGCTCCCGGTCGGCCTGGACGTAGCAGCGGGCCAGCGTGGCGGCGTAGGCGTTGTGGTCGTTGGCCACCACGCGGTAGCCCGCGGTCTTGAGCGCGAGGCCCACGCGGGAGGTCCCGGAGAAGAGGTCGAGCACCGAGCGCGCTTCGGGGAGCGACGCGACCGCGCCTACGATGGACGGGATCAGCCGCCGCTTCGACCCGAGGTACTTGATCATCGCCAGCCAATGAGGGCGCTACCGCGGATGCCACGCCCGGCGCAATGCGCCTTCGCGACGTGGCGCGGCGCACCAGTGCGCGCCCGTGTCTCAGGTGATGATGACCTCGCCGGGCGGCGGCGATCCCGGCGGGGGAGGGTCCTCGACGACGTCGGGGTCGGGCTCGCCCGGAGCGGGCGGCGACACCGGCGGGTCGCGCCGAGGGGCCTCGTCCGGCGACGGATCGCGCTCCGGGGCCTTCGGGGGATCGGGGTCCTGCATCGGAGGCTTCGTGGGGTCCTCCATGGGCGTTGGGGCGGGCGCGTCGGGCGACGGTGGAGGCGGGCGCGAGTTCATGGGAGGGACGCGAGCAACGGGTGTTCCGTCGTGGACGATGGGGAGGTCGGGAAGAGGGGGCGCCCCACCGACGTTGCCCCGCCATGCCGACGAAGCGCGCCGGGACGCCCTACCGCGAAGCGCCTCCCACCAAGGTGCACGCGTGCCCCCTGTGCGACGTCGACCTCGCGGAGCGCAGCAGCCCCGTGTGCCCGGCCTGCGGGCTCTGGTGGATGCTCCCGGGTGACGCGGGCGAGCGGGTGCGCCCGGTCGGGGCGGCGGTCGGGGGCGCGACGCTCCACCTCCCGCTGCGGTGCGGCCTCGATCCAGGCAGCCTGGGCGTGCCGCTGGCCTTCGGCGCGCTCTGCGCTTGCGCGGCCTTCATCATCCTCGCGTGGACGGACATCGCCCGCGGTCCGCTGAACCTCCCGCTCCTCGCGCTGGGGCTGATGTCGGCCGCAGGGCTGCTCACGGCGGTCTGCCTCGGAACGGCCTGCGGGCTGTGCGTGGCGCAGCTGCTCGTGCGGGCGCTCGTGCCGGCGCGCCTCGTCGGGGACGCGTCGACGCTGCGGATCCGCGTGTGGCGGGACCAGGACGGCCTGCTGGGCGGCTTCCGACGAACCGACGTGACGGTCCCACGCGAGCACGTCACGGGCGTGTTCGTCCGGCGGTGGACGAGCGGCGGAGGCGCTCGGCTGCGGTTGCAGCACGCGTCGGGGCTGGCCTTCGACCTGTCGTGGCAGGAGGCGGAGCGCGACGTCGCCCGACGGGGCGAGGTGCTCGCGGCGTGGCTGCGCGCGCCGGCCGACTGACGGAGACGGCTGGCGCCCCGCAGCGCGGGCGTCGAGCCCCTGGGGATGGGCACTTCGACCGGGCAGCACCCCAATGCGGGCGCGCAGCCCCACGGCAGGTCGGCGGCGGCGTGCGATGCTCCGCGCCGTCACTCACGGGGAGGAAACCTGCCGATGTCTGCACCGATCGTCCGACCGGCCGCCGAGTCTCCATCCGTGCGCGAGCGCCGTCGCGTCCGCGAGCATCTGCGCCGTGCGGAGCGCTCGGCCCGGCGCTCGTCCACCACACACCTCGACCCGCTGCGCCGTCGGGTGCGGGCGCTGCTGCTCGACGAGCTCGCGGCCTACCGAGCTCGCGGCCTCTTCCCCCGCAACGGCACGGCCCCGGGCTTCAACCCCGTGTTCGTCGACGAGGTGGGAACCCGCTGCGCGGTGGCCCACCTGCTCGCCGCCTCGGGCGAGACCGCGCTGGTCGACGACATCGCCTCGCGCCGCAACCTCGCGTACGTCGACGACCTCGCCGACGAGGCCCGCCTCGTCGCCTGGCTGGAGGCCGCGGGTCTCTCCCTCGCCGAAGCCGCCGCGATCCAGCCTGCCTACCAGTACACGCCGTCGGAGTGCGTGTGCGGGCGCGAGTTCTTCGGCCCGGCGCCGCCGTACGCGACGCCCGCGACGGCGGTGCTCGACGTGCGGACCGTCGCGACCTTCGAGGGCGGGCGCGACACCCCGGTCGACGGCGTCGTGGCGGCGATCGACGGGCGGGCGTCGGGCTACGCCGTCGGGCAGTCGGTGCGGGTGCTGATCGGCAACTTCAATGTGGTCGTCCCGTCGGGGTCCACCGTGCTGGTCCCGGTGGGCGGCGTCGGGGACACTCAGCGCTTCAGCGTCCCCGACGGCGGCGACGGCCAGGGGCAGGACGGCGGGGCGCCGCTGCTCGGCGGGTATGTGGTGCAGCAGGGCGCGATCAACTGCTCCGGCGCGATCGGACCGCTCGACCGCTCGACCTTCACCCGCGCGGTCGAGTCACCCCGGTGCACCGCCGTCCTCGCCTCGGTGGACGACCGCTGGGTGCAGCACCGGATGGTGGGGGGCGAGCAGGGGTGCAGCTGCGCGGTCCCGGTGGGTGCACCCGCCGCGACGGGCACACTGGGCATCCTGCTGGGGCTCCTCGCGTTCCGGCGGAGGCGCCTGGCGCAGCGCGGACCGCGTTGCCCCTGACGAGGCGTTCGAGCCGCCCGGTGGCGGCGAGGAGCTGCGCGCCAGCTCATCGAGGCCGCGCGAGCGCCGAGCCGGAGTGTGCGCCGCGGCTCGCTCGACACCAGAAAAGTGTAGCGTCCGAACGGGGGTGCTGATGAACCTGCGAACGTTACGGCGCCTCGTTCTCCTTCTCGCGACGTCGCTCGGGGCTTCTTGTAGGTCGGACGCCGATCGTGCGCGCTTGGGCGACAGAAACCTTCGCAGCGCGGACCTCAGCTACGCGCACCTGAGCGGTGCGAACCTCGGCGACGCGCACCTGAGCGGTGCGAACCTCATCCGTGCGAGCCTCAACCACGCGAACCTCACCGACGCGGACCTGACCAACGCGAACCTCACCGGCGCGCGCCTCAGTGGCGTGAACCTCACTGGCGCGAACCTCACCGGCGCGAACCTGACCGAGGTTCATTGTGAGGTCAGGCCTCGCTGGCCCGATGGTTTTTCACCGCCGATCTGTCTCCCGTAGAGGCGCCGCGCGTGGCGGGGTGCACCCTGCCCATGGCGAGGACGGCCGCGGCGTCGCGCGAGGAGGGAGCTACGGGCTCGGCGCATCGGGGGGGCGGCGGGCCGACAGCGCCGCGCAGAGCCCCTCGAAATCGAGCACCGTCGCCCACACCCGCCAGCGCGCCCCGCGGCCCTCGATGACGAGGTGCGTGAGGGCCTCGGCCTTCACCACGCGCCACGCGACGAGCTCGGTCCAGGCGAGGGCGCGCGCGCCGCCGCGCCGCCGCAGCGTGAGGCCGCGCGCGTCGAGCTCCACCCGGGTGAACAGGTACCCGTCGAGCAACCACAGCCACGCGCCTAGGAAGACGAGCGCCGTCAGGCCGGGTCCGACGAGGTCGCCATCGCGCGCGGCCACGCCGAGGAACAATGCCCCGAAGACCAGCGGCAGCGAAAGCAGCGCTCGGCCCGACCGCGTGCGGTAGTGGTGCGTCGCGACGCCGGGCGCCGCGTCGGCCGGCAGGAGGCTCTCGACGGCGAACTCCGAGGCACGTCCGCGGGCGACCGCGGCGGGAGCGCGGCGCGCGAGGAGCGCCTCGAACCGCGCGAGGTCGGTGAGCCCGGCGCCCACGTCGAAGGAGGCCCGGCGCGACGACATGACGATCGTCCCCTGGCCGAAGGCCGCGCCGCCGGTCGGGGCCACGGTGACGATCTCGCCCCACGCCATCGCCACCTCGCGGCGCTCGTCGAAGTAGCGCAGGCCGTCCTCCCGCACGACGACGCGCTGGCCCCGCCGCTGGTGGTACGCGCGTTCGTCGGACGCCCACGCCGACAACATCAGCCCGAACGGCAGCATCAGGAACGCCATCATGCCGAGCTCCATCGCGAGGAGGTGGGCGCGGGGGATGGGCGGCGGCTCGCCGCGGGCGATCAGCCAGAGGCAGTAGGCGAGCAGGACCGCCGATACCGCGCCCGAGAGCGCCGCCGTTGAGCGGGCGGTGAGCGGCGGTCCGTAGGTGAAGGTCGTCGGCAGCACCTCGATCGCACGGCTGCCGACGGGGCCCCACTCGCGCACGGCGGCGCGCGTGGCGTGGGCGAGCACGGCGGCGCGCAGGGCCGCGGCCCGCGGGTGCTTCGCGTCCCAGGTGAAGCGCGGGGCGTCGTCGGCGGGCGCGACCACGTCCAGGGTGGAGTGCTGCACGGCGACGGTGTGGAAGTCGCGCACGTCGCGCCATCGGAGGTGGACGGTGCCGCGCCAGGTGCGCCGACATAGGCCGTCGTCATCGGCGGTGAGCGTGTCGCGCGCGGTGGCGAACGCGCCCAGCGCACCCAGCGCTAGCGCGGCGATCATCGCGTGACCCACGGCGTAGTCGGTGCGGTGCGCCGGGTCGACGAATACGTACGGCAGGGTCAGCACGCCCGCCATCACGAGGAAGATCGCGCCGAGGGCGTAGCCCTGGCGGTTGTTGACGACGATCGGCTGCATCCAACACCTCCGACGCCCGACGCGGGAGGCGCAGGTGTAGCGCGCGGTGCGCGGAAGTCAGGCGAAGGCACTTCGGACGTCCGAAGTGGCGGCGGGCCTGGAGGGCAATCCTCTGATTCGATGAGCAGCGCCCGGAACTCGGCCTGCTGGAAGTCCTTTCGATCAGGGCGCGCAGATAGCCCGTGTCGCCGTAGAGAGCCTCGGGCATCGGGACGGCTGTACCGTCGGGCGCCGACCCTCCCCGTCGACGCTCAGGCGGCGATAAACTCCAGGCGGTTGCCGAGGGGGCGGACCGACGCGGCCGATGTCCGACCGGGTGTCCGACCGCCTGTCTCGGACCGACGCGGCCCCGATGACCGTGCGAAACGCGCTGAAATCACGCTGCTCTGGTGTTCGCGAGGGCGGTCCTCGTCTAGAGTCGCGGGCGGTGAGTGCGACCTTCAAGGAGAGTGGGAGCGACGCCCCGCACAAGGTGCGCACGCTCGTCCACGCCCTCTGCTACGACGACCTCCTCGCGGGCGGCGGCGGCGCCTTCGTCCTCGACGACTCGCCGCTGCCCTTCCGCATCGGGCGCGCGGCCGAGGGCGAGGCCACCCGCCTCGTCGACCGCGAGCGCCTCTCCGTCGCTGACCGCTGGGCCTCCACCAGCCACTGCCACCTGCGGCGCGTCGGCATCTCCGACATCGTGCAGGACGACGGCAGCCGCAACGGCACCTGGGTCAACGGCGAGCGCGTCGACCGGTTTCGCGCGCTCGTCGACGGCGACGTCGTCGAGGTCGGCCACACCCTCCTCTCGTACCGCCTCGTCGACGAGCACGCCGCCGCCGCGCTCGCGGGCGAGGCCGTCGCCGCGGGGCCCACCACCACCCGCAACGCCGAGATGGCGTCGGTCATCCGCGACCTGCGCCTCATCGCCCGCTCGCGCGAGCCCGTGCTGCTCACCGGCGGCCCCGGCGTCGGCAAGGAGACCGCCGCCCTCGCCGTGCACGACTGGAGCGGCCGGCGCGGACCGCTGCACGTCGTCGACTGCGGCGCACTCGCCGACGCGGCCACGGGCGCCGCGCTCGACGGGGGTACGGTGCTCCTCGACGCGGTCGAGCGGCTCGGCGACGCCGCGCAAACCGCCCTGCTGCGGGTCGTCGAGGAGGGGCGCCTCGGCCCCGCCGGCCCCGCGCTCGACGTGCGCTGGATCGCCACCACCACGGCCAACCTCCACGAAGCCCCCGGGGGGTTGCGCGCCGACCTGCTGCGCAGCCTCGCGGGCTACATCGCCGACCTCCCCCCGCTGCGCCGGCGGCGCGAAGACCTCGGCACCCTCGGCGCGTGGATCCTCTCGTCGGGCGGGTTCGAGCGCGCGGCCATCACCCCGGCGGCGGGGCGGGCGCTCTTCCTCAGCGCGTTCCCCGGCAACATCCGCCAGCTCCGCACGGTGCTGCGCGCGGCCGCCACCCTCGCGGGCGACGGGCCCGTCGGCGTGCGCCACCTGCCGCCCCTCGACGCGCCGCCCCCGGTCCACGGCGACCGCCCCGCCGCGACCCGCGACGCGGGTGCGCCTACTCCCCAACAGGTCGTCGACGCGCTCCAGGCGACGGGCGGCAACGTCGTGCGCGCGGCCGAGTGCCTCGGAGCCCACCCCCGCCAGGTGTACCGGTGGATCGAACGCCATGACATCGACCTCGACCGCTTCCGCCACTGAGCGCGCCCGCCTCGCGGGGCTCGCGCTGCTCGCGCTGCTGCTCTCCTGCGCGCGCCCGCCGACGCGTCTGGTGTTCCGCGTGCTGGCCGAGAACCTCGTGCCCGCGTGGTGCGGCCCGACGGGGAGCCCCGCCACCGCCGCGTGCCCCTCCGCCGCCTATCGCCTCGACAGCGTGCTCGTGCGCGTCTGCCGCGGACCGTGCGCGATGCCCGAGGCCAACGACTGCGTCGGCGACGACCGCGAGCTGCTCTGCCGCACCTTCGTCGACGGCCCCTCCTCCACGGCCCCCAACGTGCTGCCCGGGGACATCACCGTCGCGCCCGCCGACCCCGACGTCGCGTCGCGCGTCGGCGTGGTGGTGGTCGCGGTGGCGCGGGTCCCCGGCGCGCCGGGCGATCAGCCGACCGTCGAGCGCATCCGGCGGCGCTTCGTGGTGCCCTTCGTCCCCGGGTCGGTGCAGCTCGTCGAGGTGTGGCTCTCGTCGCTCTGCATCGGCGCCGTCTGCCCCCCGGAGACGACCTGCGGGCGGCGCTCGTGCGAGGCGGTCGACAACCCGCCGACGATGTCGTTCACGCCGCTGCCCGACGCGGGCCCGGTCGACGGGGGCGCGCCCGAGGTGAGCTTCACCGTCGCGCCGCGGGACGCCGTCGCCGACGCGCCCGACGCACCCGACGTACGGGATGTGCCCGCGGCGATGGACACCCCCGACGTGCCCGACGTGCGGGATGTGCCCGACGTGCGGGATGTGCCCGACGTGC
>CBIHPK010000202.1:0-12908 GCA_966211675.1 uncultured Myxococcaceae bacterium
CAAGCCGAAGGACTACGGCTGGCAGCGCGGGTGCACGAAGCCCCGCGGCCAGCGGGTGGCGCTGTCGCAGCGGACGCCGCCGAGGTGCACGCCCTGGAGGTGCGCGCCCCCAAGATCCGCGCCCTCGAGGTGCGCAAGGCGAAGGTCCGCGCCATCGAGGAATGCGCTGCGGAGATCGGCGCCGCGAAGGTCCGCGCCGCGGAGGCTCGTGTCGTCGAGGAGCTGCGCGCGGGTGAGGTTGGCGCCCGAGAGGTTGGCGCCCGAGAGGTTCGCCTCGGAGACGTCCGCTTCGCGAAGGTTGGCGCCCGAGAGGTTGGCGCCCGAGAGGTTGGCGCCCGAGAGGTGCGCACGGCTCAGGTTCGCGCGCGCGAGGTTCGCGTTGCGGAGGTTGGCGCCCGAGAGGTTCGCGCCAGTGAGGTCCGCACCCGCTCTCGCGTTACGCAGGTCCCTCGCGTTCCAGCCCCACGCTGAGCCAGCGACCGCCACGAGCGCCACCAGGGCGAGCAACGCACGGCGGTTCATCGGTCCCATGCTGCGATCCATGCAGGCCCACCTTACATGGGCATCCCCGGCCACGACCACCGCTGGGACGAGCTCTCCCCCGAAGGTCGCCACTCGCGGACGGCCTCGCGCTCGTACTCCGATTCCCAGGCTGAGCGCACCCCACTTGCGCGCGCCGCGGGCGTCGTGCGATCCGCTCACCCCATATGAGCACCGCCAAGACCATCGTGAGCACCGAGGCCGCCCCGAAGGCCATCGGCCCCTACTCCCAGGCCGTCGTCGCCAACGGCTTCGTGTTCTGCTCCGGGCAGATCCCCCTCGACCCGGCCACCGGCCAGGTCGTGGGCGACACCATCGAGGCGCAGACCGAGCGCGTGCTCCAGAACCTCGACGCCGTCCTGCGCGCCGCGGGCACCGACCTCGCCCACGCCGTGCGCACCACCATCTTCCTTCAGGACCTCTCGGACTTCGCCGCCGTCAACGCCGTGTACGCGCTGCACTTCCCCAGCGACGCGCCCGCCCGGGCGACGGTGCAGGTCGCCCGCCTGCCGCGCGACGTGAAGGTCGAGATCGACCTCATCGCGGTGCTCCCGTGACCTCGCTGACCCGGCTCCTCGCCTTCGAGGGAGAGCCCTCCTACGTGTCGTCGCCGACCGCGACCTCGGTGCAGTTCCTGGTGCACACGCGGCTGCTCCCCTCCGGGGCGCTCGCGTGCACCCGGGTGCTGTGCGACCCGTGGGCCATCCACGACGTGGAGTTCGACGAGAGTTCCCGCACGAAGCTGCGCGGCGAGTTCGAGCGCGTGCTGCGGGAGCTGAAGGTGCGCATGGTCCCGGTCCCGCAGGCCTTCGTCGCCGCGCGCATCCACGAGGCGATGGCCGCGCACGCGAGCGCGGGCAAGACGCTCACCCCCACGGTGCAGCGCGCGCTGGCGATGATCCCGAAGCCCGACGGGGTGGTCGCTCATCCCGCGGCGGCGCTCTCCCCGGTGGCGGACGCCGCGGCGAGGGTCGAGCGCTCGCTCTCGCTGCACACCGAGCCCGAGGTGAACCCGCTGCTCCCGAGCAAGGAGGAGATCGACGCGGTGGGCGACTACGTCGCGAAGCACGCGGCCCCGAGCGGCGAGCCCGTGGTGACCGTCGGCTTCGTCGACCCGACGCTCAAGGCGCTGCGCGAGGGCATCGACGTGGCGTGCACCCGTGCGACGCTCGACCGCCTCGCGCTCCAGCTCCGCGACGTGGCGCTGGTCTTCGCGGCCACCCGCCGCCCGGAGCTGGCGCTCGACGCGGTGGCCGTCGCCGACGCCATCGACGCGGCCGGCGACGGGGGGACGGCGCCCGATCAGATCCCGTACGTGTTCGGGCTCTTCTACAAGTTCGCGCTGGTGCAGCGCGAGTACGCCAGGGCCCAGGTCCCCTCGAAGTAGTCCCCGCAGCCTCCCGCCGCTCCCCCCCGATCGGGTCACCGCCGTGCGCTGAAAACCCTGATCCTTCCCGGAGTGTTCACGACGGCTCACGCAAGGTCGTCCCGGAGCTGAGCGTCTCGTGAGAGAGCGCCCACTCCGCAGTTGCGGACGGCCCGCGAGCGGGCCTGCAACCGCTGAAGTCGGCGGTGTCTCGATGGAGTCCACACCAGAAACGTCCTTGCTTGGGCTCACCGAAGCATTCCGGGAGGGATTAGCCATGAAAGCCCGCGGTATTGACTTCGATACACACGGCATATATGTATCTCGCATGTAAGCCTGAGAGGAGGCGATTCACATGGCGGAGATCACCGGGTTCGGTCCCTTTCGTCACCTGCGCGCGGAGAGCGCGAGCCACGTGCTGCACTACCAGGGCAGCCGACTTCGACGCAGCGGGAGGGCGCTGTCGTTCTGGTTCTCGTCCTGGTCCGCGAGCCTCGCGGAGGTCCCGCTCGACGACCGCGAAGCCGCGATGGCCTTCCACGGCCGCACCTCGGACTTCCAGGACGTGCTGGTGCAGGGCAGCCTCACCTGGCGCATCGTCGACCCGGTGCAGGCCGCGCAGCGCGTGGACTTCTCCATCGACCCGCGGCGCGGCACGCACCTGAAGCAGCCGCTGGAGAAGCTCGCCGCGGCGCTCTCGCAGATCGCCCAGCAGCACGCCGTGGCGAGGGTGCAGTCGGCCCCCTTGCGAGAGCTGCTGGCCATGGGTCCGGAGCCGCTGCGCCTCGCCATCGAGAAGGGCCTCGCGGGCGCCGGGCTGCTCACGGACGTAGGCGTCGAGCTGGTGGCGGTGCGCGTCGAGCCGGTGCGCCCGGAGGCCGAGGTCGAGCGCGCGCTCGAGGCGCCCACCCGCGAGCGCATGCAGGAGGAGGCCGACGAGGCGGCGTTCCGTCGGCGGGCGCAGGCGGTCGACAAGGAGCGGGCCATCCAGGAGAACGAGCTCGCCAACCAGATCGAGCTGGCGAAGCGCGAGACGCAGCTCATCGAGCAGCGCGGCACCAACGCTCGGCGCGAGGCGACGGAGAAGGCCGAGGCCGATCGCATCGCCGGTGAGTCCAAGGCCGCGCAGTCGCGACTGGAGTCCGCCGCGAGGGCCGAGGCGCTCACCGCCGTCGAGGGCGCCCGCCTCGCGCTCGACCGGGAGCGCATGGAGGCCCACCGCACCATGCCGCCCGCGGTGCTCGTCGCGCTGGCCGCTCAGGAGCTCGCCACCAAGCTCCAGCGCATCGACCACCTCACCATCACGCCGGACATGCTCGCGCCGCTGGTGTCGGCGCTCACCGATCGGGCGGCGGCCGCGCCGGGCCCGCGGTGAGCACCGTCGCGCCCCGCGTGGTGGTGGTCACCCGCCCCACCGAGTACGAGGCCCTGCTCGTGCGCCACGGCACCCGAGAGCAGGCGCGCTTCTTCCTCGAGCGCCGGGGCAGAGCGCTCGACGAGCTCGACGAGCGCCACCGACGTCGGGAGGCGGCGCTGGGCGTGGTGTCGGCGGCGATCCCGGGGCGCTGGCGTCGGGCGCGCATCGACCGGGCCGACCTGAGCCGCTTCGTCTTCGGCCCCGAGGACGTGGTGGTGGTGGTGGGCCAGGACGGCCTCGTCGCCAACGCGGCCAAGTACCTCCGAGGGCAGCGCGTGGTGGGCGTCAACCCCGACCCACGGAGCTACGACGGCGTGCTCGCCTCGCACCCCGCGGAGGCCGTCGGGGACCTGCTCCCGGGTGCCTCCACCGGGGCGGGGAAGGTGGAGGTGCGGACGATGGTGTCCGCGCGCCTCGACGACGGGCAGCGTCTGCTGGCGCTCAACGAGGTCTTCATCGGGCACCGCACGCACCAGTCGGCGCGCTACCGGGTGGAGGGCCCGGCGGGCGACGAGGCGCAGTCCTCCTCGGGCGTCATCGTCACCACCGGGACCGGCGCCACGGGGTGGGCGCGATCCATCGCGAGGCAGCGGGCGGACAAGGTGCCGCTGCCGGGGCCCACGGACCGTCGCCTCGCCTTCTTCGTGCGCGAGCCCTTCCCCAGCGTCTCCACCGGGACCTCCCTGGAGTCCGGCTCCCTCGTCGAGGGCGCCACGCTCGCGCTGCGCTCGGAGATGGACGAGCGAGGGACCATCTTCGGCGACGGCATCGAGGACGACCGCCTGGAGTTCGGCTGGGGCCTGCGCGTGGAGGTCGGCGTCGCCGCGGAGCGCTTGCACCTCGTGCGCGGGTGACGCTAACCCTCTCGGCCGCGATGTCGAAGAAGCCCCGAGAGAGCGCCGCCGCAGGGGAGTCGGAGTTCCTCGCGAGCTACGACCCGTCGAAGTACGAGCGCTTCTCCGTGGCGGTGGACGTGGTGCTGGTGGCGGCCTTCGAGGGCGACCTCTCGACGCTGCTCGTCCCTCGCGACGAGCACCCCTTCAAGGGCCAGCACGCGCTGCCCGGCGGCTTCCTCCGCAAGGACGAGACGCTCGAAGAGGCCGCGACCCGAGTGCTGCGCAGCAAGGCCAACCTGTCCGGCGTCTTCCTGGAGCAGCTCTACTCGTTCGGTGAGCCAGGGCGCGACCCTCGCACCCGGGTGATCTCCGTCGCGTACTACGCGCTCGTCGACGAGGCGCGCTTCCGCTCGGCCTCGACCGGCGACCGCGCCGTGCGCACCGGGCGCATCCGCGTCCCGTGGGAGGGCGAGACCGGAGGGCCGGTGAAGGTCGTCGACGAGAAGGGTCGCGCGCTGCCGCTGGCCTTCGACCACGCGGACATCGTCGGCATGGCCGTGAAGCGGCTGCGAGGCAAGCTCGACTACGCCCCGGTGGGCTTCCAGCTGCTGGGGCAGACCTTCACGCTGCTGGAGCTGCAGCGGGTGCACGAGACGGTGCTGGGGAGGCCGGTGAACAAGGACTCGTTCCGTCGGCGGATGCTGGCCTCCGGGCAGCTGGAGGCGACCGGGCGCGCCCAGAGCGGCGTCGACCACCGGCCCGCGGAGCTGTACCGCTTCGCGCGGCGCTCGGCGGTCTGAGCCCCGCTCAGGCCACCAGCCAGATGCGCGCGGCCACCAGCGGCTCCTCGTCCGGGTGGCGCTCGGCATACCCGGCCACGTATTCCTCCGCCAGGCCTCGGCCCGGGAAGAGCCCGTTGGCGTTGAGCTGCGAGCGGTCGACGTCGTCGGCCCCCTTGCCCAGCGGCGACCACCACGGCTCCATCAGCTCGAAGACGTCCCAGCCGAGCAGCACCAGGCCCTCCGCCGGGGGCTCCGTCGCCACCGGCAGGGAGCCCGGCACCCACGGCCCGTTGGGCACCTCGAAGACGATCACGTCCACGCCCGGGTGACCCAGCTTCAGCGCCTCGTCGCGCAGCGCCAGCGCCTCGTCGAGGTCCTCGATGACCCCTTCGCCGTCGACCACGCTGTCGCGGTAGCGCTCGTTGAGCGTCCGGCCCTTGCTCTTGTGGTTCCACTTCCAGTGGTCGAGCGCCGGGCGGCACACGCCGCGGTAGGCCCCCTCCGGGAGCGCCGCCTCCAGCACCAGCGCGCCGCGGTCGATCACACCAGCACCTCGCGCCGCACGATGGTCGCGTCCCGGTCCGCGCCGATGGAGACGATCGCCACCTCCACGCCGGTGCGCTCCTCGATCTCCTTCAGGTAGCGCCGCACCGTCTCCGGCAGCGCCTCCATGGTGCGCGCCTCGCTCACCGACGCGTCCCAGCCGGGCATGTTCAGGAACACCGGCTCCGCCCGGTCGAGGTCGTCGATGGGAAACTCCTTCGTCTCCACGCCATCGACCCGATAGCCCACGCAGAGCGGCACCTCCGCGAGGCCCGCGAGCACGTCCACCTTGGTGACCGCCAGCGCCGTGAGCCCGTTGACCCTCGCCGCGTAGCGCAGCGCGGGCAGGTCGAGCCAGCCGCAGCGCCGCGGCCGCCCGGTGGTCGCGCCGTACTCTTCGCCCACCTCGCGCAGCCGGTCGCCCGCCTCGCCGAGCAGCTCCGTCGGGAAGAGCCCGTGGCCCACCCGGGTGCAGTAGGCCTTGGTGATCCCCACCACGCCGGTGATGCGAGTGGGCCCGACGCCGACGCCCGTGCACGCCCCGCCGGACACGGTGTTGGAGCTCGTCACGAAGGGGTAGGTGCCGTGGTCCAGGTCGAGCAGGGTCCCCTGGGCGCCCTCGAAGACCACCTTCTTGCCCGCCTTGATGGCCTCGTCCACCGCGATGGACGCGTCGCCCAGCAGCGGCCCGATGACCTCCATGTACGGCGCCACCCAGGCCAGCGCCCCGGCCACCGTCGGGGCCTCCACGCCCGCCGCCCTCGCTCGCTCGGACCACACCTCCACCAGCGCGCCGACGCGATCGTTCGCCCTCGCACCATCCATCAGGTCGCCCAGCCGCACGCCGATGCGCGCGGCCTTGTCGCTGTACGTCGGGCCGATGCCCCGGCCCGTGGTGCCGATGGAGCGAGGGCCCGCGTTGGCCGCCCGGTCGATCGCCGCCTGGAAGGGGAAGGTCACGTGCGCCCGGCGAGAGATGAGCAGCCGGGGCGTCACCCCGAGCCCGCGCTTCTCGCAGGTGGCGATCTCGTCCGCCAGGATCTCCGGCGCCACCACCACCCCCGCCCCCAGCACGCAGCGGGCGCCCGGGTGCATCACCCCGCTCGGCAGCAGGTGCGTGACGAGCTTCTGCCCGCCGACCTTCAGCGTGTGACCCGCGTTCGCGCCGCCCGCGAAGCGAACCACCATCTCCGCCTGCGCGGAGATCAGGTCGACGATCTTCCCTTTGCCCTCGTCGCCCCACTGGGCTCCGACCACCACGATCGCTACCATATGCGGTCCTCCAGGGACGCTCCGCGCTTGGAGCGGCGGCATCCTACGGGTTCACCGCCCGGTTGGCGATGCGCGTTTGCAGGAGGCGCTCTCCATGGGCTAGACGGCCCCACTGTGTCGACGCGACGGCTCCTCGTGTGGCCCCGACCCGACGCCGCGAACCCCTACCTCGCGCGGCTGGTGGCCTCCCTGCGCGCTCGCGGGGTGGAGGTCCGCACGGCGCCCCGCCTCGCCGCCCTCTGCGCCTTCCCCGGCGGCGCCCGCTGGCTGCACCTTCACTGGCCCGAGTGGATGATCCACCACCCCGACCGGCGGCTCTACCGCGCCCGCACGGCCTGGCTCCTCGGGCTCCTCGACCTCGCCCGCGCCCGCGGCCTGTCCATCGCCTGGACCGCCCACAACCGCGTCGGCCACGACGACCCGCACCCGGACCTCGGCCTCGCCGCGCGCCGCGCCCTGCTCCGCCGCTGCTCGGTCGTCTTCGGACACTTCCCGGCCGCCCAGGACGCCCTCTCGGCGATGGGCTTCTCGGGTCGCTTCGTCCACCAGGCCCATCCGCACTTCGCCGACGACTACCCCGACCCCTTCGCCACCGACGCCTCCGCCCGACTGGGCCTCCGCCGCTCCCTCGGCCTCGCCGACGACGCCCTGCTGCTGGTCTCCCCAGGCTCCATGGAGCCCTACAAGCAGCTCCCGCTGCTCGCCCGAGCGCTGCGCGCTCTCGACGGCCACCGCTTCGTCTGGATCCCCGTGGGCCGTTGCGTCCCGGACGAGCTCGCCTCGCTGCGGGCCGCCATCGGCGACGACGCCCGGCTCCGACCGCGCCCCGGCTTCGCCTCGCGCGAGTCCCTCTCCGCCCTCGTCTCCGCCGCCGACGCCACGGTGCTCGCCCACCATGACCTCTTCACCTCCGGGAGCGCCGTGCTCTCCTTCACCCTCGGCACCCCGGTGATCGGTCCGCCGGTGCAGCACCTCGCCTCGTTCGAGCCCCGACCATTCTTCCTCCCGTGGTCGCCGCCCGACCCGATCGCCCTGGGAGATCAGCTCTCGCGATTGTACGGCCTCGCACCATCGGTCCGCGCCGAGGCCCGCGCCGCCGCCCTCTCGCACAGCTGGAGCGACGCCGCCGCCACCGTGGACGCCGCCCTCTTCGGAGCCTCCGCGTGATCGGCGTCGTCTCCCTCGACAGCGCCCCCGCGGACGACCTCGCCGGTCTCCCGCTCCCGCTGCGAACGCTGCTCTTGATGCAGGCCGAGGGCGCCGAGTGGCTCGGGCTCCTGGGCGACCGCGCCGCCGAGGCCGCCGCCCGCTGGAGCGCCGACGACCGGGTGCGCGTCCCGTTGCGGGCGCTCACCGCCGCGCCCCCGGAGGAGCACCTCGCGGTCCGCGGCGACACGCTGCTCGACCGCTCGACGGTGAGGGCGCTCTTCGCCGCCCCCGCGGTGCTCTTCGACCAGACCGAGGTGCTCGCCGTGCACCGCCGCCCCGGGCACGACGGGGGATTGCTCGACGACGGCGGCGAAGGGTCGCTCCTCGACGTCACCGGCTGGCGGCGGGTGCGCGACGCCCGCGAGGCCTCCGCGGCCACCGAGGGTCTGCTCCAGTCGCTGCGAAAGCCCCAGGACGGGATGGTCTCCCGCGCCCTCAACCGCACGCTCTCGCTCGCCGTCACTCGCGCCCTCTGCGGCACCGGGATGCGCCCCAACACGCTCTCCGTGGGCATCCTGGCGATCGGCGCCGTGGGGGCCGCGCTCGCCTCGCTGGGCACTCCAGGGGCCCTCGCGGTGGGGGGCCTGCTCTTCCAGGCGCAGTCGGTGCTCGACGGCTGCGACGGAGAGCTCGCCCGGCTCACCTTCCGCGGCTCCAAGGCGGGAGAGTGGATCGACACGGTCGGCGACGACCTCACCAACTACGCCTTCTTCGCGGGGCTCTCGGTGGGCCTCACCCGCGCCGGGCTCGGTCCATGGTCGGTGGTCTTCGGGGTGGTGGGCGTGCTCGCGGGCTTCGTGGCCTCCGGGATCGAGTACCGCTACCTGCTCGCCCTCGGCACCGGCGACCTCGCGAAGTACCCGCTGGGCTTCGGCGACGACCCCACCGGCGCCGTCGAGGAGCGCGGGCTGCAGCGCCTGCTCGCGCGGGCCCGTCCGCTCTTCAAGCGGGACTTCTTCGTGTTCGCGACCATGCTGGCGACCGCCCTCGGGCGCTACGCCTCGCTCGCGATGCTCGGCGCCTTCGCGGTCGGAGCGCTGGTCACCCTCTCGGCGGTGCTGCGCTCCGAGTGGTCGCGCCGCGGAGCCCTGCCTCGGAGGATCCCGTAGATGCCCGGCCGGGTGCTCATGGCCTCGTGGCTCTTTCCGCCGCACAGCTCCATCGGGGCCAAGCGCGCGTGGCGCTTCGCGAAGCACCTGCCCTCGCAGGGATGGCTACCGACGGTGCTGTCGCGACGGGTCCCGCCGCCCGGCTCCTTCGACGCCTCCGACTGGACACTCCCGCCCGAGGTGACGCTCAGCCCCACCTACGACGCCGCGTGGATGAGCCTGCTGGCCGACCGAGGCGCGCGAGCGGTCGATCGTACGTCGACGCACCAACACCCCGCGGAGGCCCTGCGGCGCCCGCTCTCTGCCCGCCTGCAGGAGCGGTGGGACCGATTCCTCGACGCGGTGGTCCCGATGGAGACGGCCATCATCCACGCGCCCCACGCGGCGCGGGAGCTCGACCGGCTGCTGCCCTCGCACGACCTGCTCTGGACGACCAGCTACCCCTATCACACGCACGCCATCGGCCTCTCCGCGGCGCGCCGTCACCGTCGCCCCTGGGTGGCCGACCTGCGCGACCCCTGGACACCCAACTGGGTTCACCGGAGGAAGTTCGCTCCCGTACGATCGATCGAGGCCCGCTACGAGCGAGCGGTGTACGAGGCCGCCGACGCGATCGTGGTCACCACGGAGACCCTCGCCGCGCTCGACCGGGAGCGCTTCCCGCAGTGGGCGGAGAAGATCCACTGCGTGCACAACACCTTCGACGGCGAGGCCTACGGCACGATGGCCGCGGTGACCCGCGACGGGCCGCAGCGCTGGGTGCACTTCGGCAACGTGTACGGGCCCTGGTCGCTGGAGACGGTGTTCCGAGCGATGGCGCGGAGGCCGGGGAGGGTGGTGCTCGACAACCACGGCAAGCTCTCGGACCGCGACCGCGACCTCGCGGCCTCGCTGGGGCTGAGGGACGCGGTGCGGGTGATGCCCACGCTGCCCTTCGAGGAGGGGATGGAGCGCCTGCGCGCCGCCGACGCCCTGGTGCTCGCCGCCTGGAACCACCCGGACGCGGGCCTCTACCTCCAGGGCAAGCTCTACGACTACCTGCGCGCGGGCCGGACCATCGTGGCCGAGTCGGCGCAGCGCGAGCTCGGGGACATCCTCCGTCGCACCGGAGCGGGCCACGTGATCGCCCCCGGGGACGTCGGTGCGATGACCGCGGTGATCGATGGTACGGCGGTCGAACCATCTCGGGACGAGAGGGCCGTGCGGTACTTCTCCGCGGCCGAGGCGAGCGGCCGGCTCGCGGCGATCTTCGACCGGTTGAGGGCTCAAGGGGGAGCGGGCTGATGGACCTGTTCGTGACGGTGGTGCTGCGCTCGTACAATCGCCTCGGGGAGCTCGGCTCCCTGGTGCGCAACGTCCTCGGTCAGGACCACCCCCATTTCGAGGTGCTGATCGTCGACTCGACGCCGGGGGTGACGGAGGAGGACATCCGCCGCGCCGTCGGGGTGACGGACGATCGGCTGCGCGTGGTGCAGACGCCCGCGAGAGGCTGCGCGGCGGCGGCCAACGTGGGGATGCGCCATGCGCGCGGCGACGTGGTGGCCTCCGTCGACGACGACGACGTGCCCGTGGGGAGCGGGTGGTTGTCGGCGCTGACGGCTCCCTTGGCCGACCCGCTCTGCCTCGGCGTCAACGGGCGGATGGACTACGTGGGGGAGGCGGAGGCGCGGGTTCCGAGGGTGCGCTCGGGGTGGCTGCGCGACCGCTGGATGCTCTCCTATGGGCCCTTCAAGAAGCCGAGGGTGTTCCCGGGTTCGCCCAACCCCAAGCGAGGCATCGCGTGGTTGACCGGCGGAAACGCGGCGCTGCGGCGTGAGGCCTGGGCGCGCGGCGGGGGCTGGGACGAGTTCATCGGCTATCACAACGAGCACTCGCTCTTCCTGCGGCTGGCCCATCGGATGAAGCCCGGGGAGTACCTCGCCTATGCCCCGGAGGCGCGGATGCTCATCCGCCGCGACGTGGCCGGAGGCCTGGAGCACCGCACGGTGATCGACCCGCAGGAGCGCGTCGACACGGTGGCGAAGTACTACCTCTGGCTCGTGGCGAGGGAGTACCCGCTGCGGGTCTGGGGGCTGCTGCCGGTGTTCTTCCCGTACTACCTGCTGGACGCGGGCCTCCACGCGGCGGAGCAGGCGGAGCACTCTCGCGCCGACCTCGTGCGGCAGTTCGTGAAGGGCGTGAAGCTCGCGCCGCGCGCCTTCCTTCGGCACGCGCTCAGCTCGCCGGAGTGAGCGCCCCTCAGCGCGAGGGCGAGCCGTTGCGCTGCACGTTGGCGCGCCCCGTGGGCCACGGCAGGCAGTTGGTCGCCGAGCCCGGAACGTTGAACACCAGCACCTCGGCGCCATCGGGGCCCGGGTCCTTCAGGCTGACGATGATCTCCAGCGTGCCGTCGCGGTCGAGGTCGGCGACGGTGGGGACGGCCATGGAGCCGCGACCGGGGAGGGCGACGCGGTGGAGCAGCGCGCCCGCGGCGTCGAGCACGTAGAGGGCGCTGGTGTTGTTGGCGGTGGAGTAGCTCGCGAAGACGATCTCCGGTCGGCCGTCGCCGGAGAGGTCGACGATGGCGACGCCGCCGGTGAGCGTGCTGGCCGCGGTCGTATAGGCGTAGGTCCAGCGCTCGGTGCGCTCGCTGCCGACGCAGTGGATGCGGCCGTCGAAGCCCGCGAAGACCATCTCCAGCCCGGGCCACGCGGCGTCGAGGTCGGCGACGCTCACCTGGTTGGTGGCCGCGGTGATGTTGCCCCCGAGGTCGACCAGGCCCGAGAGGTAGGCCCGCACATGGAAGGGCGCGACCCAGGCCGGGGGACGGCTGCCTTCCGAGCGCAGCACCCAGAGCGCGACGCCTCGCTGGCGATCGGACTGCGCGGCGTTCTGCACCGAGCTCAGCACCACGAGCTCGCGGGTGCCGTCGCCGTCGAGGTCGGCGATGGCCGGAGCGCTGTTGGTGAAGTGCGCCTGGTTGGAGGTCGACTCGCTGTTGGAGTAGCCCTGCTGGGCCTCGGCGTAGTCGAGGAGGAAGCGGATGCCCGGCACGCGCGAGGTGGTGCGGAAGATCGACGCCGAGCGGAAGGCCTCGCCGGACCCGAGGTGCCAGGACATGTACGCGTTGTCCATCGGGGCGAGCACGTCCATGAGGGCGTCGCCGTCGATGGGGCCGATGGCGAGGTTCTGGTCGAAGCCCCCGGTGACGTCGCAGTTGGAGTCGCAGCCCGAGGTGCGGGAGGTGTTAGGGGGGAAACCGCGGAGCGCCGTGCCGTTGCCCCGCCAGGCCATCAGAAGGTCGCGAGCGGGCGATCCCGAGAGGGGCACCGAGGAGGCGGTCACGATCTCCGCGCGGCCGTCGCCGTCGAGGTCGCCCGCGGCGAGCGAACGGAGCTCGTCGCGCCAGGTCACCGGGAAGGGGGCGATCACCGTTCCGGCGGCGGAGAGGAGCGTCACGCGGCTCCCGGCGGCGGCGGCCACCTCCAGGTTGGCGTCGCCCTGGAAGTCGGCCACCACGGGAGCGGCCCACACGCGGTTGTTGCCACTGACCGCGGCGCTCCAGCGGGTGGTTCCGGTCGGGGAGAAGGCGAAGACACGGGCGCCTCGGGCGACGACGAGCTCGTTGGTGTTGTCGCGGTCGAGGTCGACCACGGCGGGGGAGCCGAGCCAGCCCTCGTCGCCCATCGCCTGGATCGAGCGCTGGAGCGTCGGGGCGCGCACCGTCGCCGACCCTCCGCCGGAGGCGCGACCGCAGGGCGGAGGCAGCACCATGCCCGCGTCGCGCACGCCGACATCGGGAGTGCCTACGTCGGGGGTTCCCACGTCGGGAGTGCCCACGTCTCGCGCTCCGAT
>CBIHPK010000203.1:0-12865 GCA_966211675.1 uncultured Myxococcaceae bacterium
GAGCTCGACGCGGTGAGCGAGCGGTCGCGAGAGCGGTCGCCGCCGACGCCCCCCGCGGCGGTCGAGGCGCTCCCCAGCGGCGCGGCCTCTGCGGAGCTCGCGGAGGCCATCGAGGCGCTGGGGCGCTCGGTGGCGCAGACGGTCGGGTCCATCGAGGGGATGACCACCTCCATCCAGGAGGTGTCGCGCAACATCGACGCGCTGCGCTTCACCGCGGAGGAGACCTCCACCTCCATGAACGAGATGGACGTGGCCATCGGTCAGGTGCGCGAGAACGCCGACACCACCGCGCGCATCACCGAGGAGGTGTCGCAGGACGCCGAGCAGGGGGCCGAGGCGATCCAGCGCACCGTCGCGGAGATCAACCACATCAAGAGCACCGCCGAGGACACCGTCGGGGTGATCGGGCGGCTCGGGGAGAACCTCACCGCCATCGGCAAGATCACCAAGGTCATCGACGAGATCACCGAGCGCACCAACCTGCTGGCGCTCAACGCGGCCATCCTGGCGGCGCAGGCGGGCGAGCACGGGCGTGGCTTCGCGGTGGTGGCCGAGGAGATCAAGGACCTCGCCGAGCGCGCGGCGGAGGGCACGCAGGAGATCGCGCAGCTCATCGAGGCGGTGCAGGTCGAGAGCCGCAACGCGGTGGCCTCGGTGGAGCGCTCGAAGGTCACCGTCGACCGCGGGGTGGACGTGAGCCGCGAGGCGGACCGGGTGCTCAAGCGCATCCTGGAGCGCTCGCGGCGCAGCACGGCGATGGTGCGGGCCATCGCGCAGGCGACGGACGAGCAGGCGCGCGGGTCGCGGCAGGTGACCGAGGCGATCCACCGGATGACGGAGACGGTGCAGCAGATCGCGGCGGCGGCGGCGCAGCAGGCGCGCGGCTCGGAGCAGACGCAGCGAGCGGCGGAGCAGACCCGGGCGCTCGCGGGCCGGGTGAAGCAGGGCGTGAGGGTCGATGGACGCCCCGGCGCTGTGTGACGAGTGCGGCGCCCCGCGGCTCCCGGGGGCTGGGCGGTGCGGCCGCTGCGGGGCGGCCTTTACCGAGCCCGTAAAGGTCCGCGAGGCGACGGCGGACCCGGCGAGGGTGGCGAGCGCCTGGGCCTGGGCGAGCCGGGCGACCTGGGCCTTCGTGCTGGCGGGGCAGCTCACCCAGTGGCTCTCCGTCGCGCACGCGGGGCCGTCGACCTGGGGAGTGGCGCGGGCGCTGGGGACGCTGGCGGTGGGGCTGCTGGTGGCGTGGCAGCTGGGCCGGCGCAGCGAGCTGACGCTGGTGCTGTGGGGCTGGGTGATGAACGCCAGCGTGGTGGTGATGGCGCTCACCTTCGCGGCGACGGCGCGGTGGGCTCCGCTGCGGGGCTTCGACCTGTGGCTGACGGCGTGGGCGTGGGCGACGGTGGCGGCGTACGCGGCGGCGCTCTGGCGACTGCGGCGGGTGGTGCTCTCGGGGTCGGTAGGGTAAAGGCCAACGGCGATGTTCGGTATCGGGCTTCCGGAGCTGTTCCTGATCGGGCTCGTGGCGTTGGTGGTGGTGGGTCCAAAGAACCTCCCGCAGACGCTGCGCGCCATCGGCCGCGCGGTGCGCGAGTTTCAGCGGGCCTCGCGCGAGCTGCGCCAGGAGGCCGGCTTCGACGAGGTGGTCGACGAGGTCACCCGCCCGCTGCGCGAGGGGCTGTCGGGCATCGAGGAGGACGTGCGCTCCACCGTCGACGACGCCAAGCGCACCATGATGACCCTGGAGACCGAGCCGGCCGACCTCGCGATGGAGTACCCCGAAGGGGGCCCCGATGACTTCGGCGCGCTGCCCGAGGGCGCCAACGTATACCCCGAGACGGAGGGCGCGCCGTGAGCTCCACCGAAGGCCCGATGAGCTTCCGCGACCACCTGGAAGAGCTGCGCGGGCGCATCATCCGAGCGGTCCTCGCGGTCATCGCCGGCATGGTGGTGGGGTGGAACTACCGAGAGCAGCTCTTCGCGTGGCTGCTGCGCCCGCTGGAGGTCGCGTGGTTCTGCAACGGGCGCGTGAACACCCCGCAGGCGTGCACCATCCCGCAGATCTTCCACTGGATGCTGCACTACCCGGTGTTTCGCGCGATGCGCGACGTCGCGCAGCGGGCGCAGGCGGCGCTCCCGGCCGGCGGCGGCTACCCCCTCAACCCGCAGGTGCACTTCCCCGATCCCACGTCGGCCTTCGTGGTCTACCTGAAGATCGCGGCCATGGGCGGCTTCATGCTCGCGCTGCCGGTGGTGTTCTACCAGCTCTGGATGTTCATCGCGCCGGGGCTCTACGCCAAGGAGAAGCGCGTCGTCCTGCCGCTGGTGTTCTTCTCCACGGTCTTCTTCGTGGCCGGCTCGCTCTTCGGCTACCACTTCGTCTTCCCGGTCGGGTACGCGTGGATGCTCGGGTTCGGCGGGAAGGTGGGCAACACCGCCGTCACGGTCATCCCCACGCTGATGATGGACGAGTACCTCGGCTTCACGTCGCAGATGCTCCTGGCCTTCGGCGTGGTGTTCGAGCTCCCGCTCTTCATCTTCTTCCTGTCGCTGGTCGGGCTCGTGACCTGGCGTCAGCTCCTCTCCTTCTCGCGCTACTTCATCGTGATCGCGTTCATCCTGGCGGCGGTGCTCACGCCCAGCACGGACGTGTACTCGCAGGTGATGCTGGGCCTGCCGCTCATCGCGCTCTACTTCGTCGCCGTGGGGCTCGCGTACCTCTTCGGCCCGAAGGAGTCGAAGCCGTGGCGCGCCGCGGTGAGCGACACCCTGAAGCGGCGCGACGACGCGATGACCGGCGAGAAGCGCCCGCCCCCGCTCGACGACGAGGCCCTCCGCCAGGCGAAGATCCGGGACCACGAGGCGCGGGTCGCGGCGAAGATCGCGGCGGCCAAGGCCAACGAGCCCTGAGGAGCCGTAGCGGGGCGAGGAGGGCGCTACTGCCCTCGGCCGAGCACGATGAGGAAGGTCTGGTCGGCCTCGAAGGGGAAGCCCCGGTAGCTGGGGTTGTCCCGGCGCATCTCGGCGTAGAACGACCGGTAGCCGCGGGCCACGGTGGGCGCGAGGTGGGCGTCCGTGAGGGCCCGCTCGACGGTCTCCACGTAGCCAGGCGACTGCTCCTCCGCGGCGAAGAGGAAGATGCCCGGCCGGGCCCGCACCTCCGAGTGGCCGAGGGGGTGGGTCTGCCAGCCCGCGCGCTCGAAGATCCCGAGCAGGCGCTGGCCCAGGGCCTCGGCCGCGGGGTCGGCGGCGGCCACGGTGATCCACACGGGCGAGCCGCGGGGGATGCTGCCGAGGCGGGTGGCGATCGCCTGCGCTCCGCTCTCGGTGAGGTTGACCGGCTGGGGCGTCGGCGGACCGGCGTCCGGAGTGCGAGCCGTTGTCGGGACGGGCGAGGGCGTGGGAGCCGGGAGGGCGGTGGCGGCGACCGGCGCCTCGGCGCGGGAGCGCGACCAGGGCCAGCGGGCGCGAGAGTGTCCGCGCACGCCGAAGGCCACGACCAGCAGCGCCGTGAGCACCGCGGGGACCACCACGTCGGTCGAGCGCGCCCACGCGTAGAGGGAGCTGAAGTGGCGCTGGATCCCCGGGCCCGCCGCCCTCTTCGGAGCGCGAGCGACGGCCGCGGCGGCGACGGGCGCGTCTCGATCGAGGATGGGCTCGAGCGCGCCGACGGCCTCGGCGACGCTCTTGAATCGATCGTCGACGGAGCGGGCCACGCAGCGAGCGAACCACTCGTCGAAGCCCTCCGGCAGCGGCGTCTCGACGCCGAGCTCGGCGGCGCGGCGCGAGGCGCGAGGCAGGTCGGCGACGGAGACCTCCTTGAGCACGGCGACGGGTGTGGCCTGCTCGGGCTGCGCGGCGCTCTTCCAGTAGATCTTCCCCGTGAGCAGCCGGAAGGCCAGCAGCCCGAAGGCCCACACGTCCGCGGCGGCGGTGACGGCGGACCCGGGCTCGGTCTGCTCGGGAGCGCTCCAGAAGAGCGAGGCGACGTCGCTGCCCTCGGCGTTGGCGTCCGCGGAGCGCAGCCACGAGGAGGTCCAGAAGTCGAGCAGGGTGACGGTGAAGTCGCTGCCCGCGTAGCGGCTGGTGGCGACGATGATGCTGGAGGGGTCGAGGGTGCCGTGCACCTGCCCCGCGTCGTGGATGGCCGCGAGGCCGTGCGCCACCTGCCAGAGCACCTCCAGCGCCTCCGCGGGGGGGAGGGGCGCCGCCGCGTGCGCGGAGAGCGTCTCGCCCTCGAGGTGGTCGAGCGCGAACCACGGCGCGCCGGTGGTGCGATCGACCCCAGCGGCCACCACGTCGACCACGTGGTCGCTCTTGATGCGAGCCCGCAGCGCGCGCAGCTCGTCGAAGCGGGCCTTACCCGCGGCCGACGAGATCAGCCGCGGGTCGAGCACCCGGAGCGCGCACGCGCGGCCGATGCCGGTCTGCTCGGCGAGGTAGAGCGCGCGCCGGGCGGAGGTGCTGTGGAGCGAGCGCACGACGCGGATGCTGCCCGCGAAGGTGCTTTGTTCAGAGAGCGCCCGCCATGGTTCGGCCATGCGTCGAGGCTATAGCAGCGGCCGTCACAACGCGGAAGAAGCGCCCTCCCCTCACGGCCGGGCCGGCTCGGCGCCGTGGGGAAACCAGATGCCGTCGAAGTCCTCCGAGCGGAAGGGCAGGTCGAGCCTCGGGCTGCGAGCGTGGCGCACCGAGTAGAGGCAGGGGCGCTCGCGAAAGCGGGTGGGGTAGTAGTTCTGCTGGAAGAGCACGGCCATGGCGCGCTCGCCGGGGTCGCCGACGGACCGCAGCTCGGCGCGCAGCTCCGGGGTCCAGGCGGCCTCGATGGCGCGCTCGACGGCGGCGTGGTCCCAGTCGGAGGGGGGCGCGTCGGCGTCGCCATCGCGCGCGGCCACGGGCCAGTTGCCCGCGCGCCAGAGGGCGGTCTCGCCGGGCGCGGCGAAGGGGTCGACGTACTCGCCGTCGAGCCAGACGTTGAAGTGCACGTGGGGCGCGCCGAAGGGGAAGGTGCTGAGCCCGTCGATGCCGCTGTAGGCCGAGAGGGCGATGGGCTGCCCGCGAGAGACGCGATCGCCGACGGACACCATCGGTCGTCCGAGGTGGTTGCTGGAGGTGACCAGCCCCGCGCCGTGGTCGATGAAGACCTTGAGCCCGCCGCGGTTGAACTCGCTCGACACGCGCCGCACCACGCCGGGCGCCGCGGCCACGACCACGGTCCCCAGCGGGACGGCGAAGTCGGTGCCGTTGTGGCTGTCGTAGGTGAGCTGCGTCCCGAGGAAGTCTCGCGCGGTGGTGACCCGCACGCTCCACCCCTCCTCGGGCCGCGGCCGCTCGGCCCGGTTGACCAGGTTGTAGATCGGCACGAGCCGACCGTGCGCCGCGCGCCCCGCCCAGAGCGGCAGCGCCAGGCGCGGTCGAAACATACGCAGGGAGGTATGATCGAAGCGCGTCGGCGGCGTGTGCCCGTCGCCTCGCAGCGTGAGCAGCGCCTCCCGCAGCCGGGTGTTGAGGGGAGAGAGACCGAAGACCTCGGCGACGCGGAGCGGGGCGTAGGGGGCGTTCATCGTGGGTGGCGCGAACGCTAGCACCGGGGGAGGCCGCGCGAGGCTTGCGCGGGCGCTCGCGCGCTCCCACCTTCCCGGCGACGAGCCCGACGGATCAATCACCCGCAGAGAGGAGCGGAGTCGCGATGGACGAGTCCACCTGGCGACCGATGATCGAAGCCCTGCAACAGAAGGGCTTCCGCAGCACCTACCTCGACCGGCTCCAGCGGCGGCTGCAGGTCGCCACCGGCCGGTCGTCGCTGGAGCAGGAGATGCTCCAGGAGATGGCCCTCTCGCTCGGCCGCGCGCAGGACCGCATCAACGTCGCGCTGCTTCAGTGCGAGGTGCTCGGCCGGCAGGTGGACGAGGCCGAGGCGGGCCGTCCCCTCCCCGAGGACTACCGCTCCCTCGTCGAGGCCTTCAACGCGAAACGCGACGAGGCGCTGATGTACCGCGAGCACCTGCTCATCCAGCGCGAGGCCATCGGCCTGCGCAACAACGAGCAGCTCGACTCCCTCTACCCCGTCCCCCCGAGGCGCGTCGCTCAGCCGTAGCGCACCGCGAGCACGGTGTACTCCAGCGTCGCCCCGTCGGGCCGCTTCACCGTGACCACGTCGTCGACGCCCTTCTTCAGCAGCGCCTTGCCCAATGGGGACTTCCAGCTGATGTGCCGCTTCTCCAGGTCGACCTCGTCCTCGCCCACGATGTGCCACGTCGCGACGGCGGCCTCCTCGTCCTCGAGCTCCACCGTCGCCCCGAAGAACACCCGATCGCCCTTCTGCGTCTTCGGGTCGACCACCTGCACGTTGGCCAACCTTCGCGCGAGGAAGTTGAGCCTCCGGTCGATCTCCCTCAGCCGCTTCTTGCCGTAGATGTACTCCGCGTTCTCGCTGCGATCGCCCTGCGCCGCCGCGTCCTGCACCTCCACCACCACGCGCGGACGCTCGACGCGCGCGAGCCAGGTCGACTCGTCCACGAAGCGCTGGTAGCCCGCCGGGGTCATGTAGTTGGGCGTGTCGCTCATCGCGTCGAGTTGTACCCTACGCGCCCCTGCGATGACCTCCCTCGACGACGCCCGCGACCGGCTCATCTTCGCCCTCGACGTGGAGGACGAGGCTCGCGCCCGCGCCCTCGCCGCCGCCCTCCGCCCCTCCGTCGGAACCTTCAAGATCGGCCTCGAGCTCCTCATGCGCGGCGGCATGGAGCTCGCCCGCCGCCTCACCGACGGCTCCGCGCTCTTCATCGACGCCAAGCTCCACGACGTGCCCGCCACGGTCTCCCGCGCGGTCGCGCAGATCGTCGACGCCGGCGTCCCGGTGCGCTTCATCACCGTGCACGACCCGGTCGAGGCCGCGGTGCGCGCCGCCCGGGGGCGCGCGGGCATCCTCCGCATCACCGTGCTCACCTCCACCTCGCCCGCCCGCTACGGCGGCGAGGACGCCCTCACCCGCGCGGTCGTCGCGCGCGCCGTCGAGGCCCAATCCGAGGGCGCCGTCGGCGTCGTGTGCTCCCCGCGAGAGCTCGCGGCCGTGCACGCCGCGGCTCCCTTGCTACAGTGCGTGACCCCCGGCGTCCGCCCCACCTGGGCGAGCGTCGCGGGCGATGACCAGCAACGCACCGCAACCGTCACCGAAGCCATCCGAGCGGGCGCCTCCCACCTCGTGGTGGGGCGTCCCATCCGCGACGCGGCCGATCCCTCCGAGGCGGCCCGCCGCGTGGTCGAGGAGATCCTCGGCGCGCTCGATCCGTCCTGAACGAGCACCCCTCGGAATAACCGGGGCCCCCTGATCGGTTGGGCCCCACGAATGGAGGTCAACGGATGACCCACTCTCCCTCCCAACGCATTCGTCGTGCGGGCGTCCTCGCGAGCGTGATCGGCGCGCTCGCCCTCGGCGCCTCCACGGTCTACTCGCAGCAGATCCCCGCTCCCACCCCGACGCCTCCCGCCACGCTCAGCGCGATGGAGCAGCTCTCCAACGGCTTCGTCAACGTGGCCTCGCAGACGCTCCCCGCGGTGGTGAGCATCCGCGTCGACGTCGAGAGCCACGAGCCCGCGATGCCCCGCGGCTTCCCCTTCCCCTTCGGCGGCGGGGGCGGCGGCCGCGGCGGGGCGCCCGAGATACAGCACGGCACCGGCTCCGGGGTCATCGTCCGCCCCGACGGCGTGATCGTCACCAACAACCACGTCGTCGAAGACGCGCGGCGCATCATGGTGCACCTGCGCGACGGCCGGGTCTTACCCGCCCGTGTATTGGGCACCGACCCCGCGACGGACCTCGCGGCCATCAAGATCGAGGCGACGGGCCTGCCCGTGGCGCGCTGGGGCGACAGCGAGCGGGCTCGCGTGGGCGAGTGGGTGCTGGCCATCGGAGCGCCCTTCGGCCTGGAGGCCACGGTCACCCACGGGGTGCTGAGCGCCAAGGGGCGAGCGGGCCTCGGGCAGACCTCCATCGAGGACTACCTTCAGACCGACGCCAGCATCAACCCGGGCAACTCGGGCGGTCCGCTCATCAACCTGCGCGGCGAGGTGCTGGGCATCAACACGATGATCCTGGGCCGGGGCACCGGCGTGGGCTTCGCGGTGCCGTCGCGCCTCGCGCGCCTGGTCACCGAGCAGCTCGCCGAGCGGGGCTCCGTCACCCGAGGCTGGATCGGCCTCGGCCTGCAGGACCTCACCGCCGACCTCGCCAGCAACTTCAACCTCCCCCCGGGCGGCGGAGCGCTGGTGTCGCAGATCGACGCCCGCGGACCGAGCGCCCGCGCGGGCCTCGCGCTGGGCGACGTGATCACCTCCGTCGACGGCCGGCCGGTCACCTCGTCCAACGACGTGGTGCAGACCGTCACCGGTCACCGCCCCAACGACGCGATCACCCTCGCGGTGCTCCGCAACGGCCAGGCCCGCGCGCTTCGCGTGGTCGCCGGCACCCGCCCGGACGCCGACAACCCTCGCGGCCCCCGCGATCGGGGCACCGCCGCGCCGCGGATGGAGGGCTCGCGCAACCTGGGCCTGGAGGTGGCGCCCATCCCGGTGCAGCGCGCCCGTCAGCTGGGCGTCGACCGCGGGGTGATGATCACCGTGGTCGAGCCGGGCGGCGCGGGCGATCGCGCGGGGCTGCGCCCCGGGGACGTGATCATGCAGGCCGACCAGCAGCCGGTGGGCAGCTCCGGCGACCTGCTGACGGCCACGCAGGACGGCCGCGCGGCGCTGCTGGTGCGGCGCAACAACGGCCAGACCTTCGTCCCGCTCACCCTCGACTGACCCCCCCCTCCTCCTACGCCGTCTCCATCCCCAGCGATCGCAGCGCCTCGACGGCCAGAGGGAGGTTGTCCCGGTCGTCGGGGTGAAACGACGGCCTCGCGTAGTCGCGGATGCCCCTCGCGAACACATCGAGCGGGGAGTTCTTCTTCTCCTCCTCGGTGGGCTCGCGGTGGGGCTCCGGCGGCAGCTTCGCGTCCTGCCTCGCGAGCGTGACCACCGCGGCGAACCAGAAGCCCGCCAGCAGCGTCGAGGCCAGCGCGAGCCCCGCCATGCGCAGGGGATATCCCGGCGCGACCTTCTTCAGCACGTCGAAGGCCACGGCCTTGTGCTCGATCTCCTCCGCAGCGTGCCACATCAGCAGCCGCCCCACCTCGGAGTCCATGGCCGCGAGGTAGCCGCGCGAGAGGGCGTCCTCCGCCAGGATGGCGGTGAAGTGCTCGGTCGCCGCGGTGACCGCGAGCCGCAGCGGCGCCGGCGCGATGCGCTCGATGCCGTCGAAGGCGATGCGCTCGAAGACCTTCAGGAAGCGATCGACCCGGTACCCCTGGGCCTCGAGCACCACGTTGTAGTCCTCGTGCGCCCTCGCGTGCCGGTGCTCCTGCCCCGCGAAGCCCTTCACCTGCGCCCGCAGCGCCGGGTCGTCGATCTGCGGGAGGTAGTGCATCACGCTCCTCACGAAGAACCGCTCCCCCTTCGGGAAGAGCAGGTTGACCCCGTTGGCCAGCAGCGTCGCGTGCCTCATCCCGCCGAACCAGTACCGGGGCATCCCGGCGTCGAAGCTCACCCCGGGCGCTCGCGGCCTGATCGGCCGGGCCCCGTGCGTCTCCTGCGTGCTCACGTCCATGGCTCTGCTCTCCTCTCCCGAAGTCCTATGCGGCCCAACTGACTTCAGTTCAATAGCAGATCGATAGATGACCATTGTGGCCGTGGTCAACACGGCGGTACTGATTTCCCGATGGCGAGGGCTGCGGCGGCGGGAGGGAAGAAGTCGGCGCGCACCCGTCAGTCGCTCGACGCGCGGCGGGCGCAGCTCATCGCGCAGGGGATGAGCTTCTTCGGGACGCGCCCCTACGACGCGGTGTCGATCGACGCCATCGCCGAGGCGGCGGGCATCTCGAAGGGCCTGCTCTACCACTACTTCCCGACGAAGCGGGACTACTACGCCGCGGTGCTGGAGGCCGCCGCCGCCGACCTGCGGGCGGAGACGCTGGTCGATCCGTCGCTCCCCCCGGACGTCCGGATGCGCGCGGGCCTGGAGGCCTACCTGGACTTCGTGAAGGCGCGCGGCCCGGCCTACGTGGCGCTGATGCGCGGGGGCATCGGCTCGGACCCGGTGATCGCTGGCATCCTCGACCGGGTGCGCGGGCACTTCGTCGAGATGATCGTGAAGGACCTCCCCCCGCACCCCCGCCCTCGCGCGCTGCGGGTGCTGCTGCGCGGCTGGGTGGGCTTCGTCGAGGTGACCTCCCTCGCCTGGCTGGAGTCCCCGGCCGGAACCATCTCCAAGACCCACCTGGTCGACTCGGCCTCCTCGGTGCTGGTGCTGCTGCTGGGCGACCTCATCCCGACGGGCGCCTGAGCCACCGCGTTCGCGTTGCAGTTCCCCTCTCCGCCCGGTCAGTGCCCGGGATCGTCCGGGGAGTCGGGCAGCGCGGGCTCGTCGGGCGTCGCGGGGTGCACCTGCACTCCGAGCCGCTGGGCCATCTCCAGCGCCTGCTCGTCGGTGGTGAGCGGGTCGACGGTCACCGTCTGCGGACCGGGGACGGGGCTGCTGCGCGGGCGAAACGCGATGCCCTCGTGGTCCGCCGCGTCGGCCTCGGCGGCGGTGATGAGGTGGTTGAGGGCCATGGAGCGGGCGATGTGCCGGAGCTGCTGGAGGGTCCCTCCCCCGATCGATCCGCGCTCGAACATCCCATAGCGTGGGATCGGCGCGGGGAGCAGCGTCGCGAGGTAGATCCCCTGGAGCACCGTGAGCTCGCCGGGCTCTCGGCCGAAGAAGAAGCGCGCGGCGGGCCCGATGCCGTAGATGCCGGGGCCGAACTCCACGACGTTGAGGTAGAGCTCGAGGATCGAGCGCTTGTCGAGCGAGCGCTCCAGCCACCAGGTGAGGGCGACCTCCTGGAGCTTTCGCACGAGGGTCTTCTCCCTCGCGAGGAAGACGTTCTTCACCAGCTGCATGGTGATGGTGCTGGCCCCGAAGGCGAAGCGCCCGGCGTTGACGTTGCGGATCAGCGCGCCGCGCACCTCCTCGGGAGAGAACCCGTGGTGTCGATAGAACCCGCCGTCCTCGCGCTGGATGACGGCCCCCACCACGTAGGGCGAGATCGCCTCGAAGGGGGTCCAGGCCGGCGAGCCTGGCCCCGTGAGGAAGGTGCGGATGACGTTGTTGGGCTCCTGCACCCGCTGGATGAAGGGGTTTCCCAGGCGGCGCAGCCCTACCTCCACGGACGACTGCGAGACCTCGCAGCCGTCCTGCACGTTGACGTCGAGGACGGTGTCGCCGAGGCGGCGGGTGTCGAGGGCGAGGTGCAGATCGCCCGCGAGGGTCCCGCTGAAGAGGAAGCCCGCGAGGGGGCCGACCGCCGCGGGGGGAAGCACCCGCCGGGGCAGGTCGCAGTCGAAGACGGGCACCCGCAGCACGGCGTCGACGGCGGAGTGATCGCTGCCCCGCTCGGCGCTGCCGGAGAGGAAGAAGCGCAGCCCGTTGAGCTCCGCGGAGACGCCCGGGGAGGTGATGCGCCGGCGCTCCAGGTCGAGCGTGGCGCGGCCGGAGAGCGAGGCGCTGAGGGCGTCGAGGGGCTCGCGGGCGAGCGCCGCGTGCTGCAGCCCGAAGTGATCGACGGTGACGTTGCCGGAGACCTCGAGCACCGTCGCCTCCGTGCGCCCCTCCGGCGGCTCGACCCGCAGGTGGAAGCGCGCCGTCCCGCGCTCCGGGGCGTGCCACGGGACGAAGGGCAGCCACGGGGCGAGGCGCTGCAGCGGGAGCGTCCCGGCCTCGACCTCGACCTGCCATCGCCCGTGCTCGTCGCGGGCGTAGCTGGCGTTGATCGCGCCGCCCTGATCGGCGCCCACCTCCACGCGCAGCTCGTCGATCACCCGGCCGTGGGCCTGCAGCGCCAGGCTCGCCGGGTCGAGGTGCACCAGGTCCTCTCCTTCGCGCTGCAGCCGGATCGATCCCTCCCTCGCCTGCACCGACAGCGTCCTCGGCGCGCTCGGCGCGGCGTCCGCCGGCTCCGGCTCCGGCGCGACGGCCTCGGCGCTCTCCCTCCGCCACGCCGCCTCGAGCTCGTCGACGAAGGGCGGCAGCGCGTCGCGGGCGCGCACGTCCGCGAGCGCCTCGAAGCCGGTGCAGTTGAGGCTCTGCTGCGTGGCCCTTCGCAGCGCCACGCAGGCGCCCGAGCGCATCACCACGTGCGGAACCTCCGCGCGCAGCTCCGACCAGCGCACGGTCATGTCGCGCGTCTCGGTGACGTCCAGCACCCCTTCGCGGAGCTGCACCCGGGCGCGGGCGCGGTCTCCCTCGCGCAGCTCCAGGTCCGCCTGCACCCGATCGAGGTGGACGCTCCCCAGCACGAAGCGCCGGCGAGCCCCCTCGGCCGAGGGGGCGGCGGCCGGGCGGCGGAGCATCTCCTCGAGCGGACCCTGCGCGCGGACCTCGATGCCCTCGGCCTGCACGTCGAGGCGCTGGGTGCGGCCGAGCAGCAGCGCGGGCCAGCGGAAGCGCACCCCGACCCGGGCGACGGCGACGTGCCGGTGCGCTCCCGGGAGGTCGACCACCACGCGGCGCAGCAGGGCGCCGTCCATGGCGAGGTCGACGGAGCCCACCTGGCACTGAGCGCCCCGGCGCCGGGCGCAGGCCGTGAGCACGCCGTGGCGGCCGCGGCTGCGCGCGAAGGAGGGTGCGAACACGCCGGCCGCGATCAGCGGGACGACGATCAGCACCGCGATGATCTTTGCGCGCAGGCCCACGGCGGTGGTGGTCGATAGCCCGAAGGCCCGAGAGCGCGCCAGTTTTCCGGCGCCAGAAATGACAAAACCCCACCCGGTCGCAGCGCTCTTTTGAAGACGC
>CBIHPK010000204.1:0-12846 GCA_966211675.1 uncultured Myxococcaceae bacterium
CGGTTGTGTACACGCGCGGTGGCCGGGGCGGTCACGCGTGTGCGGGGGCGGTGGGTGGTGGGCGGGTCGGCGCCGCCGCGGGGCGCGCCCGACGGGGACACGCTCGAGGCGGCCGAGCGCCGGCACATCGCGGCCGTCCTCGCGCGCTCCGCCACCCTGGACGCCGCGGCCCGGGCGCTCGGCGTCGACCCCTCGACGCTCTACCGCAAGCGCGAGCGCTACGGGCTCCGCTAGAGGGCCACGGACGGAGGGAGCCGACGATGTACAACTCGCTCCGCGCGCGCGTCACCCTCGGGGTCCTCGCGATCATGCTCACGCTGCTCCTGGTGTCGGCGGTCGCCATCACCACGCTGCGACGGCTGGGCGGGGAGATCGAGACGATCCTGCGGGAGAACTACCGCTCGGTCATCGCCTGCGTGGACATGAAGGAGGCGCTCGAGCGCCAGGACTCGGCGGCGCTGTTCGCGTCGACGGGCCACGACGACATCGCGCGGCCGCTCCTCGCCGAGCAGCGCGCGGCCTTCGCGCGGGCCTACGCGGTGGAGTTCCACAACATCACGCTGCCCGACGAGGGGGCCGCGGTGCGCGAGATCGACGCGCTCTACCGCGACTACGTCGCCTCCGTCGACCGCGCGCTCGCCGCCCCCGCGGGGCCCGCGCGCTCCGAGGCGTACTTCCGCGAGCTGCTGCCCCGCTTCACCCGGATCAAGCTCGCGACCGAGCGGGTGCTGCGGATGAACCAGGCCAGCATGGAGTCCGCCGACCGC
Organism: uncultured Myxococcaceae bacterium; assembly: GCA_966211675.1. GTDB lineage: Bacteria > Myxococcota_A > Polyangia > Polyangiales > SCUS01. The sequence continues at coordinate 768 of CBIHPK010000204.1, forward strand.
TCGGCCAAGGCGGCCGCCCGACGCGGCGTCACGGTCACCGTCGGCGTGGGCGCGCTGGCGCTGGCGCTCCTCATCGCCTTCACCTGGTGGCTGCCGCGGATGGTCGTCCGGCCGGTGCAGCGCCTCGCCGACGCGGCGCGGACCATCGGCGGCGGCGACCTCGACGTGGCCATCTCCGACCCGGACGTGCGGGAGCTCGCGCCGCTCGCGGAGGCCTTCCGCCGGATGGTCGAGAAGCTGCGAGCGTACCGGCAGAGCTCGCTCGGCGAGCTCCTCGCCGCCCGTGACCTCGCCAACGCCACGGTGCAGTGCCTCCTCGACCCGCTGGTCGTCTTCGAGCGCGACGGCACGGTGCTCCTCACCAACGAGGCCGCGACGCGGGTCTTCGGCGTCGAGCCCGGCGACGGGCCCGCGACGGCCGGGGAAGGGGCGCTCGGGCTTGTCTTCGGCGCGGCGCGCGAGCGGGTGATCGCGACCGGCGAGGTCGTCGCGCCGGGCAACCTCGCGGCCGCGACCCGCTGGCGCGACCGCCTCGGCGAGCGCTATTTCCAGGTGCGCGCGGCGCCGCTCAGGGCCGAGTCGGACGACGGCCGGGTGATCGTCGTCGCCCAGGACGTCACGCGCCTGCGCCGCATCGACCGGCTGAAGAGCGACATGGTCGCGACGGTGAGCCACGAGTTCAAGACGCCGCTCACGTCGCTCCGCATGGCGACGCACCTGTTGCTGGAGCCCGGGACCGGTCCGCTCACGGAGGCGCAGCGCGAGGTCGTGACGACGGCGCGCGACGAGACCGAGCGGCTGCGGCTGCTGGTGGACGAGCTGCTCGACCTGGTGCGCATCGAGTCCGAGGCCGGCGCGCTGCACCGCGTGCCCGTCGAGGTCGCCGAGATCATGCGCGCCGTGGTCGACGGCCACCGCGCCATCGCGGCGGACAAGGGCATCGCGCTCGTCGTCGAGGCCCGCGGCGCGCTGCCTCATGCGCGGGTCGACCCCGAGAAGCTCGGCATCGTGCTGGCGAACCTGGTCTCCAACGCGATCCGACACACGCCCGCGGGGGGCACGGTCGCCCTGGCCGCCGAGGCCGACGCCGCGGCGCTGCGCATCACCGTGCGCGACACCGGCGAGGGCGTGGCGCCGTCCGACCTGGCGCACCTGATGGAGCGCGCGAGCGCCCGCGGCGCCGGTCACGAGGGGACCTGGCGGGGCCTCGGCCTGACCATCGCCCAGGAGATCGTGCTCCAGCACGGCGGCGAGCTGCTCGCGGAGAGCGCGGTCGGCCGAGGCAGCGCGTTCACCGTGGTGATCCCGCACGAGACCGCCCCCGCTCCCTGACGCCGCTCGTGCGCGAGCGCGCGACGCGCCGGAGCCCGGTCGTGCAGCCGCGCATGACGCCCGCGAGGGCGCTCTCCAGAGCGCCGCGAAACCCGCTGCGGCACGCCGAATGAAAAGGGTCCCCGGTCATGACCGACCTGTTGATCCTCGCGCTCACGGTGGCGCTGTTCGCGGCCTCGGCCGGGCTCGTCACCCTCTTCGACCGGATGTGACGCCATGCCACTCGACGTGATCCTCGGCCTCGCCACGAGCGCGGGGCTCATCGCCTATCTGTTCTACGTCCTCGCCCGCCCGGACAGGTTCTGACATGAGCCCGCGACTCGTCGCCCTCGTCATCCTCTTCTTCGGCCTGCTCGGCGCCGTCGCCGTGCCGCTCGGCCGCTACCTCGCCCGCGTCTTCGCGGGGGAGAACCTCCGCACCGCGCGCCTGCTCGGCCCCGTCGAGCGGCTCGTCTACCGCCTCGCGGGCGTCCACCCCGCCGAGGAGCACGACTGGAAGCAGTACGCCGGGGGAGTGCTGCTCTTCTCCCTCGTCACGCAGCTCATCAGCTACGGCGTGATGCGCCTCCAGGGCTCCCTGCCCTTCAATCCGACGCGCCTCGCAGCGGTGCCGCCGTGGCTCGCCTTCAACACCGCCACGAGCTTCACGACCAACACCAACTGGCAGAGCTACGGCGGCGAGGCGACCATGAGCTCCCTCTCGCAGGCGCTCGCGCTCACCAGCCAGAACTTCTTCTCCACGGCCGTCGGCCTCTGCGTGGCCATCGCCCTCATCCGCGGCATCGCGCGCCGAGAGACCACGAAGCTCGGCAACTTCTGGGTCGACCTGGTGCGGGCGCACCTCTACGTGCTCGTGCCGCTCTGCCTCGTCTACGCGCTCTTCCTGGTCTCCCAGGGCGTCCTCCAGACGTGGTCGGGCCCGGCGCACTGGACGACCCTCGACGGGGCGGCGCAGTCGCTCCTTCGCGGCCCGGTGGCCTCGCAGGAGGCCATCAAGATGCTCGGCACCAACGGCGGCGGATTCTTCAACGCCAACAGCGCGCACCCCTGGGAGAACCCCACGCCGCTGTCGAACTTCGTCCAGATGTTCTCGATCTTCGCGATCCCCGCGGCGCTCTGCGTGACGCTCGGCGAGATGGTGAAGAACCGCCGCCACGGCTGGGCGGTCTTCGCGACCATGACCCTCATCTCCGTGCTCGCCGTCGCGGCGCTCGCTCACTTCGAGCAGGCGGGCAACCCCGCGCTCACCCGCGCAGGCGCCGACCAGGTCGCGAGCGCGCTGCAGTGCGGCGGCAACATGGAGGGCAAGGAGGCGCGCTTCGGCATCGCCGACACCGCCCTCTTCGCGGTCGTCACCACGGACGCCTCGTGCGGCGCCGTCAACGGCATGCACGACAGCTTCACCCCGATGGGGGGCCTCGTCCCGATGCTCGACATCCAGCTCGGCGAGATCGTCTTCGGCGGCGTCGGCGCGGGCATGTACGGCGTGCTCGTCTACATCCTCATCGCGGTCTTCCTGGCGGGGCTGATGGTGGGCCGCACGCCCGAGTACCTGGGCAAGAAGATCGACAGCCGCGACGTGCGGATGGCGTCGATCTACATCCTCATCCCCGCGTTCTCGATCCTGCTCTTCAGCGCCGTCGCGGTGCTCACCGACGTGGGCCGCGCGGGGATCATGAACGCCTCGACCGTCGACGTCCCCGGCGCCCCGTGGCACCCGCACCCGCACGGGCTCTCGGAGGTCCTCTACGCGTTCTCGTCGGCGACGGGCAACAACGGCAGCGCCTTCGCGGGGCTCACGGCGTACTCCGCGGCGCACCCGGTCTTCTATTCGCTGACGCTCGCGCTCGCGATGTTCGTCGGCCGCTTTCCCCTCATCGTGGCGGTGCTCGCCATCGCCGGGAACATGGCGAAGAAGCGCCCCGTGCCGCCCGGCCCCGGCAGCTTCCCCGTCGACGGCGCGCTCTTCGTCGGCCTCCTCGTCGGCGTGATCCTGATCGTGGGCGCGCTGACCTTCTTCCCGGCGCTCTCGCTGGGCCCGATCGTCGAACACTTCATGCAGCGCTAGCGGCTCACCCCGTCAACGAGCGCACAGGCAACGCACATGACCAGGCATCCCATCCACAAGTCCGGCTCCATCTGGGACCCGGCCATCGTCCGGCCCGCCATCGGCGACGCGTTCAGGAAGCTGAACCCGCGCACCATGGCGAAGAACCCGGTGATGTTCGTCGTCGAGGTCGGCAGCGTCCTCGTCACCGTCCTGTTCTTCTACGACCTCGCGCGGGGTCACCACGTCGACGTGAAGTTCAACGTGCAGCTCATCGCGTGGCTGTGGTTCACGGTGCTCTTCGCCAACTTCGCCGAGGCCATGGCCGAGGGGCGCGGCAAGGCCCAGGCGGCCACGCTGCGCAAGATGCGCACGACCACCAGCGCACGGCGCATCCGGTGCGCGGGCGACGAGAGCGCTCTCCCTGCGGGGCCCACCCCCGCGATCGGCGAGGAGGTGGCCGCCAGCCTGCTGAAGCGCGGCGACGTGGTGTACGTCGCGGCGGGCGGTCTGGTGCCGGCCGACGGCGAGATCATCGAGGGCATCGCCTCGGTCGACGAGAGCGCCATCACCGGCGAGAGCGCCCCGGTGGTGCGCGAGGCGGGCGGCGACCGGAGCGCCGTCACCGGCGGCACGCGCGTCGCGTCCGACTGGCTCAAGATCGAGATCCGGCAGGACCCGGGCGGCGGCTTCGTCGACCGGATGATCGCCCTCGTCGAAGGCTCCGAGCGGCAGAAGACCCCCAACGAGATCGCGCTCACGATCCTGCTCGCGGGGCTCACGCTGATCTTCCTGGTGGCGACGGTGACCCTCGAGCCCCTCGCCCGCTACTTCGGCGGCTCGCTCGGCATCGGCGTGCTGGTCGCGCTGCTGGTGTGCCTCATCCCCACGACCATCGGCGGTCTGCTCTCCGCCATCGGCATCGCGGGCATGGACCGCCTCGTCCAGCACAACGTGCTCGCCACCTCCGGGCGTGCGGTCGAGGCCGCGGGCGACATCGACGTGCTGATGCTCGACAAGACCGGGACCATCACCTACGGCAACCGCCAGGCGGCGGAGTTTCTCCCCGTGAGGGGCGTGGAGCTTCGCGAGCTCGCGGCCGTCGCGGCGCTCTCGTCGCTCCCGGACGAGACCCCGGAGGGCAAGAGCATCGTCGCGCTCGCGGAGACGATGGGCATCGTCCCGGTGCTGCCGGCCGGCGCCACCTTCGTGCCCTTCACCGCCCGCACCCGGATGAGCGGCGTGGACGCGGGCGAACGCGTCGTGCGCAAGGGCGCCGGCGACGCGGTGCTGGCCCACGTCCGCGGGCGCGACGGCGTCATCCCCTCCGACCTCCAGGCGATCGTAGACAAGATCGCCAACGCGGGCGGCACGCCCCTCGTGGTCGTGGACGGGGCCCTCGTGCTGGGCGTGGTCTACCTCAAGGACACCGTGAAGCCCGGCATGCGAGAGCGCTTCGAGCGGCTGCGCGCCATGGGCATCAAGACCGTGATGGTCACCGGGGACAACCCCCTGACCGCGAAGTCCATCGCCGCCGAGGCGGGCGTGGACGACTTCCTCGCCGAGGCGACGCCCGAGGCGAAGCTCGCCTACATCCACAAGATGCAGGAGGGAGGGCGCCTGGTGGCCATGACCGGCGACGGCACCAACGACGCACCGGCGCTCGCCCGCGCCGACGTCGGGGTCGCGATGAACACCGGCACCCAGGCCGCCAAGGAGGCCGGCAACATGGTCGACCTCGACAGCGACCCGACCAAGCTCATCGAGATCGTCGAGATCGGCAAGCAGCTGCTGATGACCCGCGGCTCGCTGACCACCTTCTCGGTGGCCAACGACGTGGCCAAGTATTTCTCCATCCTCCCGGCGATGTTCACCGGCCTCGCGGCCTTCCAGCTCACCCGGGGTGAGCCGCGGAGCTCGCACTTCACCGCGCTCAACGTGATGCACCTCGGCTCGCCGCAGAGCGCGATCCTCTCCGCGGTGATCTTCAACGCGCTAGTCATCGTCGCGCTGATCCCGCTCGCCCTCCGCGGGGTGAGCTACCGCCCGCTCGGGGCCGACGCGCTCCTCAAGCGCAACCTGCTCGTGTACGGGGCGGGCGGCGTGGTCGCCCCCTTCCTCGCGATCAAGGCGATCGACGTGGTGGTGAGCGCGCTGCACCTCGCCTGAGGCGATGACGGGTTCATTCAACAAGGATATGAGTGTCATGAAGCTCCTTCGTCCCTGTCTGGTCATCACCGCCTTCCTGCTGCTGGTGTGTTGCCTCGCCTACCCGGCCGCGGTCACGGCCGTCGCCCAGACGGTGTTCCCTCGCCAGGCCAACGGCAGCCTCATCACCCGGGGCGGTCGCGTCCGCGGCTCCTCCCTCCTCGGGCAGACCTTCGCCGACAACGCCGCGCACCCCGGCTACTTCTGGGGTCGGCCCTCGAGCGCGAGCGTCGACAGCGCGACGGGCGTGACCTACTCGTCGGGCAGCAACCAAGGGCCGCTCAACCCCGCGCTGCACGCCGAGGTGCGCCAGCGCGTCGAGGCCCTCCGCGCGACCGGCGTCACGGGACCCATCCCGGTCGACCTCGTCACCCGGAGCGCGAGCGGGCTCGATCCCCACATCTCCCCCGCCGCGGCGCAGATCCAGGTGCCGCGCGTCGCTCGCGCTCGCTCCCTGTCCGAAGCCATGGTGCGATCGCTGGTGGCCGCGCACACCGAGGGCTCGACGCTCGCGCTGCTGGGCGAGCCTAGGGTCAACGTGCTCGAACTCAACCTCGCGCTCGATGCGCAGTCAGGAAACTCTCGGTGAGCATTCGCATCCGCGTCCCTGTGATGGCCGCGCTCACGCTCGCGCTCACGGGCCGTGCGGCGTCCGCGCAGACCGCCGTCGCCGCGCCCACCGAGGCGCCCCATGCGCCGCAAGCGGAGATCGCCAGCGCCTCCGAGGGCACCTCGCGCACCGGCACCCGCGCCGCGGTCACGCTCGCGGGCTACGTCGAGGCGCTCTACCAGTGGAACTTCAACGACCCCTCCAACGGGATCACGAACTTCCGCGGCTTCGACACTCGCCACAACACCTTCACGCTCTCCAACGTGGTGCTCGACGCCACCGGGGTGCTGGGCCCCGTGTCGGTGCGGCTCGCGCTGCAGGTCGGATCGACCCCGGAGACCTACTACCTCGCCGAGCCCGACCGGGGCAGGGCGGGCGGCGCGGGCGCCTCCAACCTCGACGTGTGGAAGTTCATCCAGCAGGCCGTGGTCGCGTGGCACGCGCCGCTGGGCCGGGGGCTGCTCCTGGAGGCGGGGCTGTTCCTCTCGCCGATCGGCCCCGAGGGCATGGCCGTGAAGGATCAGTGGAACTGGTCGCGCTCCAACCTCTTCTTCGGGCTGCCCTTTTACCACACGGGGATGCGCGCCTCGTACGGCCTCAGCGACTCCCTCACGCTCAGCGTCGCGGGCTACAACGGCTGGAACAGCGTCGTCGACAACAACGAGGAGAAGTCCGTGTCCGCCGCGCTCGACTACGTGGTCACCGACCGGGTGACCTTCCACGCGCTCTACTTCGGCGGCGTCGAGCGGGCGCCCGACGCGCCCGAGCGGCAGGGATCGACCCCATGGCGCCACGTCCTCGACAGCTACCTCGCGCTCTATCCGCGGCCGTGGCTGTCGCTGATGGCGCACGGCAACGTCGGGGTCGAGCCCAACGCCTTCGGCACCTCGTGGTGGGCGGCGGGCGCCCTCTACGCTCGCGTCCGACTCCGTCCCTGGCTCTACCTCGCGGCGCGCGGAGACTTCTTCCACGAGACCGCCGCGAGCAACGCCGCGGGCACGGCGTCGAACATCTTCTGGCCCTCGAGCTGGGTGAGCTCGGGCACCGCCACGCTCGACGCCCGCCCCCACGACAACGTCTCCGTTCGCCTCGAGTACCGTCACGACGCGGCCGACGGCCCGACCTACTTCCGCGGCGCGGTGGCGACCGACGCGAGGACCCGGGCGTTCATCCCCAACGCCCGCTCGCAGGACACGCTGACGCTCGGCGTGACCACCTGGTTCTGAACCGCGACCGAGGACACTCCCATGGAACCAGAAAAGGACGAGCAGGGTGAGCTTCTCAACACCCCGGCCGCCCGAGCGGCCGAGGGCGTCATGTGGCTGCTGGTCGGAGCCACCACGGCGGCCCACGTCTATCGGGTCGTGGTGACCCGGAGCCTCTTCGGCGGCATCGACACGCTCGCCGCGCTGGTGGTCGCGGTGCTGCTCCTCGCGGTGGTGCGCGCGATCCGGCGACGTTGATCGCGGCCCGCGAGGCCGGAGCACGGCGACCGGCCTCGCCCCCTCGTTGGGGTGTGTGCGGGCGTCCGAAGGGCGCTATACGCACTGCCATGAAAGACCGCCGCGACGCGACCACCGCCCACCGTCCGCTGATGCGCCGCCCGCACGCCCGCCGCGCGCTGGTCAACGTCGGCGGCGCCGTCGAGGCCGTCGGCGACGAGGTGCTCTGCGCGAAGCTCACCTCCGCGCTCACCATCCGGCCGGGCGAGCGCGACGCGACGCTCACGCACCCCTTCCACGCCTACCCCGCGCGGCTGCACCCCGCGGTCGCCCGCTCGCTCCTGCAGAGCCTCTCGCTGCCGGCGGGCGCGACGCTGCTCGACCCCTTCTGCGGCTCCGGCACGGTGCTCATCGAGGCCATGGCCATGGGCCTGCGCGCGGTGGGCCGCGACCTGTCGCCCTTCGCGGTCGAGCTCGCCTCGCTCAAGACCCGCGTCACCTCCGCGGGCGACCGGCAGCGCATCGTGGCCGCCGCCAACACCGTGGCCATGCGCGCCGAGCAGGGCGTCCGCATGCGATGGCACGCGCACATCCCTCGCGGCGAGCAGAAGTGGTTCTACCCGCACACCCTCGCCGAGCTCTCCGCCCTCTCGCAAGAACTCCATCGCACCAAGGGCCTCACCCTCGCGGCGCTCCGGATGTTGTTCTCCTCCATCCTGGTGAAGGTCTCCCTCCAGGCCTCCGACTCCGACCCGCGCAAGGTGCGCAAGGACGTTCCCATCCGCGCGGCGATCCGCTGGTTCGCGGACAAGGCCAACGAGCTCGACAAGTGCCTCGCGGCGCTCGAGGCCGCGGTGCCGTCGGGCGTCTCCGCGGAGGTGCTCGCCGACGACGCGACCGCGCTCGACACCATCGCGAGCGACTCCGTCGACGGCGTGGTGACCTCGCCCCCCTACGCCAACACCTACGACTACGCCGCGCAGCACGAGCGCCGCTATGTGTGGCTCAACCTCGACGACAAGCGCATGATCGAGCGCGAGGTGGGCGCCGCCCGGTGGTTCAAGGACGAGCCCGCGGTGGGGGTGTTCCGCTTCGGGCGCGAGCTCGGGCTGATGTGCCGCGCGCTCGCGAGGGTGCTGAAGAAGGGCGGGCGCGCCGCGGTGGTGATGGCCGACGGCGCCGCGGGAATCGAGCCCATGTACGCCGACGAGATGCTCGCCGACGCCGCGAAGGGCGCCGACCTCAAGGTGGTCGCGAGGGCCTCGCAGGTGCGAGCGGTCTTCGACGACGACAGCATGGAGGCCTTCGCGCGGCGGCCCAAGCGCGAGCACGTCGTGGTGCTGGGCAAGCGGTAGCTCCCTTTTACGCCCCTGGTAACCCGTGTTACCCGTGGTGGTCATGATGAACGGGGAACATCCGGCCGCGGCCTTCGAGGCAGACGTCCGCACCGCGCAGCGGCGCGCGAAGCTCGCGATGGGCGCGCTGGTCGCGACGGTGCTGGTGCGCCTCTACAACATCCCGGTGCGGAGCTGGCAGTCGGGGCTCGTGAACGACGTCCAGGCGGGCCGCTCGCCGGGCCAGGAGGCGCTCGCGCAGAGCGACTCGCTCGTGCAGTCGGGAGCGCTCGTCGAGGTCGCCATCCTGCTGGTGACGGGCGTGCTCTTCCTGCGCTGGCTGCACAAGACCGTGTCGCTCACCCGGGCGCTCGGCGGCGACACCCTGCGCCACACCCCTCGCGACGCCATGCTCGGCTTCATCATCCCCTTCTGGAACATCCAGCGCCCCTTCCAGATCGTCCGCGACGTGCACGACACGCTCGCGCCCGAGGCCGTCCCGGAGCCCCCGGTCACGCTGACCGTCGACGAGACCATGGGCTACCGCCAGGTGGGCATGACCGCGCCGCCGCCTCCGGCCAGCCTCCCTCACGCCTCCATCGGCGCCTGGTGGGGCTTCTTCTGGATCGGCAACGTCCTCTCCAACCTCGCCGCTCGCCAGCAGGGCGAGACCCTCGACGCGCTGCTCGCCGCCAACACCATCAGCAACGTCGCCGACGCGGTGGACATCGTCGCCGCCTCGCTGGGCGTCCTCATGGTGCGCGGCGTCAACGCGCGGCTGGTCGAGCGCTTTCGCCGCGTGAGGCACAACTCCCCGGAGGCCCTGCAGGCCGCGGGCGTCTCCGTCGGCGACGCGCTGCCCTGACTCACCCTCTCGGCGAGCGCGCGACCCGCGACACCGGCGAGGCGTCCTCCAGCCACACGCGGCTCCGCACGTGGGCCCTCCCCGGCCAGTGCAGCTCGAACCACCCGCTGCTCTCGTCGAACTCGAAGCCCACCCCCGGCACGAAGGGGTCTCGCGACGCCACCACCTCGAAGGACCACCGCGACCGCCTGCCCCCCGGCATCGCCACCGGCGTCTGAAGGGGCAGCGCGTCTCGCACCGCCGCCTCCGCCGCCCGGTCGAAGCCCGCGATGTGCGACGAGCGCAGCACCCTCACCTCGATCACCCGGCCGTCCTCGCCCTGCACCACCTCGACCTCCGCGCGGGTCGTGCGGGTGTTAGCCCGCGACTGGTCCACGATGCCCTGGAAGGGCGCCTGGTTGCGCTCTGCGGGGTTGTTGCTGCGCGCGGTGTTGCGCGACTCCAGCGAGTCGATGGCCGAGCCCTGTCGCCCGGGCTCGACCGCCGCCCCGTTGGCGCTCCTCGCCACCTCGGCCAGGCCCGCGACGGGCATCGCCAGCGTCGCGAGGAGGGTCTCCCCCAGCGAGGGCATGCGGGAGATCCCTGGCCGCCACGACTCCAGCATCCGCCGTCGCAGCGACCAGTAGTACCCGCGCACCCCGGGGGCCTCGTGCTGGTGCGTCGCCGCGAGGCGCTGGTCGACGTAGCCCTGGCTGGCCGCGAGGGCCCGCGACTCGGGCGTCCCCTCCGGGAGGTCGACCAGCGAGCGGGCGCGAGCGCGCTCGGCCTGCACCTGGGCGATGGAGGGCGCCGTCCCCCACACCGCGAAGGCCTCCGAGGGACGCACCCTCATCAGGTCGGCGGCGCGCATCGTGGGCGGCGCCGTGAGCACCGGCGGGGCGACCTGCGTCGGCGCGACGACCGGAGCCACCACCGTGGGCGCAGGCGCGTTCCTCTCGGCGGACGACGGGGCGCTGCGAGGGGCGGACGGGCGCGAGGCGCTCTCGACGGGGGCCGAGGGCGCCGTCGGTACGGCGGCGGGCGCAGGGGCCACGGGCGATGGAGGGGATGGAGCGAAGTCGATCTCGACGGTGCTCTCGGAGGGCCGCGCGGCGGCGGGCGGGGAGCGGGGGAGCGAGCGGGTGGTGGCGATCGCGAGGAGGCCCACGCCGAGGTGCAGCAGCACCGACGCGACGAGGCTACGACGACTGGGACCCTCCACCATCACGGCCGTTGATAACCCGGGAGGAGGCCCCGCGCATCCCTTGGGCTCCCCGCGAGAGGCGGGGCTGGGATGCGCGACGGGTTGCTCCGCGATCAGCGCTTGTGCGGACCCTGCGGGCCGGCGGCGGCGCGGGCGGCGCGGCGCTGCTCCATGTGGACGCGCAGCTCGTCGGGGCTGAGCGTCCCGTCGCGGTTGGTGTCCGCGGCGGCGAGGTGCTCGGCCATCCTCGGGGGCAGCTCGCTCACCTCGAGCGCTCCGTTGCCGTTGCGGTCGAAGCGCTGGAGGAAGCCCGCGCCGTCGTGCGGTCCATCCCCTCCGCGGCCGCGCCCGTGCCCGCCGCGCAGGGCGCCCGAGGCGTGAGCGGCCTGCAGCTCCTCGCGCGAGACGCGGCCGTTGTGGTCGGCGTCCGCGGCCTGCAGGTGCTCCCACCGCGCGCCCACCTCGTCGGCGGTGACGGCGCCGTCGGAGTTGGTGTCCATCTGCGCGAAGCGGGCGGCGCGCTGGGCCTCCATGTGCGCCGTGATCTCCTGCACGGAGAGCACGCCGTCGCGGTTGGCGTCGGCGGCGGCCATCCGGGCCTGGGCGCGCGGCGGCAGCTCGCTCACCTCGACGCGGCCGTCGCCGTTGCGGTCCATGAACTGCGTGAAGCGCGCGGGGTCCATCGGCCCGTGGCCGCGGCCGCCGTGCCCGCCGCCGTGGCCCTGGCAGGCGCCGGGGGCGGGGGCGGGGGCGTTCTGCGCGAAGGCGATGGAGGACGCCGCGCCGACCGTGACGAGGACGGCGAGGAGCGTGCTGCCAAGGGTGATCCGGTTGAAGCGTGACTTGTTCATCGTGTGCCTCCTATGGGCAGTGGGTACGTGAACATCGACGCCGCGACCCCGGTCCCCCCTACGGCCCGCCGAACGATTTCCCTGTCGCCCTGGCCGGCCTTTGCATGCACTTCTTCACACTCCGCGATCGGCCCACTGTCCCCGACGACGCTGAAGGTCAGCATGAACCGTCGCGAGCACCCCGAGGCGAGGGAGGCCGCGCGAGAC
>CBIHPK010000205.1:0-12599 GCA_966211675.1 uncultured Myxococcaceae bacterium
GGGGGGGCCGGGGGCGGCGGGGGGCGGCCGGGGGGGGGCGGGTGGGCGGGGGGGGGGCCCGCTGCGCCGCGCCCCCCCCCACCCCCCCCCCCACGACGGCGGCGCCCAGCAGGACGACGACCCCGCGACGCGACGAGGGCGGCGGGGCGAGCGTGGCGGTGGGCGGGTACGAGGGCGAGGGCCACGGCGCGGGCGCCTCGAAGGCCATCGGACCGGCGGGGTCGACGACGGTCGCGCCGACGAACTCGATCGGGCTCATCATGGGCCGCAGCGCCGCGGGCGGAGGCAGCGAAGGGCGCGCGGGCGGAGGCGGAGGGAGCGAGGAGCGGGCGCGCGGCGGAGGCGGGGGCGCCGGGCTCGGGTAGTACGCCGGGGGCGGGGCCGAGAACTGGTCGGGGACGACCTGCGTGGTGTCGGCGCTGAGCGCGTAGATGCTCGTGGCCTCGTCGCCGCGGCTCGTCACCGCGTCCTCCGCCGGGAGCGTCGCGAGGATCTCGTTGAGCGCCTGGAGCATCTCCCCGGCGTTGGCGTAGCGCTGCGAGGGCTCCTTCGCGAGGGCGCGGTCGATCAGCGCGCTGAGCGCAGGCGGCGCCGACGGGGCGTGGTGCTGCAGCGGCGTGTGGGGGTAGAGCATGATCCGCGAGAGCAGCTGCTGGTACGTCTCCCCGTCGAAGGGCGTCTGCAGGGTGATGGCCTGGTAGAGCACCGCACCCATCGACCAGAGGTCCGCGCGCCCGTCGACGCGCCCTCCGCCCGCCTGCTCGGGGGACATGTAATCGGGCGTCCCGACCGCGGTGCCCACCCTCGTCAGGCCCCCGGCGGCGCGCTCGGAGAGGATCTTCGAGATCCCGAAGTCGAGCAGCTTCACCCCGGTGGGGCGGTCGCCGCTGCCCAGGAGGAAGATGTTCTCGGGCTTGATGTCGCGGTGCACCACGCCCACCTCGTGGGCGGCGCGGAGCGCGTCGACGGTGCCCGCGGCGATGGTCACCGCCTCGCGGAAGCCCAGCGCGCGCCGCTCCATCACGTCGCAGAGGGTCTCCCCGTGCAGCAGCTCCAGCACCAGGAAGGGCCCGTCGTCGTCGCTGCCCGCGTCGAGCACCCGCACGATGTTCGGGTGCCCGATGGAGGCCGCGGTCTGCGCCTCCTGCTGGAAGCGCCCGACCACCTCCGCCGAGGTGATGAACTCCGGCTTGATGAGCTTTACCGCGACGTGTAATCCGCCGCCGACGAGGTCCTCCGCCTCGAAGACCGCGCCCATGCCCCCCTCGCCGATGACCCTCAGCAGCCGATAGCGCCCCGCGACGAGCGACCCGTTGCGCTGATGGATGTCATCGACCTGCATCGCCACTACACCCTACGACGTGCCAGGGCCGCGGTGCTATCCCCGCGCGGCCCGCGTTGTCTACCGCCCGCGGCCCTCACGTCGCCAACGGAAGCCGCACCTTGCGCTCCACCCGCGAGGGGTTCTGCCCCGCCGACCTCGCCGCCGCCGCGACCCGCCCGTAGGTCCACGACAGGAAGGTCGGGTCTCGCTCCTCCAGCAGCCGGTGCCCGGCGCCGTCGGCGATGCGCGCCGTCGCCTGCTCGTACCAGCACTGCGTCCCGCCCGGGAGGTGCGTCGTCCCGGTCTCCGCGAGGTTGGCGCACGCGCACGAGGCCCCGCAGCGCCACTGCTCCTCGCACTCTCCGCACGCCGGGTCCGCCGGGCCGCGCTTGAGCCCCGACACCCTGCCCCGGTCGATGCCCGTGTCCAGGTGCCCGATCACCAGCTTGTCATCGCGGTCCTCGCCCACCATCCGGGCGCACGGGAAGAGGTTGCCCCTCGGGGAGACCGCGATCTCTCGGTCGCCGGAGCCGCAGGAGTCGCAGCTCGCCAGGCCCCCCTTGGCGGCCGCCAGGAGCTTGTTGTCGAAGGTCGGCATCGCGATGGGCCGCCCCGCGCGGATCGCCCCGGCGTAGACCTCCACCGCCTCCTCGAGGCCGCGCTCCCAGAGCGCGAGGTCGGCGTCGCTCCAGGCGCACTCGAAGGCCGGGTTCAGGATGATCTCCTTCGCCCCGAGGCCCGCCAGGAAGCGCACGCTCTCGCCGAGCCAGCGGACGTTCTCCGGCGCCACCACGGCGATGACCTGCAGCCCGAGGCCCGCGGCCAGCATCTGCCGCGCCCCGGCCACCACGTCGTCGAAGCTCGAGCGCCCGCCCCGCTGCGGCCGGGTGGCCTCGTGCGCCTCCCGGCAGCCGTCGAGCGACAGGGTGACCTGCACGTCGAGCTCCTTCAGACGGCGGGCGCGATCAGCGGTGACGAGGGTGCCGTTGGTGGTCACCGCCAGCCGCAGCCGGCGCCCCTCGCGCTCGGCGCGGGCGCGGGCCTCGACGGAGACGCGCTCCAGCATGTCGAAGCAGATGAGGGGCTCGCCGCCGAAGAAGCCGAGGTCGATCGGGGCCTCGGCCTTCCATGGGGTCTGCTCGCGAGGGGCCTTGAAGAGCAGGTCGAGCGAGCGGAGGGCGGTCTCCCAGTCCATCTCGCGACGGAATTTCTCGCCCGTGTAGCAGTACGAGCACGCGAGGTTGCACTCGTGGGTCAGGACCAGGGTCACATGCATGAAAGCCTCCGGCGAGCGGGAGTTCGGACCCGGGAATGCTCCCACGCCTTGGATCACCCTCAAAGCGCCGGGAGGCAGGGCATCAGTTCGGGGTGACGTCCCAGACGAGGTCGGTGGTGCCGAGGGGGCCGCTGAAGCGCAGGCGGAAGGAGCGCACCCGCTCGTCGATGATCTCGACCTCGGCCCCGCTCGCGCTGCGGAGGTACCTGGGGAAGCGGATGCGGAAGGCCTGCCGCCACACCGTGGTGTACGGGAAGTACGTGCGCTCCACCGCGCCGGGGCGGGTGATGGGCTCGATGGCCACCGGGGCGACCTCCTCGCGGCGGTCGTTCACCAGCAGGACGCGCCACGCGCTGGTCGGGCGGGTGAGCTCGCCCCAGCGCCGGCTCTGCGTGTAGAGCGCGACGTAGAACTCGTGCTCCTGCTGCGCGGCCTCGAGCGTGTGCTGCAGGAGTTCCTGCCGCTCCGGGGTGGTCAGCCGGAAGTCCTGCGCATACCGCACCACGTAAGCCCAGCGGAAGTCCCAGCTCTCGTAGGTGGCCGTGACGGCGATGCGGTCGTCGAGGCCCTGGAGCGCGTACTGGTGTCCCTCGCGGGTCCATCGCTGCAGGACGCTGTCGTAGCTCTCCGCGGTGTACGCCCGAGGCCCCTGGCGCAGGCTCACCGGCGGCGACGCGCACGCCCCGAGCGCCAGCGCCAGCCCCAGCGGCAGGGCCGCGCGGCGCACCTCACTCACCCAGGAAGTCCGCGCGGCTGAACACCGGGAACACCCGCAGCCCCATCGCCTCGAGCGCCTCGCGGCCCCCCTCGCGTCGGTCGACCAGCGCCACCACCCCGAGCACCGTGTGCCCGTCGGCCCGCAGCGCCTCGACCGCCATGCGGGACGATCCGCCGGTGGTGAGCACGTCCTCGAGGAGCACCACCCGCAGCGACGCCGCGAGCGACACTCGGCCCTCGATGCGCTGCGCCGTGCCGTGGTCCTTCGGCTCCTTGCGCACGTAGAGGGCGTCCCAGCTGCGACCGCCCCCGAGGGCCGAGGTCAGCGAGACCGCGCTCGCGAGGGGGCACCCTCCGAGGGCCACGCCCGCCACCGCATCGGCCTCCTCGCCGAGGCCCGACGAGCGGATCACCTCGCACAGCACCTCGCCGCACAGCCGGTGCCCCTCGGCGGTGAGGATCACCTGCTTGCAGTCGATGAAGAAATCGCTCTCGCGACCAGAGGCGAGGCGGAAGGTCCCCCGCCTCCAGGCGTCGGTGCGCAGCCGCTCGAGCAGGCGCTGTCGGGGTGCGTCCATTGGGGTGCTTCGTTAGGTATCGCGCCTTGACCCGCAACGGCAAGCCGCTCGCGGGGCGCGCAAGAGAGGGGTGACGCCCGGGCAGGCATGCCCGACACTCGGCCGCGGCCGGAGCCGCACTCCGCCGGGCGCGAAGCCACGGGCATACCGACCCTTGTAAGGAGCAGACGCGATGTCGAAGAGACCAGGCACGAAATCTCGAGCACCCTCGGCGCGATGGGGGACCGTCCTCCTCGGGGCCGTACTCCTCTATGGCTGTACCGACGGCGCCTCGGTGGTCGGCGGCCCGGCGGACTCCGCGGTCAATGACCTGGGCTTCGACAGCGGCTTCGACAGCGGCTTCGACGTCGGCTTCGACGTCGGCTCCGACGCGGCCACCGACGGGCCGCGGTGCGGTCCGTCGCAGATCGCCTGCAGCGGGATGTGCGTCTCGGCGGCCGTCGACCCCGGCAACTGCGGCGGCTGCGGGGTGACCTGCGCCAACACCGAGCGCTGCGTCGACAGCGTGTGCCGCACCATCTGCCCCGGCGAGCAGATCGCCTGCCCCGAGGCCGCGGGTGACGCGGGCGACGCGGGCGGCCACACCGTGTGCGTGCTCCCCGGCACCGACCGCAACCACTGCGGCGGCTGCGGCCGTCAGTGCGGGGCGGGCGAGGTCTGCTCCAACGGGATGTGCACCACCACCTGCGCCGAGCTGCTCACCACCTGCACCAGCGGCGGGCGCGCGTACTGCGCCGACGTCCGGCGCGACCCGATGAACTGCGGCGCCTGCGGCGTCGGCTGCGCCCCGGGCCAGACCTGCGAGGCCTCGCGCTGCGTCACCACCTGCGCGACGGGCTTCACCGCGTGCACCTCCAACCCCGACGCGGGCGTCGCCGACGGCGGCGTCGCCGACGGCGGCGACGCGGGCGGCGGCCCCGGGTACTGCGCCGAGCTGCAGACCGACCGCAACAACTGCGGCGCCTGCGGCAACGTGTGCCCCTCCGGGCAGGTCTGCGACGGCGCGCGCTGCGTGCTCTCGTGCAGCTCCGGCACCACCAGCTGCGGCGGCTCGTGCCGCGACCTGCAGACCGACCGCGGCAACTGCGGCGAGTGCGGCCGCGCGTGCGCCGAGGGCCAGGTGTGCTCCTCGGGGATGTGCGTGCTCACCTGCGCGTCGGGGCAGTCCAACTGCGGCGGATCGTGCCGCGACCTGCAGAACGACCGCGCCAACTGCGGCGCCTGCGGCACGGCCTGCGCCGCGGGCCAGGTCTGCACCTCCGGCACCTGCCAGCTCTCCTGCGGCAGCGGCCTCTCCAACTGCGGCGGGTCGTGCCGTGACATCCAGACCGACCGCGCCCACTGCGGCGAGTGCGGCCGCGTGTGCGCGAGCGGCCAGGTGTGCTCCGCGGGCACCTGCGTGACCTCCTGCGCCGCGGGCTCCACGGACTGCTCGGGCTCCTGCCGCGACCTGCTGAACGACCGCACCAACTGCGGCGCCTGCGGGGCCGTCTGCGGCGCCGGCCAGGTGTGCTCCGCAGGGGCCTGCGTGGTGTCCTGCCCGACGGGCCAGGTCGAGTGCGGCGGATCGTGCCGCGACCTGCAGACCGACCGCGCCCACTGCGGCCTCTGCAGCAACCTCTGCGCGAGCGGCCAGGTCTGCGTGGCCGGCGCCTGCGTGGTCTCCTGCCCGAGCGGGCAGAACAACTGCGGCGGCACCTGCCGCGACCTGCAGGGCGACCGCGAGCACTGCGGCATGTGCGGCAACGCCTGCGCCGCGGGCCAGGTGTGCTCCGGCGCGATGTGCGTGACCTCCTGCGGCGCCGGGCTCACGGCGTGCTCGGGCTCCTGCCGCGACCTGCAGACCGACCGCGCCAACTGCGGCGGCTGCGGCGCCTCGTGCGGATCGGGCCAGGTGTGCGTCGCCGGGGCCTGCGTCGTCTCCTGCCCCGCGAGCCAGACCGTGTGCACCGGCACCTGCCGCGACCTCGCGACCGATCGCGCCAACTGCGGCGCCTGCGATCGGGCGTGCGGCGCCGGACAGGTCTGCGTGGCGGGCGCCTGCGTGGTCTCCTGCCCGTCCGGTCAGGCCGAGTGCTCGGGCTCCTGCCGCGACCTGCAGACCGACCGCGGTGCGTGCGGAGCGTGCGGCGTGGCCTGCGCCGCGGGCCAGGTGTGCTCCGCGGGCTCCTGCGTCGTGAGCTGCCTCGCGGGGCTCTCGGACTGCTCGGGCTCGTGCCGCGACCTCACCAGCGACCGCGCCAACTGCGGCATGTGCGGACGGGCCTGCGCCGCGGGCCAGGTGTGCTCCGGCTCGGCGTGCGTGACCTCCTGCACCTCGGGCCTCTCGGACTGCACGGGCTCGTGCCGTGACCTGCAGAGCGACCGCGCCAACTGCGGGATGTGCGGCCGGGCCTGCGCCGCGGGGCAGGTGTGCTCCGGCGGCGCCTGCGTCGTGTCCTGCGTGGTCGGGCTCACCAACTGCTCGGGCTCGTGCCGGGACATCGACAGCGACCGCGCCAACTGCGGCGCGTGCGGCGTGGCCTGCGCCGCGGGCCAGGTGTGCTCCGCTCGCGCCTGCGTCACCTCCTGCGGAGCGGGGCTCACGGACTGCACCGGCTCCTGCCGCGACCTGCTCAACGACCGCGCCAACTGCGGCACCTGCGGCCGGGCCTGCGCGACCGGCGAGGCCTGCCTCGCGGGCGGCTGCGTGGTCTCCTGCCCGGCGGGCCAGACCAACTGCGGCGGAGCGTGCGTCACGCTCACCAACGACAACACCAACTGCGGGATGTGCGGACGGACCTGCGCCGCGGGCCAGGTGTGCTCCGGCGGGGCGTGCGTGACGACCTGCGCCGCGGGCCAGACCAACTGCTCCGGCACCTGCCGTGACCTTCAGACCGACCGCGCCTTCTGCGGGACCTGCACCCGCGCCTGCGCGTCGGGTCAGATCTGCGTGGCGGGCGCGTGCGTGACCTCCTGCCTCGCGGGGCAGGCCACCTGCAACTCGGTGTGCGTGTCGACCGCCAGCGACCCTTCCAACTGCGGCGCCTGCGCGGTGACCTGCCCGGCGCGCGCCAACGCGACCCCGGTCTGCGCCGCCTCGGCGTGCAGCTACGTCTGCGGCAGCGGCTTCGCCGACTGCAACCTCGCCGCCAACGACGGCTGCGAGTCGACGCTCGCGACGGACCTCAACAACTGCGGCGCGTGCGGAGCGCGCTGCGCCCCGGCCAACGCCACGGGCTCCTGCGCCGCGAGCACCTGCAGCGTCGCGGCCTGCGCCACGGGCTTCGCCAACTGCAACGGCTCGGCGACGGACGGCTGCGAGATCAACACGCAGACCGACTCCAACAACTGCGGCGGCTGCGGAACCGTCTGCCCCGCGGGCTCCACCTGCGCGGCCGGCCGCTGCGGCTTCGGCGCCGGCGGGAGCCCCCTCAACGTCGCGGGCACCGCGACCATCAACGTCATCCGGGCGAGCGTGGTCGGCGCGGCGGGCTCGCCGGTGCTCACGCTCACCAACGTCGTCGGCACCTTCGCCGCGGGCCAGGAGGTGCTCCTGCACCAGACCCAGTGCAACGCGGGCGCCGGGACCTACGAGTACGGCCGCGTCTCCGTGGTCGCGGGCGCGACGGTGGTGCTCGCGGCGGCGCTGGGCAACACCTTCCGCACCGACGCGACGTGCCGCGCCCAGGTGGTGGTGGTCGAGGAGCGCTCCACGGTCTCCGTGCCGGGCTCGACGACGCTCACCGCCCCGGCCTGGGACGGCAACAGCGGCGGCATCCTCGCGCTCGACGCCACCGGCGACGTGAACGTGGCGGGCTCGGTCACCATGGACTCGCGCGGCTTCCGCGGCCGAGGCCACGGTTGCGTCTACCGCTGCGCCCGGGGCTTCCAGGGCGAAGGCACGCTCGGCCTCGGCGGCGTGAACATCGCGGCCAACGGCAACGGCGGCGGCGGCGGCGGCGCGGGCCAGGACGACGCCTCCGGCGGCGGCGGCGGTCACTCCGCCGCGGGGCAGCACGGCGGCAACGGCACCTGCGGCATCTGCAGCGAGGCGTGCCCCATCCCGGGCGGCACCGAAGGCGCCGTGGCGGGCGCGGCCAACCTGCGCACGGCGGCGCTCTTCGGCGGCGCCGGCGGCGAGGGCGGAGCGGACGAGGACGGCGGCAACCCCGGAGCGGGCGGCAGCGGCGGCGGGCTCATCCTGATCCGCGCCAACACGCTCACGGTGACCACCACCGGGCTCATCAGCGCCCGCGGAGCCCTCGGCGCCAACGGCGACAACGGCGCCTGCGGCGGCGTGGGCTGCGGCATGGGCGGCGGCGGAGGAGGAGCGGGCGGAGCGGTCCGGCTCCAGACCTCCGGCGCGGCGGTGATCAACACCAACCGCATCGCCGTGACCGGCGGCGGCGGCGGCACCGCGACCTGCGGATCGGCCGCGGGCGGCAGCGGCAGCCTCGGTCGCATCGGCGTCCGGGCGAGCGCCGTCACCGGCACCACCTCGCCGGCCTTCGACACCAACTGACGTCTGCGCCTCCCGGCGCTCCGTCCCTCTCTTACCTGTTGATGTAAACGGTTCCCCCTCCGCGGCCGCGGAGGGGGAGTCGGATCAGAGCGAGGCGAAGGCCTCGTCGGGGATCTCGATGGCGCTGGAGTCGGCGTCGGAGAGCACCTGCGCCTTGTGGATGGCGCCCGGCAGGATGTTCTTGGCGTAGAAGACCGCCGCGTAGCGCTTGCCCGTGTAGAAGGCCCGGTCCGGGTGCCCCTCGGCGACGTCCGCGAGCTTCTCCTCGGCGATGCGCGCCGCGTCGAGCAGCAGCCACGCCACGACCACCTCGCTCATCAGCTCGAGGAAGCGGTTGGCCACCAGCGGGACCATCTGGATCTGGCCCCCCTGGAACCACCCGAGCAGCCGCATCACCGAGCCGCCGAGGGCCTCGAGCGCCTCGCCCAGGATCTTCACCGAGTCGCCGAGCGTCGGGTGCGCGAGGTTGGCCACCACGAACTCCGAGATGTCCTGCTGGAGCTGCTGGGTGTGCATCCCCCCGTTCTGGCCGAGCTTGCGGCCCACGAGGTCCATCGCCTGGATGTGGTTGGTGCCCTCGTAGATCGAGAAGATCTTGGAGTCGCGGCAGTACTGCTCGACGGGGTAGTCCTTGGTGTAGCCCGCGCCGCCGAAGGTCTGGATGGCCATCTCGCAGACGCGAAAGGCCTGGTCCGAGCTGTAGGCCTTCACGAGCGGCGTGAGCAGCTCCACCTGGCCGTGGTGATAGGCGGCCTTCTCGTCGTCCACGCCGTGCAGCACCTTGGACCAGTCATCGTGCTGCGCCAGCTTCACCAGCAGCGCGCGCGAGCCCTCCACCTTGGCCTTCATCTCCAGCAGCATCCGGCGCACGTCCGCGTGCTCGATGATCGACGCGCGCGGCGCCGTCGGGTCCTTCCACCGGGTGATGCTCGCGCCCTGCTTGCGGTCCTTGGCGTAGTCGAGCGCGTTGAGGTACGCGGTCGACGCGAGCGCCACGCCCTGCAGCCCGACGCCGATGCGCGCGCCGTTCATCATCTTGAACATCTGCGGCATGCCGAGGTTCTCGACGCCGCCGACCAGCTCGCCCTGGCACCTGCCGTTCTCGCCGAAGCTGAGCACGCAGGTCGACGAGCCGTTGATGCCCATCTTGTGCTCGATGGACGCCACGGCGACGTCGTTGTCCTCGCCGACCGATCCGTCGTCGTTCACCCGCAGCCGCGGGACGATGAAGAGCGAGAGGCCCTTGGTGCCCGGCGGGGCGCCGTCGATGCGCGCCAGCACGAGGTGCACGACGTTCTCGGTGAAGTCCTGGTCGCCGGACGAGATGTAGATCTTCGTGCCGGTGATGTTGAACGTCCCGTCGGCGTTGCGCGCCGCGCGGGACTTGGCCATGCCGACGTCGCTGCCCGCCTGGGACTCGGTGAGGCACATGGTGCCGCCCCAGGTGCCGCTGAAGATCTTCTGGAGGTAGCGCGCCTTCTGCGCGTCGGTGCCGCACATCCCGATGAGCTCGGCCGCGCCGTAGGCCAGGCCCGGGTACATGTTGAACGCCGTGTTGGCGCCGGAGAGCAGCTCCTCGACGGCCACCACCACGGACTGCGGCGCGTTGAGCCCGCCGTACTCCGTCGGCAGGCCCAGCAGCTTGATGCCCTGCTCGTGCAGGAGCGTCCAGGCCTCCTTGAAGCCCGGGGCCGTGATGACGCGGCCGTTCTCCACGCGGCAGCCCACCCGGTCGCCCACCGGGTTGAGCGGACCCAGCACGTCGGTGGCGAACTTGTACGTGCTCTTCAGGATCTCCCTCGTCTCCGCCTCGCCCATCTCGCTGAACGGCGCGCGGCCCGAGAGTTCCTGCACGCGGAACTGCTCGAAGAGCACGAAGCTCAGCTCGCGAAGGTCGGCTTTGTAACGGTTGATCGCCTGGGACACGGGGTACCTCCGACTGGTGTGTTGGGAAGAGAACGAAGAGGGTGCAGGGGACAGCCACGCTGCGCCGCCAACGGGCGTCACGAGGTCGCTGAATCGCGATTCAGTCGTTAGACCCCACACCGCAGCGCGTCAAGGCTTTCGGCCTTCCCGGGCACCTCGGACCTACACCCCCCGCGGAGGGGTGTCGGCGCGGCGGCGAGACGATGTACCGTCCGCCCGGCCGCAGGGGCGGCGCGATCGAACTTTCCCCCACCAAGAGGATCACCCCACGATGATGGCGCACGGCGGACGGCTGGTGGCAGAGGCCCTTTCCCGGGAGGGGGTCACTCACCTCTTCACCCTCTGCGGAGGGCACATCCAGAACATCTATGACGGCTGCCTGGACGTGGGCATCCGCGTCGTCGACGTGCGCCACGAGCAGACCGCCGGCCACGCCGCCGACGGGTGGGCGAGGGTCACCGGCCAGCCCGGCGTGGTGGCCGTCACCGCGGGCCCCGGCGTGACCGACGTGGTCACCGCCCTGGCCAACGCGCAGCGCGCGGGCGTGCCGCTGGTGTGCATCGGCGGCGCGGGCCCGTCGCTGCTCACCGACCGCGGATCGCTCCAGGACATGAACCACCTGGACCTCATCAAGAGCATCACCAAGGCCTCGTACCGGGTGCTGCACACCGACCGCCTCGCGGAGTACGTCTCCACGGCCTTCCGCGTGGCCCTCTCCGGCGTCCCCGGGCCGGTCTACCTGGAGATGCCCCTCGACGTGCTCATGGGCTTCGCCGACGTGGAGGACTTCGCCGACCCGAAGACCTCCCGCACCGCCGCGCAGCCCGCGCCCGACCCGACGGAGTTCGCCCGCGCGGTGGAGATCCTCTCCAAGGCCGAGCGCCCGGTGGCCATCATCGGGGGGCAGCTCCACTGGAGCCGCGATCAGAAGTCCCTGCTCGACCTCCTCGAGCGCTTCCCGATGCCGACCTTCGTCAACGGCATGGCCCGCGGGGCCCTCCCTCCCGACCACCCCTGCCTCTTCACCCGCGCTCGCCGCGCGGCGCTCGGGGCCGCGGACGTGGTGCTCATGTGCGGGACGCCCTTCGACTTCCGGGTGGACTACGGCCGCGCCCCGACCTGGCTGCCCGAGACCAAGGTCATCAAGGTCGACCGCGACGCGACCACCATCGGCCACAACCGCGGCGTCGACGTGGGCCTCGTGGCCGACACGGGCCTCGTGCTGCGCGCCCTCGCCGAGGCCCTCCCCCACTCCGCCGACCACCGCTCGGCGTGGACCGCCACGGTGCGGGTGAGCGAGGACGCGAGCCACGCCAAGATGGCGAAGGAGAAGGTGATCGACAGCGATCCGCCGAACCCGCTGCGCGTCTGCGCGGAGCTCGACAAGTACGTCGACGACGACACCATCGTGATCGGCGACGGCGGCGACTTCGTGGCCACCGCGGCCTACGTGCTCAAGGTGCGCCGACCGGGGTTGTGGATGGACCCGGGTCCGCTCGGCACGCTGGGCGTGGGGCCGGGCTACGCGATGGCCGCGAAGCTGGCGCGGCCGAAGTCGCGGGTGATCGTGGTGTACGGCGACGGCGCCTTCGGGCTGCACACCATGGAGCTCGAGGCCATGGCGAGGCAGGGCATCGCGGTGATGTGCCTCATCGGCAACGACGCCGGGTGGACGCAGATCCGCCGCGGCCAGGTGGAGTTCTTCGGGGAGGAGCGCGCCGTGGCGACGGGGCTCGCGTACACCCGCTACGAGGAGGTGGCCCGCGCCCTCGGCTGCCACGGCGAGTGGGTGGAGACGACCGCGGAGCTCGGGCCCGCGCTCGACCGGGCCTTCCACGCGACGGACGTGCTCAACAAGCCCGCGGTGGTCAACGTGAAGATCGCCTCCAGCGAGTTCCGCAAGGGCTCGATCTCCGTCTGAGCTCTCCCCCCTCCGGCGTGGTCGAGCCGACGAGGCGCCCGTTCGGCGTACACTGCCGGTCGATGGCCCGCCTCGGTGCAACCCTCGCCGCCTGCGCTCTCTCCGCCTGCACCGGCACGCTGGGCGGCCTGGACCCAGGGCTCCTCGACGGCTCCAGCACCGACCTCGTCCTCACCACCGACCTCCCCTCGGACACGGTCCTCCCCTCCGACACGGTGCTCCCCGACGCCGGTGCGGTGGACGCGCCAATCGTCGATGCGGGCATGGCCGACGTGGTCGCTCCCGACATCGGAGCGCGCGACGTGGGCACTCCCGACATCGGAGCCAGAGACGTGGGCACTCCCGACGTGGGC
>CBIHPK010000206.1:0-12564 GCA_966211675.1 uncultured Myxococcaceae bacterium
GTGGGCGTAGTCCCCGGTGAAGGGCGCGCAGTAGCGCCCATCGGGGCCGCAGCCGCACGAGCGGTCGAGGAAGCGACCGAGGTTGCACGGGATCCGGTGGTCGAGGCTCTGCTCCCGCTCCTGGGCCTCGTAGGCGCATGTCTTGATCCAGCGGCCGCCGGCCCACCACGGCTGCGTGAGGCGGAAGCCCTCCTGTCGGACCTGCACCCGCGACTCCATGCGCGTAGTGGAGACGACGTTGTCACAGGGGTTCTCGACCTCGACCATCCCTTCGGGGCACACGAAGCCCGGTCCGTCGCCCTCCACCGTTCGCCCCAGGGCGTCGCGCCCGGTCTTGGGCGCGGAGTCGGCGCGCGCGAAGGCGCCGCCCGGCCCCGTCCCCGTCGCGGCGCGGCAGTAGTTGGGGCAGTGCGCGGCGTCGTCGTAGGGCAGCGGGATGTCGCGCTCGTCGTAGTAGTGGCGCGTGGCCCCGCTGCGTGGCGCGACGTAGGTCGGCCGCCCGCCGGGGTCGGGGTGCCAGCGCGCGTCGGTGGGCGCGACCCGCGGCGGCGGGTACTCGAGGGCCCCGTCGCAGCCGAGGTAGGTGTCGCGGCCCCGGAGGGCCCCGTCGCCGGTGCCGCTGCCGTAGCTGAAGGTCGCTGGCATCGCCATGGAGCGGGCGACGCACGCCGGGTCGGCGGGGTCGTACGCGGCGTGACGCAGCAGGCAGCAGGCCGGGTGGTCGGGGTCGTCGGCCGTGCAGCACGAGACCGCGGTGAGGTTCGCGGGGTCGCCGAGCGGGGGGCAGGTCGCCTCGTCCGAGCGGTGGTCGAGCATCTCCACGATGCGCTCCGGGTTGGCCGTGCTCGCGCTGAGCTGGTTCGGGCCCACCGCCACCACGAGGTTGCCGCCGACGCGGAGCTGGAACCCCCCGATGTTCGGCCACAGCAGGTCGGCGTGCCATCGCTTCACCCGCTCGAGGAAGCGCGGGTCGCGCAGGAAGCCCTCGATCGTGGCGTCGGGCACCTCGCCGCGGCCCATCACCTCGCGAAGCTCGGCGCGGGTCGGTGGTGCCCCGCGGAGGTCGAAGGAGAGCTGGCGCAGGTAGCGCGCGGGGGAGACCGGCGCCCCCTCGCAGGCGGTGATGGCCGCGGACGTGGTGCGGGTGGCCTCGCGATCGCCGGCGGGCGCGCAGGCAAGCAGCGACGCGACCAGCGCGGCGACCGCTCCCCTCCCCTCGCGACGCACTCCGCCGTACCGCACCAGGCGCACCTCCGAACGACCGCCATGGCCCCGTTGCGCGGGGTCACGAGGGCGTTCATTGGATCACACACTGAGGAGCTGCCGGAGCCGCCGCGACGACTGCCGCGAGACCACCAGCCGCTCGCCCGCGTGCGTCAGGGGACAAGCGATCCAACGCGGCGGCGGCGGCGGTGGCGTCCGAACGTGCCCGCACCCCGCCGGAGGTCGTCAGCGGAGGATGCAACCAGCTTCCCCCTCCGGTTCGCAACCCGACCTGGGATGCAATCAGCTTCCCCACCCTCCCAGTGGCACGCCGACCTGGATGCATCCAGGTTTCCGCCCCTCCCCCAGGGCCCGACGACCCGCTTGCATCCAGGTCCCACCCCCTCTGGTGCCGATGCGCCTCGCGCATCCAGTCCATGTCGACCTGGTGGAACAGCGTGTCGAACACCATGCGCGATGATTGCCTCGCCAGCTCCGCGATCCGCGCGATTCATCGGGGAGATGCGATCCGCGCCCGACGTCGCGGTCGTCGTTCCCTCGCACGGCGCCGGCGCCCCGGCGCCCCTCTGTGCTCCGCAGGGTCCCTGGGGATGCTTCCCCCGCCTCGTCGCTACGGCAGGAGCGCTCGACCGTCCCGCGTCACTTCCTTCCGTTCGTTCGGCGGTACCGCTGGCGGACTCCGCTGCGCCGCGCGACGACCGCTGTCGCGCCCACCTCGCGGCGTCCCTCCTTCCCCCCCTCTCGCCGGGCCGTGACGCCCCTCCCTCCCTCCCTGCACTACGTTCGCCTCCCCCATGATCAGCACCATCCTCTCGAACTCCATCCGCGCCGCGCTCTACCCTCTCCGCGGCGCGCCGCGCGGCGCTCGCGCCGAAGGGCACCTGGATCACGCTGACCCTCGAGGGCACCGTCACCGAGATCGAGCGGCCCTTCTCGCGCTTCTCGCACCCGATGCAGATCATCCTGCGGGGAGCGCCCCCGAAGCCGGTGCTCACCCTCACGGTGCTGCGCGAGCTCGCCGAGGCGATCTCGGCCGACCCCAACGTCGACGGTGTGCTCCTGAGGGTCGAGGCGCTCGAGTGCGGCAGCGCGGTGGCGACGGGCCTGCGCGAGGTGATCCAGGGGCTGCGCTCGGCGGGCAAGCGGGTGGTGGCGTGGATGCCCGACGGCGCGACCACGCGGGAGTATTTCGTGGCGCTGGCGGCGGACAAGATCCTGCTCACGCCGCAGTCGTCGCTGGCCCCCTTAGGCTACGCGGCGCAGACGACCTTCGTGCGGGCGCTGCTCGAGCGCGGGGGCCTCGAGGCCGAGGTGTACGCGCGCAAGGAGTTCAAGAGCGCGGCGGAGCAGTTCAGCCGCGACGGCTACTCCGAGGCCAACCGGCAGCAGCTGAACGCGCTGCTCGACCGGCTGCACGCGGCGCTGGTGGGGGCGATGGCCGACGGCCGCAACGTCGACGAGAACCGCGCGAAGGCCCTGGTGGAGAACAGCCCGTACCGCGCCCCCGACGCCGTGCGCGAGGGCCTCGTCGACGCGATGGCCTACGAGGACGAGCTCCCGGGGCACCTCACCGGCTCGGAGGGGGCGAAGCCGAAGCCGGTGAAGGCGGCGATGTACCTGGCGCTGAGCCGGGTGATGCGCTTCGACGGGGTGTGGGACGGGCCGCGCGTGGGCGTGGTCGAGGTGCGCGGGGCGATCGTGTCGTCGTCGCAGTCGACCATGAGCGGCGTGGCCGACGCGCGGCGGGTGGGCGCGGCGATCAGGGCGGCGAGGGCCAACCCGAGGCTGGGCGCGGTGGTGCTGTACGTCGACTCGCGCGGCGGGAGCGCGCTGGGCAGCGACATGATCGCGCACGAGGTCGAGCGGCTGAAGGAGAAGAAGCCCGTGGTGGCGTAGGGTTGGCCATCGGTCCACGGCTGCACTCGCAGCGGTGCAGTCGGCCGGGCCACCAGCGACCGCGACCTGTCGGCGCGACCTCGTGAGGGCTTGGATGGGTGACCCGAGATGCGGCGCGGTGCCTGTCGGCGGCGCGGTCTCGACGCTCGGCAGCGAGGCACCAGGGCCGACCGCCGTCGGCTTCGGCGTGGTCGTGCTCGGCTTCGGCGTGAGCAGCACGCGCGCCCGCTCCAGCGTGGTCGTCGCGTGGCAGGGCGCGAGCAGCCCGTAGTGCCGGATGCGCGTGAAGCCCTTGGGGAGCACGTGGTCGACGAAGCGCCGGAGAAACTCGACGCCCGGCAGCGTGCACTGCCCGCCGCCCTTCGTGGCGAAGGTCACGCCGCGCTCGTCCATCGTGCGGAGGCGAGCGTTCGAGATGCCAACGCGGTGGGTGTACCGACCGAGGTACGCGTACACCTGCTCGGCGCCGCCGAAAGGCGCCTTGGCGTAGACCACCCGGTCGGTGCGGTAGAGGGCGGTGCGGAGCTGATCGAGCACATCGGGCGTGCTGTTCGGCGGCAGCGTGACGGCGCCCGACGCGAGGCCCTCAATCAGCGCCGCGCGCAGCTTCCCGCGGAAGAGCTTCGCGATCACCTTGACCGGGAAGAGGTAGTCGCCCTTCGTCGGCACCCAGCGCGCGCCGTCGGGCGAGAGACCGCCCGCGCTCACCACCGCGTGGAGGTGGGGATGAAACAGCAGCTCGCGCGTCCACGTGTGCAGCACCATCGTGATCGCGGGCAGCGCGCCGAGGCGTCGAGGATCGCGCGCCAGCGCAAGGAGCGTCTGCGACGCTGCCTGAAAGAGCATCGCGAAGAGCGCCGTGCGGTTGTACCGAACGATCTCCCGCAGCGCCTCGGGCAGCGTGAAGACGACGTGGAAGTACCGCGTCGGCAGGATGCGTTCACGGCGCGCTTCGAGCCAGCGATGCTGGTCGAGGCTCTGGCACCTCGGGCAGTGCCGGTTGCGGCACGAGTTGTAGACCGGCGTC
The DNA here is from genome assembly GCA_966211675.1 of uncultured Myxococcaceae bacterium. Lineage (GTDB taxonomy): Bacteria > Myxococcota_A > Polyangia > Polyangiales > SCUS01. Next base: position 4,148 of record CBIHPK010000206.1, read on the forward strand.
GCGTGGCCGCAGGTGTCGCACACTGCGAGGTGGCCGCCGAGCGCCGCGGTTCGGCAGCGGGACAGCGCGATGAGCACCTCGTGTTGCGCGCTCGTGAGCGCACAGGTCTCCCGCAGCGCGTCGGCGAAGACGCGCACGAGGTCGCCCATCTGCACCCGCGTGGTGGTGTCGTCACGCGGGCGCTCGGGGCATTCGAGGGCGGCCCCCACGGGCCGCTACCCGAGGCGCTTGCCCTCCTCGGTGTTGAGCAGGTCGAGCGGACTGCGCAGCGTCGCGCGTCGCGCCTCGGAGAGGTGCGTGTAGCGGGCCGTGCTCTGCAGCGACCGATGCCCCAGCAGGATCTGCACGGTGCGCAGGTCGGTGCCCATCTCCAGCAGGTGCGTCGCGAACGCGTGGCGCAAGAGATGGGGATAGACGTGGAGCGTGAGGCCCGCGCGCTCGACCGCCGCCCGCAGGGAGAGTTGCACCGCCGCGCGCGTCAGCGCATGGTCCCGCGCCGGACGATAGGGACTGGCGAAGAGCAACTTCCCCTTCGGGCGAGTCTCTCGCCAGTAGGTGCGCAGCGCCTCCAGCGCCGAGGGCGGCAGCGGGACGATTCGATCGTGGCGATTCTTGGTGTCGCGCACGTGGATCACCATGCGCTGGCTGTCGATGTCCCCAGCCACGAGCGCGAGCATCTCGGAGACGCGCAGCCCCGCGCCGTAGAGCAGCATGAACATCGCGCGGTCCTTGGCGTTGCGCGCGTGCCCAAGGATCGCCGCGACCTGGCTTCCACTGGGAACGTCGGGCTGGCGGTTGCGCGTGAGGACCCTTCGGATCGACGCCATGACGTCAGGCCGCTGGAGCGTCGTGCCGAAGAGGAAGCGCAGCGCCGAGATGGACACGTTGACCGTGCGGGGATTGCGGCCCTTCAGTACGCGATGGATGCGCTGAAGTCCCTGCGGGGCCTTCGGCCCGCGATCTACGCGCGGTACTCCAGCGACGGCCAACGCGAGGCGTCCATCGAGGACCAGGTCCGAAGGGTGCGCGTCCACCTCGAGCGGCTCGGCGGAACGTTCGACCCCGCGCTGGTGTTCGCCGACCACGCGATCAGCGGCGCCAGCCTGAACCGCCCCGCGTTCGAGGCGATGATGGCGAAGGTCAAGGCGCGCAACCGCGAGATCGACGTGATCCTCACGGAGGACATCTCGCGGGTGACGCGCGACTTCGCCGACGGCGCGATGGTCTTCCGCGAGCTGCAGTACCTCGGTGTCCCGCTCATCGGCGTGTCCGACGGCATCGACACCTCGGTCCGCGGCGCGAAGCTCTCGTTCACGGTCAAGAACCTCCTCGCGGACATGTTCCTGGACGACCTCCGGGACAAGACGCTGCGAGGTCTGGAGGGGCGCGCCCTCGCGGGCTGTTCCACCGGCGGGCTGCCGATCGGGTACCGAAGCGAGCCCGTGCACGACGCTGAGGGCAAGGTGATCTCCCATCGGATCATGATCGACGAGGAGGGCGCCGCGATCGTTCGGCGGGTCTTCGACGCGTACATCGCGGGACGTTCGCTCGCGGGCATCGCCAAGCTCTTCAACGCCGAGGCCGTGCCGCCACCGCGCGCGAAGACCAGGCACCGCCGCAAGGGCTGGGTGGATTCGACCATCCGCGGCATCTTGCACAACGAGAGCTACATCGGCCGCTGGAGCTTCAAGGAGCGCGAGTGGGTGAAGGTGCCGGGCACCAACCGCCGCATGCCGCGGAAGCGCGCCGAGGCCGACGTGATGCGCATGAAGCGCCCCGAGCTACGGGTCATCGACGACGAGCGCTGGGAGGCGGCGCACGCTCGGCTGGCGGTCGTCCGCACCACGTACACGCGCGATGTGGATGGCGAGCCCAAGGGCCGATCGGTTCCCGGCCGACAGAACGCCTACCTGTTCTCGGGGCTGCTGGAATGCGATCGCTGCAGCGCGTCGATGGTGATCGTGGGCGGCTCGTCGTCCCGGTATTACCGCTGCGGGAGCAACTTCAAGCGGGGCGTCTGCGACAGCTGCCACTCGGTGAAGGAGAGCGTCGTACGGATGCGCCTCCTCGAAGCGATCCGCGGCGCGCTCCTCTCGTCGGAGGGCATCGAGTTCGTGCGGCGGGAGGTGGTCGAGCGCCTGGGCGCGGCGGCGCTCGATCACGGGGCGGAGCTCTTGCGGCGTCGGGACCGGCTCGCGAAGACCGAGAACAAGATCCGGGAGCTCGTCAGCTTCATCGCGGACGGCAACCACTCGACGTACGTCGTGCAGTCGCTCAACGACCTCGAGACCCAGGCCCGGGACGAGAAGGCCGCCATCGTGGCGCTCGAAGAGGAGGCGCGGGTGCCGATCAAGCTCCCCACGCCCGACGAGGTGATCGCGCGGGTCTTCGACCTCGAGGCCCGCCTCGCGGAGGACCCCCTCCGTGGTCGCGAGGAGCTTCGGCGCTACTTCCGCAACGGGACCCTGCGCCTGGAGCCCCAGCCCGACGGCACCTTCGTGGCCCGCGGGGAGTTCCTGCCGATGGTCGCTCTGCTGGGCCCAAATGCGTTACGGCCGGACCCGGGTCTTACTCCGGGTCCGGCCGTATACAGCGGTTGTTGCGGGGGCAGGATTTGAACCTACGACCTTCGGGTTATGAGCCCGACGAGCTACCAGGCTGCTCCACCCCGCGTCAGGGATGGCGGCTTCTATCGCCCTCCCCTTCGACCGTCAACGAAAATGTTCACTTCGTTCCGCGACGGCCTCCACGGCCTCCGCTCTTGGAGCCTGCGGCGGCGACCGACCCGCGCGCCGAGCCGCCCGGCTTCGGCGCACCGCGACCCGCCGGGGCCTTGGTCTCTCGCCGCGTCGCGCCCGCCGGAGCCTTCGTCGTGCGCGTGGTCCCCGCGGCGGTCTCCCGCGCACGGCTCACGCTCTCGCCGACGGCGCGCCCGGCCTGACCGCCTGGTCGCTTGACCACCCGCTTGCGAGCCGGCTTCGGCGTCGGCTCGGCCTCGGCGTCGGCGTCAGCCTCCTCGGGATAGTCGCCGTCGTGGCCCTTGCTGAACGCCGCCGCCTCGGCGGGGCGCAGGTATTCGCGACGGAGCAGCGTGACCTCGTCGTCCGTCAGCGAGCGCTTCTCACCGGGGCGCAGACCCTCCGCGGTGATGCCCGCGAAGGAGAGCCGGGCGAGGCGCATCACGAAGAGCCCGACCGCCTCCGCCATGCGGTGGATCTGCCGGGTGCGCCCCTCGCGGAGCGTCACCTCCATCCACGTCGCGCCGTCGTTGATCGGCTCGCCGCGCTCGTCGGACACCATCGACGGCGTGTGGCGCAGCAGCTTCACGTCCGCCGGCAGGGTCTTGCGAGGCGTCTCGCCGGGGTCGCTCTCCGAGGGGGCCAGCATCACGCCCTCGCGGAGCTTGTCCAGCTGGAGGTCGGTGACCACCCCTCGCACCTTGCACACGTAGGTCTTCGGAACCGACTTGCGCGGGTGCAACAGGGCCTGCGCCAGGTCGCCGTCGTTGGTGGCCAGCATCACGCCCGAGGTATGGAAGTCGAGCCGCCCCACCGGGTACACGCGGGCGGGGAGGTTCTTGAGGATGTCGGCCACCGTGGGTCGACCTTCGGGGTCGCTCAGGGTCGTCATCACGCCGCGGGGCTTGTGCATCACGACGTGCACCAGCGGCTCGGAGACCAGCCGCTTGCCGTCGAGTTCGACCTTGTCGCGGCGGGGGTCGACCCGCACGCCCATCTCGGTCACCACGCGGCCGTTGACGCGGACGCGCCCGGCCGTGATCAGCTCTTCGGCGTGACGGCGCGAGGCGACGCCAGCGCGCGCCAGCACCTTCTGGAGGCGCTCACCCTTGGTGGTGGTCACGGGGTCACGCTCGAACCGGCGGCGGTCGGAGCCGGGGCCGGAGCCATCGGCGCCGGGGTCGGAGCCGGGGTCGCAGTCGGGGTCGCGGTCGGTGCCGCAGTCGGGGTGCCGGGCGGCGGAGCGGGCTGCGACGAGGGCTGCTGAGCGCTCGCCTGCGGGCGCTGCGGAGCGAGGCGGTCGATGCGGTCCCAGCGGTCGGCGCGGCCGTCGTGGTCGTAGTCCCAGCCGATGCGGACGATGTTGCCGTGGGTGTCGAAGAACTCCCAGTAGTCCGCGTGGAAGTCCGGGCTGCTGTCGGCCTGCAGCTCCCGCTCGGCGCGGAACGCGCGGTGATCGCGGAAGTAGAGGCGCATGTCGACCATGCCGTCGGAGTTGGTGTCGAACTCCCGACGCACGACGTCGCCGCCCTCGAAGTACGTGATCACGTCGATGCGACCATCGAAGTCACGGTCCTCCTCCTCTCGCAGGGTGCGGCCCTCGTCGTTGTAGAAGCGGAACACGTCCTTGCTGCCGTCGTGGTTCAGGTCGACCTCGCGGCACACGAGCACGGAGTGCACCTCCGACGCCTCGCCCACCGTCTGGAACACCTTCCTCACATCCGGTACGCCGTCGCTGTTGGTGTCGTACTCGCTCGACGACCGCCCCGGCCGCGTGGCGTCACACCGGCTCCGGTCCTCGTGCGCGGTGGCGGTCTGCATCCCCGTCGCGTTGCGCAGCACCAGCCGCCGCGCGTTCGTCGTCGACGACGAACACCCGAGCGCCACGAGCGCCCCAATGGCTGCCCATCTCTTCATCGCCTGCCACCCTTCTGAGCGCCGCCCGCGACCCCGCCGTCGGCCGCCGCGGTCGGCGGCGGAGGAGGAGGAGTCGGGGTGGTCGCGACGGTGCTCACCACGGTCGTCCCGCCATCGGCCGCGGGCGCTGGAGTTCCTGCGTCGTCCTCGTCCGGGGTGCCGTCGCGGTTGGCGTCCGTGGCCGAGTAGATCACCCGGCCCGTGTCGTCGAAGCGCTCCCAGGTGTCGACCCGGCCGTCGCCGTCGGCGTCGCGGCGAAGCTCCACCACGCGCCCTCCCCGGTAGGTGCGCCAGGTGTCCGTGAGGCCGTCGAAGTTGGTGTCCATGACGTCGCTCGCCAGGACGCCCCCCGCGAAGGTCGCCACCACGTCGATGCGGCCGTCGAAGTCGTAGTCCTCCTCGACCCTCGTCACCTGGCCGCTGGGGTCGAACCACCGGAAGATGTCCACCCGGCCGTCGAAGTTGGCGTCGGTCTCGCGGCACCGGGGCCGGCCGTCGGACATCTCCGTCCGGATATCCACCTGGCCGTCACCGTTCACGTCCAGTGAGGAGATGTTGGTGCCCGTCACGCAGTCCTCGTGGGGCATCGGGGCGCTGCGAGGCTCCCGCTGCGCCGCCGCGCTCTCGTTCGACCGACGCCCGCTACCGGACGCCCCGTCGCCCGAACACCCCAGGAACAACACCGCGATCGCTGCCCCCGCCACCCGTACCCGCTCCGTCATTCACTCGCTCCGTCCACGTCGCAGACCCCATCGGCCGCGCCCATCGCGGAGCCTGTACTGTAAAGACCCCCATGCGCCCAGGGCAAGCGCGCCTGCCATTCCCCCCGAGATCTTGCAAGACTCTCCCGCCAGACCCCCTCGGCACGGTCAAAACCTGGAAAGTCACCCGCCTGTCGTCTGGCGATGGAAGATCGCGTTGACGGTGCACCTACCCGCATCGTAGGGTACAGCCATTGGTAACCCGTTCCCTGGGTGGTGGAGATGTTCATCGTGGACGAAAAGCTCGGAAGCGCCGCGATTGCAAATCTCCCCCTCAACAAGGATGAAGGGGTGCCACAGCAACCGATCGCTGCGGGACGAAGGGCCATGCCGCGCAAGAAGGTCTCGACGACGATCTACATCGAGCCCGAGCAGCTCGAGCTGCTGAAGCTCCTCAACGAGCGCACCAAGGTGCCCATGGCGGAGTTCATCCGCGAGGGCATCGACATGGTCCTGCAGAAGCATCGCGAGAAGCTCCCCGGCCAGCTCCCGCTCGTCGACAACGGGCCGTCGCGTCGCCCCACCTGATCAGTCGGTCACTCACCCTCCGCGGAAATCTGCTAGGACGCCGGTCGGCTGAACATGTCGACTGAACCGCAGCACATCCGCAATTTCTCCATCATCGCGCACATCGACCACGGCAAGAGCACGCTGGCCGATCGCATCCTCGACTTCACCGGGGCCCTCTCGGCGCGCGAGCGCGTCGAGCAGTTTCTCGACAAGATGGACATCGAGCGCGAGCGCGGGATCACCATCAAGGCCCAGCACGTCCGGCTCCACTACACCGCCGACGACGGGCAGCTCTACCAGCTCAACCTCATCGACACCCCCGGACACGTCGACTTCACCTACGAGGTCTCTCGCTCGCTCTCGGCGTGCGAGGGCGCCCTGCTGGTGGTCGACTGCACCCAAGGGGTCGAGGCCCAGACCCTCGCCAACGTCTACCTGGCCGTCGAGGCCAACCTCAACGTCATCCCCGTGCTCAACAAGGTCGACCTGCCCAGCGCCGACCCCGATCGCACCCGGCAGGAGATCGAGGACGTCGTGGGCATCGACGCCACCGAGGCCGTGCTCGCCTCGGGCAAGACCGGCATCGGCATCAAGGACATCCTCGAGTCGATCGTGAAGAAGGTGCGCCCGCCGGTCGGCGACCCGAAGGCCCCCCTGCGGGCCCTCCTCTTCGACAGCTGGTACGACAGCTACCGCGGCGCCGTGGTGGTCGTGCGCGTGATGGAGGGCACCCTCCGCAAGGGCGACAAGGTCTACCTGATGGCCACCCAGCGGGAGTACGAGGTCACCGAGATCGGCGTCTTCACCCCGCACCCGATCGCCCTCAGCGAGCTCGGCCCGGGCGAGGTGGGCTTCCTCGCGGCCAACATCCGGTCGGTGCACGACACCAAGGTCGGCGACACCATCACCCACGCCAAGAAGCGCGCGACGGAGGCCCTCCCCGGCTACAAGGAGGTCAAGCCCATGGTGTTCGCGGGCATCTTCCCGACGGACAGCGTGGACTACACCGCCCTGCGCGACGCGCTCGAGAAGCTCCGGCTCAACGACGCCTCGTTCCGCTTCGACCCGGACACCTCCGACGCGCTCGGCTTCGGGTTCCGCTGCGGCTTCCTGGGGCTGCTCCACATGGAGATCATCCAGGAGCGCCTGGAGCGCGAGTACAACCTCGACCTCATCACCACGGCCCCCAGCGTGGTCTACCGGGTGCGGCTCCGTAACGGCGACACCATCGACGTCGAGAACCCCTCGCGCCTCCCCGACCCGGGGCGCATCCTCGCCATCGACGAGCCCTTCCTCAAGGTCACGCTGCACACCCCGGCCTCCAGCGTCGGCACCATCATGCAGCTCTGCCAGGACCGTCGCGGCACCCAGATCGGGATGACCTACAACGGGCCCGAGCGCGTGATCCTCACCTACGAGATGCCCCTCAACGAGGTACTCTTCGACTTCTTCGACAAGCTCAAGAGCGCCTCCAAGGGCTACGCCTCCATGGACTACGAGCTCATCGGCTACCGCGAGGGCGACCTCGTCCGCGTCGACATGCTGGTCAACGGCGAGCCGGTCGACGCGCTGAGCGTGATCCTCAACAAGGAGAAGTCGCACAAGCGGGGGCGCGACCTGGCCTCCAAGCTGAAGGAGGTGATCCAGCGGCAGCAGTACGAGGTCGCCATCCAGGCGGCCATCGGCGGCAAGATCATCGCCCGGGAGACCATCGGCGCCATCCGGAAGAACGTCACCGCCAAGTGCTACGGCGGCGACATCTCGCGCAAGCGCAAGCTCCTCGAGAAGCAGAAGGAGGGCAAGAAGCGCATGAAGTCCGTCGGCTCCGTGGACATCCCGCAGGAGGCCTTTCTGGCCATCCTCAAGATCGAGTGATAGGCCGCCCGGTCATTCCCCGCGCGAGGTGTCGATGAGCTCCCCCACAGTGCAGGATCGGGTCTGGTACGCGGCCTGGTATTTCGTGATCCCCGCCGCGCTGGCCGTCGCGCTGGTGCAGTCCCTCGCCCTCCTCCACGTGATCGACGACGCGGCGCCCTGGCAGTACCTGCTGGCCTTCGCGGTGCTCGAGGTGGTCGTGCTGGGCATCCGCGACCGGGTCATGGGCGCCCGCGGCCTCGGGGTGATGGACCTCCGCACCATCACCTCCGAGGCCCACGAACTCCAGAAGGAGCTCGAGCGCCTCTCGAAGAAGGCCAAGGTCCAGGGGTCCGCCAAGACCGCGCTCACCGACGCCAGCGCCGCCATCGATGACGCCCTCGCCGCCAAGGACGCCCCGCGCGCCGCCAAGGCCGTGCGCGCCCTCGACGTCGCCATGGAGCAGCACCTCTCCAGCGTGCGCAAGGGCACCACCCGGGAGTACGTCGAGGCCATCGGCGTGGCCGTCCTCGTCGCCCTCGGGGTGCGCGCCTTCGTGGTGGAGGCGTTCAAGATCCCGTCGCCGTCGATGTATCCGACGCTCAACGTCGGCGACAACATCTTCGTCAACAAGTTC
>CBIHPK010000207.1:0-12429 GCA_966211675.1 uncultured Myxococcaceae bacterium
TCGCCTTCGACCGCTTCGCCCCGAAGGCGAGGCGCTGGGCCGCGGGGGCGGCGTTCTTCCGGGGACAGGGCCGAGGCGCGAGGGTGGCCTCGGTGCAGGGCGTCGACGACGCCGTGGCGGCCGCGGGCGACGCGCTGGTGGAGATGCGCGCCCCGAAGGTGGGCGCGCCCCGTGCGGAGGGCTACGAGGGCGAGGGCTGGGCCCTGGTGAAGCACGCCACCACCGAAGGGGTGAAGCGCGCGCTGCGCTCGCTCATCGAGCACGTGCAGGTCCGCTACGGGTGAAGAGGCGCCGAGAGGCGCGGAGGAGTCCACGATGATCCAGATGAAGTCATGGGTACGGTCGGCGCTCCCGCTGGTGGCGATGCTCGCCGCGGGATGCGGCGACAGCTCGACCGCCACCGACGCGGGAGCGGTGGAGGACACCGGGGCGACGCCCTCGGACGTCGCGACGGAGATGGACGTCGCCGCGAAGGACTCCGGCGCAACCACCGACTCCGGCGGGACCACGGACACCGGCGCGCCGCCCGCGGACGTGGGCTGTACCGGCGACAGCGCGTGCCCCGCGGGGCAGGTGTGCATGGCGGGCGCGTGCGTCGCCGGGTGCAGCGCGACGCAGGCGTGCCCGTCGGGTCAGTCGTGCTGCGGGGGCGCGTGCGTCGATCCGCAGACGAGCCTCGCCCACTGCGGCGGCTGCGGGATGGCCTGCACCGCCGCGAGCGGCACCGCGGACTGCGTCGCGGGACGGTGCACGGTCACCGGCTGCCCGGGCGCGACCGCGAGCTGCGACATGATGGCGGCCAACGGCTGCGAGACCGACACGGCGACCAGCCTCGCGCACTGCGGGGCGTGCGGAAACGCCTGTCCCACCCGCGCCAACGCGACCGCGACCTGCGCGGCGGGAGCGTGCGGGTTCACCTGCATGGCGGGCTTCGGCGACTGCGACGGCATGGCCGACAACGGCTGCGAGACCGACACCCGCACCACCGTCACCCACTGCGGAACCTGCGCGACCGCCTGCTCCTTCGCCAACGCGACGGCGGCGTGCGCGACCGGCGCGTGCTCGCTGGCGAGCTGTGCGACGGGCTTCGGCAACTGCGACGCGATGGCGGCCAACGGCTGCGAGGTCGACACCCGCGTCACCGTCGCGCACTGCGGCGGGTGCGGGATGGCGTGCTCGCTGCCCAACGCGACGCCGGCCTGCGCGGCGGGGGCGTGCGCGGTGGGGACGTGCTCGGACGGTTACGCCAACTGCGACATGATGGCGGCCAACGGGTGCGAGGTCGACGTGCGCACCAGCGCGGCGAATTGCGGCGCGTGCGGTCACGCGTGTGGCGCGGGGCAGACCTGCGCGGCGGGAGCCTGCCAGTACGGGACCGGCTCCGACGGCCCGCTCGTGGCCACCGCCGACCAGGTGATCGGGACGGTGCGCGCGGGCGCGGCGGGCGCGGCCGGGTCGATGACGGTGACGCTGAGCAACGTGGCCGGGGTGTTCGCCGCGGGCCAGTCGGTGCTGCTGCACCAGACGCAGGCGGCGGTCGGCTCCGTGGGGCACTACGAGTACGCGCGCGTGGCCTCGGTGGCGGGCGCGACGCTCACGCTGACGGCGCCGCTGCGCAACGCGTACGTGACCGACGCGACCAGCCACGCGCAGGTGGTGCGGGTGCTGGAGTACACCGCGGTGACGATCAACGCGGGCGCGACGGTGACGGCCCCCGCGTGGGACGGCAGCTCCGGCGGGATCATGGCCTTCGACGCGACGGGCCAGCTGAGCGTGGCGGGAGCGATCGACGTGACGGGCAGAGGCTTCCGCGGCAACCGCCGGACCTGCGCGGTGACCCCGGTGTACCGCTGCATGCGAGGGGTCGCGGGCGAGAGCGAGCGCGGTCGGGGGACGGCCAACATCACGGCCAACCAGTCGGGCGGAGGCGGAGGCGGCGCGGGGCAGGACTGCGCCTCCGGGGGCGGCGGCGGACACGCGACCCCGGGCGAGCCCGGATCGGCGGGCACCTTCGGGGCCTGCGCGGAGGCGAACCCGATCCCTCCGGGCGCGGGTGGCGGGACCTCCGGCGTGGCCTCGCTGTCGGGCGTGGCGCTCTTCGGGGGAGCGGGCGGCGAAGGGGGAGCAGATGAGGACGGGTCGTTCCCAGGGGGCGGCGGGCACGGCGGAGGGATCGTGATGGTGCGCGCGTCGAGCGTGTTGCTGATGGGCCTCGGCGAGGTGCGGGCCAACGGCGGCGACGGCGAGGACGGGCACCAGAACGACTGCGGCGGTGTCGGGGCGGGCATGGGCGGAGGCGGTGGTGGTGGCGGTGGCGCGGTGCGGCTCACGGCGCTGGTGAGCGCGACGGTGCTGCAGGCGACGGCGATGCCGGGGCCGGGGGTGCGGGCGCACGGCGGCGGCGGCGGGTTCTGCGGGGCGACGGCGCGGGACTACGCAGCGGGCGAAGGCGGCAACGGGCGGGTGAGCATCGTGGCGCCGATGGTGATGGGGGCGTCGTTCCCGGCGCATACGACGGACTGAGCAGCGGCGCTGGGGGGGCGCCCGGTGGCTCAGGGAGCTGCGTGGACGCCGCCCTCGCTCGCGGGCTACAGGGCCCCTTCGAGGATGACCATGAACCTGTCCGAGCTGCTCTCGGCGCCACCACCCGCTCACCATGACGTCCAGGTCTCGCCGGAGGCCGTCCAGGCGACGCTCGACTACCTCGCTTCGCCAGCGGCCCTGGCGAGCTTGGCGCTCGATCCCTACTGGCCGAAGTGGGACTCCCCCTGGTGGCACATGGCGCTGCTCCACGAGCTCGGCCTGAGCCCGATGATCCCCGCGGCGATGGCGCAGGCCATGGCCTCGGCGCTACAGACCCATTACCTCCCCACCTTCCCCCTCGTCGGGGACGAGCTGCCGCCCGGCATCGATCCCCATCGCCAGATCCTCTGCCACTGCGCCCTGGGCTGCATGCTCCAGGTGCTGGCGGCCTGCGGCAGGCCCATGGACGAGGCCCTTCCGGGCGCTCGCGACTGGATCCTCCGCTACCAGCTCCCCGACGGCGGGCTCAACTGCGACGAGGCGGCCTACACCCGGCCGACGCCGCGCAGCTCGATGGTCTCGACGCTCCCTCCGCTCGAGGCGCTGCTCCATCACACCGCGCGGCCCTTCACGCCGGAAGAGACGGCCGCCCTGGACGCCGGGGCGGACTACCTCCTCCAGCGTCGGCTCTGCCGCTCGTTGAGCCGGGGCGGCCTCATCGAGGAGAGCTGGCTCACCCCCGCCTTCCCCCGCTTCTACGAATACGACGTCCTGCGCGGGCTGCGCTTCGTGGCCGCCTGGGCGCGGCGCCGGTCGCGCCCGCTGCCCTGGAGCGCCATCGAGGAGGTCGTGCGGCACCTGCACCAGGGCTTCGACGACGACGCCGTCGAGCCCCGACGCTGGGCCCCGCAACAGCTCACGCTCCCCGCCGTCGGCCGGGCGCCGCTCACCCCGGCCAGCGTGTTCCCGCTGCTCGAAGAGGCGCTGCGGCCGGAGGTCGCGCGAACGTACCTGAGACGAGAGTGGCACGCCGTCCTGGACGATCTGAGCGCACTCCATCGCGAGGAGCCGTGACATGCCCGCTTCCTTCGAAGACCTTCACTTCATCACCGCCCACATCCCATCGGGGGCCGTGGGCCCGGGCGACGCGCTCCGAGCGAGGATCCTCGACGCGGGCCTGCGCATCCTTCGCGATCACCCCGACGGGTACATGGTCGCGCCGTCCTCGTCGCTCGACTCGCTCGAGGCCCGCGGCTTCCGCGCGCGCCCGCTGCGGGACCGCCACCTGCTGCGGCTCGCCGCCGTCACCCTCGACCTGTCCCAGGGCCTCCCGGACCATTCGCCCGACCTGACCATCCAGTCGGCGGACGAGCCGGCGTGGACCCACTGGATCCTCCAGCTCGAGGGGCCGCTCACCGCCTCGTGGCTCGACGCGATCCGCGCCGCGGGCGCCACGCAGCTCCTCCCGATTCCCCCGTACGGCCTCTGGGCGCTCATGCCCGCCGCCTCGGCGGCCGTCGTGGCCCGGATGGACTTCGTCGCCTGGTGCGGGCCCATGCAGCCCGCCTATCGACTCCACCCCTCGCTCGATGGCGCCACCGGCACGCGACCGGTCCGCATCGAGGTGCTTCCCGTCGCCGCGGTCGACGAGGTCCTCGGGCTGCTGTTGGAGGTCCGTGGCGCGGAGGTGGCGCACGCCATCGTCGGCCCCGGCGAGATCGAGGCGACCCTCGACGTCGCGCGCCTCCCGCAGCTCCTCCGGCACCCCGCGGTGTACATGATCGAGGCGGCCGGGCCCGACCTGCCCCTCGACGAGCGCTCGGCGGCGATCGTCGGCGGAAGGCTCGACGCCGCGCTGCCTCCGGACACGCAGCCCGTCGCCGGCTACGGCGACGTGCTGACCGCCCTCTCGCTGGACGGCGCCGGGGTGCTCATCGGCTTCGTCGACTCCGGGATCGACACCAACGACGACCCCACGCTGCACGCCGCCCTCCGGGGTCGCGGACTGTTCTTCGAGGACCTCACCAGCGGCACCTTCCCGACCGACCGGATCGGACACGGGACCCACGTCGCGGGCGCCGCGGTCGGCCACCCCTCGACCGCCGACCTCGACGCCGACGGCTTCCTCTACGGCCTCGGGGTCGCGCCGGGGGCGTCCTTCGGCAGCCTCAACCCCATCAACCGGGGCAACCCCAACGCGGCCGACGACCTCGACCGCGCCCGTCGCCTCGGCGCTCGCTCGGTGAGCGTCGCCAACAACAGCTGGTCCCAGCACGAGGAGGACGGCTCGTCGCTCTTCGACCAGGGCTACACCAGCCGCTCGAAGACCTACGACCGCGCCGTGCGCGACGCGCTCGACGACGACACCGGGGTGCCGCTGGCCATCGTCGCCGCGCTGGGAAACAGCAACCCCACCGGGGAGCTGGACCGCGGCACCGTCGAGGTGCCCTGGGAGACCAAGAACGTCATCACCGTCGGCGCGACCGTCGCCGGACGCCTGGGCGACCTCGACTTCTCGTCGGACCTCCGCTCGCTCGCCCTCAAGAGCAGCGTCGGCCCCGCGAAGGACGGGCGGCTGCTGCCCACCGTCGTCGCGCCCGGGATGTACATCACCTCGACGCACTCGATGTCCGCGTCGACCGTGGGCATCGAGGTCTTCCCCGGGAGATACATCGCCGTCGCGGGGACCTCCCTCGCGGCGCCGCACGTGAGCGGCCTCTGCGCGCTCTACGTCCAGTGGTGGCGTGATCGCACCGGGGGCGGCGACCCGAGCCCGGCGATGCTCAAGGCGCTCCTCATCAGCGGCGCCGTGGACTGCGTCGGGGGCGAGGTCGGGCCCCCCGCCACCTCGCTCATCGGGCATGTCCCCGACCCGCAGCAGGGCTGGGGCCGGGCGAACCTCCCCACGGTGCTGCTCCAGTCCCCGGGCTCCGATCGAGGCCCGCGACTCTTCGTCGACCAGCGCGTCGCCTTCGAGGCGAGCAACCAGTCCTTCACGATGCGCGTCAGCGTCGTCGACGCGGGTCGTCCCCTCCGGGTGACCCTGGTCTACACCGACGCGCCGGGCTCCTCGTCCGCCGCCCGGGCGCTCGTCAACAAGCTCTCGCTGGAGCTCGCCCTCGACGACGGATCGGTCACCTGGCACGGCAACCACTTCGTCGACGGATGGACGCCGTCCGGCGCCTACGTCGACGACGTGAACAACGTCGAGTGCGTCTACCTCCAGGCCGCCGAGGGCACCTACGTCGTGAGGGTGGTGGCGACCTCGGTCACCCACAACGCGAGGCGCCCGAGCGACGCCAGCCCGTGGCAGGACTTCGCCCTGGTGGTGGAGAACGCGCAGCCGGTGACGACGGAGCCGGTGCAGGTGGTGCTGACCCTCGACACCTCGGGCAGCATGGTGAGCGCGGGCTACGACCAGCCGACGCTCCGGGTCGCGCAGCAGCTCATCGACCTGCTGCGCCCCGGCGATCGCATCGGGCTGGTGGACTTCAACTCGGACGCCACGGTGCGCTACCCCGCCGTGGATACGCCGACCCTCGTGCCCGTCGACGGCCAAGGGGTCCTCGACGAGGCGAAGGCGCGCGTGATGGATCTCGCGTTCGGCGGGTGCACGTACATGGGTCGGGCGATCGAGCTCGCGCAGGGGCTCTTCGAGAGCGGCGACCACGAGCGCGCGGTGGTCTTCGTCTCCGACGGCGAGGACAACAAGGGCTGCCGCCGTAGCGACGCCACGCGGGCGTGGGGCGTCGACGCGGTGGAGGCCCTCCCCGGCGACGTGCGGGTCTACACCTGCGCGCTGGGACCGCTCTCCGACGGGGCGCGGCTCGCGGAGATGGCCGGGCTCTCCGGCGGGCGCTTCTTCTCCTCGCCGACCCTCGACGACCTGGGCGTGGTGTTCGGCTTCCTGCGCGGGGCCATCACCCACGACGGGGTCATCGCCAACGAGTCGTCCTTCGCCTCCACGAGCCGCGTCGGCGCCTTCGTCGAGGCGGCCGCCACGAGGGCCTGCTTCACCTGCGCCTGGGACGACCCCTCGCTGCGCTTCACCCCCGCCGCGCCGTCGTCGCCCGAGGACATCGCCGTTCGGCTGCGGCACCCGAGCGGCCGGCTGGTCCACCCGGACGCCTCCTTCGTGCGCCGCGTCGTCGAGCGCGGCTACGTCGTCTTCGACGTCGCCGACCCGGCCCCGGGGCGCTGGTACATCGAGGTCGCCACCGCGCGCCGCTCGCACTCGCGATACACCGCGGCGGGCTTCGTCTCCTCGCCCCTGGTGGTCGACGTCCGGACGCCGCACTCGCGGCTCATCGGGGGCGCTCCGCTCGACGTGCTGGTGAGCGCCCGCCTGGAGGGCGCACGCATCGACGAGCTCCGAGCGCGCGCCACGGTCACGTCCCCGAGCACCGGCGTCGGGTCGCTCCGCCGCCGCCACGCGAGAGAGCTCGACGCGCTGAGGGCGTCGCTCCCGGCGGGCGACGCCGAGCCCTCCACGAGGGCGCTTATCGAGCTCGATCGACGATATGGCGGCGAGCTCCTTCGCAGGCGCAGCGCGGTCGTCACGTTGCGTCCGCACCCCGACGGGCTCCGGGCGCGCGTCGTCACGGGGGCGCCAGGCAGCTGCTGCGCGAGGGTGCTGGTGCGAGGTCGCGCCGGGGGTCAGGCCTTCGAGCGCCTGGCGCTGGTCTGCGCGGCGGTGGACTGACCTGGCGCGGGGAGGCGCCCGGTCGATCAGAACGGGGCGTTGGTCGACTTGATGTACGTGATGGTCCCGGCGGACCAGATCTTCTCGCACTCGGTCTTGAAGGTAGACACCGAGCTGACGGCCGCGGTGAGCGTCGCGCTCCCCTGGTACTTGAAGGTCTTGGTCACGGTCTGCTTGGGCCAGATGTAGGACGGCCCGAGCCCCCAGTACTCCTTGGTCTGGGTGAGGTCGTTGTTGGGGTTGGTCACGTACAGCAGGCCCACCACGGTGGTCCCGTCGTAGATCTCGAAGACCCCGATGTCCCACTCGGAGCCGACGTCATCCGAGGCCGAGGCCGGGCTGTACTCGATCACCGAGGTCCCGAAGTCGACGATGAAGGACCTCGGTGTCGGCGCCGGGATGGGCCGCTTGATCGGGCTCGCCGCCTTCCTCTCCATCGCCTCCTTCGCCGCCTTCTTCGTCGCCTTGCCGGTCTTCGAGTTCTGGATCTTCGGCTTCGCCATCGTTGCTTCCTCGTCTCTTCCCGGGTGCTTCATGGCACCCGCGCCATGGCCACGAAGGTGGCCGAGCGCCTCGTCGGTCGACAGGATCGCCGCCCGCTTCATCCACACCTCCGTCGGCACCAGCGCCGCCAGACGCGTGACGTCTTCCTCGCTCACCGCGCCCGCCGGGTGCCGCCCCAGCGCCAGCAGCGCCAGCACCTGCAGCCCCGCCATCGGCACCGGGCACGCCAGCGCCTCGCGCGTGAGCGTCTCCACCTCCCCGGGCTGCGCCTCGCCTCCGCAGGCCAGCGCCAGCGCTCGCGCCATGTCCGGCGCCCACCGCCGACCGGCGGCGCTCCACTCGCGGCACGCCGCCATCGCCAGCCCATGCGCGACCATCGGGTCGCCGCCCCGCCAGGCCACCGCGGCCTCGGTGAGCGCGGTCATCGCGTAGAGGCCCCCGACGCCCACCGCCCTCATCGACTCGACCAGCGCGAGGTCCGGCGTCGTGGTGCGGTCGAGGCGATAGAGGGCCGCGCGCTCGACCCAGCTCGCCCGGGCCTCGAGGTAGGTCAGCCGCGACGCCTCGGCGGTGGCGCGAGCCTGCTCCGCGAGGTCCAGAGCCCGCTCGGGGAGGAAGGCCTCCAGCAGCGCCGAGGCCGCCGCCACCGTGGACGAGAGCCGCGAGGCCGGGAGCCCGTCGAGCGCCGCCGACGCGAGGTGCCTCTCCGCGGCCTCCACGTAGAGCCCGCGGCGGTAGAGCGTCCACGCCTCCCAGCTCGCGAAGGCCGCCTGGTCCTTCGGGTCGCCCGTCGAGGCGGCCCAGGCGCGCAGCGACTCCACCGTGGCCCGCTCCTGGTCGAGCGGGCCGACGCGCGCCGCCTGGGCGCGCACCGCGTGGCGGCATCGCTCCAGCGCCGGCTCGGCGAAGGCCGGCATCGCCGAGGCCTCCTCGAAGGCGCGCGCCGAGGAGCGATGGATCACCACCGCGGCATGCAGCAGCGCCTCCAGGTCGGCGACGTCCGTGACGTAGCGGGCGCGCTCCAGCTCGTGGAGCGCCCGGTCGATGGCGGCGGGCGTGCCGTCCACGAGGCTGAGCTCCGCCCACACGGCGAAGAGCTCGCGGAGCAGCTCCGGGGCCACCGACTCGCCGACCCGATTGGCGGTGAGCCATGCGTCCGCCAGGGCCGCGAGGCCTCGGCCCGTGCGCCCGTCGGCGAGCGCCCGACGCGCCGACGCGATGGCCTCGTGCAGCACCGCCGCGAGCCCGCCCGTGCGCCCCGCCGCCAGCGCCAGCATCAGGTGCCCGAGGCGCCCCGTCGTGCCGGGCCGGAGCGTGTCCGCCGTGGCCGCGTGCGCCCACGCCCGGGCGTGCGCCTCGGTGATCCCCTCCGCCGGGCTCACCAGCAGATCCGGCTGCGTCAGCCGGTCGACCGCCGCGCGGTCGAGCACGATGCGCGCGCCGTCACGACGAGCGAAGCCCACCCGCACCCAGGAGTCGACCTCGGACTGCACCTTCGCGCGCTCGCCGCCCGTGCGCGACCAGAGCACCGCCGCGGCGTCCTCGGGGACGTGGAAGATCCGGTCCGGCCCGAGGATCATCGCGCGCAGCTCGTCGAGGCTCCACGGCGCGCCGTCGTGCGGGGCGACGGGTGGGACGACCGAGGGATGGCCCGCCAGGCGGTCGAGGGCCTCGCGCGCGTCGCGCGGACGCCGCGCGGGGTCGCGCTGGATCATCGCGTCGACGAGCTCCAGCACCGCCCCGGGGGCGTCGACGGCGCAGGTCCCGAGCGGGATCGGGTCGGTGAAGCAGCGGGCGAACATGATCTGGTTGGCGCTGAGGCACTCGAAGGGGAAGCGCCCGCTCAGCGCCTCGAAGAGCATCGTCCCCAGGGCGTACAGGTCCGTGGCCGACGTGATGACGCCGCGCTCGACCTGCTCGGGGGCCATGTACGCGGGCGTTCCGGCGCGGTCGCCGCCGTGCACCTCGTCGTAGAGCCCCCCCCACGCCACGCCGAAGTCGAGGAGCGTGGGGTGGCCCTCGTGCACCAGCACGTTGCTGGGCTTGATGTCCTGGTGCATCACGCCCGCGGCGTGGACCCTCGCCAGGATCTCGAGCAGCGAGCGGGTGAGCTCCGCGATGTCGCTCCACGTCGCGGGCAGCGCCCTCCCCGGGAAGGGGGCGCCCCGGATGAGCTCCATCACCAGGTACCACTGGCTGCCCTCGCGCACCTCGTCGAGCAGTCGCACCACGCCCGGGAACTGCACCGCCCGCAGCGACGCGATCTCCCGCCGGGTCTGCGCCCCGAGCGCGACCCCGTCGGGGTTGATGAGCTTCACCGCGACGTGGTCGCCGGTGATGTGATCCCTCGCCCGCCACACCTCGCCGTTGCTGCCCCGGCCGAGCACGTCGAGCAGCTCATAGCGTCCGCCCACCTTCCCGGGCGCGCCGAACCCCGAGTCCGTCGTGCCGCTCCCCAGGCGCATCGCGGGCGGGAGGTTCGGTCGGAGCGCTCTCCCTTGTCAACGTCCGCCCGGCGGCGCGGCGCTCCCCCGATGGTGAACTGGCGTGCCCCTGGCGACCGCCCCATAGTTGCCAGTGCGGAGGAATACTTCCATGACCAACAGCACCACGTTCTGGGTCGTCCTGGCGGTCGCGATCTTCCCAATGTTGCTCGTGGTGGGGATGTTCTGCGCGCTGATGATCGGGGTGAACCTCGTGCTCCTCCCAGCGTGGACCCTCGTCGCCATGGGCTATGTCGGCACCTTCTCCAATGAGATCTCCCGCTGCTGGAACCTCCGCCACCCGGCGCCCCCTCAGCGTGCGCGCGACTCCCTCTCCATGCGCCACGCGCACGCCTGAGCGCTCCTCGCAGCCGGCGGCCGCGCGTCTCGCTACGACCCGACGTGCTGCGCGATGAGCACCTTGTCCGATGGGGCCGCGACGTCCGTGGCGGCCTCCGTGCTGACCATCAGGTCGAAGACGACGAAGGGCACGGTCCCGGTGAAATCGCCGCTCCGTCCGCTCTCGTCATAGGTCAACGCCCCGACGCGCCCCCAGGGGACATTGGCGTTCGCTCGCGCCCACACCACGAAGGCGCGGCCACCGGGGCTGAGCCGCCCGGGCGGAGGGAGGTTCGAGGCCCGCACCCGCACCCTCGTCAGGCTCTGCGCCGCTTCGACCTCCGCGGTCACCCTCACGTCGGCGCCCGGCGCCAGCGCGTCGGCCCGCGGGGTATAGCTGAGCGCGCTGGAGCAGCCGGCCGCGGTCGACAGCGCGATGACACACGTCACGACCATTCCCATCTTCATTGGCGTCCTCCCGAGTGCAATGAGAGCGGAGCCATTGGGCCGTGCCCTCGTGACCGCCAGAGCCTTGTTGCGGCGCAAGGCGTTCGTCGGTCGCGCACCGCGTGCCCGAGGGAGCAGCGCCGCTCAGCCGACCGCGCGGGCCGAGGAGGTCTTGCCGATCGCTCCGGCGTTGATGCGTTGAATGAAGTCTTCACAGCGAGCGAGGTGGCGATCGTGCTCGACCTCCTCCTGGCGGAACACGCAGGAGGGCCGCGCCCCCACGCCGCAGGCCATCTGCATCTCCCGCACGGTGTCGTCGCCGCCGCGCCCGCCCATCACGACGAAGAAGGCGGTCCTGGCGAGCGATCCGTTGTGCTCATGGATGTACGAGCGCACGGGCGACGCCATCGTTCCTCCCCAGACGGGCGTCCCCAGGACGACGAGGTCGTAGTCCCGGGGATCATGCCGGGTCTGGATGGTCGGGAGACCCTTCGCCACGGCCTCGAAGGCCGAGCGCACATACCCACCAAGACCGGAGCGAGAGCGAGGCTCCTCGATGGCGTCGAGGTCGGCGCCCAGCTCCTTGGCGAGGTGCGACGCGACGCGCGCCGTGCTGCCGTTGCGAGAGAAATAGACGACCAGCACTCGTGAGGACATTGGGAGGGCGCTCCTGTTGGATGTTCCGGACGGGAGCGATTGCATCGTCCAGACCAGCGGAGCGCGAGGCGGGGATTCGTCAGCGGGAGATCCAGGCCTTCACGGGCCCGTGGGCCTCGAGCGCCTCGTAGAGCCGGATGAGCTTGGGGAAGGCGTCGAAGACCGTGGTCGGGATGTGGTCCATCACGCCGCGGCGGAAGGTGCGCATGCCCATGTAGAGCTTCACGTCGACCACCATGGGGCGCTCGCCCGCGTAGAACGGACCGTCGCCGATCTGCGCCTCGACGAAGCCCGCCCACGTGGGGATGGTCGTCGCCGCGATCTGCTCCCTCGCCCGCTGCTTGGTGGCCTCGTCGACGTTGCGACCGGTGAGGGCGACGATCGCGCGGAGGTCCTCCACGTGGGCCATCACCGCCTCGTGCCGGGCGGCCTCGACGAGGTCCGTCGGGTGCACGCCGTAGCGCCGCCCGATGTACGCGAGGATGGCGTTGGACTGCGCGATCGGCGCGTGCCCCGGCACCTCGAGCACGGGCAGCGCGCCGAAGGGCGTGGTGGGCTTGAGCGCGGGCCACTCGTCGCGAGCGATGCGGTGGTCCTCGAAGTCGGCGCCCGCGATGGCGAAGGCGAGGCGGCACTCCTCGCCGCGGCTGGCGGGCATGTCGAAATAGGTGAGCTTCGGTCGGGTCGTCATGGGCGCGAACGCTAGCAGCACTCGGGCGATGTTGCCCTGGAGCGTTGGCCGGACGGGCGCGGGGAAGGGGGCACTCGCCGCCC
>CBIHPK010000208.1:0-12377 GCA_966211675.1 uncultured Myxococcaceae bacterium
CCGCCTCGACGCGGTGGTCGCCATGGGCGACGCGCTCCCCGACGCCGCCGCGAAGCTCTCCACCACCGAGTGGAACCTCTGGCTCGAGCGCCTCCCTCGCCCGCAGTCGGCGTCCTTCTGCGCGGCCCTGGACGAGCGCTTCGGGTTTACCTCGACCGGTAACATGGAGGTCAAGGTCGCCTGGCTGCGCCTCGCGCTGGCGAGCGCCTACGACCCGGTGCTCCCGGAGGTGACGCGGGTGCTCGGGGCCGTCGGGCGGATGAAGTACCTGGTGCCGCTCTACAGCGCCCTGCTCGCCAGGCCCGAGACGCAGGCGCTCGCCCGGGCGACCTTCGAGCGCAACGCCCCGGGCTACCACCCCATCGCGCGCGCCGTGGTGCGCGGCCGCATCGAGCGCGCCTCCCCGTAGAACCAACACGTCACGCTTCGATGGTTGACGTGCCCAACCAGAGCGAGAGACTCGCGACTTGATCGAGCGCAAGTCGCGCGTCGTCAGGAGGTGCGTCGTGAGATGGATCCACGCGATGAGTGCTGTGGCCCTGCTGGGCGGGGTGACCGCGGCCGCAAGGCCCGCTGACGCGTCCCCGACGCGGGAGCAGTACCGGCTCTTCCGCGCGCTCTCCATCGACCTGCAGGGGCGCATCCCCCTGCCCGACGAGATCGCCGCCTTCGAGCGGCCGGGCTTCGACCTCGACGCCTGGATCGACCAGCACCTGCAGGGCGCCGCCTACGCCGAGCGCCTGCGCCGCGTGTACCTCGACGCGCTGCGCCTCGAGGTCGGTCCGATGTTCAACTTCGTGAGCAACCCGCTGGTGCTCCGACGGGTGCGGGTGATCGACCCCGACGGCAACCCCTCGTACGTGTACTTCCGCCGGGCGCAGCGCCGCGACCGCGTGGAGTCGGACCTCGACTTCTGCCTCTCGCCCGACGAGACCGGCGTCACCGTCGCGGCCAACGGCACCGTCACCGGCACCGCCCGCGCCATCGACCGCGCCGTCTGGAGCCAGCGCACCGTCGAGGTGCGCCCCTGGTGGCTCTACCGCGACTACCGCAGCGCCTCTCCCTCGCAGCGCATCGGCGCCGGCGACGGCTCCGCGATGGCGCTCTCGCCCGTCGCGGGCCTGCTCATGGACGCCGACAACACCACCCCCACCACGACGGTGCGGGTGTGCCGCGAGGAGGCGCAGACCGCCGACCGCGGCGTGATGTACCTCTCCGGCCGGCTCACCGCGCTGCCTC
The DNA here is from genome assembly GCA_966211675.1 of uncultured Myxococcaceae bacterium. Classification (GTDB taxonomy): domain Bacteria; phylum Myxococcota_A; class Polyangia; order Polyangiales; genus SCUS01. The sequence goes on from CBIHPK010000208.1 coordinate 1,240, forward strand.
GCACGGAGCCCTACCCCGGCGGCCGCGTCACCGCCCCGCCGACGGACTCGGCCTACGCCCGAGCGCACGCCGGGCAGATGGTGTCGTGCACCAGCGGCACCGGCGTGTCGCTGAGCGACGACTGCGGCTGCGGCGTAGGCCTCGAGCGCTGCATGCCGGGCAACTCGCTGGGCAACGACCCGGCGGCCTTCAACCTCCCGGACAACGTCCCGCTCGGGGCCGATCAAGCCCTCGACAGCCGGGCGCAGACCCAAGGCGACTGGTCGCGCTTCTGGTGGGCGCAGGAGGCGGTGCACTTCCTCGACGACCTCTTCGCCCGCGACCGCGACGTGCGCGGCCTGCTCAACGACCGCGGCACCATGGTCAACGGCGCGACGGCGCAGTTCTACCGGAGCTTCGCGGCCAGCACCTGCTGCGGCAACGGCCCGCAGTTCGACTACCCCGAGCCCACGCAGCTCTTCGACCCGGCGCGCGTCCCGGCGGACCTCACGCCCCACGACCTCGCCACCTGGCGGCGCGTCGACGACCGCGGACCGCAGGCGGCGGGCCTCCTCACGACCCCGATCTTCCTGGCCAAGTACGGCACCCGCCGGGCGCGGGCGCACATCGTCTACAACGCCTTCCTGTGCCGTCAGTTCGTGGCCGAGAACCTCGCGCTCACGCCCTCCACCGAGCCCAACCTGATGGTGCGCCCCGGCTGCGCGGCCTGCCACGCCACCCTCGAGCCCCTCTCGGCCTACTTCACCCGCGTCACCGAGTCGGGGTGGACCTTCCTCCCCGCCGATCGCTTCCCCGCGCTCAACCCGGCCTGCGCCACCCGCGGCGGAGCTTCCCCCAACGGCGGCTGCACCAGCTTCTACGACCCCGCCTTCGGAACGGCCTCGCAGGGCATGATCCGAGGCGCCTACGGCTCTCTCGCCCACGCCGACGAGGGCCCTGCGGGGCTCGCGCGCGCCGTCGTCGACACGCCGGAGTTCGCCTCCTGCGTGGTCCAGAACGTGAGCGAGTCCTTCCTCGGCCGCTCGCTCACCGCGGAGGACCAACCCCTCCAGGAGAGCCTGGTGACGGCGCTGCGCGGCGGCGGGTTCCGCATGCGGGCGCTGGTGCGGGCGCTGCTCCGGGCGGACGCCTACCGCGCCGCCAACAACCTCGCCTCGGGCGCCTGGCGCGAAGGAGCGACGCCGTGAAGACCTCCCTCCGACGGGCCTCCCTCGCCGCCCTTCTTTTTACTCTCGGGTGTAACAGCTCCACCCCCCCGGCGACGCCGCCGACGGTGACCGCTCCCGCCGTCGACGCGGGCGTCGTGTCCCGACCGCCGGAGATCACCCCCACGCCGGTCACGGAGATCCCCGGCCACGAGGTGCTCGCGCAGGACCGCGCGCCGAAGGAGCCGCCGCGGCTCATGCCCGCGGAGACGCTCATCCGCAGCTACCTCTCCCTCTTCGGCGGACTCTCCCCGCAAGCGCTCCAGGCGAGGCTGCGCGGCGCCGCGAGCGACAACCTCTTCGACACCTGGGGGGACTACCTCTCGGCGCTGGGCGTGCCCGACTACGCGGTGGACATCCCCCGAGCGCCGCAGACCAACGCCCTCATGCTCGCGGCCTTCGAGCGCATCGGCGTCGCCCTCTGCGAGCGCGCCGTGCTCAACGACCTGCGCGGCGCCGTGGCCGTCAACGACCGGGTGCTCTTCCGCTTCGAGCTCCCGGCGGGGGGCCGCTCGCTCACGGACGAGGAGTTCGGAGCGCGCTTCGACCTGCTGCACCGCCGGGTGCTGGGCTACCCCGCGGCGCTCGCTCCGGAGGGGCGCATCCCGCGCTTCCGCACGCTCTATCGCGACGCGGTGACCCGCCACGCCGACGCCGGAGCGCGCGCCTTCAACGGCCCCGAAGCGGGCTGGGCGAGCGTGTGCGAGGGCCTCGTGCGCCACCCCGAGTTCCACCTGTACTGAGAGGACACGGACCCAATGGACACCCGTCGACGTACGTTCCTGAAGGTGCTGGGTGGGGCCGCGGGCGTGGGGCTCGCGAGCCAGCCGCTGTTTCGCGCGTTCGCCGACCCCCCGGTGGCCAGCGACGAGTTCTTCGTGCTGATCCACGCGAGCGGCGGCTGGGACGTGACCCTCTCGCTCGACCCCCGCAACGAGCGCCGCGGGCTCATCGAGCCTGGCAGCACCGACACCATCGACACGGCCCCGATCCGCCTGTGGCGCAACGCGCCGCTCGACGCGGACACCAGCACCTTCGAGATCATCCGGCCGTCGGGCTCGTCGCTGCGGCTCGGGCCCGCCATCGGCGACCTCGCGGAGATGCCCGACCGGCTCACGATCATCAACGGCCTCGCGATGAACACCGTCAGCCACCCCGACGGGACCTTCTTCGCCGCCACCGGCCGGCACCTCGCCGGGGGCAAGCCCGTCGCGGCCAGCGTCGACACCATGCTCGCCAACGAGTTCGGCCGCGAGTCCCTGCTGCCGACGGTGTCCGTGGGTTACCCGTCCACGTATGTCGGCAGCGACCTCGACGCGCGGGTCTCGCCGCTGCGGGTCAGCTCCGTCGACACGCTCTCCAAGATGCTCAACCGCGGCAACGTGAACAGCACCGCCGCCGACCGGCTGGCGGTCACCGCGATGCTCACCGAGGAGTCCCGAGAGCTCGCCGCGCGCTCGTGGTACCGCGACGAGATCGAGGGCTTCGGGCTGCAGCTCCAGGCGCTGCCGCGGATGCTCTCTCCGGACGTGCAGTCGATCTTCAACGCCACCTCGCTCGCCGCGGCGCAGCCGGCGTTCTTCGCTGCGCCCGCGAAGCGCTTCCAGGCCCGCGCGGGGGTCAACTGCGCCTTCGCGGTGGAGGCCATGAAGCGCAACCTCGTGCGCTGCGTGAGCTTCGCCAGCGCGTCGCACGACACGCACAGCAACAACTACCGCAGCCAGCCCCTCATCCAGCAGGAGCTGTTCGACACCATCGCCGCGCTGGTGCGCGCCCTCGACGCGGCGCCGCACCCCACGCGCTCCGGACGCCGCCTCGCGGACCACACGCACATCCTGGTGGTGAGCGACTTCTGCCGCACGCCGCAGATCAACCTCACCATGGGCCGCGACCACTACCCCAACGGCTCGGCGCTGGTGATCTCGCCGAAGTTCGTGGGCAACACCTCCTTCGGCCGCGCGGACGACGAGCAGATGCTCCCCGCCAACGCCGGCACCTTCGCCGACGGCTCCCGCGCGGTGGCCCCGCCGGACCTGCTCGCGACCTTCGTCTCCGCCTTCGGCGTCAACCCTCGGAGGTACCTCCGCGACGGCGACGTGATCCGCTCCCTCCTGCGCGCATGAAGAAGACCACCGCCCGCTGGACCCTCCTCGCCGCCGCTGCGACCGCGCTCGGCTGCGGTGACGACTCGGCCATGAACAACCCGGGCGTCGACGCCGCCCTCGCGGACCTTCCGCGGGTCGCCGAGGACGTCGCGCCGGAGCCCATCACCGTGCAGCCGCTGAGCTGGAACGCCGCGATGACCGAGCTCGGCGCCCTCACCGCGGTGGTGGAGTCGGGCGACGACGTGGTGGTCTTCGGCGAGCGGGGGATGCAGTGGCTCTCGGGCGGCGCGGTGCTCGCGCGCGACATGCGGGTGATGATGTGGCGCGACGCGGCGAGCGTCCCCGCGGGGGACGGGAGCGCCGGGCGCTGGGTGCTGGCGATCGACGGCGCCGGACACATCTGGCGGGTGCGCGACCGCATGACCCTGGAGGACGTCACCGGGCGCTACGGGCTGGGCGATCAGCGGGTGCGCTCGGTGGCGGCGCTCGACGAGGCGCGCACCGTGTTCGGGACGGACATGGGCTTCGCGGTGGCCGACGGCACGCGCGTGCTGCGGTGGAACGACCCGCGCTTCGCGACGGTGCTCACGGGCGTCGGCCGGGTGGCGGCGAGCACGCCGACGGGGCCAAGGGTCTTCGAGGTGATGGGCCAGCGCTTCGTCGACTACGCGGTCGAGGGCGCGAGCGCGGCGGCGCTGGACGCCGAAGGCAAGCTGCTCGTGGGCACCGCGACCGGTGGGCTCTGGCGCGAGCAGTCGGGCGGGACGCTGGTCCCGGCCGCGCCGACCACCAGCGGGCCGGTGCGGTCGATCGCTCGCTCGGGGAGCAACCTGTGGGTGATCGCGGGGGCCGGGCTCGGGGTCTTCGATGCGACCGAGGGCGTGCGCCTCGCGGCGGGCGTGACCGTCCCGGCGGACGCTCGCCTGGTGGGATCGAGCAACGGCAGCGTGTGGGTGCTCGGCGAGGGGCGGCTCGCTCGCTACGCGCTGTCCGTCGACCCGAGGGTGCAGCAGTGGGAGCAGGAAGTGCGGCCGGTGTTCGCGAGGCGGTGCACGCCCTGCCACCTGCCCGGAGGGACGGCGAGCCTCAACCTCACCCGGTACCAGTTCTGGGTGGAGGAGACGCCGGCCATCCGTCGCGCGGTGGTGGTCATGCAGCGCATGCCGCCGCCGCCCGCCGCGCTCACCGCCGAGGAGCGCGACGCGATCGTGCGATGGCTCGATCCGCCTGCGGACGCGGGGACCGACGCGGGCACCGACGCGGGCGCCGACGCGGGGACGGGCACCGACGCGGGCTCGATGGACGCGGGCGCACGCGACGCGGCCGTGCTCGACGGCGGGCCGAGGGACACGGGCGTGACCGACCGGGGGCCCATCGACAGCGGGCCGAGGGACACCGGCGTGACCGATCGGGGGCCCATCGACAGCGGGCCAAGGGACACCGGCGTGACCGATCGAGGCCCCATCGACAGCGGCGTCCTCGACAGCGGGCCGAGGGACACCGGCGTGACCGATCGGGGGCCCATCGACAGCGGGCCGAGGGACACCGGCGCGGCGGACAGCGGGCCTCGCGATGGGGGTAGCGGCTTCGGCTCGGTGTACCCGATCATCCAGCGGGCGTGCGTGAGCTGCCACGGCTCGTCGGGCGGGCTCACCATGTCGACCGAGGCCCTGGCCTACGCCAACCTGGTCGGCGTGGCAGGGACCGGGGTCGCCGCGATGGGCAGCGCGTGCGGCGCGTCGGGCCTGCTGCGGGTGACGCCGGGGAACGCGCTGACGAGCCTGATCTACCTGAAGATCCGCGGCGGGACGGCGCCGCCTTGCGGGGCCGCGATGCCGCGAGGGCAGCCGACGCTCCCGGCGGGGGACATCGCGGCCGTGCGCGCGTGGATCGAGGCGGGCGCGCTGCGCTGACTGCGCTTCACTCCCCTCGCAGGTCGACCGGCGGCGCCTCGTGCGCCCACTCCAGCAGCACGTCCACGTCGCTCGGCGCCCTCGCCGCGCAGCGCCTCGCTCCCGCTCGCAGCGCCCGCGCTCCCGCCCGCACCCTCTGCCCCACGGCCTCGGCGCTCGCGCCCCACAGCCTCGCGCACACCACGCGCACGAAGGTCGCGGCCACGTCGACGCCGCCTCCCGCCGCCGTCGCCAGCACGGCCTCGGGGCTCGCGGTCGACGCCGGGCACTGCTCTCGATCGGCCCGCCGCGCGGCCTCGTCGGCCACGCTGAAGCGCCCGTCGGGCAGCGAGTGCGCGGCCAGCAGCGGGCCCACCGCGGTGTGCGGAACCTCCCCGCACGGGCCCGGCGCCTCGGTCACGTAGTGCCCGTGAGTGAGCAGGTCGGGGCGGCCGTCCCCGTCGACGTCGCGCACCGCGGCGACCATCCACTCCCGCGACGGGGGATAGACGTCCACGGAGCCGTCGCGGAAGGTCCAGACGCGGCCGTGGAAGGTGCTCGGGCCGCCGCGCCGCTCGGTCGCCACGCGGACGAAGACCTCGGGCTCGCCGTCGCCGTCGTGGTCGAAGAGCGACGGGGCCTCGACGGCCACGCACTCGTCCCCGGTCGAGCAGAGGAGGTTGCCCTCCGGCCCGGTGATCCCCTCGCTCCAGGGCCTCGCCGACGAGCGATCACCCGACGGGGTCGAGTGCACCAGCGAGAAGGTCCCTTGAAGGAACTGCGCGCGAGAGTCGGGGTCGCGCTCGACGGAGAGCGCGTCGACGTGCAGCGCCCACGCGCCGCCGCCCGGCGTCGGGGAGCACCAGTCCAGCGACGCGAGCACCGGCCACGTCGCCGCGGATCGCCGCCCCAGCGCCCTCGAGACGGTGGCGCGAGACTCCGCGCGGAGGGCGTCGCACTGCGCCGACGAGGGAGCGGCCGGTCGCCGACGGTGACGGCCGCGGTGACGGGCGGCGGTGAGGGGTGGGGCTGGAGCGGGTGCGCTGGCGCAGCCCGCGAGCGCGAGCGCGAGGAGGCAGCGGGCGACGATCACGGCGGGGGAGTCTATCTCAACGCCCCGGCGTCACCGATGTCACCAGAAGACCGGGCGGTTCGGAGCGCGGATGCGCCCGGCGGAGGGGTAGCCGGAGTTGCCCTCGTAGCCCCAGCAGTACACGCGCGGCGGGACCACCAACGGCGTCGTCTCGGCGACCGTCAGCAGGCAGCCGAAGCCGTCCGCGATCGAGACGCTCTGCACCCGCAGCGTCGCGACGCCCGGCGGCGCCGGCACCCTCGACGCCCTCGGAACATTGCCGGGGAGGTTGACCCCCGCCTGGCCGACGATGTTCTGGCCCCAGCAATACAAGCTCCGCGCGGCGGTGATCGCGCACGCTCCGCCCGTCGACGTGGTGATGGCCACCACGCCGTCGAGGGGGATGTCCCTCGTGGGCATCGCGGGGTCCGCGGTGACCACTCGCGTGGGGACGTTGCGGGTCATGGAGGTCCCGTCGCCGACCTGCCCGGCGTCGTTGCGGCCCCAGCACCAGACGCCCCCGGCGTTGTCGAGCACGCACGCGAACTCGAGCCCCGTGGCGACGCTGGTGCACGGTGGCAGCGTGGGGATGCGCCTCGCCTGCGCGGCGTAGTCGGAGCCCGACGCGAAGCCGAGGCCCAGGCGTCCGTCGCCGTTGACGCCCCAGGTCCAGACCTCGCCGTTGTCGCGGAGCGCGAGGGCGAAGCTGGTGCCGTGGCGCACCCGGATCACCCCCGTCAACGGCATGTCGTCGAAGCGCAGCACCGGGACGCTGTCGCTGGGCTGCAGCCGCTCGGCGGTCATCGGGTTGCCGTAGGCGTAGGCCCCGGGGCTGCCCCAGCAGGACACCCGGCCCTCGGCCCCGTAGGCCGCGCAGCTGACGCTGTAGATGCCGTTCTGCGCGCTGGTGACGTCGCGCACCGCCGTGATGCCGGGCACGTCCGTCCAGCGGGTGCGGGAGACGTAGGTGCCGTCGCCGAGCGATCCGTTGGCGCCGATGCCCTGAAGCGTGCCGGTCGGGGTGATGCGGTAGAGGTGGCTGGGGTGCGCGGGGATGAGGTTCTGCCCCGTCAGCGGGATCGGCAGCGGCGACGGCACCTCGCGGCTCCCGACCCAGGGGAAGACCAGCGGCGTGACCCCGGTCTCGGAGCACCAGCTGCCCTGGCCGAAGCCTCGCCAGGTGTCGTCGGAGAGGCGCACCAGGGCGCCGCCGTTCCAGTTGGCGATGATCTCCACGGGGTTCACGCAGACCCCGGCGGTGCAGCCCACCTCGCAGACGGTGCCGCAGCGACCGCAGTGGTCGAGGTCCGTGCGGAGGTCGGTGCAGAGGCCGTTGCAGTTGGTGAGCCCCGCGGTGCAGCTCGTGACGCAGAGGCCCGCCGTGCAGGTGACCGAGCCGGTGCCCGCGGAGGGCCGAGGACAACGGTTGCCGCAGCGGCCGCAGTTGTCGAGGTCGTTCTGGAGGTCGGGCGTACCGACGCACACCATGCCGCCGTCGGCGAGCACCGCGGCGTCGCCCACGTCCTCCATCGTCGCGTCGCTCGCGTCGGAGCGCGCCGCGTCCGTGACGTCCACCATCGCGGCGTCGGACCCGTCGGGCGTCGCTCCGTCCACGGAGGACCCGTCGGCCAGGTCCGCATCGGCGAGGTCGGTGACGACCGCGTCGCCCGTCGGCGCGTCCATTGGGGGCGCGTCCATCGAGGGCGCGTCGACGACCGGCGCGTCGGAGCTCGCGGCGTCGCCGGGCGCGTCCGTCGGGGCGCTCCCGTCTCCAGGGACGCCGCCGTCGTCCAGAGGGACGCTGGCGGAGACGCGGTCGGGCTCCGCGCAGATCATCCTCGCGACGTTGCAGGTGTTGCTCGCGGGAGGCCTCGCGCAGTCCCGGTCCATCGAGCAGAGCGCGTGGCAGAGGCCGTCGGCGCAGGTCGAGCGGGCGCTGCAGTCGCTGTTGTACGCGCAGAGCTGGGCGCTCTGGGGCTGCACGCAGACCTTCTTGCCGGGCTGACCCGCCCCCGCGCAGACCTCTCCGCGAGGACAGTCGCGGTCCGAGGCGCACTGCGCCCGGCAGCGGCGCGCCGCGCAGATCAGCGGGTCGGCGCAGTCGGCGTTGAAGAGGCACTCGTCGCCCAGCGACTTCGGCGAGGTGCACCCGGCGAGGGTGAAGCCGAGCGCGGCCACGGCCCACGCCGACGCGCGGGGTGCCGCGGAGGCGGGGCGATCGGAGCGAAGCGTGCGAGAGGACACGGGCGACGGCTCCGCTAACGAAGGGGGTTGTGGCTGTCGATCTGGAGGCGACCAGGGCGAGGGCCCGGGCGGCTGGGGGGTTCGCGGCGGTGGCGGACGGGGGGAGAGGCCTCGGGCACAGGCGCCGCGACGGCGACCGGAGTCGGAGGCGGAGTGACCACGGGCGCGAGCGGAGGCGGAGTGACCACGGGCGCGGGTGGCGTCGCGACGACCGGAGGCGGCGGGGTGAGGGCGACGGGGCGAGGCGGAGCCACGACGGGAGTCGCGGTCGGAGCGCGATGGCTCAGGCCGAGCAGCAGGGCCACGGCCGCGAGGAGCACCAGAGGGACGGCGATCCAGAGGCGCGAGCGTGCAGGAGCCGAGGGTTGGACCGTCGGAGCGGGAGGCTCGGCGACGACCGGGGCCGTGGCGATGACCGGGGCCGCGGCGACGACCGGCGGGAGCGAGGGCGGGGGGAGCGACGCCGTGGGCTGCTCGGCGGTCTGCCCGACGGCGAGGCTGGCGTGCAGGGCGAGCCGGAAGGACTCGATGTCGGGGTAGCGCTCGGAGGGGTCCAGCCGGAGAGAGCGCATCACCGCGGCGGCGAGCGCGGGGGGCAGGTCGGCGCGTCGATCGGTGATGGGGACGCACTCGCCCTGCACCTTGCCGACGACCAGGCCGTGGAAGGTCTCGGCCTCGTGGGGGAGACGCGCCGTCAACATCTCGTAGGCCATGGCGCCGACGGCGTACTGGTCGCAGGCCTGGGTGACCGCCCTGGGGTCGGTGATCTGCTCCGGGGCCATGTACGCGGGCGTCCCGACCATGGCGCCGGTGGCGGTGAGCTTGCGGTCTTCCAGGAGGTTCTTGGCGATGCCGAAGTCGAGGAGCTTGGGCACCTCGGCGCCGTCGTCCTCTCGCACCAGGAAGACGTTGTCGGGCTTCACGTCGCGGTGGAGGAAGCCCCGCTGGTGGGCCTGCGAGAGCGCGCGGCAGATGGGGTCGAGGACGCGCACCGCCCACGCCGGGTCGCCCGCTCCGGTGCGCTCGACGCGGGCCGCGAGGGACTCTCCGGCGAGGAGTTCCATGACCAGCCACGGGCGGCCGTGGTCGACCCCGAAGTCCATCACCTCGACGACGTTGCGGTGGCGCACGGCGTTGACGGCGCGCGCCTCCTGGAGGAAGCGCTCGACCACCGAGGGGTTTCGCCCGAACTCCGGGTGCAGCACCTTCACCGCCACGCGCCGCTGGATGGCCGTGTGCTCGGCCTCGTAGACGGCCCCCATCCCGCCTTCGCCCAGCCGGCGGATCACCTCGTAGCGGTTGCCGATCAGGGTGCCCGTCGCGATCTCCGGAGGGGTGCTCAGCTCGCTCCGCGCGTACGGGGCGGAGGACTTCACCAGGCCGTCGTCGTCGGGGCGGCTGTCGAGCGTCTCATCGCGTGCGTGGTCGGCCATCACTCCCGTCGCTCCCGAATCCCCCTCAACCGGTCCTTAGGGCCAGGGAGTGTAACCGAAGCGCGCGGGGCGCGGTCATCACGAGCCCGACGCAGTACTACCGCGTCGAGACCCCGCCGGAGCCGGCGCACTCCCGCGCGAAGGCCACGACGCGCTCGGCGAGGCGCTCGGGCTGCTCCAGCTGCGGGGCGTGGCCGAAGCCCACGGGCTCCTCGATGACCGTCTGCCTCGGCAGGTGCTGTCGAAACCACGCGAGCGCCGAGGCCGGCAGCAGCCGCTCGGAGCGCCCCCAGAGCAGCAGGATGGGCATGGACAGCGCGGCGAGCGCGTCCGGCGTGGGCGAGTGTTCGGGGGTGACACTCGCGAGGATCTGCCGCACCGCGGGCCGCTTCAGCAGGTCCGGAAACTCATGGGCGAAGAGCGCCAGGAACCACGGCGGACGGTGGTACACGCGCTCCAGGAAGCGCCTCGCCTCGGCCGTCGTGCTGAGGTCGAAGGCCGCGACGAGCTCGCGCCACTCGTCCGCCTCCATCCTCGCCCCCGCGGGGGAGACCAGCATCAGTCCGCGCACTCGCTCCGGACGGCGCAGCGCGTAGCCGAGCGCCACGGCCCCGCCCAGGGAGTTGCCGAACACGATCGCGGGCTCGTCGAGCAGCCCGTCGAGGGCGTCGGAGATCACGTCGAGCAGGAGGTCCGCGGTGATGTGGTCGCCGTTGCCGGGGTGAGCGCTGAACCCGTGCCCCGGCAGCTCGGGGATGATCACCCGGCGCACGTGCTCCCTCAGCGCGGTGACCATCGGACCGAAGGACCCGCCGCCCGCCCCGAGGCCGTGGAGCATCACCACGGTGGGCAGTCGCCCTCGGCCCGCGCCGTCGTAGACGTGGAGGTCGAGGTCGCGCACGCGCACGGTGGTGCTCGCGAGGCCGCGCGCACGGAGGGAGAGCCGCAGGAGGTGGTCGGCCGCAGGCAGGATTCGAGTGGCCATCAGGTGGGGGCTCCGGCGGGTGCGAGGAGGGAGACGAGGGCGTCGAGCTCGGCGACGAAGCAGCGCGCGAGCTCCTCGGGCGAGACGCCGAGGCGCTCGTCGGCGAGGAGGGTGAGCGACAGCTCGCCGGCGTAGCTGGCCGCGTTGGCGGAGAGCGCGATGGAGCCCGGCGACGGGGCGGCGAAGCGCAGCGCCGTGATCG
>CBIHPK010000209.1:0-12135 GCA_966211675.1 uncultured Myxococcaceae bacterium
CCGTCGGTAACCCGAGCCAGACCCTGAGCGTTAGCGAGGGGGAGAGCCCTCTACCCTCGTCAGTACGCGTCCGGGATCTCCGGTGATTTCCTTAAGAAGCGCGACGTTCGGAGAACCGCGCTGGCAGCGGGGTAGGTCGCTCCCCCTCGCTAACGCTCAGGGTCTGGCTCGGGTTACCGACGGCCTCGCGGTCGTACCGGGGAGTCCTCGCCGACGGCCTCGCGATCGTACCGGGCGGAAGTAGTGACCCCTCCGGCCCCGACGCACGCCCGTAAGCCTCGACGCACGCCCGTTTGGCCCCGACGCACGCCCGTAAGCCCCGACGCACGCCCGTAAGCCCCGACGCACGCCCGTCTGGGGCCGACGCACGCCCGTCCGGGGCCTACGCATGCTGGTGACAGTCGACGCACGCTCGTCTAGCGTCGGCGCATGGCGAAATCGAGGGACGGGACCCGGAAGAGCGCTGCGAATGGTGGTTCGGAGGCGTCGCGCGGCGCGGTCATCGCGGCCGCGAACGCGCTGCCGGCGAAGGAAGTAGGGAGGCCGCCATCGAACGTGGCGGCCTGGCTCGCGTGGGCCGACAACCTCGCGAGGCTGTCGGCGAAGGACGCCGGGGCGCTGCTGTTGGTCCCCTTGAGCGAAGGGCCGCTCACCGTGGGGGAGCTCGAGCGCTTCGCCGCAGGCGTGGCGCTCGCCCAGGAGTACGTGCAGATCGCCGGGGTGCTGCGCATCAGCGCCGCCGGAACCGAGACCGACGCCGAGCGCTCGCTGCTCTGGGCGGTGCGGGCCGACCAGCGGCGGCTCGACCGCGCGCTGCTGCTGCGCTTCGCCGACGACTCCGCGGGACGGGCGTTCCTGACGGGGCTGCGGCGCGGTGATCCGACCGACCCGGTGGACGCGCTCGACGACACCGAGAAGCTCCTGGCGCTGGCCGACAGCGACGCGCACCGGGAGTGGCTGGCGTCGCTCCCCAAGGGCGAGGCCGCGGCGGTGAAGCGCCTCCACGACGCGCTCCCGGCGCTGAGGGCGGCGGTCAAACGGCTGGCCCCTTCGAAGGACGCGGCGGAGAAGCGGGAGCTCTTCCGGCGGGTGGTGACGCTGCTGGTGACGAGCGCGGCGCGCATCGGGCGAGCGGGGCGCTACCTCACGGGCGACGTGGCCGGGCGCGAGCGGGCCTACGCGGCCTTCAAGCGGCCGAAGGCCAGGAAGCCGCGGAAGAAGGCGGCGAAGACGGCCTGAAGCACGAGCAGGCGGCTGAACCGCGCGAGGACGGCGCGCAACGAGGTCCGATCATGGGGTGGCGCATCGGCCTTGTGGGGGTCCTGGCCGCCGTCTTCGCGGGGTGTCGAGAGCCGCCCGCGCCCGGGGGGGCGGGCGACGCCGCGGTCGCCGACACGGCGGACGCTTCGCCCATCGACGCGGCCGACGCGTCGCCCATCGACGCGGTCAGCGTGGACGATCTTCCGGACGTCCCCGTCGTCGCGCGCGACACGGCCGAGAGCGACCCTCCGACGATCGACCTGCTCTCCGACCCCAACAACTGCGGCGCGCCCGGGGTGCGCTGCACCAACGTGGGCGCAATGGACGTGACCCCTTGTGTGGAGGGTCGCTGCGCCTGCGTCGGAAACCGCTCGGGCTGTGGCTCGCCGTACGCCTGCTCCATCGACCTCGACACTGACAACGCGAGCTGCGGGAGCTGCGGCACCGTCTGCTCTGCCAACTCCCAGTGCATCGGCGGACACTGCGTCCCGTGCCCCGACGGCTACGCCAGCTGCGGGAGGCCCGGCGTGGCGCGGTGCGCCGACAGCCTGAACACCAACAGAGACTGCGGCGCCTGCGGTCACGTGTGTCCGCTCACCGAGCGCTGCCTGGATCAGAGATGTCAGGCCTGCCCCCCCGGCCTCACCCTCTGTTACCCCTCGGTGTGCGTCGACCAGCAGACCGACCGCACGAACTGTGGCGCCTGCGGGGTCCGGTGTCAGGACCGTCCGACGAGGACCGAGGTCTGCGCCGGGGGCGCGTGTCTGTGGACGTGTCGACCGGGCTTCGCGAACTGTGGCGACGACAGGACGTGCCGCACGGAGCTCGCCTTCAGCGATGAGCATTGCGGGCGATGCGACGTGCGCTGCGGCGCTCTCGGGCACTGCATCGGCGGCGTCTGCACCAGCGTCGAGGCCCGGCCCGTGGCGCCGCTCTCCACCGTCATCCTGGGCGTGCAGCGTCCGCGCTTCCGCTGGCAGCGCGCCGACGGGGTCGACGGCGTGCGGCTGCAGCTCTGCGCCGACCGTCCCTGCGCTCGCGTGGAGGCGACGCGCGACCTCACCGGGGACGAGTACCGACCCGACGCCCCGCTGACGCCTGGCGTCCACTTCTGGCGGCTCTTCGCCCGGCGTGGCGGTGTCGTGTCGGCTTCGCCCTCGCCTGTGTGGGAGTTCGTGGTGCCGGCGGTCGACACCGGGCGCGAGGTCACCGGATTCCTCCCCGACATCGACGGGGACGGCATCGCGGACGAATTTGTCCGCGGCGGCGTCCGTCATTCGCTCGCGCCAGGGGACTCGCAGCCGTTGCCGCTCGTGACCTTGGGGACGTCCGACGACGTGCCGCCCGCGACGTTCTCCGAGCGGGCTGACCTGGTGTTGGGTGGGGACATCGACGGCGATGGTTTCGGTGACCTCGTCGGCTCCCACATCCAGTACTGGGACTGGGAGTCTGGCATCAGCTCCGTGCAGCGCTCGTGCGCGGCGATTCGTGGGGGGGCCCCTCGCTTCGCCTCCATCTTCAATGACGTCGCGGTCGGCTCGGGCGTCTCCCACTCGGACGGGTACGACTCCGTCGTATGCAACTTCGCCTTCGACCTGGACGGGGATGGCCATGGGGACATCGTGAGCAGCTTGCAGGACTCCCTCCGCTTGACGACCAAGGCGGTGCACTTCGGCGGACAGAGCGCTTGGACGACCCCCACGCCCAACGTGCTGAGCAGCCTGCCCCTTGGGTTCTATACCAGTGTCGACTGGGGAGACTTCGACGGCGACGGGAGGATGGAACTCGTCCACATCAGCAGGGACGTCCTCGGGGACATCGAGCGAATCGACGTCATCAGCTTCGCCCGCGGTGCGAGCTCACCAGTCTTCTACGACCTCCCTTCGTGCAGCCCTCCTCTGCCGTTTCTGCCCCTCCATCCGTCCTCGGTGACGGTCCTCGACGCCAACCATGATGGCTTCGATGATCTGCAGGGGTTCCCGTGGAGCGGCGGAGTCGCGACGTACTTCGGCAGCCCCACCGGCTTCACCCGCTGCGTCTACGAGCCCGCACGCCATTGACCATCCCACCGGCGCCCCGCGGCGTGTCTCCTGCTATGCCCTGCTGCCAGAGAGTTCACCCGCCCGGTGCGCCTGGCGCATCCTCCGGGGCTACCGATCCTTCGCTCCGACTACCCTTCGCCTGCAGGTCCACCCCATGAAGCGTCACGTCCTCTCGCTCGCCGCTGCCCTCGTCGCCAGCTACGCCCTCGCGGCGTGCGGCCGCTCGGAGCTCGATGTCCCCGAGGACGTCCCTGACGCCCATGTCGTGGTCGATGTGCCACTCGATCTCCCTGACACACCCATCCTCCCCGACCGCCCGGATGTCCCCGTCCCGCAGTGTGCGTCCGACCGCGACTGCGACGACGGCCGCGCCTGCAACGGCGCCGAGAGCTGTCAGTCCGGCCGCTGCGTCCCGGGCGCCGCGATGGCCTGCAATGACGGCGTCGTGTGCACCGTTGACCAGTGCGTCGAGGGCCGCGGCTGCGTCTTCGCCCCCGACAACAACCGCTGCATCTCGCCCGCCTTCTGCGACCCGATCCGAGACTGCACCCCGGTCGAGTGCTCGACCGACGCCAACTGCGACGACGGCGACCCCTGCGACGGCGCCGAGCGCTGCGCCGCCGGGCGCTGCGTGCGCGGCACGCCCCTCTCCTGCTCCGACGGCCTCGCATGCACCACGGACCAGTGCATCCCGGGCCGCGGCTGCGTGAACGTCCCCGATGACACGGCCTGCAACGACGGCAGCTTCTGCAACGGCGTCGAGCGCTGCCTCGCGGGTCGCGGCTGCGTGCCGCAGATGGCGATCCGCTGCGACGACGGCGACCCCTGCACCACCGACTCGTGCGACGAGGGGCGGCGCACCTGCATCACCCGCCCGACGGACAACGACGGCGACGGCTTCGCCCCGGCGGCCTGCGCGGGGGGCCGAGACTGCAACGACAACGACCGCACGGTGAACCCCGGCGCCCGCGAGGCGTGCAACGACGGGCGCGACAACAACTGCGACGGCCGCTCGGACTGCGCCGACGTGATGTGCGCCGCGACGCCCGCCTGCGGGATGTGCATCCCGACCGGTCCGGAGCGCTGCGGCGACGGGCTCGACAACGACTGCGACCGCCTGGTCGACTGCGCCGACAGCGAGTGCAGGGCGTCGCCCATCTGCGGGATGTGCATCCCCACGGGGCCGGAGTTCGACCCGATGCGCTGCGCCGACGGCGTGGACAACGACTGCAACGGGACCATGGACTGCGCCGACCCGGGCTGCGCCCGCATGCCCGGCTGCGTGATGTGCATCCCGACGAGCCGCATCGAGATCTGCGGCGACGGCCGGGACAACGACTGCAACGGCGCGACGGACTGCGCCGACCCGATCTGCAACGCGACGGACGCCTGCCGCGTGACCAACGAGACCTGCCCCACCGCGACGCCCATCGGCGTGCCCGGGCGGGCGAGCGGGAGCACCGCGAGCGCGATGGACGACTACACCCCGGCCTGCGCGGGGATGGGCGCTCCGGACGTGGTGTACGTGATCCGCAACCCGACGCGGCAGACGATCACCATCGACACCGAGGGCAGCAGCTACGACACGGCGCTGATCGTGTTTCGCAACGACTGCGCCTCGACGCCCATCGCCTGCGACGACGACGGCGGCACCGGGACCGCCTCCCGCGTGGTGCTCACGGACGCCGAGCCGGGCCTCTACTACATCGTGGTCGACGGCTGGAGCAGCGCGCGCGGCGCCTACCAGCTCAACGTGAGCGTGGGGACGCGCGAGGTCTGCGACAACCGCGTGGACGACGACGGCGACGGCCTCGTGGACTGCGCCGACCGCACCGACTGCGCCGCCTCGCCCTTCTGCATGATGTGCATGCCGACCGCGCGCGAGAACAACATCATGACCTGCACGGACGGCCTCGACGACGACTGCGACGGGCAGGTCGACTGCGCCGACAGCGAGTGCGCGGGCATCGGGATGTGCGCGTGCGTCCCCTCGCCGGAGGTCTGCAACGACGGCCGCGACAACGACTGCAACGGCCTGAGCGACTGCGCCGACCCGATCTGCCGGATGTCGCCCTTCTGCCCGACCTGCGTGCCCACGGGGGTCGAGGCCGACGCGATGTCCTGCGCCGACGGCCGCGACAACGACTGCGACGGGCAGGTCGACTGCGCGGACATGTTCTGCGTGCCGCTCCCGGTGTGCTCGATGGCGCCGCCCAACGACACCTGCGCGGCGCCCATCGTGGTGGCGGTCCCGTCGAGCACGATGGGGACCCTCAACGGCGCCCGCAACGACTTCACGCCGGTGACCGCTGGCTTCCCCGGCTGCGCGGGCGGCGCCGGGGGCGACGTGGTCTACGTGATGCGGGTGCTGCGCGACACGGTGCTCACCCTCGACACGCTGGGCAGCAACTTCGACACGGTGCTCTATGTGCGCCGCTCGCCCTGCGAGTCGGGCACGCAGGTCGCCTGCAACGACGACACGAGCGGCACCACCTCCCGCGTGACCTTCGCCGCGACGGCGGGCGTGTACTACGTCTTCGTCGACGGCTTCGGCACCGCGGCGCGCGGCAACTTCGTGCTGAACATCAGCGAGGGCGCCCCCCGCGAGGTGTGCAACAACCGCCGCGACGACGACGGCGACGGCCTCGTGGACTGCGCGGACTCGGACTGCGCGATGGACCCGTCGTGCCGGTGCATCCCGACGCCGGAGTCGAGCGACCTGACCTGCCGCGACGGGCGCGACAACGACTGCGACGGGCAGGCGGACTGCGCGGACTTCGACTGCCGCGCCACCCTCGCGTGCTGCCGCCCGACGGGCGCGGAGGCTGACGCGCGGAGCTGCGTCGACGGCGTGGACGACGACTGCGACGGTCTGATCGACTGCGCCGACCCGGGCTGCGCCGCGCAGCGGATGTGCTGCCGCCCGACCGCGGCGCGAGAGATGGGGGTCGGGGCGTGCACCGACGGGGTCGACAACGACTGCGACGGGGTGAGCGACTGCAGCGACTCGGACTGCCGCCCGAGCGCAACCAGCGGGGGCGAGTGCTGCAACGGCATCGACGACAACTCCAACCGGCTGATCGACGAGTTCGCCTGCGCCTGCGAGAGCAACGCGCAGTGCAGCGGCGTGGGCTCCGGGGGCCCCTTCCCCTCCAACACCTGCTGGAGCACCACCTTCCGGGTCTGCGCGCCTCGCTGCGACCTGCTGGGCGGCAACCTGTTCTGCAGCAATTTTTTCGCGGGCACGCGGTGCAACACCGTGACTGGCGAGTGCGTTCGCTGAACTTCGGACTCCCCCCTACTCCCCGATCGAGAATCGGGACCCTAGAGAGCAAGCTGGCTTGTTCGACAACATCGCGGGGGCCGCTCGCGCTTCATCCGAAGCGCCGGGCGGACCGCAAGGAAAGGGTCCCATGGCTACAGAATCATCGCTCGATCGTCGTTCGGTTCTTCGTCGGGTCGGCGGGGGCTTCGCCCTGCTGGTGCTCGCGCCGGTGGCTGCGGCCGTGGAGGGCTGCGGCAAGAAGGAGCTGAGCTGTACCGACACCGCGGGGCTGTCGCCCACCGACGTGCAGACCCGCACCGCGCTGCAGTACCACGACCACACGACCGACCCCGCGAAGCCCTGCCGTACGTGCAGGCTCTTCCGGAGCGCGGGCGAGGCGGCCTGTGGTGGCTGCGAGGTGGTGAAGGGCCCGATCAACCCGGGCGGCGGCTGCGCGGCCTGGGCCGCCCGGACCTGATCGGGGAGAGGATCGCCTACGCCCGGCGGCGGCGGCGCAGCGTCACGACAGCCAGCGCCCCCAGTGCCAGCGCACGCCACCCGGCGTTGCTGGCGCCCGGGGCGTCCACCGAGCACGACGCGCCTCCGTCGGCGGTCGCGGCGAAGGGGCCGCTCGGTGCGTCGTCGGCCACGCCCGAATCGAGCGGGCCCGCGCCGCCGTCCAGCGCCGCCACCACCCCGCCGTCGGTCGACGGGACGATCTGCACGTCGTTGGGGATGAACCCGCCATCGCCCGGTCCGAGGCACATGGGGCGGGGCGGGATGTTGGTCTGCCGCGCGTACTGGTAGAGCGGCTCACGGGTGCCGCGGTCGCTCGCGCCGAGCTCGAGGTCGCGGTCGAGCATGATCGCGGGGAGGTCGGCGCGCAGCCGGGTCATGTAGGGGTTGGCCGTGAGCGTCGAGGTGATGACCCGGAGGTCGTCCATCGGGTCCGTCGGCGTGGTCTCGACGCTCGCGTCGGCCGCCGGGGGCGGCGACGAGCGCGGGATGAACCAGCTCCCCACGTTGACCCGGTTGGCCACCTCGGTGAGCCAGAGCCGGTTGCCGTTGGAGCGGTTGAGCGCGTTGAAGGCGTCGAGGTAGTCCTGCGCGGGGTTCTGCCGTCCCGCCCAGTCCCAGGTGAAGCTCGCGTCGGAGAGCTCGCCGTTGGGGAAGTTGCTCGACTCGATGCGCGCGTCGCCGAAGACCACCAGCGAGAGCCCCACCTTGTCGGCCACGCCCGCGGCGATCATCCGCAGCGGCAGCCGGGGGACGTAGCCCTCCATGGTCACCCGCACGGGCTGCATCCTCGGCACGAGCCCCGTCGGGTCGGGCCGCAGCCGCAGCGCGACGTAGTCCATGTTCATCGCGGTGTAGAAGTCGATCACCGGACCGAGCGCCGGAGGGACGCTGTACCCGTTGTCCTGGAGCCAGGTGCGGATGGCCATCGGGTCGGTGCCGCGGATCACCGAGACCGAGTAGGGACCCACCACCTCCATGCGCAGCACGGTGACGCCGGAGTCCGCCGCGGAGGGCGCGTCCGCGGCCGCCGAGGCGTCGGCGAAGCCGCCCGCGTTGGGGGGGAAGGGACAGGGCGCCCAGGGGAAGGGAGGCGGCAGCAGACGGGGCGCCGTGACGGCGTTCACGTAGCTGAGGAAGCCGTCGTCGGCGATGGCGATGCGCAGCCCCGGGGTGTACCGGATCGGCAGGATCCAGCTGAACTCCGACGGCCGCCCGCTGTACTGGAACTGGTCCCAGAGCGTGGTCTGCGTCGACGAGAGCGACAGCACCATCCGGTGGTCGGTGACCACCTGCACGTCGCGAGGCGTCGGCGGCGGAGGCCCGAAGCACCCGCCGCACGCCAGGGCGTCGACCGCCCCCAGGCTCGCGGCCATCCCCAACGTCACACCGATCCACCTCTGAGTTCGCATGGTCTTCATCTCCCGCGCGGGGTAGAGCAGCTCCCGTGCCCCGCACGGATTCCCGCTCGTAGCCCGCGCGCCCCTGTATCACGGCCACGCCCCCGCTGCGGACCGGAGGCACAACCCGGCACAGACGCCTCTCCGCTCCCGGACGTTTACAGTCGCAGGTAAGACCCCGATGACCTCCCTCCGCCTCGCCGAGCTCGCCACCACCGACGTCGAAGCCCTGCTCCGGCTCCCCAACCCCGTGGCGCTGCTGCCCGTGGGGAGCACCGAGCCGCACGGGCCGCACCTGCCGCTGCTCACCGACGCGCTCCTCTCCGAGCACGCCTGCCTGCGCGCCGCGGCCGCGCTGCGGGCGCAGGGCTACGCCGCCGTGGTGTGCCCGACGCTCCCCTACGGGGTGACCCGCTACGCGTCGGAGTTCGCGGGCGCCATCTCGCTCTCCGCGGAGACCACCCGAGCGGTGGTGCGCGAGCTCTGCGAGGCCTACCGCGCCGCGGGCTTCGCGCGCGTGGCGGTGGTCAACAACCACCTCGAGCCCGAGCACGTCGAGGCGCTCGCCGCGGCCGTCGCGATGGTGGAGGGCGCGGTGTTTCCCAACCAGCTCACGAAGCGCTGGGGGAGGACGCTGAGCGAGGAGTTTCGCCGAGGGGACTGCCACGCCGGCAGCTACGAGACCTCGCTGGTGCTGGCCGCGCGCCCGGAGCTGGTGCGCGACGACGTGCGCGCGGGCCTCGACCCGGTGCCCATCTCGCTCTCCAAGGCCATCCGCGAGGGCAAGACCACCTTCAAGGCCATGGGCAGCGAGCGGGGCTACTTCGGCTCGCCCTCGCTGGGCAGCGCGGCCGAGGGCGACGAGCTCTACGACCGGCTCGCCCTGATGATCGTCACCGAGGTGCGAGAGTCGCTGGGGCTCTGATCGATGCGCGGTCACGCGAAGCCTTGATGAAGCGCGCGGGATGGTGAATGGTCCCCGCGCCGCCGAGGAGACCCCCACCGGAACCGGCGACGGAGAGTTCATGCGCACGACCCCGCAACGACGGTGGACCCTGGTGGGTCTGCTCGCCTCCCTCGCAGCCTGTTCGGAGACCACCACCCTCGCGCCCGCGCCGGTCGACGCCGGGGTCGACACCGGCCCCGCGGCCGTGGATGTCCCGCCCGCGGTGGACGTCCCCGCGGCGCCCGTCGACGTGGGCGTGATGCCCAGCGGCATCGGCGAGCCCTGCGAGTCCGAGGGCAGCGGCTTCCCCCCGGTGCAAGGGACCTGTCGCAGCGGGCAGCTCTGCCTGTCGACCGCCATCGGCTTCCGCAACGGCTACTGCGCCCAGGTCTGCCAGGGCACGCGCTGCCCCGGCGACTCGGCCTGCGGTCGCCTCCAGGGCTTCCCGGTGTGCCTGCGCAGCTGCATGACCAACGACGACTGCCGCCGCGCCGAGGGCTACGTCTGCCGCGCCACCGAGGGCGGCACCGCGCGCGTCTGCCAGGTCAACGACGCGCCCCCGGGCGTTCGCCCCGATGACTCGGCGTGCTTCACCGCGGGCACGACCGGAGCGCACCCGGCGCCCGCGCTCGCGAGGGTGACCTTCACCGGCGCCAACGGCGACGCCAGCGCGCCGCGGCTCGACAGCTTCGTCGAGGCCGAGGGCAACGTCGCGGTGCACCCCACCAACGGCCACGTCGCGGTGAGCTACATCTCGGCCAACCTCGGGGGCCAGATCTACATGGGCACGTCGCACAACCCCGGCACCAACAGCGGCTGGATCGGCGACGGCACCGTGCGCGACCCGATGTACAACAGCTCCAGCGACCCGGTGCTCGACTACGGGCTCGACGGCGTGCTGCGCATGACCTTCATCGGCCTGCAGCGCAGCTCGAGCTCGCAGGTCACCGCGGTGCACGTGCGCGTCACCGAGAGCCGCGACGACGGCACCACCTGGGCGACCCCTCGCCAGGTCGACCCCGCCGGCGTCTGTCCGCAGGGCACTGGGGGCATCTGCGACAAGCCCTGGATCCTCTCGACCGCGGGCGCCACGGCCGGCGCCCCGTCGGTGCTCTACCTGGGCTACCTCGCGCAGGGCGCGCGCACCGCCGACCTCGTGGTGCAGCGCTCCGACGACGCGGGCATGACCTGGTCGCCGACCATCCGCCTCGCGGCGCTCGGCCTCATCGGCGGCAGCGCCGTGGCGCACAACCTCATCCAGCTCGCGGCGGGCCCCGGGGCCCTGGTCGGCGCGGCCTGGTCGGGGCTCTCCGTGGGCGACGGCAGCGGCAGCACCGACTCCAGCGCCCGCTTCGGATCGCCCGCCAACCGCGTGCTCTTCCGCCGCAGCCGCGACGGCTTCCGCACGCTGGAGTCGATGCGGGTGGTGTCTCGCCCGACGGACTCGCCGGTCTACGTGCAGCCCCCGGTGGCGCTCGACGGCACCGACACCGTGCACGTGGTCTACGTGACCGGCGACGCCACCGGAGCGTGGGACATCATCCTCGCGACGAGCACCAACGGCGGCGAGAGCTGGCAGCACCGCCAGGTCAACGACGACCCGGAGAGCTGCGCGCTGCACATGCTCCCGGCCATGCTCGTCGACCCGGTCACCCACGACGTGCACGTCACCTGGATGGAGAACCGCTTCGGCGAGGGGGCCGTCGCCTACGCTCGCTGCGCGGGCAACCCCGCCACCGCGTGCGGTCGCAACGAGCAGGTCAGCGACCGGCCGTTTCGCCTGAGCAGCAGCCGCAACCCGCAGATCTGGCACGGGGACTACAACGGCCTCACGCTCTCTCCGCAGGGTGATCTCTGGGCGACGTGGAGCGACACGCGCACCGGGTCGCCCGCGATGTACACCGCCCACGGCCGCGCTCGGCCCGCGCCCTAGGGCGCTCCCTCGGGGTCGGCGTGCGGTCGCCGCGGTGATCCTCCTCATCGACAACTACGACTCGTTCACCTTCAACCTGGCGCAGCTCATCGCCCGGGTGGCGGGCGCCGGGGTCGAGCTGCGCGTGGTGCGCAACGACGAGCGCTCGCCGGAGGAGCTGTGGTCCTGGGGCCCCTCGCACGTGGTGATCTCACCGGGCCCGGGGGACCCGTCGAGGGCGGGCGTGAGCGGGGCGCTCATCACCGCGGGGAGGGCGCCGGTGCTGGGCGTGTGCCTGGGTCACCAGTGCATCGCGGCGGCCTGGGGCGCTCGGGTGGAGCGTGCGCCCGAGCCGGTGCACGGGAGGGCGTGGGCGGTGCGCCACGACGGCCGCGGGATCTTTACCGGGGTGGGTAACCCGCTGTGGGCCGCGAGGTACCACTCGCTGGTGGTGGCGCGCGAGACGGTGCCCCCGTGCCTGGAGCTGTGCGCCGAGACGCCGGAGGGCGTGGTGATGGCGCTGCGACACCGGGAGCGGCCGGTGGTGGGGGTGCAGTTCCACCCCGAGTCGGTGCTGACGAGGGAGGGCGACGCGCTGGTGCGCAACTTCCTCGAAGGCCGCTGCTGAAATGGCGTCCGGCCCCGCTCGCGTGGCGCTCCCGATGGGGGAGGCGCCTCGTGAGAAGGGCCGGTGCGTGGGTCGGACGGTGAGCTCAGTCCGCGATCAGCGGTTCTGATCCCAGGTGTCCTCGTGCGTGATGCCGCCGTTCGTGTACGTCCACGAGATGGTGTGG
>CBIHPK010000210.1:0-12096 GCA_966211675.1 uncultured Myxococcaceae bacterium
TCGAGAGCACCTACGCCCTCTTCATCGAGCGCCCCTGCGCTCGATGCGCCTGCAGGAAGTCCCGCGAAGGCGGGACGCTCAGTTCCAGGCTCCCACTTCAGCGGTTGCAGGCCCGCTCGCGGGCCGTCCGCAACCGCGGAGTGGGCGGCCTTCCGACGGAAATGAGACCAACGCCCAGCCCTCGGGGGCTGAGCGTATGGCCCTCGGGGGCTGAGCGTATGGCCCTCGGGGGCTCAGCGTGTGGCCCCGGTGGAGACTTCCCACGCGGGACGGCGCTGCGCCTGAGGGCCCCGTTGCGTGATGCAACTCGATCATGCACCGTCGGCTGCCTATGGCGAAGGCGTCGACGGCGAAGGGCGCTGGGGGGATCGAGGGCGCCCGGGTGAAGGAGCGCCGCCTCGCGCTGGGGCTGACGCAGGCGGACCTCGCCACCCGCAGCGGGCTCTCGCAGGAGGCCATCTCGCGGCTGGAGAACGGGCGCATCCGGGGACTGATGCAGCCGACGCAGGACGCCCTCGCGGAGGCCCTCGGGGTGTCCGTGGAGTGGGTCCGCGGAGGGGACGACGATGACGCTCCGGCGCAGCCCTCGCGCGCGGCGCCCCCGAGGCCCGCGGACCCGGCGGACGCGCTCGACGAGGCCGCGGAGGACCCGCTGATGAGGGCGGCGAGCCAGGCCTTCGACCCGAGGCGGCACCACCTGCTGGTGGACGCCAACCGGGTGCTCGGGCTGCTCAACGCGGTGGAGCTTCGGCTGCTGGGGAGCGGGGAGCTCGCGGACGTGGCGCGCTCGTGGCTCGACGCGGCCTCGGCGCTGCGCCGAGAGGGCGTCGCCGTGACCGCCGAGAACCTGCTCTGGAAGGTGACCGCCGCGCGGCGGTAGGGAGGGAGAGAGAGACTACTCCGCGCCGATCTCTCGGAGGAAGGCGCGGGCCTCCTCCAGGTTGGCGTCCTCGGAGAGGGCCTTGCGCGCGAGGAAGACGGCCTTCTTCGCGTCCCCCTGGCTGCGGGCGATCATGCCCTGGCGGAGGAAGGCCATCGCGCGGCTCATGGGCGCGGGGTTCTTCATCAGGGCGATGGCGCGCAGGGCCTTCTGCGCGATGTCGAAGTTGGCCTGCTCCATGGCGACGTCGGCGAGCTCGGCGGCCACCTGGCCGTTCTGCGGATCGGTGTCGAGCGCGGCGTTGAGCCACGCCATCTCCACCGCGTGGTCGCCCGCCGCGTAGGCCAGGCGGCCCATGCGGTGCTGGAGCATCGCGAGCTCCTTCGAGCGGCGGTTCTTGTGCGCGGCGATGGCGGTGTTGAGGAGCCCGGAGGCGTCCTCCAGCCGCTGCGACGCGGTGTACGCGTCGACGAGGAGCACCGTCACGTCGTGGTCGGCGGGGCGCAGCGCGTGGGCCCGCTCCAGCGGCTCGATGGCCAGCGCGGGCTCGGCGGCGTTGTCGAGCAGCACCTCGCCCGCCTTGCGGAAGCCGTCGAAGCGCTCGCCCGCGTCGGCGCTCCGCTCGGCCGCGTCGGTCCAGAGCTTCGCGGCCTCGTGGAAGAGGCCCATGGTCTCGTAGAGCTGCCGCAGCCGGTCGCGCAGCACCGTGTTGCCGAGGTCGGCGCTGTAGGCCCGCTGAAGCCCGTCGCGCGCGTCCGTGGGACGGCCCGCGGCGGCGCACGCGTCGGCCAGGCGCACCGCCGCGTCGGCCCTCGCCTCGCCCTGCTCGAGCGACACCAGCCGGTGGTACCCGAGCGCCGCGTCGTCCCAGCGCCCCGCCTCGGCGTGCAGCGCCGCGAGCCGCCGCAGCGCCTCCAGGTCGTCCGGCTGCCCGGTCACCCACTCGGCCAGCAGGGTGGTCCCCTCGTCGACGCGCCCGATGCGAGGCAGCACCTCCGTCAGCCGAAGCAGCGACGACCTCGCGGTCGCCGTGTCCCCCTCCGCGAGCGCCGTCATCCGGCGCCGGTCGAGCGCCGCCGCGAACTCCCCGGCCAGCACGTCGCCCACCCGAAGGAAGGCCGCCTCCAGGTCCTCCACCGCGCCCGCGCCGTCGCCCGCCGCGCCCCGCAGCTCGGCCCGCAGCCGCAGCAGCGGCGCCACCATCGGGTCGCCCCCGACGCCGCGCGCCAGCGCGTCGCCCACCGCCTCGATCGCCGCCGCGCCGTCGCCCGCCGCGGTCAGCGCGCGAGCGTACTCGGCCAGCAGCTCCAGGTCCTCCGGGGCGTCGGCCCGCGCGTCGCCCAGCAGCGCCGCCGCCCTCGCCGGGTCGTTGAGCGCGTCGCGGTAGAGCGCCGCCGCCTCGCGCAGCGCCGCCGCCCGACGCCCTCCGTCCGCGAGCTGCCGTCCGTAGCGCTCCCGCACCGACGCGAGCGCCCCGAGGTCGCCGCGCGCCTGGTAGCGCGCCTCCAGGTGCCCTCGGATCACCTCGTCCCCAGGCGTCGCCGCGAAGCCCGCCTCCAGCGCGCGCTCGACGCCCGCCGCGTCGCCCGCCTGCTCCCGCAGCTGCGCGAGCTCCATCGCCAGCGCCGTCGCCTCCGCGCCGGTGCGCCTGGAGAGCAGGCGCTCCATCACCGCCGCGCGCTCCTCCGCGGGGTCGTCCGCGGTCATGAGCCCGTGGGTCGTCGCGAGCAGCTCCGCGTCGTCCGGCAGCACCTCCAGCGCGCTGCGCATCACGTCCACCGCGCGGTCGCGGCGCGTCGGGGCCAGCAGCCCCGCGAGGCGCAGGCCCAGCACCCGCGTGCCCTCCGCGTCGGCGCGGTCGCGGGCGCTCTCGAAGCGGGCGAAGAGCAGCTCCGCCAGGTCCTCGTGGCGTCCGGCGCGCTCGTAGAGGTCCGCCAGCAGCGTCGTCGCCGCGGTGTCGTCCGGGTCCTCGTCGAGCAGCGCCCGCAGCGACTCCATCGCCGCCTCCTCGCCGCCGGGGCGCGCCAGCAGGATGCGAGCGCGCTCCATCCGCAGGTGCTTGCGGTCCGCCGGGTCGAAGACGTTGGAGACCGACTCCTCGATGAGCGCCTCCAGCCTCGCCTCGTCCCCGAGCCGCCGGTACACCGTCAGCAGCGGCTCCCACACCGCCCGGTTGCCCGGGTCGCGCGCATGCAACGCCTCATAGGTGCTCGCCGCGAGCCGCAGGTCGTCGAGCGGACCGGCCGCCAGCGCCGCCACGTGCAGCTCCAGGTGCATCGCCTCGGCCTCCTCGGACTGCGCCGCCGCGGCGCGCAGCCAGCGCACGGCCTCCGCCGGGTCGCCCGCGGTCTCGCGCAGCCGCGCCAGGGCCACCATCGCCCAGCTCGACTCGCGCAGCTCTCCGCGCGCCTCGCCCAGCGCGATCGCGCGGCGCAGCAGGGCCTCCGCGCGCTCGTCGAGCTGCAGGTCGAGCGCCAGCTCCACGGCCTGGTGCAGCGTCTCCCAGGAGGCCTCCGGCGAGGCCGCGCGGCGCTCCAGCACGTCGAGCAGCGCGGCGCGGTCGTCGGCCTCGCGGGCCACGCGCTCGTAGAGGTCGAGCACCGAGAGGCGATCGGGCCACGCCGAGGCCGTCGACTGGAGGAGCTGCGCCGCGCGGGGTAGGTCCGGCGCGCGCTCGTGCACCCAGGCGATCCAGGTGAGGCCCTCCTCCACGTCGGCGGGCTCCGGAGAGGCGAGCAGCAGCGAGGCGAGGCTCCAGGCCGAGCCGCGGGCGGCGTCGCCTTCGGAGGCCGTGAGCATGCGCAGCACCTCGACGCGCCCGGCGGTGTCGCCCAGCACGTCGAGCGCGTGGTCGAGCCCCCACCACGCCGCCACCTGGATCTCGTCGTCGCCCTGCGCCGCGGCCTCGCGGTAGAGGGCGACGGAGCCCGGCGGGTCGCCGAGGTCGTGGGCGCGCACGTAGGCCAGGCGCAGCGCCAGCGAGCCCGTCGCGGCCGGGTCGGAGCCGGCGCGCGCGCTGTCGAGGGCCGAGCGCAGCGTGGCCTCGTAGCGAGGCACCTGCGAGGTGGAGCGGGCGACGCGCAGCGCGGCGTCATGCAGGCCCGCATCGAGGGGGCTCAGGGCCAGCGCCTCGAGCAGCGCGTCGAGGGCCTCGGCGGGGCGCTGCAGGTGCTCGTCGAGCAGGGCGGCGGTGTCGGCCAGCGCCGAGGCGCGGGCGGAGGGATCGCGCTCCCGCTCCAGCCGCGAGCGCAGCGCCCGCAGGAGCACCTCGTGCTCGCCCATGGAGCGGAGCGCTCGCTCGAAGCGCTGCGCGTCCTCGTCGGAGCGGGAGGACACCTCGAAGGCGGTCTCCAGGGTCTCGGCGGCGCGGTCCTGCTGGCCGAGGTCGCGCGCGATGCGGTAGAGCTCGAGCAGCACCTCCGCCGGGCGGGGCAGCTCCTCGGAGGGGGTGGTCTGCCGGCGCACGATGAGCAGCAGCGCGCGGAAGGCCCGCTCCGCGCGGTCGAGCTGACCGGCCTCGCGGGCCAGCTCGCCCAGCAGCCGGAACACCCCCGCGTGGCCCATGTCGATGCTCGACGCGAGGTCGAGCTGCGCGAGGGCCTCCGGGAGGTCTCCGCGGGCGCGGGCGATGAGCGCGAGCTGGTGGTGGGCGTGGGCGCGCTCCGGCGGGCGCTGACGGCCGTAGGCCTCGAGCAGCGCGTCGAGGATGGCCCTCGCCTCGTCGAAGCGGCCCGATGCGCGCAGGGCGTTGGCGAGCGCGATGCGCAGCCCGCGGTCGTCCGGCGACGCCGCCGAGGCGGCCTCGAGCACCGGCACCGCGCGCTCCGGGGCGCCGAGCCGCTGGTGCAGGATCTCCGCGGCCTCGCGCAGGTCCGCCGACGAGGGGGGGCGCCCGTCGGAGGGCTCCGCGAGCAGCGCGGCCAGGGGCTCCCATCGGCCCGACTCGCGGTAGAGCGCCGCGAGGTGCGCCCGCAGCTCGCCCGCGTCGCCGCCGCTCGCGAGCTGCGCCTCGAGCACCGAGCGCGCCCGCTCCGGGTCGCCGCTCGCCACGTAGACCCGAGAGAGCGCCGCCACCACCGGGCGCCGGTCGTCGCCGGTCGCTCCGGCCAGGCGCCGCTCGAGGTAGGTCGCCGCGAGGCCCGGCTCGTTGCGGGAGAGGTGCAGCCGGGCGAGGGCGTCGAGGGCCACCGGGTCGTCGGAGCGCGCCGCGATGCGGCCGAAGCCGTCGATGGCCGCGGCCTCGTCGTGCAGGTCGCGCTCGGCCACCTTGGCGGCCGCCATCCAGAGCGCGTCGGCCCCGGGGGTGCCCGAGGCGTCGAGGGACTCGGCCTGCGCCGCGAGGATGCCGTGCAGCTCGCGGGCGCGCTTCACGTCGAGCAGCCCGGTGAGCGCCGCGATGGTCTCCGGGTGGCCCGGCTCCTCCTCGAGGTTCTCGTTGTAGGTGGCGAGCGCGCCGTCGTCGTCGCCGAGCGCGCGCTGGTTGCGGGCGATGTCCATGCGAAGGTGCATGCGCCGCGCGGCGTCGTCGGTGAGCGACAGCTCGTGCCGGCGCAGCGAGAGCAGCTCCACCCGCATCGCCGCGGCGTCGTAGAGGTCCGCCAGCCGCGCGATGATGTGCGCGTCGTTGGGGGCCTCGCCGTAGAGCGCCTCGTAGAGCGTGATGGCCCCGGCGGTGTCGCCGAGGTCGCGGGCCGAGCGCTCCGCCGCGGCCGCCCGCAGCGCGCGGGACTCCGCGACGGAGAAGGGCAGCGCCTCGGCGGCCTCGATGAGCGCCTGCACCGCCTTCGCGTGCTCGCCCCCCGCGGCGAGGTGGTCGACCTGCGTGCGCATCGCCCAGGTCGCGTGCGGGCGGGCCGACTCGTCGCCCCGCTTCCAGTGCTCCGCGCTCCGGTCCTTCAGGGCGGAGAGCAGCTCCAGCACGCTGGCCCGGTCGCCGCCGGTGGCGATCTCCACCTCGGCCGCCTCGCGCAGCACCGCGATGGACTCGGGCACGTCGCCGAGCGCCTGCTCGAGCGCGCGAAGCGTCTCCACCAGCGAGTGCCCGGGGCTGCGCCGCTGCAGCGCCGCGTACTGCTGGAGCCGCGCGACGTCCCCGCGGTCGAGCGCCACCGCCCGCCCGAGGAAGGCCTCCGCCGCGTCGAGGTCGCCGCGGCCCCGCTGGTGCCGGGCGGCCGCCCAGGTGAGCAGCGCCGCCTTCAGCGGGTCCGGGAGCACGGTCGTATGCATCTGCGCATCGGCAGCGCCCAGCGCGAGGGCCCAGTGCCCGGCGGGGTCGTCGCTGCCGTCCACCGCGTCGTCGAAGGTGTCCGAGAGCCCCGGGTCGATGTGGCCGAGCGCGCCGCTGGTCGCGACCAGGGCCTCGGCCGCGGCGTCCCAGCGCCCGCACGCGGCGCCCACGCGCACCGTCGCCGCCGCCGCGCGGAGGTTCGACCGGTCGGCGCGCGCCACGCGCAGGAAGGCCTCGAGCGCCCCCTCGCGGTCGTCGAGCGTGCCCTCCAGGATCTCCCCGAGGCGCAGCGTCAGCCGGTGCGCGTCCGCCTCCGGTCGCGTCGCGCTCGCCTCGCGGTAGGCGCCGGCCACGATGGACCACTCGCCGACCTGCTGCGCGAGGCGCTCGATCTCCGGCTCCAGCTCCGCGCTCTCCGCGCCGGTGCCGGAGGCGAGCGGGAGCGCTCGGGCCAGCAGCGTGAGCGCCCGTCGCGCGTCGCCCTGACGCTGCTCGGCGATCTCCGCGGACTCGCGCAGCACCGCGAGGCGGGCGGGGGCCTCGGCGGTCGCCGCGAGGCGGTGCTCGGCCAGGTCGACGATGGCGCCCCAGTCGCCGGTGCGGCGAAACGCCCGGTCGAGCGCCTCGGTGGCCGCGTCGTGCGCGGAGGGGACGTCCAGCATGGCGCGCATCCCGGCGAGCGCGTCGACCTGCGCCGGGGCGTCGTCGAGCGCCGCGCGGTACGCCGCCAGCGTCTCCTCGGGCGAGTCGCCCCGCGCTCGGAACACGTCGCCCGCCCTCGCCCGCAGCATCGCCCGGCGGGTCGGGTCGGACTCCGTGGCGCCCGCGCGCTCCAGCAGCTCCAGCAGCTCGGACCAGCGCTCGGCGCGCGCCAGCAGCAGCGAGAGCGCGTCGACCACCACCACGTCCTCGCCGAAGGCCTCGCGCACCTGGCGCCACGTCGCGATGGCGTCGTCCGTGCGGCCCAGCTCGTCAGCCTGGATCTTCGCCACGGAGATCAGGTCGGCCCTGCGGGCGTCGTCGTTGGAGGCCGCCGCGGCTCGGGCGCGCAGCACGTCCACGAGCTCGTCCCAGCGCCGCGCGTCCTCCAATAGCGAGCCCAGCGCGTCGAGCGAGGCGACGTCCCCGGGCGCCAGCTGCAGCCTCGCGCGCCAGGCCGTCACCGCGCGCTCCTGGGCGCCCACGGACTGCGCCAGCAGCGCCGCGCGCGCCCAGGTCTCGACCTGCGCGGCGGTCGTGTCCTCGAGGCCCGCGAGGCGCTCGAGGGCGTCGAGCCGCGCGCCGCCGTCGGCCGAGTCCGCGAGCAGCGCCTCGAGGTGCCGAGCGCTCTGCAGCGCCACCGGGCCCGGGGCGCCGGGGGTGTCGAGCACCTCGCGGTAGAGGGCCACCGCGCCGGGCGCGTCGCCGAGCACGGTGGCGCGCACCTCCGCCGCGCGCACCAGCAGCGCGAGGCGGCGGTCGAGCGATCCCTCTCCGCCGGTCGCGGCGAGCGAGCGCGCGGCGTCGATGAGGGCGTCGACCAGCACGCCGTGGCGGCCGGTGCGGCCCGCGGCGGCGGTGATCTCCTCGAGGGCCTCGTCGGAGCGCGGGGCGAGCTCGAGCAGCCGAGCGAGCAGGGGCATCGCCTCCGCCTCGCGGCCGAGGCCGCGGAGCCGGTCGGAGAGCTCGCGCAGCGTGGGCGCGTCGTCGTCGTGCGAGGAGACCTCCAGCACGCGGTGGAGCACGCGCAGCACGTCGTCGACGCGGCCCGCCTGGTCGTACTCGGTGCGCAGCATCGCCAGGGCCTGGCGGCTGACCGTGGGGTCGTCGGAGCCGCCGAGGCGCTCGAGCACCGCCCAGGCCTCGGCGCGGTCGCCGCCGGCGTCGAGCATCGCGGTGGCGGTCTGCAGCGCGCCGGCGGGGTCGTGGAGGGCGTCGAGGTAGAGCGTCGCGATGCGGGCCCGCTGGGCTCGCGCCGCGGCGGCGTCGAGGTGGGCGAGGCGCGCGGACCAGAGCGCGATGAGGTCGCGGTGGCGGCCCTGGCGCTCGTAGAGCCGCTCGAGGGCGCGGGCGGTCTGCGGCTCCGTGGGGTCGAGCGCGAAGAGGGCCTCGAGGTAGCCCGCGGCGCGCTCGGGCTGCGCGGCGAACTCGCGGGCGACGTTGGAGGCCTCGAGCAGCAGCGCGCGGCGGCGAGGGACGTCGCTCTCCGGGGTCGCCGCGAGGGTGCGGTCGTAGAGGGCGAGCAGGTCGCTCCAGCGCTCGTCGACGGTGTAGAGCATGGTGAGGCGCTCGAAGGCCCACTGCCCTCCGGCGTCGGCGCGCAGCACCGCGTCGAGCACGGCCACCCGCGCGGCCGCGTCGCCGGACCACTCCTCGAGGAAGGCCAGCGCCCGCTCGCCCAGCTTCGAGGCGAGCCCCGGCGCGTCGGTGCGCTCCAGCGCCTCGCGGTAGCGCTCGATCACATCGTCGGGGCGCTGCAGCGCGCGGGCGCTCGACTCGGCGGCGTCCCAGCCCGCGTCGTTGGTCGGGTCCTGCGAGACCAGTTGCAGCGCGTTGCGGAGAATTTCCTCGTGATCGGCGTGCGTGCTCATCGGGCGGTGGTCCTTGCAGAAGGCCGGGATCGTCGAGGCTCGCTCGTTACCCGAAGCGCCATGACGATGGTCTTTGATGGGGGCGGGAAGATACCCCAAGCCCACGGCGGCGGGTCACGGGCAAATCAAGGGGTGCCCGAAGTGGAGTGGGACCGTATCCGACGCGGTGATCTCAGGGCGTCGCGGGCGGCGTCGCGGGCCGCGCCCGGAGCGCGGTGATGCGCTGGCGGATCGCGTCGGCGTCGGGGGCGTTGGGGTTCTGCGCCAGGTAGCGCTCCAGCTGCTGCGCGAGGCGCTCCCGGCCGACCTGCGAGCCCTGCTGGAGGATCTGGTTCAGCGGCAGGCCCTGCAGCGGACCGAGCGGCGGCCTCGGGTTCGCCGCGGCCGGGACGTCGGGCGTCGGCGCCGGGGTGGCGGGCGTCGGATCGGGCGTCGGGGTGGTGGGCGTCGGCGTCGGTTCGGGCGTCGGCGTCGGAGGGGTGGGCGTGGCCGCCGGGGGCGTCGGCGTTGGCGTGGGACGGGGCGTCCCGGGTCGGTGCGCTGGCGTCGGAGCGTGCGCCGCGGCGGGGGCGTTGTGGACGACCGGAGCGGCCGGGACCGGGGCGGCGACCGGCGCCGGGGCGGCGACGATGGGGGCCGTGGGCGCGACCGGGGTCACCGTCGCCGGGGGCGAGGCGGGGGAGGAGTCGCGCA
This sequence comes from uncultured Myxococcaceae bacterium, assembly GCA_966211675.1. Taxonomy (GTDB): domain Bacteria; phylum Myxococcota_A; class Polyangia; order Polyangiales; genus SCUS01. The sequence goes on from CBIHPK010000210.1 coordinate 9,371, forward strand.
TGGCGAGGACCGCCGCGAGGCCGCCGCCGGCGCAGAGGGCGACGACGGCGCCGACGATCCATGGAGCGCGGGAGCGGCGTCGAGCGGTCGGCGCGGGGGCCGGGGCGACGCCGAGGAAGGGGGATTGCACCGGAGGGGCTGCGGCGGAGGCGTTGATGGTCGCGGGCCACGCGCCGGGCGGGGCGCCGGGCGTCGCAGCGGGCACGGTGGCCGAGGGCTGGAAGGCCGGCATGGCGACGGTCGCCGCGACGCCGACCGGGGGCGCGGGGAGGGCGACGGTGCGGGACGGTCCTCCGCCGAGCAGGGCGACCTCCAGGGTCTGGGCGGCGGCGGAGGCGTCGGGGAAGCGGGCCGAGGCCTCGCGCTGCACCGCACGGGCGAACCAGGGGTCGAAGCCGGGAGGGACCAGCGAGCCGACGCCGAGGGCGGCCGCGCGCACCGACGCGGGAGGCAGCGGCTCGAAGAGCATCTCTCGCATCATCGCGGCGACGGAGCTGCCGGAGAGGCTCCCGGTGGTCCAGAAGGAGCGGCCGGTGAGGAGGTAGAAGGCCACCAGCCCGATGGCCCAGACGTCCGTCGGGGGGCCGATCTGGCCGTGCGGATCGCTCTGCTCCGGGGCCATCCAGAGGGGCGTGCCCATGCTGCCGGTGGCGGTGCCTCGGGCGTCCTGGATGACCTTGGCGATGCCGAAGTCGAGCACCTTCACCATCACCGTCGAGCCCTCGCGGCGCGTCGAGGCGAGGAAGATGTTCTCGGGCTTCACGTCGCGGTGCACGAGCCCCGCGCGGTGCGCCGCCCCGAGCGCGTGGCACACCTGCCGGAGGATCTCGTAGGCCTCCGCGGGGGGCGCCGCGCCTCGCTTCTCCACGCGGTCGAAGAGGGTCTCTCCGTGGAGCAGCTCCATCGCGAGCCACGGCACGCCGGAGGCCTCGTCGACCCCGGAGGCGATGACCTCCACCACGTGGTCGCTCTCGATGCGAGAGCCCGCTCGCGCCTCGTCGGCGAAGCGACGGCGGTTGTTCGGGTCGGCCACGAACTGCGGGTGCATCAGCTTGAGCGCGCGCTCGCGGCCGGTGCTCAGCTGCTCGACCACGTAGACCGAGCCCATGCCTCCGTCGGCCAGCGGACGGACCACGCGGAAGTCATGGGCGAAGAGGGTTCCGGGAGCGAGCTGCGCGAGCGTGGACATCCCCTGATCAATGAAGCGCCACGCCAAACTTCACAAGCGAACGCGACGCGGCCCTGCGGAGGGGGAGCGGAGTCCGCGTCGCGGTGCGCGCGTCAGAGGTCGAGGATGACCACGCCGGGGTAGGCCGCGTTGCAGACGATGCTGCCGTCGGTGCGCCCGCGGACGCCGGTGCGACGCGCGACCTCGACGCCTCCGCGGATGGCCACGAGGGTCCAGGTCGCGCTGGCGACGGCGCTGGTGTACGCCTCGGGGCACACGTAGTACCGGCCCGGGGTGAACGAGGTCGGCCAGTAGATGTTCTCCGGGCCGCGCTGGCTGGTGTCGTCCACGTCGAGGGTGCCGCCGCACGCGCTGGTCCGGCCGAAGTAGATCTCCGTGCCGCAGGGCGGCGTCACGTGCAGATCCATGTCGCCGGGGATGCTCCAGGTGAGCGTGAAGCGCAGCGCCCCCTGGCCCACGCAGGTGCCCGCGGCGCAGGCCTGGCCCGCCGAGCACGCGCGGCCGCAGGCGCCGCAGTTGGTGTTGTCGTTCTGCAGGTCGCGGCACACGCCCGAGCAGTTGGTCTGCCCCGCGGCGCACGACACGCTGCACGCGCTCGCCGAGCACACCTGGCCCGCCGGGCACACCCGAGCGCAGGCGCCGCAGTTGGTGTTGTCGCTGGTGAGGTCTCGGCACACGCCCGAGCAATTGGTCAGCCCCGCGCTGCACGACACGACGCACGCGCTCGCCGAGCAGATCTGGCCCGACGGGCACACCCGGCCGCAGGCGGCGCAGTTGCTCTCGTCGCTGGTGAGGTCGCGGCAGACGCCCGAGCAGTTGGTCTGACCGGCGCCGCAGGACACCGTGCAGACGCTCCCGGCGCACACCTGGCCCGCGGGGCAGACCCGAGCGCACGCCCCGCAGTTGGCGTTGTCGCTGGCGAGGTCTCGGCACACGCCCGAGCAGTTGGTGGTGCCCGCCGCGCAGGAGACGTTGCAGGTCCCGCCGGAGCAGACCGTCCCCGCCGCGCAGGCCCGGCCGCACACGCCGCAGTTGGCGTTGTCCGTCTGCAGGTTGCGGCAGACACCCGAGCAGTTGGTCTGACCCGCGGCGCACGACACGGTGCACACGCCGCTGGAGCAGATGGTCCCGGCGCCGCACACGCGAGCGCAGGCTCCGCAGTTGTTGTTGTCGCTGGTGAGGTCCCGGCACACGCCCGAGCAGTTGGTGGTGCCCGCCGCGCAGGAGACGTTGCAGGTCCCGCCGGAGCAGACCGTCCCCGCCGCGCACACGCGAGCGCAGGCGCCGCAGTTGGCGTTGTCGGTGGTGAGGTCGCGGCAGACGCCCGAGCAGTTGGTGGTGCCCGAGGCGCAGGACACGGCGCACACGCCCGCCGAGCAGAACTGCCCCGACGCGCACGCCCGAGCGCAGGCGCCGCAGTTGTTGTTGTCGCTGGTGAGGTCGCGGCAGACGCCCGAGCAGTTGGTGGTGCCCGCGGCGCACGACACGCTGCACACGCCCGCCGAGCAGAGCTGGCCCGCGGGGCAGACGCGAGCGC
>CBIHPK010000211.1:0-12091 GCA_966211675.1 uncultured Myxococcaceae bacterium
GGGGCGGGCGGTCCGTCGGTGTGCGTGTACTCGGTGGGCACCGCGGCGGTGACGACGTCGATGACCTGCATGCGCGGCGGCGGAGGACCGGGCAGCCTCGGCGGCAACGGCGGCGCGGGGGCCGGGAACAACGGTCCGCCGGGGCTCTCGGAGGACACGCACCGCAACGCGCCCTGAGCGGCGGGTGAAGGCGCTCCCCGGTTGACGCGGCCCCCCGCCGCGGCATAGCCCATCGGAACCCTACACAGCCATGAGCACCCCCGACGACCTCGACCTCGCGGCGCAACAGGCGACCGCCCTCCACGCGCTGGACGCCGCCGACTCCTCCGAGGCGCTCGAAGCCTTCTACCGCGCGTGGCTCTCGCCCTCCGGGGCCACCACCCGGCTCAAGCGCGGCATCGGCCGCCTCCCCGCGGACCAGCGCGCGGCCTTCGGCAAGAACGTCAACGCCCTCCACGCCGAGCTGGAGACCCGCTTCCAGCAGCGGCGCGAGGTCATCAAGACCCGCGAGCTCGCCGCCCGCATCGCCGCCGAGGCCCGCGACGTCACCCTCCCCCCGAGGCCCCGGCCGGTGGGCGCCTACCATCCGGTAACCCTGGTGATGCGCGAGGTGCTCGACGTCTTCCAGCGCATGGGCTTCTCGGTCTTCGAGTCGCCCCACGTGGAGACCGACGACTACAACTTCGGCCTCCTCAACATGCCCGCCGACCACCCCGCGCGCGACATGCAGGACACCTTCTACCTCGACGGCGAGCGGCTGCTGCGGACGCACACCTCGGCGGGGCAGATCCGCGCGATGCGGGAGCTCGGCGGCAACGGCACCCGGCCCGTGCGCGTGGTGCTCCCCGGGCTCTGCTACCGCAACGAGAACATCACCACGCGGAGCGAGATCCAGTTTCACCAGGTGGAGGGACTGCTGGTCGGCAAGACCGTGCGCATGAGCGACCTCAAGGGCGTGCTGCTCCAGTACGCGAGGCTGCTCTTCGGCCCGGAGCAGCGGGTGCGGCTGCGGGGGAGCTACTTCCCCTTCACCGAGCCCTCCGTCGAGGTCGACATCCGCTGCACGCTCTGCGACGGCAACGGCTGCCGCGTGTGCAAGCAGACCGGGTGGCTCGAGCTCCTCGGCGCCGGCATGGTGCACCCGGTGGTGCTCGCCAACGGCGGCTACGACCCCGACGAGTGGCGCGGCTTCGCCTTCGGCATGGGCATCGAGCGCACCGTGCTCCAGCGCTACGACATCCACGACATCCGCTACCTCTTCGGCAACGATCTGCGGCTGCTCCAGCAGTTCCGCTGAGAAACTCCAACTCCCATGCGCGTCTCGCTCTCCTGGCTGCGATCGCTCGTCCCGGTCTCCCTCGACACCCCCGCGCTCGTCGAGCTGCTCACCCGCGCGGGCCTCGAGGTCGACGCCGTCTACACCGTCGGAGCGCTCGACCCGCTCGCCCGCGTGGGGCGCGTCGTCTCCCGCAAGGCGCTGCAGTCGGCCACGCACTTCGTCATCGACGCGGGGCCCTCGCACCCGAGCGTGAGCGTGGTCTCCAAGGCCCCCAACGCGGAGCGCTTCGACGTCGGCGCCGCGGTCGCCATCGCCCTCCCCGGCGCCACCATCATCGACGGCCACGGCGACGACTTCGCCCTGGTCACCGTCGGCGGCGCGAAGGTCTACGGGGTGCAGTCCGACGGGGTGCTCTGCTCCGAGCGGGAGCTCGGCGTCGGCGACGACCACACCGGGCTCATCGCCCTCTCCACCGAGGCCCCCAGCGGAACCGCCCTCTCCTCGGTGCTCCCCATCCCCGAAGGGGGTGAGGCCGACGAGGTGCTGGAGGTGGCGATCCTCCCCAACTTCGCTCGGTGTCTCTCGATGGTCGGCGTGGCCCGAGAGGTCGCCGCCCTCACCGGAGCCCGCGGCCCCGAGGAGGTCCCGCTCGACGAGCTGGACGTGGTCTCCGGCGAGACCAACGCGCTGGTCGAGGCCACGGACGCCTGCCGCCGCTTCAGCACGGCGCGCGTCGAGGGCGTGCGGGCGGTCCCGTCTCCGCGCTGGATGCAGCGGCGCCTTGCGCTGGCGGGCGTGGCGGTCATCGACCACCTGGTCGACGTCACCAACTACTGCATGATCGAGCTCGGGCAGCCGATGCACGGCTACGACCTGGCCCGGCTCGGGGCCTCCACCGTGGGGGTGCGGCGGGCGCGCGAGGGGGAGTCCGCGAGGCTGCTCAACCGGGCCGAGGGCGACGCCCCGACGGCGCTCCCGGCGGGGACCCTGATCATCACGGCGGGCGATGTCCCGGTCGGGGTCGCGGGGGTCATCGGCGGCTCGGACACCGCCATGAGGGCGGACACCACGGCGGTGCTGCTGGAGAGCGCGTGCTTCGACTGGCCCGCGGTGCGGCGCTCGAGCGCGGCGCTCAAGGTGCACACGGACGCCTCCACGCGCTTCGCCCGAGGGGTCGACCCGACGCTGAGCGTGCTGGCGATCCGACGGGCGGTGCGGCTGTGGCGCGAGTGGTCGTCGCCGGACCTGAAGGTGACCGCGACGGGCGACTGGCTGCGCTCGCCCATCGCCCCGGGCGTGGTCGGTTTTACCCTACAGGGTATCTCCTCGCTGCTCGGCCTGGAGGCGACGCGCTCGGAGCTCACGGAGGCCCTCGCTCGCGTGGGCATCACGGTGCGAGAGGCCGCGGGCGGGGCGCTGGAGGCGGTGGTCCCGCCGGGGCGCGACGACGTGACGAGGCCCTGCGACCTGGCGGAGGAGTTCGCGAGGGTGACGGGCTTCGACCGCATCCCGGAGACGATGCCGAGCGAGGCGCTGCCCTTCCACACGCCGTCGCGACGGTACGCGCTGCGCGAGGGGCTGCGCGACGCCCTGGTGCGAGGCGGCCTGCAGGAGCTGCTCACCTACTCGCTCATCGCGCCGGAGTCCGAGGCGATGCTGGGCGCGGAGCCCGAGGACACGCCCCGGCTGAAGGTGCTCAACCCGATCAACGTCAACCGCACCTCGCTGCGGCGCACGCTGCTCGCTGGGCTGATGGAGACCCTGAGGGAGAACCACCGGCACACGCCCGATGCGCAGGTGTTCGAGATCGGGGTGGTGTTCCTGCCGGAGCTGCCGTCGCCGTACGGGCGGGGGCTGCCCGCGGAGAAGCTGCGGGTGTCCTTCGCCATCATCGGGCGCGTCGAGCGAGCGTCGATGCACGGCGGCGCCGACCGGGGGGCCGACCTCTTCGACGGCGTCGCGGTGGTCGAGCACCTGCTGCGAGCGCTGCGGCTGCGAGGGGTGGAGACCGTGGCGGAGGAGGCCGCTCCCTTCCAGCCGGGGCTCTGCGCGGCGCTGCGCAAGGGAGAGAAGCACTACGGGCGCTTCGGGGTGGTGCACCCCGAGGTGTGCGCCCGCTTCGACATGGAGGGCCGACGCGTGGTGGCCGGGGAGCTCGACCTCGACGCGCTGCTCGACGAGGCCGGGACCACCTTCAAGACCCTGGCTCCGCCGCGCTTTCCGTCGCTGCCCATCGACGTGTCGATGTTCGTCGAGCGGGCCGTGAGCGCGGGGCAGGTCGTGGCGACGGCGCTCGGCGCGGGCGGCGCGCTGCTCAAGGGCGTCGAGGTGATCGACGAGTTCAGCGGCGCGCAGGTGCCCGAGGGGATGCGCTCGCTGGCGATCCGGCTGGAGCTCAACGCGGGCGACCGGAGCCTGACCGCGGCCGACGCGCAGGCGGTGCGGGTGCTGGTGACGACGGCGCTCACCGCGGCACTGGCGGCGCAGGTGCGGGAGTAAGGGCCACGGCCGAGCCGGTGCTACCGTGCGCGCCACGATGATCTCGCGAGGCTTGCTTACGGCTCGGTGGGTGTTGGTGGCGGCGGTGCTGGCGGGGGGCGCGTCCTGCGCGACCGGCAACGGGATGGAGCCCGATCCGGAATTCCCCGAGGACTCGGGGAAGACGGAGGACGCGGGCTTCATCGAGGACGCCGGGAAGGCCAAGGATGTCGGCGAGACGGTGGACACCGGAGAGACGGTGGACGCGGGCGAGCCCGACAGCGGAGCGCGCGACGTGCCGGTGGCGGACGTGGGCTTCGACAGCGGAGTGCGCGACGTTCCGACGGCGGACGTGGGCTTCGACGTGGGCTTCGACGTGGGCTTCGACGTGGGCTTCGACACCGGGCCGCGGGACACCGGGCCCGTCGACATCGGGCCGCGAGACACGGGTCCCATCGACACCGGACCCGTCGACACCGGGCCGCGAGACACGGGTCCCATCGACACCGGGCCCGTCGACACGGGGCCGCGAGACACCGGGGCGCCCGATGTTCCGACGTGCGTGCCCGCGACCGAGGTGTTCAACGGGCGGGACGACGACTGCAACGGGATCGTCGACGAGGGCTTCAGCTCCACCGGGGTGTCGCTCGCCTGCTCTGGAACGGGGCGGGTGCTGGTGCTCGGCGACAGGGACATCGACGACGGCGGCTTCTCCAGCGGCGGCGACGGGCTGGAGTTCTATTGCATCAACGGGAGCTTCCGCTTCTGCCTGACCGGCGAGGCGTGCCCGTGGCGGGCCGGGGCGCCCGCGGTGGACAACGGCCAGAGCTGCTCCAGCGCGGGGCTCCGCGGGACGTCGTACTTCATGGCGTACTTCGTCACGGGGTACTTCACCGTCGGGGGCCTGCGTTACGACGAGTGGTATTGCCCGCCCACCGGGCGGGTGCGGCTCTCGCTGCGCTGATCGACGCGGCGACCGGCGAGGCGCATCGGCCACAGCTCCTGGCGCAGCGGGTCGCGAGGGAAGGACTCGATGCCCTCGAAGCCCAGGGTGCGCGGCGTGGAGCCGTCGCGCGGCAGATAGGCGGTCCCGAAGAGCCAGTCCCAGAGCGCGAGGTTGATCGCGAAGTTGACGTTGGTCGGGCCCGCGCTCGGGTGCGCGTGATGCCAGATGTGCATCTCCGGACCGTTGAGCACATAGCGCAGCGGCCCCATGCGGACCCGCAGGTTGGCGTGGTTGAGGTGCCCGATCGCCGTGGAGACGATCGCGATGACGAAGAGCGCGCGGCCGTCGAAGCCGAGCAGCGCGAGCGGCACGTACTGGAGCGACTTGTAGACGAGGATCTCGCCGAAGTGGAAGCGCATGCTCCCCCAGAAGTCCATCGACTGGATGGAGTGATGGACCTTGTGCAGCTCCCAGAGCGCCGGCACCCGGTGAAGGAGGTTGTGGATGCTCCACTGGATGAAGTCGATGGCGACGAAGGCCACCACGAGCTGCACCCACCAGGGCCATCCCTCGGCGACGCGCAGGTGGAGGTTCACTCCGCGCGCCGCGAGCGAGGCGTCGAGGGCGCGGGAGAGCGGCTCCGTGACCATCGCGAGCCCGACGCCCAGCCAGTGCCCGTTGAGGACGATGTAGACGAGGTCGGTGAGGAGGCCTCGACGGAGGAGGCCCTGGCGCGCGTCCCTGGGCCAGAGCCGCTCCAGGACGACGAACAGCGCCGACAGCGCGGCGAGCCAGTGCCAGTAGGTCATCCGTCCCACCGCGAGAGGCTGCCGAGGTCGCGCACGGTGTAGCCCGCGGCGCCGAGCATCGCGGCGGCCTGGGCCGAGCGCACGCCGGAGGCGCAGTAGACGACCACCGGATGGTCGCGCGGGATCTCCCGCAGGCGCCCGCCGAGCTCGTCGATGGGGATGAGCACCGCGCCCTCGGCGTGCCCGGAGGCCCACTCGCCGGGGGTGCGCACGTCGACGAGGGTGGCGCCCCGGGCGACGAGCGCGTGCGCCGCAGGTCCGTCGATGTCCGAGACCTGGGCCGACGAGGCCTGGGCCGACGGGCCGCGGTCGCAGCCGGAGAGCGACGAGGCGGCGAGGAGGGCCGCGAGCGCCGCCGTCACGACCCGGACCCCCTGGCGATTCCACGCGAGACGCCGCGGGCCGCTCTTCAGCATTGCTTCAGACATCGATGACCTCCATCGGGGTTTCGACGTGGGAGCCAGCGCGCCTCCAAAGGGTTCCTGGTACGCGCGGGGCCCTTGCGGGTACCGTCGCCCCCGTGAGGACCACGCTGGCCTGGGGCCTGTCGCTCTCGATCGCCGCGTGCGGAGGCTCCCGCAGCCCCGTCTCCTCCGACGCGGGCGCGCGCGACGCCGTGGCCGACGTCGCCCCCACGCTCGTGGGCGCCGCGTGCCGGGGTGACGACGAGTGCGGCGGGCTGCGGTGCGCCACTCGCTTCGAGCGCATGTGCGCCGGGCCGGTTCGAGCGCACATGTGGTCCATCGATTTCCCGGGAGGCTGGTGCAACCCGGCGATCGACCTCGCGCGCGGCGACATCCCCGGCGGGTGCCCCGCGGGGAGCAGCACCGTGAGCGCCTTCGTGGGCTGCGACGGCGTGCCCTTCCGCTTCTGCACGCGGCGCTGCGAGACCGACGCCGACTGCCGCGCCGCCGAGGGCTACCGCTGCAACCGCGAGTCGATGCTCTGCATGCCGCCCGCGCTGGCGCCCGAGGAGCCCGACGCAGGCGCCGACGGGGGGTGACCCTTCCCTTGGCGCCTGGGGTACGGCGTGCGGCCTCTGCCTCGTCGTGCAGCGCCTGACCCCAGGCATGAGCCTGAATGCGCCGTCGGCGGGTGACCCTGTCCCCCGTTGCGCCGCTTCCCTACCATCTGGTAGGGAGTCACCCGGGTCCTATGGTTGCTTCGGACGAGCGCGGCGGTCGGGGGGAGGTGCGGCCCGCGGTGGTGCGCGAGGCCACGAGGCTCTTCGCCGAGCGGGGCTTCGACGGCACCGCCCTCCAGGACATCGCCGACGCGGTGGGGGTCTCCAAGCCCGCCGTGCTGCACTACTTCCCCTCCAAGGAGCACGTGCGCGACGCGGTGCTCGACGGCTTCCTCGCGCACTGGAAGGACGCCCTGCCGCAGCTGCTCTTCGCGGCGCCGACGGGCCTCGGTCGCTTCGAGGCCATCTTCGGCGCGCTGCGGCGCTTCTTCTCCGAGGACCCCGACCGGGCGCGGCTGGTGCTGCGGGAGATGCTCGACCGGCCGGAGGCCATCCGGGCGCTCTTGCGCGAGGCGGTGCGCCCGTGGCTCGCGGCCATCGCGGGCTTCATCCGCGCGGGCCAGGCGGGCGGGACCCACCACCCGGACCTCGACCCCGAGGCCTACCTGCTACAGATGCTCCAGATGGTCATCGCGGCGGGAGCGTCCAACGCCGTGCTCCCGGTCGCCCTCGACGACGACCTCCAGGCGGCCCGCGCCCGCAGCGACCGCGAGCTCGACCGCATCGCCCGCACCGCCCTCTTCGCCGTGCGCGACCCGGTCCCCGTCCCCCCCGCGAAGCCCCCACCGGCGCCCCGGAAGCGCCGCCCTACCAAGAGGTAACCAGAGATCCACCATGGCGAGCTTCCTCACGGACAACGAAGACCTGCGGTTCTACCTGGAGCGCGGCGTCGACTGGGACGCGCTGGTGGAGGTCACCGAGTACGGCTACCGCGCCCCCGGCGGCTTCAAGACCGCCGCCGAGGCCCGAGGGTTCTACGCCGAGATCGCCACCATGATGGGCGAGCTCGTGGCGAAGGAGCTCGGCCCTCGCGCGGCGAGCATCGACCGGGAGGGCAACCGGCTCTCCGAGGGGGAGGTCACCGAGGGCGCCTCCATGCAGGCCTTCTTCGCGGCGCTCAAGGCCGCGGAGGTGCACCGGCTCTGCCTCCCTCGCGAGCTCGGCGGGCTCAACGCGCCGCTGATGCTCTACTTCCTCGTGGCGGAGATGGTCGCCCGCGGGGACGTCTCGGCGATGACCCACTTCTCCTTCCACGGCGGCATGGCCATGGCGATGCTGGCCTACTCCATCCACGAGGGGAGCACCCGCTTCGACGTGGCCGCGGGGCGCATCGCCGAGACCCGCTTCGGCGAGTACATCGAGGAGATCGCGAGGGGCGACGCCTGGGGCTGCATGGACATCACCGAGCCCGACGCCGGCTCGGACATGGCCCGGCTGCGAGCCCGCGCCACGCAAGGGGCCGACGGCCAGTGGACCGTCTCCGGCGAGAAGATCTTCATCACCTCCGGGCACGGGAAGTACCACTTCGTCATCGCCCGCACCGAGGAGGCCAGAGGGGACGACGCCTTCGCGGGGCTGCAGGGGCTGTCGATGTTCCTGGTGAAGGCCTACGACGACCTACCGGATGGTAGGCGGGTGCGGCACGTCTCCATCGAGCGCCTGGAGGAGAAGCTCGGGCACCACGGCTCGGTGACCGCGGCGCTGCTCTTCGACGAGGCCCCGGCGCAGCTCATCGGCAAGCGGGGCGAAGGCTTCAAGTACATGCTGGTGCTGATGAACAACGCCCGCGTGGGCGTGGCCTTCGAGTCCATCGGCCTGGGCGAGTGCGCGCTGCGCATGGCCCGGGAGTACGCCGCGGGGCGGCGCTCGATGGGCAAGGCCATCGCCGAGCACGAGATGATCGCCGACCTGCTCGACGAGATGGAGACCGACCTGCTCGGGCTGCGGGCGCTGGCGGCGACCTCGGCCTTCCATGAAGAGATGTCGCAGAAGATGGCGCTGCTCGACCGCTTCACCGAAGGGGCGCCGGAGGCGGGAAGGGTGAAGTCCGAGCTGCCGAGGCACCGGGCGCTCTCGCGGAGGTACACCCCGCTGCTCAAGTACCTCGCGGCGGAGAAGGCCGTGGAGATCGCGCGGCGCAACGTGCAGATCCACGGGGGCGTCGGGTATACGAGGGAGTACGGCGCGGAGAAGCTGCTGCGAGACGCGCTGGTGCTGCCCATCTACGAGGGAACCAGCCAGATCCAGTCGCTCATGGCCATGAAGGACACGCTCATGGGGATCATCAAGCGGCCTCAGGCCTTCGTGCGGCGCATCGGCCAGGCGCGGTGGCGAGCGATGTCGTCGACGGACCCGCTGGAGCGGCGGGTCGCGGCGGTCTCGGCGCTGTCGCTCTCGGCGCAGCAGCACCTGCTCACCCGCACGGCGGCGGACAAGCTGAAGACCCTCGGAGGCACCTCGCCCGCCACCTGGAAGGCCTCGCTCTCCAGGGAGTGGGACCCGAAGCGCGACTTCGCGCTGGCGATGCTCCACGCCGAGCGGCTGACGAGGCTGCTGGCGGACGAGGCGATCGCGGAGATCCTGCTGGAGCAGTCGAGGCGCTTTCCGGAGCGGCGCGAGGTGCTCTCTCGCTGGCTCGACCGCTGCGAGCTGCGCGACCGGGCGCTGCACGAGGAGATCACCACCACGGGCGAGCGGCTGCTGGCGAAGCTGGCGGCGCGCCGGGCGGAGGTGGCGTGATGGCCGACCTGCTCGTCGACCTCGGGCGCAACGCCACCGCGCGACGCCTCGTCTCCGCGCTCGGCCTGCCGCTGCCGCTGCCCACGGCGCTCCGTCGAGGGCGAGGCGCGATGCCGTCGCAGCCGCTCGCCGACCAGTCGGTCGTCGTGGGCGCTGGGGCGGTGGCCCCGCTGGTGCCGATGCTCGCCGCCACGCTCGCGGCCTCGGGCGCCGACCCGTGGCTCTACGGCTGCCCCTCGGAGGCCTTCGTCGGCCCTGGCGAAGCCCACGGACGGCCCGCCCGACCCGCGGAGGCGCTCTCCGAGGGAAGGAGGGTCGACGCCCTGGTCTTCGACGCCTCGGGGCTGGCCGGGGCCGACGCGCTCTCGGCGCTCCACGGGTTCTTCCAGCCGTGGGTGGGGCGCATCGAGCGCTCCGGGCGGGTGCTGCTGCTGGGGCGTCCCTCGGACGATCCGGGGCTCTCCAGCGACGCGGCGGCGGCGCAGTCGGCGCTCGACGGCTTCGTCAAGAGCCTCGCCAAGGAGCTCGGCCGCCACGGGGTGACCGCCAACCTGGTGCGCGTCGAGGCCGGAGCCGAGGAGCGAGCGGGCGCGGTGGTGCGCTGGCTCCTTACCAACCGGTCAGCCTTCGTGTCGGGGCAGCCGGTGAGGGTGTCCATGACCGCCGCGGGGGAGGCCGCACCGCTCTACATGAGGCCGCTGGAGAAGCGGGTGGCGCTGGTGACCGGGGCGGCCCATGGGATCGGCGCGGCGACCGCGAGGGCCCTGGCGTCGGAGGGCGCGAGGGTGCTGTGCGTCGATCGCCCTCAGGAGGAGGCGGCCGCCTCGGCGCTGGCGAGGGAGATCGGCGGGGCGACGGCGCTCGCGGACCTGTCGGACCCGGCCTCGACGGAGGCGGTGGCGGAGGCGGTGGCGGCGCTGGGCGGGGTCGACGTGGTGGTGCACAACGCGGGCGTGACGCGAGACCGCACCATGGCGCGCATGAAGCGCGAGCACTGGGACGCGGTGCTGGCGGTGAACCTCCGCGCGGTGCTGTCGCTCGAAGCGGCGCTCGACCCGCTGCTGCGCGATGGGGGCCGGGTGGTGTGCCTGTCGTCCATCGCGGGCATCTCGGGCAACGTCGGCCAGACGGCCTACGCGGCCTCGAAGGCGGCGCTCATCGGCTGGGTGAGGGCGCGCTCTCGGGCGCTGGGCGAGAGGGGCGTGACGGTCAACGCGGTGGCCCCGGGCTTCATCGAGACGAGGATGACCGCGGCGGTCCCGGTGGCGATTCGCGAGGCGGGTCGGAGGCTCTCGGCGCTGGGCCAGGGGGGATTGCCGGAGGACGTGGCGCAGGCGATCGCCTTCCTTGCGTCGCCAGGGGCGCAGGGCGTGACGGGGCAGACGCTGCGGGTGTGCGGCGGGGCCTTCCTTGGGGCGTAGAGGAGAATGAGCATGAGCAGGCAGGACGGGCGGCGCGCGGTGGTGGTGGCGGGCGCGAGGACGCCCTTCGTGAAGGCCTTTGGCGACTTCACCACGATGGACACGATCGCCCTGGGGGTGGCGGCCTCGCGGGGCGCGATGGCGAAGGTGGGCCTCGGGGTGCGGGACATCGACTCGGTGGTCTGGGGCGGGGTCATCCTGCCGAGCGGGTCGCCCAACGTGGGGAGGGAGATCGCGCTCGACCTGGGGCTCGATCCGAGGGCCGAGGCGATGACCGTGACCCGGGCGTGCGCCTCGGGGCTGCAGGCGATCACGCTGGCGGCGGCGGCCATCGAGCGCGGCGAGGCGGACGTGGTGCTGTGCGGCGGGAGCGACTCGACCAGCAACGCGGAGATCAAGCTGCCGCAGAAGGTGGTCCACGCGCTGGCTCCGCTGGCGCTGGGCAGGCCGACGGCGGCGGACTACCTCGGGGTGCTGAGCCAGCTCTGGCCGATCACGGAGCTGCTGCCGAGGCAGCCGAAGATCGCCGAGCGCTCGACCGGAGAGGTGATGGGCGAGGCGGCGGAGCGCATGGCGACGCGCAACGAGATCGGCCGCGCGGCGCAGGACGCCTTCGCGCTGCGCTCGCACCAGCGGGCGGCGGCGGCCATCGCGGGGGGAGTGTTCGACGACGAGGTGGTCGAGGTGACCACGCCGGAGGGGAAGACCGTGCGCGCCGACGGCCTCGTGCGCGGCGACACCTCGCTGGAGAAGCTGGGGAAGCTGCGCGCGGCCTTCGCCAAGGACGGAACGCTCACCGCGGGCAACAGCAGCGCGCTGACGGACGGCGGGGCGGCGGTGGTGCTGATGAGCGAGGCGAAGGCGCGCTCGCTGGGGCTGAAGCCCAAGGCGGCGCTGCGGTCGTGGGCCTACGTGGGGGTCGACCCGGCCGATCAGCTGTTGATGGGTCCGGCGCTGGCGATGCCGCTGGCGCTGGAGCGCGCGGGCCTGGCGCTCGGGGACATGGACCTCGTGGACCTGCACGAGGCCTTCGCGGCGCAGGTGCTGAGCGTGCTGAAGATGCTGGCGAGCGAGGGCTTCGCGAAGGCGCGGCTGGGGCGGGAGAGCGCCGTGGGGACGGTCGCGGACGAGCGGCTCAACGTGCACGGCGGGTCGCTGGCGCTGGGCCACCCCTTCGGTGCGACGGGCGCCCGGATGGTGACGACGATGGCCAACGAGCTGGCGCGCACGGGGAAGAAGACGGCGCTGCTGGGCATCTGCGCGGCGGGAGGCCTCGGCGCGGCGGCGGTGCTCGAACGGGTGGAGTGAACGGGGAGAGAGGGGCCCTCCTCTCGACGGAGGTGCCGCCCACTCCGCGGTTGCGGACGGCCCGCGAGCGGGCCTGCAACCGCTGAA
>CBIHPK010000212.1:0-12087 GCA_966211675.1 uncultured Myxococcaceae bacterium
CCGCCGGTCACCGGCGTGGTGGTCTACTCCACCGAGCCCGCCGAGATCACCCCCGCTCCGGCCGCGCCCGAGCCGCCTCCGCCCCCGGCGCTCCCCCTCGACGCCTCGGTGGTGCTCGCCCCGGCCGCGGTGGTCGAGCCCGCTCCCGTGGCGCCGCTCGCTGCGACGCCGACGCCCGCTCGACCGGCGGTGCGCGCGCGACCCACGGCGCCTCCGACCCGCGCGACGCGGCGGGGCCACAACGGCGCGCTGATCCTGCGGTAGCAGCCGTCGTGGGCGCCGTGATATCCCGCTGAATCATGAAGAGATGGGGGTTCGTCTGCCTCGTCGTCGCGCTCGCGACGGCGTGCGCCTTCTCCCCCAACAACCCGTCGCTGGTGATCGCCTCGGACGCCGGCCGCTGCGGGGACGCCGCGGACGCCGACGGCGCCTGCGTCGACTGCTCCGGCCCCGAGCGCGCGCTCTGCAACGGCGCCTGCGTCTCGCTCACCAGCGACCTGAACTGCGGCGCGTGCGGCGTCGCCTGCGCGATCGCCTCGGGCTCGCGCTGCGTGCGATCGAGCGCGGGCGCTCGCGTCGACGGCGGCGCTCGCGTGGCCTTCTGCCAGACCGACTGCCCCGCCGGTCAGCTGCTCTGCGGCGCCGTCTGCCGCGACCTCGCCAACGATCCCTCCAACTGCGGGGTGTGCGGGCGCGCCTGCCCCGGCGGGCAGAACTGCCGGGCGAGCGTGTGCACCACCACCTGCTCCGCGGGGCAGGCGGTGTGCTCGGGCGTATGCCGCGACCTCACCACGGACAACACCAACTGCGGGGCGTGCGGCCGCGTCTGTCCCGGGGGCCAGGCCTGCGTCGCGGGCGTGTGCACCACCACCTGCTCGGCGGCGCAGACCGACTGCTCGGGCACCTGCCGCGCGCTGCAGACGGACAACGCCAACTGCGGCGCCTGCGGCAACGTCTGCGGCGCCGGGACGGTGTGCTCCGAGGGCGCCTGCACCTCGACCTGCGCGCCGCCCACCACCAACTGCTCGGGCGTCTGCCGCGACCTCCAGAACGACCCCAACCACTGCAGCGCCTGCGGCGCCGTCTGCACCCGCGCCAACGGCGTGGCGGGCTGCTCGGGCGGCGTGTGCACCCTGGCCGCCTGCAACGCGGGCTTCGGCAACTGCGACGGCAACGCGGCCAACGGCTGCGAGACCAGCACCGCCACCAGCGTCACCCACTGCGGCGCGTGCGGCAACGGCTGCCAGTTCGCCAACGCCGCGGCGAGCTGCGTGGCGGGCGTCTGCACCCGCGGGACCTGCGCGACGGGCTTCGCCAACTGCGACGGCATCAACTCCAACGGCTGCGAGGTGAACACCGTCGCCGGGGACATCACCAACTGCGGCGCCTGCAACAACCGCTGCCCGACGCCGCCGGTGGGCGCCACGGCGGTGTGTTCCGGCTCGGTGTGCACCGTCTCCAGCGTGAGCTGCCCGTCGGGCACCGCGGACTGCAACGGGGCGCCGGGCGACGGCTGCGAGGTGAGCACCACCACCGTCACCAACTGCGGCGCCTGCGGCCGCGCCTGCGTCGGGACCAACGGCACCGCGACCTGCGCCTCGCAGCTCTGCGGCATCACCTGCAACGCGGGCTTCGGCAACTGCAACGGCACGCTCACCGACGGCTGCGAGACCAACATCGGCGCCAGCGCCAGCAACTGCGGCGCGTGCAACAGCGTGTGCTCGCTGCCCAACGCGACCGCGGGCTGCGCGGCGAGCGCGTGCACCATCGCGAGCTGCAACGCGGGCTTCGCCAACTGCGACGGCCTGGCCGCCAACGGCTGCGAGCGCAACCTCAACAGCGACAACGCCCACTGCGGCGCCTGCGGCAACGCGTGCAGCGCGGGGCAGCTCTGCTCCGCGGGCGTGTGCGTGACCTCGTGCGGATCGGGTCAGACCAGCTGCTCCAGCGTGTGCCGCAGCCTCGCGACGGACCCGGACGCCTGCGGATCGTGCAGCACCGTCTGCTCGGGCACCGGGATCGTGTCTCGCACCTGCGTCGCGGGCGTCTGCAACGGCGCCTGCGCGGCGGGTCGCGCCAACTGCGACGGCAACCTGCAGAGCAACGGCTGCGAGACGGACATCAACACCACGGTCACCCGCTGCGGCGGTTGCACGGGGAGCGCCTGCTCGCTCAACAACATCACGGCGGCCTGCTCGGGCGGCAACTGCACCGGCGCCTGCCGCGTCGGCTACGCGGACTGCGACAGCGACAAGCGCACCAACGGCTGCGAGGTCAACACCACCAACAGCGCCAGCCACTGCGGCGCCTGCGGCAACGTCTGCCCGGCGCGCGCCAACGCCGCGGCCACGCCCTGCGTAGGATCGACCTGCACCATCGGCACCTGCAACGCGGGCTTCGCCAACTGCAACGGCATGGCGGTCGACGGCTGCGAGACCAGCACCGTCAGCGATCCATTGAACTGCGGCGGCTGCGGCAACGCCTGCCCGACCCATCCGAACGCGGCGCCGGTCTGCGTGGACGGCGCGTGCGGGTTCAGCTGCGCGCCCGGCTACGGCGACTGCAACAGCGACCCGGTCGACGGCTGCGAGGAGCCGCTCAGCGTCGACGGCAACTGCGGGAGCTGCGGGGAGTTCTGCACCGGGGGGACGATGTGCCGGCCCCGCCTCGGGATGACCGGGGTCTTCATCTGCCGCTGAGGGGCGGCGGACGCGCTACCGCTTCGGAGCGACCACCTCGGCCTCGCAGCCCGCGCCGCTCAGCGCCGTCGCCGCGCCCTCGGCGTGGCGCTCGCTCACGTCCACCAGGACCTCCCTCGGCAGCCCGTCGAGCATCGCCTTCGCCTCGTCGAGCCCGCAGGCCATCACCTCGCGCAGCGCCCTCATCGCCGCCACCCGGTTGGGTCCGGCGTCCCAGAGGATCACCCGATGCAGCCCCGACGGGACCGTCGGCAGCCGCAGCAGCGCGAAGGGGTCCTCGACCTCGTGCGGACACTCGGTGAGCCGGAGCGTGAGGTTCATCCCGCAGGCGTCCGCGATGGATCGCACCGCCTGCACCCCGGCGACGAGGTCACCGAACACCACGGACAGGTGTCGCTGCCCCCAGAACCCCCGGTGCCACGCGGGCTTCACCGGCGGTCGCGGGTCGTACCCGCGGCGGGCGATGAGCGCGTCCAGCTCGGGGCGCACCAGCGCCTCGAAGGCCTCCAGCGCGGGCTCGATGCGAGGGTCGCCGTAGCTCAGGTCCTTCGGGTACCAGGCGAACTCCACGGCGATCGGGTCGTGAGCGTGCTCGAACTCCACCTCGACGCGGCCGCCTTTCGCGTAGAAGAGCTCGCCGAAGACGGGAGGCAGGGTGACCGTGTAGGGCGCGTACACCATCACCTGACGACCGACCGCCAGCGCCGTGGGCTTCGCTCCGTGGCAGGGCCACTCGTCGCCCCGGCCATGCCTCGCCTCGCGGAGCCCCTGCGCCCGGACGAAGTCGTCGAGCGGCGCCGGGCTGGTGTCGTCCCACTCGTTGACCGAGTGCCACGCGTCGTGCGCGTCGCTGGCCTCCTGGGCCATGCGAGCGACCTCCGCGGCGGTGGCCTCGTCGGCGAAGCGGCCGACGATGGTGTAGCTGCCGCTGTTGTTGCTCGCGAAGGCCGAGAAGAGCCGGATGCGCATCAGTTCACCGATGGAGGGGGAGGGAGCGGGGCCGTTCGCCGAGCCCGAAGCCCGGGGCGCGGGCGCAGCCGGGCTGCTCGGCCGGGGTCGCGAGGGCGTCGCGCTCGTCGCGCCAGAGCCGAAGCAGGTCGTCGGCGCCGGCGATGGGAAACGATCGGTGGTGGAAGCTGCAAGGGCTCATCCGACGGTCGCTGGTGACCACCACGAACTCCCGCCCCGCCGGGCACCCGCGCGCCTCGAAGAGCTGCGGCACGGCCTCCATCCGCTCGCCCCAGCACACGTCGAGCTTCACCGTCATGCGGGCGCCGAGCGCCCGGGAGAGCGTACGCACCCTCACCGCGAGCGCGTCGGACTGCGCCCTCGAGAGGTGCATCGCGGGGTCGCGGCCGTTGTAGGAGAGCAGCAGCACGTCGCGGCAGCCGCGGGCCTGCAGGTCGAGCACGAAGGCCTCCACGGAGGCCAGGCGCCCGGGGGTGACCAGCCAGTTGACGCCGAAGCGGACGCGCTGCGCCACGAGGCGGGCGAGCACCGGCCGGTGGTCGACGTCGTCGTAGACCGACACCCTGATCTGCCCGACGAAGGGTGCGAGCGCGGCGGCGGTGGCGTCGGTGAGGAGCGTTCCGTTGGTGGTGAGGCTCACGGCCAGCGAGGTCTCCTCGAAGAGCCGCCGCACCAGGGCGGTGAAGCCCTTGAAGGCCAGGGGCTCGCCTCCGCCGAAGGCGACCTCCAGGGTTCCGTGGGCGTCGAGGTCGCGGAGCAGCGCGAAGGCCTCGTCGGCGCTCCACCCGCTGGTCGCCGCGAGGTCGCGCGAGCAGAAGGTGCAGGCGAGGTTGCAGGCGTTGGTGATGGCGAACTGCACCACGCGCGGCGCCCGCATCCGCAGCCCGAGGGTCTCCGGTCCGTCGCAGACGGCGGTGAGCCCGGTGCGGCGGTCGAAGAGCAGCAGCGCGTCGTCGAGCGCGAAGCGGCGCATCGCCCCGAGCGCGGCCGGGAGCTCGATCTCGTCCTCCGCGCGAGCGCTCATCGCGGCCCACGCTAGCACCGCCCCGTCAGTGGGCGGCGGGGTTCATCACCCGGCCGAGAAACAGCAGCGTCCCGTCGCGAGAGCGGATCGCGAAGAGGAAGGGCCGGTCGGCGATGAAGGTCGCGGGCGGAGGCAGGCTCACCACGTCGCCGATCACGGCGGTGGCGGCGGCGGCCTCGGTGCCGTTCTCGTCGACGGCGATGTAGCCCTCGTGGATCACGTCCTTGAGGAAGATGCGCCGAGTGCCGTCGATGCCCGAGAAGTCCGGGACGTCGGGGCGGAACTCCTCGGCCATGCCCATCGCGCCGAGCGCGGGCACCAGCGAGGACTGGCTGCGGAAGGAGAAGCGCGGCAGCGAGAGCGTCACCATGTGATCGCTGGTCGCCGCGGCGATCATCTCCAGACGCTCGGCCGTGAGGTCGCGCTCGAAGGCCGCGAAGCCGCCTGCGTCGGGCAGCACCACCAGCATCGAGAGCTCGCTCCCCTGGTAGGCCAGCGAGACGGCCCTCCACCCGGCGCCCTCGGCGTAGGGGAAGCGCGCCAGGTTGGACATGGTGGGCACGCGCACGGTCATCGCGTCGCTCACGTGAAAGTCCGCCTGGGTGGTGCGGAGCGGGTCGAAGACCCGGCGCCACCCCGCGGTGAAATGGATCGCGTTGGTGATCACGAAGACCGTCGCCGTGGAGAGGCTCCCCTCCGGGAGGAGCGAGGGGATGAGCCCCTCGGTGCGCTCGCTCACCCAGCGGTTGATGCCGAGGCGCGAGGGCTCCGGGGCGGTCGCGAAGTCCGTCACCCACACGCCCGCGCCGTAGCTCTCCGCGAGCGTGTCGAGGAAGGGCGCCTGGAACGAGTACCCCCGCTGCGCCCAGAGCGCGTTGGCGAGCTTGATGCGCGCCGGGCGCGGGCTCTCTCGGGTCACCGGCTGCGTCGACCGGGCGGTGAGCGCCTGGTCGATCGCGTTGAACGAGGCGTGCACTCGCGACGCCTCCAGCGAGGGGAGCCGCATCGCGCCGCGCATCCGGGTCTCCGTCGCGCCGCGGGCGCCGGCCCAGGTCATGGCCAGCGCGGTCGACACGCTGTACGGCGACATCACCACGTTGCTCCCCGCGGTGGCCGCCGCGCGGTGCAGGTCGAGCGCGAAGGTGGCGTTGGCGCGGATCACCGCGGAGAGGTCCGCCGGGTCGGGCGAGGCCGTCACTCGGGCGTGCGAGGAGCGGACCTCGGTCAGCGCGGCGGCGCCCTGGGCGTCGTCCTCGCAGCCCGAGGAGAGCGCCGCGGCGAGGGGCACGAGATTCCAGACACGGGGGTACTTCATGGTCTTCAACGCTCCTTCGAGGGCGGTGGGCGATCGGGCTGGGAGACCGGCGATCGCGCACGGGGTTCGCCGCAGGTGCACGCTCTGCAGCGACGGTCGTCAGGGGTTCGTGGCGGGGGTCGGCGTGAGGCGCACGGGCTCGACCTGGGCCGGGCGCACGGTGGACGCCGCGCGGGCCTGCAAGCGCCGGAACACGTAGGCCCACGCGATGAAGGTCGTCGGGATGGTGACGAAGAGACCGATCCCGAGGGCGAGCGCGCCGACCAGGTTCACGAGGCCCAGCAGGAGCCCGAACACGAAGAGCCGTCCCTTCACGCCGTGGGTGAGCCGGCTGCTCTCTCGCATCGCCTCGATCGGGTCGAGCTTCGCGTCGACGACGAGGAAGGCCGCGAAGCCGAACTGCATCGCCCAGATCACTCCCGGCACGACCAGCAGCAGGAGGCCGCCCACCACCACCAGCCCATAGAGCACGCTGGTCAGCAGGTAGGGGAAGAAGCCTTCGAGCAGCGCCATCGACTTCGTGAGGTCGACGGGCTGACCGTCGTGCAGCTTCAACGCGACCCGGATGAAGGCCAGCGCCACGCAGGCCTGGAGCAGCTCGATGCCAGGGCCGAGGAAGGGGTTCATCGCCGGGCCGCGGTTGGGGCCGCTCAGCGCCGAGCCCAGGAAGGCCAGGAGCGCGCCGCTGGCGGCGAGCGTGATCAGCGGCCGGAGGTTGAGTTGGGTCGTCTGCCAGCCGAAGCGCAGCGCCTCGACGCCCGAGAAGGGTCGCGCGGTGTCATCGCTCATGAGGGCCTCTTCGCCGAGGAGCGCAGCAATCACCGTACCCGGAGCCCTCGCGACGGTCAGCGCGGGGCGCTCGCCGGCTCCGTGGTCGCCGTCTCCCAGCGCACCGGCGAGGCGACCGGATCGGCCCCGGACGACGGGCGTCCGAGCTGACCGAAGGCGTCGTCGCCCCAGCAGAGCACCGAGTGGTCGCGACGGAGCGCGCAGCTCGCGCCGTCGTCCGCGCCGCGAGAGAGCGCGAGGGACTCCACCTCGGTCAGGCCCACCACCGGCGTGGGCAGCCTCCATACGCCGCCCACCCGGGCCTGCCCGAGCTGTCCGTGGTGGTTCGATCCCCAGCAGCGCACCGTGGCGTCCGCCAGCACCGCGCAGGTGTGGAGGCCGCCCGCCGCGATCTGCCGCACGCCGGTGAGGCCGCGCACGGGCACCGCCACGTTCGATCCGAGCGCGCCGCCGCCGCCCAGCTGACCGACGTCGTTGCGCCCCCAGCAGCGCACGGTGCCGTCCTCCAGCCTCGCGCAGCCGTGCTCTCGACCGACCGCGATCTGCGCCGCGTGGGCGACCCCCACCACCGCCGTCGGCCGATGGCGCGTGAGCCGGCTGCGGTCGCCCACCTGACCGCGGCGGTTGAGCCCCCAGCAGCGCACGGTGCCGTCGGTCAGGCGAGCGCAGGTGTGGCCAGAGCCCGCCGCGATCTCCGCGACGCCGCGAAGGCCCGCCACGAGGGTCGGCGCGAAGGGCGCACGGACGCTGCCGTCGCCGAGCTGTCCGTTCTCGTTGTTGCCCCAGCAGCGCACGGTGCCGTCGCGATGGCGCGCGCAGCTCTGGTCGCGCCCGGTGGTGATCTCCACCGCCTCGGTGACGCCCCGCAGCTCGGTGGGTCGGTCGATGGTCGGAACCGACTGCACGCCCGACTGCCCGGTGCGGTTGTCGCCCCAGCAGAAGACCCTCCCCTCCTCGGTGCGGGCGCAGGTGTGGAAGGTCCCCGCGGAGGCCTGGCGCACCACGCCGGTGATCCCTGGCACGACCGTCGGCGTCGACGTGAAGGGCGCCGCCGCCGTCGCGGCCCGCCCGAGCTGCGCCTCGCGGTTGCGGCCCCAGCAGCGCAGCGCGCCGTCGGACATCACCGCGCAGCCGTGCCACTCGCCCATGGTGATGGAGACCGGAACCGGTGGCTCCTCCGGGCGCGCCGGCGAGCCCATCGCGGAGCCTCCATCGCTCGATGGCTCCGACGCCGAGGCGTCCTCGGTCGTCACCTCACGGCCCTCGCGGGCCTCCGCCAGGGAGCCGGCGTCCGACGGCCGCGTCGCCGCCGATCGCACCGGGGTAGCGCTCCCGCTACACCCCACGTCCAGCGCCAGGATGACCACCCACAGGCTCCGAGTCTTCACTCGGCGATCGTATAGATCCTCGCGGCGCAGGGTCCAATCGCTATCGGCCCCGCCGCCATTCGTGGCACCGTCGCGGTCGATCTCCGACCATCGCATGCGTCCCCTCCGCCCCCTCGCTCGCAACCTTTCCTTCCTCATCGCCCTCGCGTCGGGCTGCGAGCAGGAGCCGGGGCGCGCCGACGTACCCGCCACCGACACGCCGACCGACCTCGTGGATGCGACCGTCGTCGTCGACACGCCGAGCGAGCTCGTCGACGCGACCGCCACCGACACGCCGAGCGACCTCGTCGACGCGACCGTCGTCATCGACACTCCGGCCGACCTGGTCGATGCCGGCTCGGTGGACGCGGGCCGCGCTCTCCCCGATGGGGCGCTCGTCGACGTGCGCTTCGAGGACCTCTCCGCCGTCGTGGCGGACTGCTCCATTCCCCTGGGAGACCCTCGGCGCGAGGCGCAGGAGACGCGCTGCGACGGGCTCGACAACGACTGCGACGGGCGGGTCGACCTGCTGCTCCCGTCGAGCGCCAACGAGTGCTCCGTCGCGGCGCAGGGGGTGTGCGCGACGGGCCGGGCGCAGTGCGTCGGTGGGGTGCTGCGCTGCTTCGCTCCCGCTCCCTCGCCGGAGGTCTCCGACGGCCT
This sequence comes from uncultured Myxococcaceae bacterium, assembly GCA_966211675.1. GTDB lineage: Bacteria > Myxococcota_A > Polyangia > Polyangiales > SCUS01. Next base: position 8,824 of record CBIHPK010000212.1, read on the forward strand.
CGACAACGACTGCGACGGGGTCGTCGACAACGCCCGGCCCGCGGTCGTCCGGCCCCGAGCGATCATCCTCGCGCCCCGCTACCTCTGGACCAAAGGCGGCGACGAGATCCGCGCCCTCGCGTCCATCCTCGACCAGTGGGGCATCCCCTACGACCTTCCCCCCGCGGACACGGACTGGAACGCGTCGATCCGTGGGCTCCTGGGGCGCTACTCGCTGGCGATCGTCCCGGGCTACCTCGAGGGCGACGCGCTGGACACCATCGGTCGGCTCTACCTGGAGGAGTTCGCCGGCGCAGGCGGCGTGGTGCTGCTGCACAAGCCGGTGACCTCCGTCGCCGCGTCGAGCGTGCTGCGCCTCGCGGGGCTGCGAGGGAGCGAGCGGCGCACGGACGTCACCTCGCTTCGCATCCAGGGGGTCGCCGTGCCTGCGACCCGCGCCCTCGACACCGCCGAGGAGCGCGACCTGCTCGTCACCGACGACCCCACCGCGCGCCCGGTCGAGGCCTTCGTGCTCGACCCCGACCCCGACGCCGGGACCGTCGTCGCCGCGCGGGCCTTCGCGGGCGCGACCGACGTCGGCGCGGTGCTCACCCGCCGCTCGCTGGGCCTCGGGGCGATCTACACCCTGGGCCACGACCTGCACTCCTGGTCGCACTACCGCTGCTACGTGAACTGCTTCGAGCCCGCGGGCGACGTGCTGGGGCTGCTGCTCCGCGACGCGCTTCGAGAGGGCGCCGCGGGTCACGTGGTCTTCAAGCACACGGTGCCGGGCCTCGAGGACGCGCTGCTGCTCTCGACGCACGACATCGACGCGACGGAGGCGACGCGCTCCGGTCCGTGGGGCGCCGCCGGGGCCACGCAGATGGGCTCGGTGCTCTACCGCCGAGGGGCCGCGGGCAGCTTCTTCTTCACCACCGACTACGTGAACGGCACCTGGGAGCCCGCGACCGTGCGCTCGGTCTGCGCCCTGGGCATGTGCCCCCCCGGCGGTCACTCGGTGCGCCACTTCGCCTCGCCCCCGTCGGAGCCCGTGGGCGACTGCTCGGAGCGCTACCCCGGGTACCTCCCGGCGACGCTCGCCGAGGCCACCCTCTGCGGCGAGGTGCGGGTCTCGCTACAGCTCGCTCGCGAGGCCTCGGGGATGGCGCCCACCGCGTGGCGAGCGCCCTTCCTCGACGTGCACCCCCGGCTCTTCGACGTGCTCTGGGAGCAGGGAGTGCGCGTGGACTCGAGCTTCGCCGTCGGCGACTTCAAGACCAACCTCCCGCTCGACCTCGGCGCCACCTTCCACCGCCAGGACCTCTTCCACCACCACGCGATCACCGAGCTGCCGGTGACGCTCGACGACGGCCTCGGAGCGCGCGACGAGCACGGCACCCTGCGCACGGAGCTGCAGGCCTCCAACGCCCCGGGCTTCCTCAGCGCGTGGACCTCCGTGCTGCTCCACAACGCGGCCAACAACGCCCACACGACGCTGCTGGTGCACCCCTCCTTCGGGGTGGGCCTCGGGCCCGAGAACCTCGGCGTGAAGCTCGCCGTCGTCGACCGGCTGCTGCAGATCGCGGCCATGGCGGGCCTGCGCACGGACGTCTCCGTCACGGCCCTCGACGCCTTCTGGAGGGCGCGCCGCGGGGCGCTGGTGGACGCGAGCTTCGACTCGACCAGCGGCTACCGGGGCTCGGTCACCGCGGGCGAGGAGGGCGTCACCGGGCTCACGCTGGAGTTCGGCGACGTGATCCGGGAGTTCGACTGCCCCGACTGCGGGCCCGCTCGCGTCGGCGGTCGCCGCGTGGTGCTGCTGGGCACCCTGTCGCCGGGCCGCCGCGTGGAGTTCACGGCGCGGCCGCGGTAGCGCCCTACCGCACCACCCGGAGCCGCGACCCCTGCGCCGCCGCGCGCACCACCGGGTCGGGGTCGTCCGCCAGCGCCGCCACCGCCTCGCGCGTGCCCGCGCTCTCGGAGAGCGCCAGCGCCCTCGCCGCCGCGGTGCGCACCTCCGAGGCCGGGTCGCGCAGCGCCGGGAGCAGCAGCCGGTCGAGGTCGCCGATCGCGTAGGCCGAGAGCGCCTCCACGGTGACCTCCCTCACCCGCGCCTCTCGGCTGCTGAGCAGGTGCGCGGCGAGCTGATCCACCGCGGCCGCGCCGCGCCGGTCGTCCCGGGCCGCGCGCTGCACCTCCGGCGACATGCTCGACCACATCGCGGCGAAGCGCAGCGTCCCCTCCGAGTCGCCGCGCACCAGCAGGCTCACCAGCGCCGCGGCGCGCACCTCCGCCGCCGGGTCTTCGAGCAGCAGCTCCGAGAGCTCGCCCACCGGAGCGCCCGACAGCGTCGCGATGCGCTCCGCGAGGTGACGCCGCACCGCGGGCGACGGATCGAGGCGGAAGCGGGCGAGCACATGGGCCGCCGGGCTCCCATCGGTGCTCACCGCCCGAAGCACCTCGACGCGCACCGCCTCGAAGGGGTCCATGGAGGCCTCCTCCAGCAGCGCGACGGCCTCGGTCACCGGGACGCGCACCAGCACCCGCACCACGGCGGCGCGCACCACCGGGTCCTTGGAGGCGAGCAGGCCCTTCAGCAGGGGCAGGAGCGAGGGCTCGGCGACGCGCTCCAGCACCCGCAGGCAGGCCGCGGTCACCTCCGGGCGGGAGGTGGCCATCATCCGGTCGACGAAGGCCTCCGTGGCCCCGCGGTGCAGCCGGGCGAGCGCCTCCTCGACCTCCGACTGGACCGCCGCGGGACCCAGCGCCAGCCGCCGGAAGAGCGCGTCGGAGTAGCGCCGGTCGCCCGCCTCGCCGAGCGCCTTGGCCGACACGATCGCGACCTCCGCGCAGGGGTCCGCGACGCCGCGGGCCAGCGCCGCGCGGGCCGCCTCGATCGACCTCCTCGCCGCCAGCGCCAGCGCCGCGTGGACCCGCAGCGACTCCACCGGATCGATCGCCAGCGTGTCCGCGAGGGCCTCCACGCCGCGCTCCCCCTGGACCTTCGCCAGCACCTCGATGGCCAGGCGCCGGCTCGCCGGGTCCTGACTCGTGCGCAGGATGCGCTGGTACCGATCGACCACCGCGGCCTGGTCCCCGAGCGCCTCCGCGGCCCCCAGGTCGTCGAGGCACAGCCGCGCGAGCACCTCTCGACGCAGGGGCTCCTCCTCGCGCCGCAAGAACTCTCCCACCCTCGCCAGCTCCGTCGCGTCGGAGAGCGCCCCGGTCACCGACGAGAGCGCCCGCTCGCTCCCGAGGAGCGCCGCCGCGACGACCCTCGCCGCG
>CBIHPK010000213.1:0-12017 GCA_966211675.1 uncultured Myxococcaceae bacterium
TACGTCCTCTTCATCGAGCGCCCCAGCGCTCGATGCTCCTGCAGAGAGTCCCGCGAAGGCGGGACGCTCCGTTCCAGGCTCCCACTTCAGCGGTTGCAGGCCCGCTCGCGGGCCGACCGCAACCGCGGAGTGGGCGGCGTCTCAACCTCGCCAACCGCGACGAAAGAAGCGTTTCGATGACGTGCTGCGCGCCCGCGAGATGTGTAGAAGCGACAGTGTTGAAACACGCGCCAACTCGGCAGCGGTGAAGCCCGCAAGCGGGCTGGTCGCGGTACCTGGACATCGTACAGGCCGCTGCCACCTTCATCGCTGCACGCTTTGCGGGTTTTTTCAACACGCGGCGACGGGCGCGGGGACGGGAGGTGCGCCGTGAGGGCGTACATCGTCGCGGGGGTGATGGGCTTAGGGCTGACGGCGTTCACCGTGTGGGCGTGGCCTCCGAGGGAGGAGCTCGACCCTCGGGTGGCGCAGGGCAACACGGCCTTCGAGCGCCGGGAGTATCCGCAGGCCCTCGGGCACTACGAGGCCGCTCCGGGGGACGGGCCGCGCAACGCCGGGGTGCACGCCAACCGGGGCCTGGCGAAGTTCAGGGTGCTGCTGGCGCCGGGCGACGGCGGCGTGCTGCCGGAGCTGACGATGGACGCCGCGGTGCCCGAAGGGTACTCCGGGGCGCAGGACGAGATCCGCAACGCCGCGCGCGGCATGGCGGGCGCGCCGATGGAGGACATCGACACGCAGGTGCGCGCGAGGGCGCAGTACAACCTGGGCAACACGTTCTTCGCGGAGCACTCGTGGCGCAACGCGATCGACGCCTACAAGGAAGCCCTGCGGCTGCGTCCCGGCTGGGTCGACGCCGCGTGGAACCTCGACCTGGCGCGCCGTCGCAAGGACGAGGAGGACCACCCCGACGCGGGTCCAGACTCGGGCCAGGACGCCTCGCAGGATGCCTCGCAGGACGCCAGCAGCGACGCGTCGTCGGGTGACAGCGGCGGTGGCGGCGACGGCGGCGGACCGGGCGACGGCGGCGGTCAGCAGGGCGACAGCGGGTCGCAGGGCAACGACGGCGGATCGAACCAGGACAGCGGCTCGAACGGGGAGCAGCCCGACGGGGGATCACCCCCGCCGCAGTCGCAGGACGGAGGCGCGCAACCGCCGCCGCCGCAGTCGCTGGCCCCGCTGGACCAGCTGGAGCGCAACGCGCAGGACCTGCAGCAGATGATGCTGCGCCGACGCGCGGGTCAGACGCCGAGGAGCCCGGACGACGAGCGGTAGGGGGCGGGGCGTCACTCGTCCCACGAGCCCCCGTCCACGCCGTCGATCGTCGGCCTCACCCGTAGCGAAGCGGAGGGGCGCGACCGACCACGTTTCAGTCGACCGCATGGCCCGACTCGGTCGTGACCAATACCCATGACTCACCGACGTGCCAGGAGCTCGGCCGCCATCTCGCTCATCTCTGAGAAGCGCAGGTGCGAAAGGATGAGTCGTCGGGCCACCGAGGCCGCGGTCGCGGGCAATGCATCAAGCCGGATAGGATCCTCTGGAGTCGCCACGATGCGATAGGGTCCTCCGAAGTAGTCGGCGTCGTAGGCGAACACCCCTCGTTGGGCCATGCGTTGCCAGGTGTCGATACGCTCCGCCTGCGGGGCATGCCGGGTGGAGGCTTCCATGGAGAGAATGGCCTCAACCGCCGCGTCGTAGGCGTCCACGTCCTCAAGGCACACCTCCGGGACGTAGCCCCCGCCGGCGGTGGAGAAGAACCCCACGTGGCCCGACGCATCACTGGCGAGCCATTCGTAATCGAATCCTTTGACTCCCATCGCGGTCCTCGATGTCATCGCGTGGCCCCACCTCGACGTGCTCACCGCAAGCATTCCGCGCTGACAGCGCGAGCGCGGCGCACCGGCGCGTCCCTGACCCCTACAGCGCCCACAGCCCCGCGAGATCGAGCTCCACGGCGTCGAATGGCTCCGCGCGCACCTGGGCGTCGCCCTCGAAGGTCGCGATCCGCAACCAGCCCGGGTCCGCGCGGCGGTACACCTCGAGGGTGCGCAGGGTCGGCGAGAGCAGCCACACATGCCCCACGCTCTCGCGGTGGTAGACGTCCATCTTGCGGCCCCGGTCGACCTTCTCCGTCGAAGGGGACAGCACCTCGCAGCACCAGTCCGGCGCGAGGGTGAGCGCGTCGCTCTCGTCGAGGAACCCCTCCCCGAGGCGCTCCCGTCGCCACCCGGCGAGGTCGGGGATGAGGAGGTCGGGACGCGGCCCCAGGCGTAGCTGCGGCTCATCGAGGAACACCCAACCCCCAGGGCCGTCACGCCCGCGGTCGAAGGGTCCACGCAGCTCGCCGTGCAGCTCGCCCGCGGCGCGCAGGTGACGACGTCGCGGCCGCGGCATGAGCGACAGCTCGCCGTCGATCACCTCCGCGATCATCGTCTCCGGCGCGTTGCGATAGCCCTCCACGACCTCGGGCGGGAGGTTGGGAAACTCCGGGTCGACGGACCGTGCTGCGTCGCCAGACATGCCCCGAGCGTAGCCCACTCGGATGGGTGCGGATGGCGCTCTCGTGGCGGCCCCGCCCTCGTCGTCAGCTCACCCGTTGCTCCATGGGCGACGGCGCCTGCTGCTCCCACGCGCGCACCTCGCGGCGCCACGCGCGGAGCCGCCACCCGACGCGCAGCCCGCTGGCGAGCATCCCCAGGCACTCCACCGCGCGCAGCAGCTGGTCGAAGCCGAAGTTGCCGTCGCTGATGTAGACCGAGTCGGGGACGAAGCACTCCCGCTCCTCGTCCAGGCAGCGCACCGCCACGCCCTGGTGATAGCCGATGCGATCGAGCTGCTCCGTGGTGAGCTGGATCTTCCACGTCCCCCCGCTGGCGTCGACGAGCTGGTACTCGCCCATCGAGGCGTTGAAGCGGCGCAGGATGTTCTCGACGGTCATCACCCGCTGCGGAACGCCCGGGGTAAAGCCGCGCAGGCGCGACATCACCGCGAGCTTCTGCGAGGTGAACCCGCAGAGCGCCGTGCAGCCGACGAACACCAGCGCCGCCAGGGTGACGTTGGGCCGCTGCGGACGCGGACCGCGCCAGCGTTCCCGGTAGGGGATGGTCATGGGCCCGGATCAGGACCCGAGGCGGGCCTCCGCGTCAAACGACCGCTCCCCTCGCCGGTGTGCCGACCGCTCACAAGGGGGTGAGGTCGATCGTCACGCTGATGCCGTTCACATGGCACTGGCTGCCGCTGACCACGACGGTGCGCGCCGCGGGGGAGACGAAGCCCGGGGCCTCCACGCTGAGCGTGTACGAGCCCTCCCGCTCGCCCGCGCCGGCGTACGACCCGGGCGGACCGAAGGTGTTCAGCGTCTCGCGGTAGGACCCGTCGACGATCACCACCGTCGCGCCGGGGACGGGCGCTCCGCTGCGCGCGTTGCGCAGCGTGACGTTGACGCCGAAGCGGTACTCCGTCGTGCACGTCTGGGTCTCGAGGCAGCCGGAGAGGGAGGCCGTGGCGGCCATGGACAGCACCGCGCCGAGGATGAGGGGTCGCATGCTCGAAGAGCCCAGCAGGTTGCGTACCGCGGTGGAGTGGATCCACCCTGAGAGGGCCATCGAGCACACCGGGAGGGGGAACCGCATGATCCAGGCATCGTCTCGGCTCCGCAGGTACGCCCCGTGGGTGGGAGGCGCGGCGCTCGGCGCGCTCTCGCTGGGCGTCGGGGCGTGGGCGCTCGGGGGGCGCTCCTTCGACCCGAGGGCGCTGCTCGGCGTGGTGGGCCGCGACGCCGGTCCGAGGACCGCGGTGGCCGTGGGCGCGGTGGCCAACGCGACGGGCGTCGGCGGCGAGCTGGTGCTGGCCGCCGCGCGGCGGGGCATCGACGACGCGCTGCGCGAGCACGCCAACGTCTCGCAGGTGACGCTGGCCGAGCGGAGCGCTCGCGTGGTGGGGAGCCGCCACGGCCACGTGCTCGACGTCAACGTGGTGCGGGTCGAGCAGCAGCCGGGGCGCCTCCTCGCGGAGGCCTCGGTGGTGGTCTCGTCGCTGCCCGAGCGAGCGTATGAGTTCGCGTCGACGTCGACGGTCACGCTCACCGGGGCGACCGCGGACGGCGACCAGGCCGTGGCCGAGGCCGTCCGGCGAGCGATGCGCTCGGCGACCTCACAGGCCGTCGAGCAGATGGCCGGGCGATAGCCGAGGCCCGCGCTCGACGCGCTCCTTGTGCGAACGGCCGCGGGCCCTATGTGTTGGGCGATGGCGAACCCGCTCGGGAGCGCGCGACGGTTCGTCAACCTCCTCGGCGCGCTGGTGCTCGCGCCCGCGGCGGCGCAGGCCTTCGATCCCATCGGCCACGAGCTCATCGAGGCGCAGGCCTATCGACGGCTGATCGAGGGCGACGCCAGCTGGCCCGACGGCGCGGGAGGGAGCGTGCGCGGAGAGGTCCTGGTGGCGGCGCTGATCTCCGACGGCGTGCTGGCGGAGCCCGCGTGCTTCGGAGAGAGCGCCACCCGCCGGGGCTGCCGGGAGGACCGCCGCGAGGACCCGACGCAGTGGTGGCCTCCGCTGCGCAGCGGGCGGATGGACTTCGTGCTCGACCGCCACCACAGCGCGCTGGGCCAGTGCTACCACTTCCTCGCTCACCCCGACGACGACGCGCGCCCCGGCTCCGACCGCGCGACGGGCGTCCCCGCCGGGCTGATCGAGGAGCCCTACCGGCGCTGCATGCGCCTGCTGGGGACCCTGGTGGAGGTGGCCGCGGGCTCCAGCGCCGAGGACGCGCGAGGCCTCGACAACGACGTCTACGCGCTGCTGCACGCGGTCGCCGATGCGTTCTCGCCCGCGCACGTCCAGCGCGACGCCGCGGGGCGCATCCAGTGGCTCCGCGCCTGGAACCCGCTGCCCTGGACCCCAGCGGGCGATCCCCGGCGGCGTCATCGCTTCCACGACCCTCGCGACGCCTCGTACCTCCGGCCCGAGCGAGCGTCCGACGAGCGCTGCGACCTCGATCGCCGGCACCCCTACGCGATCGCCCCGGAGTGCCTCACCCCGCAGGCGACGCAGGCCTCCGAGGCGCTCGCCGACGTTCTGGCCCTCATCTACCGCATGCGCCGTCGAGCGCGCTCCGGGCTCGCGCCGCCCACCTTCGCCGCGCCGGTGAACCGCGCCGACTGGTCGGGCTTCGTCGCTCAGCACCTGCTGCACTCCCGCGTGGGAACGGTCGGCACCGGGGTCGCGCCCGCGGAGCTCGACGCGTGGCCCAGGGTGGCCTTCGGCCTCGGCGCCGACCTCGATGGCGCGACGCCCAGGGCGGGGGTGCACCTCGGGGTGATGGTCCCGCTCTTCGTGGGGCGCGACCGCTTCCTGCCCTTCATCCCCAACGCCTCGCTGGAGCTGGGCTGGCTGCCGGGCGATGGCTTCCACGCCGCCGCGGACCTGACCTTCTCGCTACCCCTCGCCGCGTGGCTCTGGGTCGGCGCCGCGCCCTTCCGCCTCTCCACCACGGTCGACCCGCAGCACCCCCGCGTGGACCTCTCCGTCGGCTTCATGGCCCCGCGCGTCGACCTCTTCTACCTGGGCGACCGCCACGGGCTCTGGGTGCGCCTCGCGGGCCCCGGCTACTTCGACCTCGTCAGCGCGCAGTGGCAGTGGCAGGCCGCGCTCACCGTGGGCGTGCACTTCGACGCGACCCCGTCGCTGCAGCCCGACCGGCGGGCCCGCGCGCACCGATCGCCCCAGCGCGACGCGGCCGACGCGGAGGCCGTCCGCACCTGGGACCCGCCGCCCTTCGCGGGATCGAACGTCTCCCCATGGCCCGAGCAGACCTACCTCTACGCGGGCTTCGGCGGGCGCACCGGCGGAGGCGTGGGCGGAGGCGTCGAGCTCCTGCGCAGCCTTCCGCGGGCGCTGCACTTCATCGACCTCGGAGGGAGCATCGACGCGAGCGGTCCGGGTGGCGGACACGGCGCGGCGGTCGCCCTGGAGGGTGTGCTGCGGGTGCGCCCTCGCCCCTTCCTGTCCATCGACCTGGTGCCCGCCGCCCTCGGCGCGGAGTTCGATGGCGGCGCCGACTGGACCCTCACCGGCCGCCTCGGCGCCTCGTTGCTGCTCGGCCCGCTGCGCGCCTCCGTCGACCTGCCGAGGCTCGACTACCGACGGCTGGAGATCGACACCGCGAGAGGCTTCGACCTGCGCTTCAGCGTCGACCTGACGGAGGTGTTCCAGTGGAGCGGAACCGCCGTCTCGCTGGGGGTGCACGGCGGTCGAGGGGTGTTCCCGGCGCCGTGAGGGTTTAGCCCTGCGCCCTGCCCGCGGCGTAGGCCAGGCCCTGCGCGTTGAGCTTGCGATCGAGGGACACCAGCGCCCGGTCGTCCTCGTCGAGCGAGAGCCCCGTGCGCGCCGCTCGCTCGTCGAAGGCCGCCGCGAGGCGCTCCTCGAGGAAGGCCTCGCGCCCGGCCTCCGGCAGCGCCCGCGACTGCTCCATCAGGGCCTCGGAGAGCGTGAGCCAGCCGTGGAGCTGGTCGGCGATCTCTCGCACCCGGGTCTGTTCGCCGAAGTGGGTGAGGCACACGCTGCGCGTGCCGAGCGCGACGATGCGGTCGACGGAGGCGTGCGCCGCGGGCCCGTCGAAGTCCGTCGGGCTGGTGGACGGAAAGGCCAGGAGCCCCGAGCGCTGGAGCCTCGGGTAGACGAGACCGAAGGCGTCGCCGGTGAAGACCGTGTCCTGCGCCAGGTCGTGCACGACGAAGTGGTGGTTGGCGTGGCCGCGCGTGTGGTGGAAGCGCAGCACGCCGGACCCGAAGGGGACCTCCGCGCCGTCGTCGAGAGCCCGCACTCGCGACGCGTCGACGCCGCGGATGGTGCCGTAGAGCGCGGCGAAGTGCTCCTCGCCGTAGACCGCAGTGGCGCCCGCGATGATCCTCGCGGGGTCGATGACGTGCCTCGCCGCGCGGGGGTGCGCGAGCAGCGTCGCGTTGGGGCAGGCGTCCATGAGCGCGGAGGCTCCGCCCGCGTGGTCGAGGTGCACGTGGGTCACGATCACGTAGCGCACGTCCTCGGGGGAGCGCCCCTGCGCGGCGAGCGCGGAGAGCAGCCTCGGGAGCGCGTGGGCGGTGTTGGTCTCGATGAAGGCGCACTCGCCGCCGGAGACGCGCAGGTAGGCGCAGGCCACGGCGGGCTGCACGTAGTCACAGTCGATGGTGAGGAGGGAGTCGGACATCGCCCGGCCACGCTACCACCGCGAGCGCGGCGGTCGTCGGGTCAGAGGCCGTAGTTGATGGCGAGCACGCCCTGCCCCATCGGGGTGACGGAGAGCGAGTCGTCGGTGCCGAGGATCCAGCGCTGCGAGTTGAAGTCGTGGCCCAGGTAGAGGAGCGCCTGCACCTGCGCCTGGAGGGTGACCTTCTCGCCGAGCTGCACCGCCACCCCGACGCCCGCGCGGACGCCGAACCAGATGTCGTTGGCCGTGGTGCCCGAGCGGTCCTGGTCGTCGGCGAAGGCGAGCAGGGCGCAGGCGCCGAGCAGCGGGTGCAGGGCGAAGCGGTCGGTGTGGAGCAGGTCGTACTGGAGGGTTCCGCCGACCTCGACGTCGGTGCGGCGCACGGTCGACCAGCGGCCGAAGAGGCCGTCGGCGTAGAGGTCGACGCCCACTCGCTCGAAGGGTCTCAGCCGGAGCTGCCCGCCGGCGCCTCCCATGGCGTAGTCGCCGCCGCGAAGGAGCAGCCGTGCTCCGAGCGACACCGTGGGCGCCTCCGCGGAGGCGGTGGAGGAGAGCAGCATCGCGCCGAGGGAGAGGAAGAGGGTGGGGAGCGGTCTCATGGAGCGGCGGCGTCATCCACCCGGCGTGCCGTCGCGCGCGGCGCGGAGAAGCCCGAGCGACCGGCGGGGCACGGTGAACGCCGCGACCCTGGAAGCCCTGTGAACCGGGGCGTTGCGAGCGACCGGGGCGGCGTTCAGGGCCTCACGGGTTCACGAAGGCGCCGCGCCCCTCGAAGGTGAGCGCCGCGGAGAAGCGGCGGCAGTGGCCCTCGGCGTCGGGGTCGAGGTCGGTGATGCCGTTCACCAGGCGAGCGACCAGGGAGCGCAGCTCCGGGGGGATGCCCAGGGTCTGCACCGTGGCGATGAGCTCGTCCGCGGGGATGCCGCCGCCCACCATGCCGTCGAAGGTGTCGTCCGGGCGCCAGCGGAGCCGGACGCGGGCGTCGTGGAGGTTGAGCACGAAGCGGGCGTCGAGCACCGCCACCGGCAGCGCGAGCTCGAAGGGCCCCGCCTCGACCACGCCGTTGCGCATCCGGCCGGTGACCCGGCTCACGGGCTGGGCTCTCGCGGTGTCGAAGGTCTGGCCCGGGTCGATGCGGTGGTCGCTGCCCACGAAGGGCATCCCCGAGAGCTGCCGGAACACCAGCTGGACGCACGGGTCATCGCGCCGGTCGTCGAGGCCCTCGATGGACATGGAGAGCAGCAGCTGGCCGCTGTTGATCGCGGCCTGCACCGCCTCGTCGAGGGCGCCCGCGGTCTGCGTCTCCAGCACCGGGACCAGCAGCGAGAGCTGGTTGTCCACGCCGGGGGTGCCGTCTGGCGAGGTGAAGTCCGCCCGACGGCACGAGGCCGCGTCGTCGTTGCGGCTCACCCGCCCGTCGAGGTCGAAGCCGTCCACCACGCCGGGCATCGTCGCCTTCACGAAGCGCATCCGGGTCACCACCAGCGAGCGCTCCATCGGGGCGCTCGGACACTGCGCGGGCACCGGCCCCGCGAAGGGATCGCCCGGGTCGTCCGCGCAGCCGAGCGCGACCATCAGCATCGAGACGCAGCGCCATCCACCTCGGCCCATCGGACGCCCTCCTCCTCCCGGACAACACCACTGGAGGCTACGAGTCCCTCCGAGCTCCCGGGGGGGCGGGAAGGACGAAATCCTGACAGACGGGCGACGCTCCGTTGACACTGCCGAGCTTGGGTTCGTTGATAATCCCGATAAACGCGAGATGGCCTGGATCTGGCTGCCGCACGGGGATGCGGACGGAGAGGGTGGAGCGGACGGAATGCTGACAAGTGAAGCGGTCGAAGCCCAGCACGACCTGATGGCGTGGTGCTCCTGTGCGCCGGTCCCCGCCTCGGCGACGCGGATCGACGAGTGGGTGCTTCGCGCCTTCGAGCGCGACCTGGAGGGTCAGGTCGACGCGCTGGTGGAGAGCGGGGCCTTCCTGCCGGAGGCCTTTCGCGTGGTGCTCCGGGCCGACGGCGGGCTCTGGCTGACCACCGGGCACCTCCATTTCTGGACGATCTTCGGCGTGCCGGCGGACGCCTGGATGCCCGCCCCAGCGGCGGCGTTTCTCGCGGCGCTCTCGCTCAGCCCAGGGTGAAGCGAGCGACCGCGTCCCACATCGACTCGAACTCCAGCCGGCCGAAGTCGCTCATGGTGCGCAGCCAGTCGACGTGCAGCGGCGCGTGGGCGGGCGCGTGGAAGTGGCCGATGACGTCGAGGTGATCGGCCCACGCGGCGTGCACCACCTCGCCCCAGACCTGCGAGCGCGTCGGCACCATCGCGTCGTTGCCCCGCACCGTCGGAACCCTCCCATAGGCCTTCACCAGCGCCCTCGCCTGCGCCTCGTCGGGCGGCGGCAGAAGGTCCTCCGGCAGCGTCGAGGCGATGGTGTGGAGCGCCCGGAAGACGCTGTACATCGCCTGGTGCGTGGGACTCGGTCCGATCGCGAGCTGGCGACCCAGGGAGGGGGGCTTGGCCTGAGCGACGACGCAGCCGCGGCGCACCCCGTCGCGCTCGGTGGCGAGGGCGTTGAAGAGGTCCATGCCCTCGGGCGTGAGCTGCACGAGCAGCGCCTGGTCGCGGCGCACCTGGGCGAGCACGTGCTCGATCTGCTCTCTCCGCTCGGGGCTGAAATCGCGGAGCACCTGGTCGTAGATCTGCTCGACCACGCCGCCGGAGATGAGCCTCCCGGCGCCGGCGGAGCCGAGGGCGCTCGCGAGCACCACGAGCAGCGGCAGGGGGATGGTGCCGAGCCGGATCGCGTAGATGGTGAAGAGCGAGATGAGGAAGAGCGCCCGCTGTCCGAGGAGGCTGGTGAAGAAGGCCGCCGTGGGCGCGCCGTAGTGGGGCGTGGCGACGGCGATCACCGAGCGCACCCGACGGGCGATGGGCTCCGGGTCGACGGCGCAGGAGAGCGAGGCGCGGGGCGCGATGGCGAGGCGAGCGTCGAGCCCGCCGGTCGAGTGGCCGATGAGGTGGATGGGCGCGTCGTCGCCGCCCGCGGCCTCCGCGATGAGCTCGACCAGGCGCCCGGCCCTGCGGCGCAGCGAGGCGGTCGGGAAGGTCGGGGCGTAGTGGAAGACGGCCTCGACGTCGTGCGTGCGGGCCCACGCGGCGAGGTGCTCCCGGACGTGGGCGAAGTAGCGGAAGTCGCCGAAGTTGGCGAAGCCGAAGAAGCCCGGGATCAGGAAGACGTGCTGGCGCACCGGAGCATCATGCCACGCTCCCTCCCCGCGCGAGCCTTTCGGGTCTTGCCGTCGGGGTCGCGGCGTCCAATCGAGGGAGGAGCGCGTCGGCTCTCTCCCTCCCCCCTATTTTCCCCGCGGCGCGCGTCACGAGGTTCAAGGCCATGGGCACCATCGATCCCTCCTTCCACAGCGCAGATGCGTCGTCGGACGCGCTCCATCACCCCATCGAGGCCCTCAAGACTTTCATGCCCCCGGAGACCCGGCGGGTGGTCGAGGGGCTTCCGCAGCGGCTCCGCACCGAGATCCAGGAGCACCCCTACCGCACCCTCGGCGTGGCCGTGGGCCTGGGCGTCGGCCTGGGCATCGGCATTGGCGCCCTGGCGAGCTCGCGTCTCACCCGCTTCCTGGCGATGAAGCTCGGAGGGGTCGTCCTCATGGAGGTCGCCCGGCGGGGAGCCCTGCAGTACGTCGAGCGCACGCTCGCCTCGCACTGAGCCCGAAGCGCGCTTCGGCCCGCCGATCGGAGCCCATGGCTGCGCGGGGCTTCGGTAGAGTGCTCGGGTGCCCCACGTCGTCTTCGTCGCGCCTCGCTTCCTCGAGAACACCAACCGGTATGTGCGGGCCTTCGCGGCCCTCGACGGGGTGACGCTCTCCGTCGTCAGCGCCGACCCGGAGGCGCTCATCCCCGCGGAGCTGCGCCCGCGCGTCGCCGCGCACTACGCCGTGGCCGACGCCCTCGACGGCGCGCAGATCACCGCCGCGGTGCGAGCGCTCGGCCGCCACATAGGGCCCGTCGACCGGCTCGCGGGCGCGCTCGAACAGCTGCAGACCCCGATGGCGCAGGCGCGCGACGCGCTCGGCATCGAGGGGATCAACGCCGCCGTGGCCCGCAACTTCCGCGACAAGGACCGCATGAAGGACGTCCTTCGCGCGCACGGCGTCCCGGTCGCCAGGAGCGCCCTGGTGCGCTCGGCGCGCGAGCTCGCGCGCTTCATCGGGCACGTGGGCTACCCCGGGATCGTGTAGCCCCCGGCGGGCCGCGGGTCGCGCGCGACCATCCGGGTCGAGTCCGCGGAGGACATCGCGGCGCTCGCCTCGAAGGGCGCCTCGCCCACGGCCGAGCGGCCGCTGCAGGTCGAGGAGTACGTGCGCGCGAGGGAGCACACCTGCGAGACGGTCACCGTGCGCGGGGTTCCGGTGTGGCGCTCCGGGACGCGCTATTTCCCGACGCCCCTGGAGGTGCTCGAGACCCCGTGGGTGCAGTACTGCGTGCTGCTCCCCCGCGAGGCCGACGAGGAGCCCTGGGCGAGCTTCGCGCCCATCAACACCGCCGCGCTGTCGGCCCTCTTCGGAGAGCACGCGCACACCGCGGCGGGCACGGCGCTCACGCACATGGAGTGGTTCCTGCGCGAGGACGGCTCGTCGCTGGTGAACGAGGTCGGAGCGCGTCCGCCGGGGGTTCACATCATGCCGATGATGAGCCTCGCTCACGAGACCGACCTCGTGGCCGACTGGGCGGAGCTCATCGCCTTCGACCGCTTCGCCCCGAAGGCGAGGCGCTGGGCCGCGGGGGCGGCGTT
>CBIHPK010000214.1:0-11848 GCA_966211675.1 uncultured Myxococcaceae bacterium
GCGGGCCGGGACCGAGGCCCCAGCCCAAGGCGCCTCACGGTCGCGACGCGACGGCAGCGACCGCGGCCCCAGCCCAGCGCGTCCCAGCGGTCCGACGCTCCGATTCCGACCGGTCGAGTTCCGTTCGGGTGGAACCGCCGATCGCACGAGGTCGCATTGGGCTGGGGCCTCGGTCGCTGCCGTCGCTTCGCGACCGTGAGGCGCATTGGGCTGGGGCCTCGGTCGCTGCCGTCGCTTCGCGACAAGGCGCATTGGGCTGGGGCCGCGGTCGCTGCCGTCGCTTCCGCCCTGCAAGCAAGCCCTAGAAGATTCCGGGAAGGATCAGGGTTTCCAACCCGCGGACGCCGGGCGCCTACTGCGGCGCCGCGGGCGGAAGGCAGTAGCGCACGCTCGGGAGCGTGGTCGAGCCGGTGCAGGTCCAGCCCGCGCGGCACTCGGGCAGACCAGTTCCGCAGGCGGCCGTCGCGAAGAGCTTCACCTCCGGGTCGATCACCACGCTGGTCGGCGAGAAGGGCGCCGCCACCGTCGCGGTGGTCTCCCGCCCGGTGACCTCCACGGTGACCCGGTGGGTCATCGCGCCGTTGTGGAGTTCAAGCTCCAATGGATATCGGAAGCCCTCCGTGGGCCCCACGGTCTGCACCTGGCGCACGGTGACCGCGACCATCCCCGCCTCCGCGGGCCTCGTCGTCACGGTCATCACCGGGTGGAACACCCCGTACACCCATTGATCGAAGAAGCCTCGCAGCTCCCGGTGCGTGGCCGACTCCAGCTCCGTGCGCAGCGTCTCCGTGGTGACCGATCCGTACGCGTGCCGGTCGAACCAGCCTCTCAGGAAGCTCGTCAGCGCCTCGCGTCCCACCGCCGCTTCCAGCATCCGCAGCGCGAAGGCCCCGTGCTTGTAGACGATGAGCGTGAACATCCGCAGGGGGTCGGCCTCCGGGTCCGCCGGGCGCAGCGCGAGGAGCGCGTCGTTGCGCATCGCGTGCTCGGTGAGCAGGCCCTGGCGCAGCACGTCCTGCCACTGGGAGAGACCCCCGGCGGCGCCGTCGTGGGCCTCGATGAACCTCCCGGTGAGGTAGTCGCTGAAGCCCTCGGAGAGCCAGAGGTCGTTCCAGGTGGCGACGCGCACGAGGTTGCCCGACCAGTGATGGGCGAGCTCGTGGATGGCCACTCCCCGCGCCACGCGAGCGCGGCTGAACATGGTCTCCTCCATGCTCACCACGGTGGCGTGCTCCATCCCTCCGCCGATGGCGGGCTCCTGCAGGAAGGACATCGACCCCCAGCGGAAGGGGCCAAAGGTGTCGGTATAGAAATTCATCGTCTCATGGATGTCGGCATAGGCCGCGCTGCCCTGCGCCATCATGGATCGATAGTCGTAATGGTGGATCGTCACCCCGTTGGCCGCCGCGGGCGTCTCCTGGTCGACCCACTGATCATAGGCCCCGACGTGGAGGTCGTAGATGGGCATTGGCGTCAATGCTTCGTACTCCCAGGTGCGCGTCGCGTCGGCGTTCTCCGTGACCCCCACCCGGCGCCCGTTGGAGAGCACCGTGAGGGCCGCCGGGAAGGTCAGGCGAGTGGCCACCATCGCCCCGTCGCGGGGATGGTCGCGCACCGGCAGCCACCGCCGCGTGCGCCCCGGCCAGTCGAGGGACATGAACACCCGGCGCCCCTCGCGGTTGCGCTGCACGGCCATGAGGCCGCCGTTGGTGTTGAAGCCCGCGGCGCCGGTGCGGCCCTGGAGGAAGGCCCCGTGATATCGGGTGGACACCACGAAGCCCTGACCGTCGGCGACGGGGTGGGGGAGGGCGATGTCGAGACGGTCGCCGGTGCGGGTGAAGGTGGCGGTCGCTCCGTCGACGGAGACCTCGTCGACCTCGTTGCCCTCCAGGTCGAGCGCGACGGAGGTGAGCGCTCGGGTGGCGAGGAAGGTTCCGCGGAGGGTGGCGAGGAAGGTCTCGGCGCCGGGCGTGGCGTCGGCCACGGCGAGGTCGAGCTCGTAGCCGATGGCGTCCACATCGGGGATCGTGCGGTCCGGGGCTCCGAGCGGCTGACCGCGGAAGGTGAGGGCGGCGGGCGCGTCGGCGGGCGCGTCGGCGAGGCCCGCGTCGACCGTGGGCGCAGGGACGGGCGCGCCGGTCTTGCAGGCGGAGAGCGCGAGGGCGAGGAGCGCGGCGCGGGAGAGGGCGGTGGTCACGGGCGGGAGCATCGCCGGGGAGGCGATGGGGCGTCCAGGCGGGGGGGGCTCCGTTGCGCCCGCGCTCTCCTCGCGCGTATGACCCGGCGCCATGACCTCCCCGTGGACCACCGCGCAGATCCCTGACCAGACCGGTCGCGTCATCGTCATCACCGGAGCCAACTCGGGCATCGGCTTCGAGGCCGCCCGCGTGCTCGTCGCCAAGGGGGCGCACGTCGTCCTGGCCTGCCGCAACCCCGCCCGGGCCGCGGACGCCGAGGCCCAGCTCCGCTCCGAGACCCCGAAGGCCTCCGTCGAGTCCATGACCCTCGACACCTCGCGACTCGCCAGCGTCCGCGCCTTCGCGGAGCAGTTTCGCGCGAGCCACCCCAGGCTCGACGTGCTCTGCAACAACGCCGGCGTCATGGCCCTGCCGCCCTCGCTCACCGAGGACGGCCTCGACATCCAGATGGCCACCAACCACTTCGGCCACTTCGCCCTCACCGGGCTGCTCATCGAGCTGCTGAAGTCCTCCGCGCCCTCGCGCGTGGTCAACGTCAGCAGCGGCGTCCACCGCATCGGCGGCGACCGCTTCGAGGCCATGATGGCCGGCAAGAGCTTCAACCCCTGGATCGTCTACGGCCAGACCAAGCTGGCCAACATCCTCTTCACCATGGAGCTCAACCGCCGCGTCCACGCGAAGGGCGTCGACCTGCGCGCCATCGCCTGCCACCCGGGCTACGCCGCCACCAACCTCCAGGTCACCAGCGCCAGCGCCGGAGGCGCCTTCGGATACAGCGAGGCCATCGCCCGCCTGGGCAACCGACTCTTCGCCCAGCCCGCCGCCGCCGGGGCGTGGCCCACGCTCTACGCCGCCACCGAGCCCGACGCGCAGGGCGGCGACTTCATCGGACCCGGCGGGCTCACCGAGACCTCCGGGCCGCCCATCAAGGCCCGCCCCTCCAAGGCCGCGTGCGATCCCGACCTGGCCGCTCGCCTCTGGGCCCTCTCCGTGAAGGCCACGGGCGTCGATTACTCCGCCCTGTAAAGACCGCCACCGCCAGCAGCGCCGCCCACCACCCGCCGTCCGCCCGCCTCGCGCCCACCGAGCAGCCGCCCGGCTCCGCCACCGGAGCGCCCGCGTCCGTCGCCCCCGCGTCCATCGCCGCGCCCGCGTCGGGCAGCGACCCGAAGCCCGACTGAACCGTCGGCCAGGTCGGGGCGCACACGTCTCGCACCGGCGTCCCCACGGCGCACCCCGTCGGCGCTCCCAGCCGGCGGAAGTCCACCAGCGGGACCATCGTCCGTCCGCCGTCGTCCGAGCGCGCCAGGTTGAAGCCGTCGATCACGTGGTTGCCGCACACGTAGAGCGCCCCCGCGTGCCATCGGAGGCACTGCACCTGCACCCCGGACACCCGCTCGAAGGCCGCTCCGTCCACCGAGCGGAGGAGCCCGTCGTCGGGTCCTCCCACCCAGACCGTGCGGCCGTCGCCGGAGAGCGCGAAGCCTCGCATCGCCCCGGCGGTGCGGGTGATCTCCGTGAAGTGCGCGCCCCCGTCCGAGGAGCGCAGCAGCAACGTGGCGCCCGGCTCCCGAGAGCGCAGCGGGTCGTCCGAGAAGGAGCGCACGTACACCACGTCGGGGTCGAGAGGATCGACCGCGGAGATCCACCCCTCGGCCCCGCCGTGCAGGTCGAGCGGGGATTCCATGAGGGTCATGGCGCCGTCGTCGGAGCGGTAGAGCAGGTCGCGGGCGGGGCTCTCCGCGCGGGCCGTGAGGTACACCCGACGTGGGTTGGACGGCGCCGCCTCCATGGTGAGGAAGAGCACCCCCGGGGAGCCTTCGTACACCGTGCGAAACGAGCGCCCGCCGTCGTCCGAGGCGCGCACCCGGTTGACGAGACCGCGCGTGGCCGGGTCGAGGAAGGAGCCCACCCAGTGGACGGTGCGACCGTCCTCGGTGGCGCTCAGGTCGGCGGTGTAGTCCGTCCCTACCTCGGGCACGGCGGTGGAGCCGCAGGCGTCGGTGGTGCGGCGAAGACCACCCGGGATGCCCAGCAGCAGCGGCACGCCGTCGGGCCCGGGGGAGCCGAAGGCCACCGGCGGGTCCCAGACGTCCGGGCGGCCGTAGCCGAAGGCGTCCTCGCACATCCACGACCAGCGGCGGCCGTCGTCCTCGCCCAGGAGCACGCCGAAGGTGGTGCGCAGCACGATGCGGGCGGGGTGCTCTCCGGCGCTGAGCTGCACCATCTGCGCGGTGGGGAAGCGCCCGTTGCCGAGCGAGGCGCTGGCGAAGAGGGCGACGGCGAGCCCGGGGCCGAGGGCGGGGACGCGACGTCGCGGGGCGATCATCGCGGGAGTGTACCCGCCGGGGCACTTCACCAGGTTAGGTGTTTCCCGGGGCGGGTTGTGTAGTATCCGCGCCCGAATCAGCGGCTCCGGGGTGATCGGGTCCATCCGACCAGCGCCCCTCAGGAGCGAAGGAGCACCCACCCCGTCATGGCTACCGCGGCAACCATCGGCCCCGTCGAGATCCTGCGCGTCGAACTCGAGCGCCTCTACGACCTCGACGCCTTGCAGAAGCTCTCCCGTGACCTCCTCGGTCTCGAACCCGACGACGTCGCCGCCGAGGCCAACCGCCCGGCCTTCGCCCGAGCGCTCGCCGAGAGGGCCCTGCGCGATGACCTCCACGAGGCCCTCGCCGACGCCATCGTGCTCACCGACCGCGCCGCCGAGACCCGGCTCCGGCCCGTCTACGAGGGCCGCGCCTCGGACGACCTCGCCGTGGGCCAGGTGGTCGAAGGCTACAAGATCCTCAAGAAGACCCACGACGAGGGCTTCGGAACCGTCTACCTCGCCGTCGGCCCCGAGAACCGCCAGGCCACCTTCAAGGTGCTGCGCGAGGGCCGCGCCCGCGACCGCCGCGCGCTCCATCGCTTCCTCCTGGCGCAGCGCGCGCTCAAGCAGGTGCACAACCCCGCCGTGCAGCGCATCGTCGCCGCGGGCCTGCTCCCCGACGGCCGCCCCTACGTCGCCGCCGAGCACATCGACGGCCAGCTGCTCTCGGCGCGCATCGGCCGCGCCGGGGCCATGCACATCAACGAGGCGCGCGGGGTGTTCCAGTCCATCTGCGAGGGCCTCGACGCGGTGCACGCGGCCGGGCTCGCTCACGGCGACCTGCGCACCGACCACGTGGTGCTGGTGCGCCGCGACGGCGGCCTCGGCGCGGTGCTGGTGGACTTCGGCATCGACCGCCTCGGCAGCGCCCGCCACGGCGCCCAGGACGCCGCGAGCTTCCTGGTGCTCCTCGGCGGCGCCCGCGGTCTGGCCCCGGAGCGCGCCCGCTTCGGCACCGCGGCGGACGCGAAGTCGGACGTCTACGGCCTCGGGGCGCTGGCCTTCGAGGTGCTCACGGGTAAGCCCCCCTTCACGGCCACCTCGCTGGCCGACCTCGTCGTCGCTCACATCACCCAGGAACCCGAAGCGCCCAGCAAGGTGGCGCCGCGCGGATGGGTGACCAAGGAGGTCGACGCGGTGGTCCTCAAGGCCCTCGCGAAGGATCCGGAGGCCCGCTACGCGAGCGCGGGGGCCTTCCTCTCGGCGCTCTTCGAGGCCTCGAAGGCGAAGCGCGGGACGGAGGTCAGCAAGGACGAGTTCGCGGCGCGCAAGGCGGCCCTGGCGGAGGCGCCCACGGACGACGAGAAGGCCCTCGCGCTGGAGGCGGCGGGCGGCAACGGCGCCATCTGGGCCGAGGTGGCCGCGGCCTTCACCGAGGTGGCCGAGGCGACGGAGGACGCGGCGGCGAAGAAGGCCCTGCGGTTCCGCGCGGCGCGGGTGCTCGAGGCGGAGGTGAAGGACCTGCCCGCGGCGAAGGCGGCCTACGAGGCCATCGCGGCGATGGAGGGCGGCGACGAGCTGGCCGCGGCGCGCGCCAAGGAGATCCGCCGGTCGACGGCGACCGCGGAGGAGCGCGCGGAGATCTACCTGGAGGACATCGAGTCCGAGGAGATGGCGGCGGAGAAGGCGCGGCTCTGGGCCGAGCTCGGGCGGCACTACGAGCGCGAGCTGGCCGACAGCGAGAACGCGCTGGTGGCCTTCACCGAGGCGGTGAGCGCGTCGCCCGCGGACGACGACCTGGCGGGCGAGGTGGCTCGCCTGGTCGGCGACGACGCGGCGAAGTGGAACGAGGTCACCGCGCAGGTCTCGGAGGCGGCCAAGGGTCGCGAAGCCGCCGAGCAGGTGGCGCTCTACCTCCGGGCGGGGCGCTGGTACCTCGACCGGGTGAAGCGCACCGACTACGCGCTGGCGTGCTTCAACCAGGCGATCGCGGCGAACCCGGGGAGCGACGAGGCGCTGGAGGGCGCGGCGACGATCTACCGCAAGGCGCAGCAGTGGCCCGAGCTGGTGGGCACGCTGCTGAAGCGGGCCGACGCGCAGGGGCAGGCGGCGAAGGCGCGCGACCTGCGGGCCGAGGCGGCGGACATCGCGGAGTCCAAGCTCGACGAGCGCAGCAAGAGCCGCGAGCTGGTGGAGAAGGTGCTGAGCGAGGACGCGGCGCACGAGACGGCGTCGCGGGTGCTGGAGCGGCTGCTGCTGCGCGCGGAGGACTGGGCCGGCGTCGCGAAGCTGCTGGAGCGCAAGGCCGAGGCGCAGTCGGGCGAGAAGCGGGCGGAGTCGTACTGCGAGATCGCGGAGGTCTACGAAGACCGGCTGAGCGACGTGAGCAAGGCGGCCGAGTGGTTCGAGAAGGCGCTCACCGCGGACGCGCGCAACATGGCGGCGCTGAAGGGCCTGGAGCGGCTCTACGCCCGAGAGGGCAAGACCGATGGGCTGCTGAAGGTGCTGGAGTCGCAGGTCGACGCCGTCGCCACGCCGCGGCAGAAGGTGGAGCTGCACAACCGCATCGGCGCGCTGGTGGAGGAGGAGTTCGTCGACCACGCGAAGGCCGCGGGGGCCTTCGAGGCGGCGCTGGCGATCGACCCCGCCAACGACCTCGCGCTGCGCGGCCTCGGGCGCCTCTACCGGGTGCTCGGTCGGTGGGAGGAGCTGGCGACGCTGCTCGACCGGCACGCGACGCTGGTCGACGACCCGGCCAAGAAGACCGAGCTGCTGGTGAGCGCGGGGAGGCTGTTCCTGGACCCGATCGGGAGCGTGGAGCGCGCGGGCAAGTGCTTCGAGCGAGCCCTGGAGATCGACCCGGGCCATGGCGCGGCGCTGGAGCTCAACGCGCGCGTGGCGGGCCTGCAGGGCGACGTGCGCGCGGCCACGGAGGCCTACGACAAGCTCGCGGCGGCGGCGAAGAGCCCCGCGGAGAAGGTCGAGGTGCTGCTCAAGGCGGGCAAGCTGCTGGAGGACAAGGGCGACCGCGACGGGGCCATCGACCGGTACAAGCAGGCCCTGGACGTGGACCCGGAGAGCGCGTCGGCGACGGCGCGGCTGCGCGAGCTGTACGCCTCGCGGGGCGACTCGCAGGGCGCGATCGAGCTGCTGCAGCGGGAGATCGAGGCCGCGGAGGGGAACAACCAGCGCGCGGCGCTCTGGGCCCAGGTGGCGCGCATCTACCGCGACCGGGTGAAGGACGCCGCGAAGGCCCGGGACGCGGTGGAGAAGTCGGTGCTGCTCGACGCGACCAACGAGGACGCGGCGGTGATGCTGGGCGAGCTGCACTTCGAGGCGGGCGCCTGGGGGGAGGCGGCCAAGCACCTCGCGGGCAGGGCGAGCCGGGCCAAGGAGCTCGGCCGCGAGGAGGCCGTCGGGCTGTCGTTGAAGTACGGCGAGGCGCTGGCGAAGTCCGGCGACGCGGCGAAGGCGCTGGAGGCCTTCCGCGCGGCGGCGGAGGTGGCGCCGGATGACCGCGACGCGCTGCTGGCCGTCGCGAAGGCGACCTACGCGGCGGAGGCCTGGGGCGAGGCGAAGACCCGCTACGAGGCGCTGCTCAAGACCCACGGCAAGGACCTCGACGAGGCCACCCGGGCGGCGGCGCTCTACGAGCTCGCGGACGCCACGCGGCGCGGGGGCGACAACGCGGCGGCGATCGCGTCGCTCAACGAGGCGGCGGACCTGGCGCCGTCGTCGGTGCGCACGATCGAGCTGCTCGCGACGCTGCACGCGGCGGAGGGCCGCTGGGACGAGGTGGTGCGAGCGAAGCGCCGGCTGCTGGAGCTGGCGGAGACGGACGCGCAGCGCTTCACGATGCACATGGAGCTGGGCGAGCTGCTGGCGACGCGGCTCGGCGACAAGGCCAAGGCGGCGCGGTCCTTCGTGGCGGCGCTGGAGCTGCGGCCGTCCGAGCGGCGCATCCTGATGCGGCTGATGCAGCTCTACTCCGACGAGAAGGACTGGGGCCGGCTGGTCGAGATCATCCTGAAGTTCGCCGACCTGGTGGACGACAAGGCGCAGCTCGCCCGGTACTACGCGACCGCGGCGCAGCTCTGCGAGATCCACCTCAACCGGCCGGAGGAGGCGATCGACTACTACGAGCAGGCGCTGGAGCACGACCCGTCGCACTCGGCGGCGCTCGAGGGCCTCGCGGCGCTGCGCGGCGCGCGTCGAGACTGGGCCGGCCTGGAGCAGAGCTACCGCAAGGTGCTCGCGCGCCTCGGCGAGGGGGCGAGCGCGTCCGCGAGGGCGAAGCTCTACGCCCTGCTGGGCGGGCTCTACGAGAAGGACCTGAAGCAGCCCTCGGAGGCGGTCGCGGCCTACGAGCGCGCTCAGGAGCTGTGCCCCTCGGAGCAGGACCACGGCGAGAAGCTGGCGGAGCTGTACCTCTCGGACACCAAGCGCTTCTTCGACCGCGCGGTGACGACGCACCGGGCGCTGCTGGCGAAGAACCCGCTGCGGGTGGAGTCGATGCACGCGCTGCGTCGGGCCTTCACCGAGGCGCGCAAGCCCGACGAGGCCTGGTGCATGTGCCAGGCGCTGGTGAGCGTGAAGGGCGCCGAGCCGGAGGAGGAGAGCTTCTTCAAGAAGTTCCGCACCGACCGGCCGGCGGCGGCGCAGGAGAAGATGAACGAGGAGCGCTGGCGCTCGGACCTCGCGCACCCCTCGCTGGACCCGCTGCTCACGAGCGTGTTCGCGACCATCCTCCCGGCGGTGCTGAAGGTGCGCGGCGTCCCGCTCGCCGACTACAACCTCTCGGACAAGGACCTCATCGACCCGGCGACGGACGAGGGGCAGATGGCGCAGACCATCCACTACGCGGCGGGCGTGCTGGGCCTCAAGACCCCGCCGGTGTACGCGCTGCCTTCGGACGAGTCGGGGCTCAACCTGGCGCTCTCGCAGAACCCCGGGCTCTACCTGGGCGCGAGCGCGCTCGGGGGTGGTCCCACCAAGGCGCTGGCCTTCCTCGCGGGCGTTCGGCTCTCGTACTTCCGCCCGGGGCACTTCGTGCGGCAGATCGTGGCGACGGGCACGGGGCTGCGGGCGTGGCTGTTCGCGGCGATCCGCGCGGTGCAGCCGACCTTCCCGGTGGGCGACGAGCTCATGGGCCCGGTGAACGACAACCTCGCGGCCATCAAGGCGAACCTGCCGGGCGCGGCGATGGAGCAGCTGGCCTCGCTGGTGACCAAGCTCATCGCGAGCGACCTCTCGCTCGACCTCAAGCGCTGGACCCTCGCCGTCGACCTCACGGCCGACCGCGCGGGCTTCGTGCTGGCCAACGACCTGGCGGTCTCGCTGGCGGTGATCAAGGCCACGCCGGACGACCAGAGCGCCGTGCCGCAGGCCGATCGCATCCGAGAGCTGCGGCTGTACGCCGTGAGCGAGGAGTACCTCCGGCTGCGCCAGCGGCTGGGCATCGCCATCGGCGTCGCGAGCTGAGCGCGGCCGACGCCTCGGCGCGCATCGGGCGTAGCCGTCGCCCGGTGCGCCCTTCCGTCCGCACCCCGACCGGTGCGACGATTCCCTGATGATGCTGGGTGTGGACAAACGGGCCTGGTGGGTCGCTGCGATGCTCGCGCTGGGCGCGTGCACCAGCCGCGTGGGGCGGGGCGAGGAGTGCCTCTTCAACGGGGACTGCGAGTCGCCCCTGGTGTGCTCGGCGGCGCGCTGTCGGCTGCAGTGCCTCAGCGACCGCGACTGTCCCGCGGACCAGCTCTGCGCGCCGTCCGAGTCGCCGCGCAAGCGCGTGTGCGTCGCCCGCTCGCAGGAGGCCCTCTGCGCCTCGGACAGCGCGTGCCCCGGCGGGAGCGTGTGCGCGGGCAACGCGTGCTGGTGGCGCTGCAGCGGCGACCCCGACTGCACCGCGCGCAACGCGATGACGTGCATGCCCGCGGAGCGCCTCTGCGTGACGCCGGTGACCGCGCTCCAGCAGCGAGAGCTCCCGCCGGACCTCTTCACCCCGTCGGACGCCGGACCTCCCGCGGACGCCGCCGCCGACGCGAGCGCGCCGGACGTCCCGGACGCCGCGACGAGCGCGGACGTGATCGCCGCCGATGTGGTGACCGCGATGGACGTGGTGACCGCGGCGGACGTGGTGACCGCGGCGGACGTGGTGACCGCGGCGGACGTGGTCGACGCGCCCCTGCCCGTCGACGTGCCCCCCGCCGCGTGCGCGGGCGACGGGGACTGCTTCTTCGCCAACGCCGCGGGCCGCTGCGCCTCCGGGCGCTGCGCGCTGGGCGCCTGCAACGCGGGCTTCGCGGACTGCGACCGCAGCGCGACCAACGGCTGCGAGGCGGCGACGCAGACCGACCCGCTCCACTGCGGCGCCTGCGGGCACGTGTGCAACGCCGCGCCCAACGTCGCGTCGACGGCGTGCGTCGCGGGGACGTGCGCGCGCGTGGCCTGCGCTGCGGGCTTCGGCGACTGCAACGGCCAGGCGTCGGACGGCTGCGAGACCAGCCTCCGCACCAGCGTGGCCCACTGCGGCGCGTGCGGGGCCGCGTGCCCGGACTACGCCAGCGCGCCCCTCGGCGCCCTCGGGACGGCCTGCACCGCGGGCGCGTGCGGCTACACCATGTGCGCGTCCACCCGCGCGGACTGCGACGGCGACGCCGCCAACGGCTGCGAGGTCGACCTGCTCAGCTCGCTCGCGCACTGCGGCGCGTGCCGTAGCGCGTGCACCGCGGGCCCCAACGCCGACGCGAGCTGCTCGGCGCTGCGCTGCGTGCGCACCTGCCGCGCGGGCTACGGGGACTGCGACGCCGACCCGGCCAACGGCTGCGAGCGGGACCTCAACGCCGACCCGGAGCACTGCGGCGCCTGCGGCCGTCGCTGCGGAGGGGGCGAGGTCTGCGTCGGCGGGACGTGCACGGCGGCGGCGTACACCGCCGGGGCGGCCACCGAGGTCCTCGCCCCGACCGCGGACCTCACGCTGCCCTCCGGGATCCATCAGTACGCCTCGGTGAGCATTCCGCGCGGGGTGACGGTGCGCGTGGAGAGCCCGGGGATCCTCGAGATCTATTCGCGCGGGGAGATCCGCGTCGAGGGCACCATCGACCTCTCGGGCGGCGCGGGCGGCGACGGCTCCCTCGCGAGCGGCACGGACTGCGTCGGTGGAAACGGCAGCGGCGGCGCGACCGGGACGACGATCGCGGGCGCCCGCGGCGCGGCCGGACAGCGCGCCACCGGCGGCGGCAGCGGGACCGGGAGCGAGGGCGGCGTCGGCGCGGGCGGCCTCGCGGGCTCGGGCGGTCACTACGGCGGCGGCGCGGGCGGCCACCCCGTGGGGGTC
>CBIHPK010000215.1:0-11783 GCA_966211675.1 uncultured Myxococcaceae bacterium
CCTCGACGGCCTCGACGCCTGGACCGCCCGGCGCTCCTGACCGACCCGATTGTTGCTAGCCTGTGGCCCATGCGCCACAGCGTCCCCCTCGCCCTCCTCTCGCTCCTCGCCGCGTGCAGCCCCGCTGCCGTGACCGGCTCCTTCGACGCCTCCGCCGACAGCCCCGCCATCACCACGGACCAGCCCGTCGCGGTCGATGCCCCTGTGGCGCCGACGGACGTCCCGGTCGCCGTCCTGGACGTGCCTCCACCGGTCGACGCGGGGACGCCGGTGGACGCTCCGAACCCGGTGGTCGACAGCGGCGTCGTGGAGCCGGTGGACGCGGGCTCCCTCCCCCTCGACGGCGGAGCGCTGGGAGCGCCTGTGTGGGTTCCGCTCGACGTGCGCGCGGGCGACCGATCGTGCCCGCCGCTCGCGCCCTGCGGCGGCAACGAGAGCGGCACCTGGGACGTCGGCGGCGGCTGCATCGACGTGGTGAGCCCGATGCAGCTGATGAGCTGCCCCGGCGCCCGGATCGACCGCGCGACGGGACGGGCGCGGGGCCGGGTGGTCTACGCGGGGGGCTTCGCTCGCCGGGTGTCGCAGTGGGAGATCGAGATGTCGCTCTTCATCCCGCAGCTCTGCGCGGCCTTCGTCGGAGGGTGTTCGTCGCTCGAGTCCATCGCCCGAGCGACGTACCCGGACACGACGTGTACGACCGAGGGCGCGGGCAACTGCCGTTGCCAGGTGCGGCAGGCGGGGGCCATCAACGACGGCGACCGCTACACCGTCTCCGGCACGCAGTTCATCTCCGCCTCCTCGGGCAAGCGCTGGAACTACTGCATCGCGGGCAACACGCTCCGCTACGCGGACGTCTCCCCGTCCGGCCCCAGGGAGGTCGGGATCATCGAGCTGACGCGCCGCGCGCCGTAGCTGGGAGGGAATCGGGGAGGAGAGAGCGCCTCAGCCCTCGAGGAAGAGGGCGTCGGGGTCGTGCAGGTACTTGATGATCTCGTAGGCGAAGGCCGCGCCCACGTGACCGTCGACCACGCGGTGGTCGAAGCTGAGCGAGAGCAGCATCACCTCGCCGATGACGATCTGGCCGTCGCGCACCACGGGCTTCTGCTTGATCTGGTGCACCCCGAGGATCGCCACCTCCGGGAAGTTGATGATCGGGGTGGCGAAGAGCCCGCCCTGAGCGCCCAGCGAGGTGATGGTGAAGGTGCTGCCCTGCAGGTCGTCGAGCTTCAGCTTCTGGCTCTTCGCGTCGGCGCCGAGGCGCTCGATCTCGCGGGCCACGTCGAGCAGGCTGCGACGGTCGGCGTTCTTCACCACCGGCACGACGAGCCCGGCGTCCGTCGAGGCCGCGATGCCCAGGTTGTAGTACTTGCGGTAGACGAGCTCGTTGGTCGACTCGTCGATCGCCGCGTTCAGGATCGGGAACTTCTTCAGCGCCAGCACCGCCGCCTTGGCGATGAAGGCGAGCGGCGTCAGCTTCACGCCCAGCGCGTCGGCCTTGGGCTTCAGCCGCTCTCGCGCCGCCTTCAGCGCCGTCACGTCGCACTCCTCCACGAAGGTGAAGTGCGCCGCGGTGTGCACCGACTGCGACATCTTCTCGGCGATCTTGCGGCGCAGCCCGGTGAATGGCACCCGCTCCTCCATCGCCTCTCCGCCCCTCGACGCCGGCGTCGCGATCGCCACCGGCGCCCGCGTCGTCATCGCCACCGGAGCCGTCGTCGCCGCCACGGCCGGAGCCGGCGTCGCCACCGGCATGCTCGCCGCACCAGGCGCCTCGCCCGCGCTCTGCCCCGCCGCCGTCGCCGCGGTCGCGCTCCCACGGCCCGCGTAGGCCCGCACGTCTTCCTTGGTCACCCGGCCCTGCGGCCCGGTCGGTCGCACCCGGCTCAGGTCGATGCTCAGGTCCCGCGCCAGCTTGCGCGTCGCGGGCGTCGCCAGCGCTCGGCCGTTGGGCGCCTGGTAGTCGTCCGCCGCGGGCGCAGGGGCCGCCGCGGTCACCGGCGCGCTCTTCGCCGCCGCCATCGCCGCGGGCGTCGCCGTCACGGTCATGGAGCCCATGCCCGGCAGCGACTCCTTGATGTCCCCCACGGCGGTCGCCGCGGGCCCCTGGTCCTTCTTCGGGGCCTCCGCCGCCGCGGGAGCTTGCGCCCCGCCGGACAGGTCGAAGGACACCAGCACCGAGTGGACCTTCACCACCTCGCCGGGCTTGCCGAACAGCTCCGCGATGCGCCCCGCCTTCGGCGACGTGATCGTCACCGAGGCCTTGTCGGTCATCACGTCGACCAGGGGCTGATCCTCCTTCACGACGTCACCGACGCTCACGTGCCACGCGACGACCTCGCCCTCGGTCACGCCCTCGCCGATGTCCGGCAGCTTGAAGTCATATCGGCTCATCGTCTCAGCCTCTCAGTACCGGGCCGTCTCGATGAGGGCCGGGAGGATCCGGCCCGCGAGCGGGAGGTAGTCCATCTCCAGGGTGTACGGGAAGGGCGTGTCATATCCCGTCACGCGCACCGGCGGCGCCTCCAGGTGCAGGAAGGCCTTCTCGTTGATGAGGGCGATGAGCTCGGCGCCGAAGCCGCAGGTCTTCGGGGCCTCGTGCACGACCACCACGCGGCCGGTCTTCTTCACGCTGGCGACGATGGTGTCGATGTCCACCGGCCAGAGCGTTCGCAGGTCGACGACCTCCGTGTCGATGCCCTGCGCCGCGGCCTGGTTGGCCGCCTCGATGGCCTCGTAGAGCATCGCGCCCCACGCGAGCACGGTGACGTGCTGCCCCGGCCGCACGACCTTCGCCTGCGAGAGCGGCACCGTGTAGTCCCCTTCGGGCACCTCGCTCCGCGCCGCGCGGTAGACGCGCTTGGGCTCGAAGAAGAGCACCGGGTCCTCGTCGCGCAGGGCCGAGAGAAGAAGACCCTTGGCGTCGTAGGGGTTGGAGGGACAGACCACCTTCAGCCCCGGCGTGTGGATGAAGTACGCCTCCGGGGACTGCGAGTGGTAGTGCCCGCCGCGGATGCCGCCGCCCACCGGCGTGCGGATCACCATCTTGGCCGGGAACTCACCGCCGGAGCGGTAGCGGAACTTCGCGAGCTCCGAGACGATCTGGTCGAAGGCGGGGAAGATGAAGTCGGAGAACTGGATCTCCGGCACCGGGCGCAGCCCGTAGAGGGCCATGCCGATGGCCGCGCCGATGATGCCCCCCTCGGAGAGCGGCGTGTCGATCACGCGGTCGGCGCCGAACTCCTTGTAGAGGTCCTGGGTCACGCGGAAGACGCCGCCGACCTTGCCAATGTCCTCCCCCAGCAGGACCACGCGCGGGTCGCGCTTCAGCTCGAGCCGGAGCGCGTCGTTGACGGCCTGCACCATGTTCATCTGTGGCATCGGATGTCTCTCGTCCCTCTAATGGATTCTTCAGTGCGTCGGCGGTCGCGGTCGCTCAGTGCCCGCCGCCGTGGCCCGCGGGGCGGGGGGCGCGCTCGGCCTCCGCCTGCTGCTCGACGAGGTTCCACGGCTGCGTCGCGTAGACGTCCTCGAACATCGTGTGCAGCGCCGGGGCCGGGGTCTTCTCCGCCGTCTCCACGGCGCGCTTGATGTCCGCGTCGACCTGCTCGGTCCACGCCTTCTCCTGCGCGTCGTCCCAGAGCCCGAGGGCCACCACGTGGGCGCGCATGCGCGGGATCGGGTCCTTGGCGCGCTCGGCGGTCATCTCGGCCTCGACGCGGTAGGCCTTCGGGTCGTCCGAGGTGCTGTGCCCGGAGAGCCGGTGCGTGAGCGCCTCGATGAGCGTCGGCCCCTCGCCGCGGCGGCCTCGCTCGATGGCGTCGCGCGTCACCTTGATCATCGCCAGCAGGTCGTTGCCGTCGACGCGCACCGGCGTCACGCCGTACGCGAAGCCCTTCTGCGCGAAGGTCGCCGAGCCGGTCTGCTGCTCCGCGGGCACCGAGATCGCCCAGCCGTTGTTGCGGCAGAGGAACACCGTCGGCGTCTTGTACACGCCGGCGAAGTTCATCGCGTTGTGGAACTCCGAGCTCGACGTCGCGCCCTCTCCGAAGAAGACCAGCGACACGCTCTTGTCGCCCTTCATCTTCGCCGCCCAGGAGAAGCCCACGGCCTGGGTCATCTGGGTCCCGATGGGCGAGCTCACGGAGCCGAACTTGTACGGCCGGCCGCTGTAGTGGTCGGGCATCTGCCGGCCCTTCACCGCGTCGTTGGCGTTGCCGTACATGTTGTCGAGGTAGGTCTGCAGCGGCATGCCGCGCAGCAGCAGCGCGCCGAACTCGCGGTAGCAGGGCCAGAGCCAGTCGTCGTCGCCGAGCGCCGCGGCGGGGCCGAGGATGCACGCCTCCTCGCCGAGGCTGCCGATGTGGAAGCCGATGCGGCCCTGCCGCTGCAGCAGCACGAGGCGCTCGTCGAGCATGCGGGTGAGCAGCATGTGCTTGAAGAGCCGGACCACCGTCTCGCCCGGGAGCTTCGGATCGGTCGCCGGGTCGGCCACCCCATCGGGGCCGAGCACCGTCACCACGTCGTCGAGCACGAACTGCGTCTGCATCCCTCTATCGCTCCTTCAATGCGTCGGTCAGGGGAGCACCGGGAGCGATCGATGCGGCCGCGCCGCCGTCGTCTCCACGGGCCCCGTCGTCTTCGTCAGCTGGCCCCGGAGGAACGCCTCCGCCGCCTTGTAGCTCGATCGCACCAGCGGCCCGGAGGCCACGTACCTGAACCCCATCGCGAGGCCCTGGACCCGGAGGTCTTCGAACTCCTCCGGCGACCAGTACCGCACCAGCTCGTGGTGCTTGGGCGACGGCCGCAGGTACTGCCCCAGCGTGAGCACGTCAACGTCCACCGACCGGAGCGCGCGCATGGTCTCGAGCACCTCCTCGCGCGTCTCCCCGAGGCCCACCATGATGGAGCTCTTGGTGTACGTCTCCGGCGACACGGCCTTGGACTGGCGCAGCACCGCGAGCGACCGCTCCATCGAGCAGCGCGCGTCGCGCACCGTGCGCTGCAGCCGCTCGACGGTCTCGACGTTGTGCGCGAACACGTCGGGCCGACCCTCGACCACCGCCGTGGTGACGTCGTCGAGGTTGCCCGAGAAGTCCCCGAGCAGCGCCTCGATCAGGATCTCCGGGCTGTGCGTGCGGATGGCCCTCAGGGTCTCCGCGACGTGGCCCGCGCCGCCGTCGAGCATGTCGTCGCGGTCGACCATGGTGATGACCACGTACTGCAGGCCCATCGCGGCGATGGTGCGGCCGGTGTGCTCGGGCTCGCGCGGGTCATAGGCGCCTCGGGGGTTGCCCGTGGTCACCGCGCAGAAGCGGCAGCCGCGGGTGCACACGTCGCCGAGGATCATGATGGTGGCGGTGCCCTCGCCCCAGCACTCGCCCACGTTGGGGCAGCGGGCCTCCTCGCAGACCGTGTGCAGGTCGTAGCGACGGAGCGTCTCCTTGATGTGCGTGTAGCGCTCTCCGCCCGGGGCGCGGACCTTGAGCCACTCGGGTTTACGCTCCATCACCATCGACGACACCTCCGGAGCCGGTGCTTGGGCCACGGCGGCGGCGGAAGCTAGTCCCCCAGCGCATTTGAAGTCAACGGAGCGCGAACGTCCCCGGAGCCGACGGCGGGTTGATGGTCGGTGGCTGCCATCGGGACGAGGAAGGGGACCCGTTGCGGGGGCGCTGTGAAGGGTTCGAGGTGCGCTGTGAGCGCTACGCGGTGGGGGCGTCGGGCTTCGCGGGCTCCTTCGCGACGGGCTTCGGGGCGTCCTGGAGCAGCGCCCGGCGCAGCGCCGGACCGACCTCCAGGGCGGTGATGCCGAGGCCCTCCTCGCGGCCGTCGTGGATCGCGTCGAGGAGCGCGCCGAACTCCAGCACCATGCGGCCCTCCAGCACGTTGAGCGCGCCGTCGTCGGGCGGGGTGGGAGCGGTCTCGGCGCTGCTCGCCCGGGCCTTCTCGAAGGCAGCGGCGGCACGGACGGCGGCGCGAGTGAGCACGCCGCGAGAGCGGCACTCGGCGTCGGAGACCAGGGAGCGGAAGGCGGAGACCTCGACGTCACTCAGGCGCGGCTGCGAGGCGCGCATGCGAGTGAGGACGGAGGCGTCCGAGTCCGGGGCGGCGGAGGTGGGTGCCTCCGGGACGGCGGACTTTCGCGCTGGGGACTTCTTCGCAGCGGACTTCCTGCGGGTCTTGGAAGTGGCCATGGTCGAGGACGATCGGGGAGCCGGGAGACGCGAATCAAGCGGGAATTCTAGGGTATCCGGGAGGCGGACAGGGGGCGACGTGGGTGCGGTGAGGGGCCGCGAGCATCGACCCATCGTCCAGAGTTCACACCGCCTCTCGGGCTCCCATCGGAGCGCCGGCCGACTACATCCAATACACGGCATTGCCCGTCTCGACCGACGCCCGGAGCACCGTCTCCAGTCGCCCGAGCACGCCCACGAAGTCCGCGGCGGTGCAGACGCGCTCCCGCACCGCGCACCGCCCCGCCAGCTCCCCCGGCCCCTCCGCGTCCCAGACCTTCAACCCGTGCCGGGAATGGAACGTCGCCCCCGTGGCGAGGTCACGGTAGACCACTCCGCCCTCCGCGGGCTCCTGCTCGAAGTGCGCGCTCCGGAAGACCGCGCCAACCGAGGCGTCCGCCGTATCCGAGCCACCGTCGTAACGCTCCATCGACACCGCAGTCGAGTCCACCGAGCCCGAGACGATCTCCCCTGTCGGCACGAACCAGATCCCCGCCGGACCGGCGGAGGCCGCACGCGGCCGTCGCGCCAGCAGTTGCACATCACGATGGCGTCGAGTCCCATGGGTCCAGCGGAGGGTACCGGAAGGCGGGCGCTGGATCAGCGAAGCCCTCGTCGGGACGGCGAAGTGCTCAGCGTGCAGCGCGCGGCGCGAGCGCGAGCAGCTCCGCGCGGCCGATGAGCGGGAACCACCGCGACGCCGCGACGCGCATCGACCAGCCCGCGAGGCTGGCGACGTAGCGCTCGCGGTCGAGCCTCGGCAGGATCAGGTACAGCACCCCACCGACCCGGAGGTGCTGCGACGCCTGCGCGAGGCAGCGCCGCACGACCTCGCCCCCGCACCACGCCCGCTCCTCCGCGCTCCGGGCCTCGGCGTCGTGGAAGGGCGGGTTGAAGAGGATCGCGTCGTAGCTCCGCCCCCCGAGCTCGTCGAAGAGGTCCGAGTGCAGCAGCCGCACGTGGAGCCCCACGCGCTCGGAGGCCTCGGCGACCGGGCCCAGCGGAACCTCCGGCAGCTCCGTGGCGGTGACCTCGAAGCCGCGACGGGCGGCGGCCAGCGCCCAGAAGCCTGCGCCCGTTCCGAGTTCGAGCACCGCGGCGCCGGGGGCGATGAGGTCGAGCGCGGCCTCCTGGAGCTCGCCGAAGCCGAGGCCCAGGAAGGGCGCCGGGTGATGCACCCCGGGCGCGACCACCAGGGGAATGCCGCGGTGCTCGATGGGTCCGTGCGTCGCCAGAGCGCGCTGAGCGAGGACCAGCGCACGGGTGCGGAGCGAGTAGAGGAGGCCCGGCGCGGGGGGTCTCACGCCTCGCCCAGGGCCACGAGCAGCTGCTGCATCAGTCTCCGAGCTCCGTCGTCCGAGAGCCTCGGGACCTCGTAGGCCAGCGCCGCGGTGACGCCGTCCGACGAGGCCGTCACCGTGAGCCCGATGCCCGGCTGGCGAGGCAGGCCGCTCAGGCAGTAGACGCGCCTCGCTCGCACGCTCGCCGGGAAGCGCAGCCCCTCCGGCAGCCTGATCTGGCTGAACAGGAACGAGTACATGAAGGACGACGGCCGTTGATCGAGCCAGCGGAAGAACTCGCGGCAGGCGAAGGGAGGGAGGAGCGTTCCCATGAGCGCGAGGGCCACCGGGGTCGCGAGCGCCCGCTCCGGAGCGCGGCCTGCGCGCAGCCGCTCGGAGACCCGCGACAGCAGCGAGGCGTCGTCGACCTCGGCCGCGGTGAAGTCGGCCTCGATGACCCCGAGGTGGTTCTGCAGCGAGCGCCCGACGCCGAACTCGCTCCTGAGGTCGACCGGCACCAGCGCGCGAAACGCCTCCTCGGGCATCCCCTCGGCGCGTCGCCACGAGGCCGCGGCCCGAAGGAAGGCCGTGAGCAGCAGGTCGTTGCGAGTGACCCCGAAGGCCACCGCGCGATCGTGCAGTCGCGACCACTGCGCGGCGTCGAGGTCCACCACGGCGCAGTGCATCGCCTCGGCGCGGGCCTCGACTCGCTCCAGCAGCGCCGCGCGACGATCGCCGAAGCGACCGGCGCTCCGGAGGTTGGCGCCGAGCAGCGACGCCGTGAGCCTCGCCCCCCGCTGCGAGAGCAGTCGGAGGAAGCCGACGCCGCTCGGCGCGAAGGGCGCGGGGATGGAGGCGCGCTCGCCGTCGAGGCCGCGGTAGCGGGCGAGCAGCGCGTCGAGGAGCGCGACGGCCCCAACGCCGTCGGTCACGCTGTGATGGAGCGTGAACACGAGCTGATAGCCGCCGTCGCGTCGAGGCGAGTGGAGCACGCGGAGGGGCTCCTCGGAGGAGAGGTCGAAGCCGCGCAGGAGCCAGCCGGAGGGGCCGAGGTCGACCGCGACGTCGCTCCAGGTGAGGAGCTGGTCGAGGGAGGTCCATCGCGACGGGGCGGCGAAGCGGGCGAGGCGGGTGGGCGACTCGCGCACGAAGCTGCGCAGCGCGGGCACCGACCCGATCAGCGCCGAGAGCGCCTCCGAGAGCCGGGCGCGGTCGAAGGGCGCCTCGACGTCGACGACGTGGTGCGTGGTCATCGGGCGGCCCGCGTAGGTCTGCGCGATGAGCGCGCGGTCCATCCAGTTGAGCTCGAGAGCGGGCGTCGAGGCTCGCTCGCTCATGGCCTGGATGGCGCGGAGCCCGCCTCCCGATCGGTGAGCACGAAGCGCAGGACCAGCATCGCCTCCGCCTCCGAAAGGCGGGCCTTGCGACCCATGCGCTGGATGAGCGAGGGCCACTCCTCGGCCGTGTAGGCGGTGCGATCGGGATAGGCGTGGCAGCGGTGGCAGTTCGCGAGGAAGAGCTGCCGCCCCTGCTCCAGCGACTCCGCCGAGGCCTCGGGCCACCGCGAGCGGGCGAGCTCCGCGGAAGCCATGGACAGCGGCCCCGGCGCCGCGCCGGCCTTCGGGCCGCAGGCCGAGGTCGACGCGCACGCGAAGGCCGAGAGGAGCAGGCAGAGGGGCGATCGGTTCA
Organism: uncultured Myxococcaceae bacterium; assembly: GCA_966211675.1. Lineage (GTDB taxonomy): Bacteria > Myxococcota_A > Polyangia > Polyangiales > SCUS01. The sequence continues at coordinate 9,203 of CBIHPK010000215.1, forward strand.
CGGTGTGGGCTCCGTCGACGCGGCCTCGGGCGCCGCGCGCTTCCGCTGGGAAGGGGGGGTCCCTTCGATTGGGCGACGAGGGGCAACTCGCAAGGCCGCGAGGGGTGAAGGGGGCGACCGACCACGCCCACGGACGACGCCTCACCGTCGCGGAGCGTCGAGGGCGACCGACCATGCCGCGCAACGCGCTTCACCGTCGCCGCGTGGGTGAAGGAGAGGGAGGGAGGGTCTCAGGGTTGGGGGTGCGACGCGGCGGGCTCGAGGGCGCCCGCCGTCAGGGAGCGGGGGTCAGAGGCAGGCGCCCCCCCCGCACCGGCGGCCGCCGGTGCACGCGACGCCGCAGGCGCCGCAGTTGGCGTTGTCGGTCGCCAGGGACGCGCAGCGGCCGCCACAGTTGGTCGTGCCCGCGGGGCAGGCGCAGGCCCCCGCCACGCAGCGGCTGCCGCCGCCGCACGAGCGCAGGCACCCGCCGCAGTTGTTGGAGTCGGTCGCGGTGTCGACACAGACCCCGCCGCAGACGGTGCGGCCCGCCGCGCAGCCGCAGACGCCCGCCGTGCAGGGCGTGCCCGCGGGGCAGGCGTTGCCGCACGCGCCACAGTTGGCGGCGCTGCTCGTGAGGTCGACGCAGGCCGTGCCGCAGATGGTCCCGCCGGGGGGGCAGGCGGTCACGCAGCGGCCCATGAGGCAGGTCTGGCCCGCGGCGCAGGCGGCCCCGCACGCGCCGCAGTTCGCCGCGCTGGTCTGCAGGTTGAAGCAGGCGCCGCCGCAGAGGGTCGCGCCCGCCGCGCAGACGCAGGCGCCCGCGGTGCAGGTGCCGGCGCCGCAGCTCACGCCGCACGCGCCGCAATTGGCGCCGTTGGTCCGCGTGTTGACGCAGCGCCCGGCGCAGAGCGTCTCGCCCGCCGGGCAGCTGCAGACACCCCCGACGCAGGCGCCCCCGCCCCGGCACGCCGCCCCGCAGGCGCCGCAGTTCATGGGGTCCATCGCCGTGTTCACGCAGCGCCCCGCGCACGAGGTCTGGCCCGCGGCGCAGGCGCAGGCCCCGCCCACGCAGGCGACCCCGGCGCGGCACGCCGCCCCGCAGGCGCCGCAGTTCTGCGCGCTGGTCTGCAGGTTGACGCAGGCGCCGCCGCACGCCGTCTGCCCCGTCGGGCAGGCGCAGACGCCCGACGCGCAGGTCGCGCCACGCGGGCACGCCCGCCCGCAGGCGCCGCAGTTGGCGGCGTCCGTCGCCGTGTTCACGCAGCGCCCGCCGCACGCGACCGTGCCCGCGGGGCAGACGCAGCTCCCCGCCGTGCACACGCCGCCGCCGACGCACACCACGTCGCACGCGCCGCAGTTGACGTTGCTCGCGGCGAGGTCGACGCACACTCCGCGGCAGCTCGTGGTGCCCGCCGGGCAGCCGCAGCGGCCCGCGGCGCAGACCGTCCCGCCGGTGCAGGTGACGCCGCAGGCGCCGCAGTTGGCCGCGCTCGAGGCCGTGTCGACGCAGACGCCCGCGCAGTTGGCCGTGCCCGCCGGGCAGACCAGCACGCACGCCCCGCCCGAGCACGACTGCGGCGACGCGCAGGCCGTCCCGCAGGCGCCGCAGTTGGCACTGTCGGTCGCGAGGGTGCGGCAGGTGCCGGCGCAGCGCGTCTGGCCCGCCGGGCACGCGCAGGCGCCTGCCACGCAGGAGGTTCCACCAGTGCACGCGACGCCGCAGCCGCCGCAGTGGGCGTTGCTCGTCGCGGTGTTGACGCAGGCGCCCGCGCAGGCGGCCGTGCCCGCCGGGCACATCAGCACGCACACCCCGGCCGTGCACGACGTGCCGCCGGTGCAGGCGATGCCGCAGCCCCCGCAGTGGAGGTTGTCCGTGGCGATGTCGACGCACACCCCGTTGCAGAGCGTGCGACCCGCCGGGCACGAGCACGCTCCCGACGCGCAGAGGGTGCCGCCCGAGCAGGTGCGCCCGCAGCCGCCGCAGTTGTTGCTGTCACTCTGCGCGTCGACGCAGGCGGCGCCGCAGGCCGTGAGGCCCGCGGTGCAGGTCGCCCGGCACGCGCCCGAGCTGCACACCTGGCCCGACGGGCAGGCGGTGCCGCACGCGCCGCAGTTCGCCGCGTCGGTGGTGAGGCTCACGCACACGCCGCCGCAGAGGGTCTGGCCCGCCGGGCAGGCGCAGGCCCCCGACGCGCACGACGCGCCGCCCGTGCACGCCCGGCCGCACGCGCCGCAGTGGTTGCTGTCGCTCTGGAGGTCGATGCAGGCGGCGCCGCAGGCCGTGAGGCCCGCGGTGCAGGTCGCCCGGCACGCGCCCGAGCTGCACACCTGGCCCGACGGGCAGGCGTTGCCGCACGCGCCGCAGTTCGCCGCGTCGGTCGTCGTGTCGACGCAGGCGCCGCCGCAGCGGGTCTGACCGGCGTCGCAGGCGCAGGCCCCCGCCGCGCAGTGCGCGCCCGCGGTGCACGCCGCGCCGCAGGCGCCGCAGTGGGCGTCGCTGCTCTGCAGGTCGACGCAGGCGGCGCCGCAGGCCGTGAGGCCCGCGGTGCAGGTCGCCCGGCACGCGCCCGAGCTGCACACCTGGCCCGACGGGCAGGCG
>CBIHPK010000216.1:0-11768 GCA_966211675.1 uncultured Myxococcaceae bacterium
CACCGATCCGTGCCCGCTGCCCCCACCACCGCCGCCGCCGCCCGCCGCCGACGGGGGCGTCGACGCCGGCCCGCCGGTCGCGCGCCCACTTCCCGCCCCGCGCCCGGCCGCCGTCCGCGAGCGCACCCCACCCCCGACGCCCCAGAGGAGCCCGCGAGCATGAGCGCGGTGCTGATCGTCTCCAACCGCCCCCCCATCACGGTCCGCGCGGGCGGCGACGACGGCTTCGTCGTCGAGCGCAGCAGCGGCGGCCTGGCCACCGGGCTCAAGTCCGTCCACGAGGGCAGCCTCGGCCTCTGGATCGGCTGGCCGGGCCCGCGGAGCGGCCTGTCCGCGGAGTAGCGGGCCGCGCTCGACGAGCGCTTCGCCGCCCTCCGGGTCGTGCCCGTCGACCTCTCCGATGAGGACCTCTTCGCAGCCCTCCCACCCACCGGGCTGTCGTTCCACGTGGGCCCGACGCCGAGCCGCGCCCGGCGTCGACCTAGCACCATCTGGGTGGGTTCCAATCACCCTGGTCGGCTGGGCCCGCGTGCCAGTCGGCTACAGCTACCCCGTCAGCGGCCTCGTGCTTCGTCGACGACCCGCGCCACGCAGATGGCCTGCTCGGGCGCGTCGGGCGGCGGGCGGCGCCCGACGGTGCGGGGCGCTCGAGCGCTCCTCGCCGGAGCACATCGGCGTGGTGCGATCGTTTCTCGCGGCGTTCGCGCAGGAGCTCGAGGCGGTGGCGACCTCCGCGCAGCCCCGCCCCGGACCGTCAAGCCCAGCCGCTGAGCCAGCGAATCACGCGTCGCGGCAGCGACGAGCGATTGGAAGCGCTGGCCGCCTCGGGAGCCGACGTGGAGCGCTCGTCGAAGCGGAAGACCGTGATGACCACCACGGCTCCAGGCATCACGAGCAGCTCGCTCCTCACCGGCATGTGGCTCCCACGCGGGGGTGAAGAGCGCGAACTCACCGATCGGCGCGCGAGGACGGGCCTCACGGGTCGCCCTGCCTCCCCGGAACGTCAAAGCGGGAGAGGCGCCCGATGAGGCGCTCACGGCTGCGGAGTTGGGCCGCATCGACGAGCATGCGCCCGGCCCAGCGGTACACGTTGAAGTGCGCCACGAGCGAGCGCATCGCGCGCATCCGCTCTCCCTGCTCGGCCGGTGGCATGGTCAGCGCCGCCACCATCGCCTCGCTCGCCTGAGTCAGGTCGTAGGGGTTCACGATCAGCGCCTCGGTGAGCTCGCGAGCCGCGCCGGTGAACTGGCTCAGCACCAGCACGCCACGCTCGTCGCTGCGGGCCGCGACGAACTCCTTGGCCACGAGGTTCATCCCATCGTGGAGGCTGCTCACGTAGCAGAGGTCGGCGGCGCGAAAATACCGGAACACCGCGGGAGGTTCGTGGTGTGCGCGGAGCAGCACGACGGGCCGGTAGGAACCCTCCGACCAGCGCGCGTTGATCTTTTCGGCGAGGGCCTCGACGCGGTCGTTGAGCTCCTGGTAGCGCGGAATGCGCGTGCGGCTGGGGGCCGCGAGCTGGGCGAAGGTGAAGCGCCCGCGAAACTCCGGGTGCCGCTCGAGGAGCATGTCCACGGCGGCCAGCCGCTCTTCGATCCCCTTGGTGTAGTCGAGCCGGTCGATGCCCACGCCGAGGAGCGCGTCGGGCGCCAGACCGAGCTCACGGCGCACCTCCGCGGCGCACACCTCCGGGGATGGCAGGTCGTCGAGCCAGTGCACTGGCCACTCGATGGAGATCGGGTACGGTCGCACCAGCGTGCGCCGCGAGCGCTGTACGACGGCGTTGTGCTCGCGGTCGATGCGCGACTCGACGAAGGAGTCGACCGCGTCGAGGAAGTTGTTGCAGTGCTGCTGCGTGTGGAACCCCACGATGCTCGACCCGAGGAGACCCTCGATGAGCTCCTCGCGCCACGGGCAGATGCCCATCCGCTCGGGGTTGGGCCACGGGATGTGCCAGAACGTGAGGATCGTCGCGCGCGGCAGCCGGGCGCGGATCATCGAAGGCGCCAGGGCGAAGTGGTAGTCCTGCACCAGGACGATGGGGTCGTCCGAGTCGACCTCGTCGCAGACAGCGTCGGCGAAGCGCTGATTGATCTTGCGGTACTGCTCCCAGTCGACGTCGCGAAACTCGGGGCGCGCGTGGGCGACGTGGCAGAGCGGCCATAGACCCTCGTTGGAGAAGCCGTAGTAGTACCCGGCCTCCTCCTCCTCGGTGAGCCACACCCGGCGCACCACATAGGACTCCTCCCCCGGCGGCACCTTCACGCGGTCGCGCGCGTCCACCGTGTCGCGGTCGGCCGAGCCGCTGCCGTGCGCGACCCACACCCCCGAGCACGCCCGCATCACCGGCTCCAGCGCGGTGACCAGGCCGCTCGCCGGGTGAACGACGCGCACGCCCCCATCGGGGGTCCGCTCGTGGATGTAGGGCTCGCGGTTGGCCACGATCACCACCCGCTCGCCATGGAGGTGCTGCGTGAGCACGCCACGCAGGCGCTCGGGGCTCCAGTCCCCACCACGAGCGCCATCTTCGCGCTCCTGGGAGAGTCGTGCGACGAGCTCGCGGACGTCGCGCACCAGCGGCTGGAAGTCGCGGTTGCCATCGCCCCGGAGCGCCCGACGCAGGTCGTCCTGCCAGCCCCGCCAGGCGAGGCGGGCCGCGATGATGGTCACCCCCGCGGCGGCGAGCGCCAGGATGAAGAAGGCCAGGAGCAGCTGATCGCGCGTGGTGGCCTCGCGCCGACCAAGGAAGCTCAGGTCGTGGACGATGACGACGAAGCCGCGCGGGGTGAACTCCGGCATGGCGACGCCGTACAGACGCACCGGTCCGCCCGGCAGATCGACGCTGAGAGACCAGCCGCCGGGCGCATCAGGTGGCATGCCGTGGGCCCTGAGGCGTGCGAGGACAGCCTCGCATCCGAACGCGTCTGGAAGCCCCTCGGTCGATGCGCGGCGACGTCCGTCGAGGTCGCACGCCGCGGCGCCCATCACCCGCTCGTCGCGGGTGATGTCGGCCAGAACCTCCGTGAGGGCGTCCGTGTCGGGCGAATCCCAATTGCGGACGAGGCTCCGACGGGCGCTCGCGACGGCGAGGCGCTCTCGGAGCTCGACATCACGCTCGAACCAGCGGCGCGTCGTGCGGGTGAGCGCGCCGTGCGCGACCCAGGTGAGGAGCCCGAGGCCCAGCAGCAGCGCCATCAGGAATTTCGCCGCTCGCTTCATGGGTGTCTAGCTAGCATGATGTACTTGGGCCTCCAATCACATGGTGTTCGCCCGCGCCTGCCACGCCCTGTCGTTCGGTGAGCGGTCGGTCGATCGCTGAGCAACTCGCGCGCTCATCTCCGCCCGCTGCCGCTGTCCAGGAGCCTCGCGCGGAGCTCGCCGGCACGCCGCGGCTCATCGTCGTAGAGGTTGCGCTCCTCGTGCGGGTCGAGCGCGAGGTTGTAGAGTTCCCAGGCGCTGCGCGACGCGTCGAACGCGATCTTCCACGGCGGGGCGACGAGCGCCATCGAGGTGGGCCGCGCTCCTCCGAACTCCGCCACGTCCGAGTAGACCTCCTCGCGCCAGTCGGGCGGCGCCTGGCCGTCGCGGTTGAGCAGCACGGGCACGAGGGAGCGTGAGGGCGTGCGCGCTGCGATCGGCTGGCGCGCGAGGTTGAGGACCGTCGCGTAGAGATCGAGGAGGGCAGTGAGCGCGTGGCGATCACCGGGCGGGACACCGGGACCGCGCACGAGGAGCGCGACGCGGATCGTCTCGTCGTGGACGTCGTAGAAGTGGAAGCGCGAGCCGTGCTCGTTGAAGCCCTCGCCGTGATCGCTGAACACGACCACGAGCACCGGCGCGCCTCGACCCTCCGCCCGATCGGCGGCTTCGATCACCCGCGAGGCGAACCCATCGGCGCGAGCGAGCGCCGCGTCGTAGCGGTCGCTCTCGGTGCGGCAGAGATCCATTGGACTCGTCGGGTCGCCGTACGGCGCGTGCGCGTCGATGAGGTGCACCCAGGCGAAGAACGGTCGATCTCGCGGGCGCTCGATCCACTCGGCCGCTCCCAGGACAATGGGCCCCGCGTCGTCCTTGAAGGCTGACGACGCCTGGACGACCTCGAAGCCCTGGAAGAACCCTGGCGTGCCCGAGAAGTAGGACGTGTTCGTGAACGCGGCCGTGGCGTAGCCGGCGTCGCGGAGCACCTCGGCGAGCGTCAGGTTCACGTCGGCGACAGCGGGGAACCTCGGGTCATCGCCGCGACCCCATGCGACCTCGCCCGGATACTGCCCCGTGAACGTCGATGCGAACGAGCGCAGGGACCCAGGAGCGACGGCGTAGGCGTTGGTGAATCGCGCCGCGCCGCCCGCGAAACGCGCGAGGTTGGGCGTGGTCGAGCGGTGGTAGCCGTATGCGCTCATCCGGTCGGGGCGCGCCGCGTCGATGGAGACGAAGAGCACGCTCGGCGGTCGCGCCGCGAGCGGTCCAGTGACGCGTGCGAACACGCCGTGTCGGGACCGCGGCCCGGGCGATCCGTCACGGCCCGAGCAGCTCTCGTCGACCCCGTTGTCGGGCACCTCGGGTGCCCCTGGGTAGATTCGCGGGTTGTTGTCGTCACAGTCGCCGCCGCCGAAGAGCACCCCGTGGCCGTCGCCGTCACGATCCAGCGTGCGCTGGAGCGGCCCGATGGCCCGTCCTATGAGCGCGCTGCGGCTGGCCAACGCCACCATGACGGCCTGCCTCCGGCCGAGACCGAGCGCGGGGACGACGGCGAGCGTCGCGCAGGTGAACGCGGCCGCACACGCCACGACGGGGACGAGTCGACGGAGCCGTGGTCTCGCGTGGCGCGCGGCGCGCCGTAGAAGGGCCACGACGACCGCGACGTCGACCGCGACGAGCGCACCCGCGAGGACGAAGGGCAGCGGCTCCAGCGCGTTGAGCCCGTCCCGGTAACGTGGGAACACAAGGGCCGCGAAGCCGAGCGCGAGCCCGGTCGCTGTGGTCGCGACGGCACCGACGCTGGCGAGGCGCTGCACGCGCCGGAGCAGGAGTGCGAGCGGCCACGCGGCAACCACAGCCGTGGCCGCAGCGACCACGACCGCGACCGGAGTGGCGAGCGCGATGGGCGCGACCATCAGCGCGCGCGAGTGGAAGGTGCCCGTGACGTGCGCTGCGAACGCGACGAGGACGGCGCCTGCTGCGGTGACGCCGATGAGCGCCGAGGCGAGCGCGAGCGCTCCGCGTTCGTCGCGTGCCCACCACCGTGACGGGCCGGCGAGCAGCCACGCTCCGCACGCACGGAGCGCCGGACGACGAGAGGCGGCCGTCAAGAGCAGTTCCTGGACGGCAGCGACACCGAGGCCGAGGGCGGTCAGGACGCCGAGGCCATGGACGACGCACGACCCAAGCAGTCCGAGGCTGCGCGAAGCGTCGGGCATGCGTGCGTACGCGATGAAGCCATCGACCGCGCCGGTGACGACGAACGCGACGAGGGCGCCCAGCGCAGCGGAGCCCACGGGCGGGTGCGCCGTCTCCGCGATCAGGACAGCGTCGATCTCGCCGGATGCGCGACGAGGCGATGCTGCCGCACGGAGAGGCGACGTCTCGTGGCGCTCCATGGGTGGACTTCTCCGCAAGGAGTCGGCCAGCGATGGAGACGCACCGGCCGTCACCCGTCGCGGCGCGGTCGACGCGGAACAACCCCTGAAATACCGCGTCTAGATGGTTGTTGGCGTGGGGACTCTTTGCTCAATGAGCCTGTCTCATTACGATACACATCGAGCGGCCTGTCCCTCCTCACAGGCGCCGTCCGTCACTCCCTTCGAGCCGTTGAGGCTCAATGCGCGGCGGCCTCGTCCTCCAGGGCTACGAGGCGCGCGTCGATGTCTCGCAGCACCTCCTCCACCGCCTCGGCTCCGATCGCTCCCTCCTGGTGCGCGTGCAGGGTCGCGTCCTTCTCGACGAGCAGGAGCTGCCGGGCCAGCGCGTGGCGCTCCTCGCGCCGGAGCGCCTCGTGGGCGAGGTGCATCGCGCGGAGGCGCTCCTCGTTGACCGCCACGCGCTCGGCGTACTCGCGGCGAAACTCGGCGAGCACCTCCTCGGACTGTCCGCCCTTCTGGGCCGCCTCCTCGAGCGCCAGGATCGCCGCGGCGGTCGAGCGCTGCTCCCCGCGCACCACCTCGTAGCGCACGCGGTCGGTGCCCGCCCCGACGAGGCCGAGCCGACGGAGCAGCGGGGCCATCGTGAGCCCCTGCCCGAGGATGGACACGACCACCACGCCGAAGGTCATGGTCACGATCAGTTCGCGGTGCACCAGCGAGTCGGGCAGCGCGAGCGCGAGCACCATCGAGAGGCCACCGCGCAGGCCGCCCCAGGTGAGCACCGCCACCCACGACGCGGGGAAGCGCTCGCGGGTGCCACGCAGCGCGAGGCCCACCACCGCCACCACCACGGCCCGCGCCGCGGTGACGGCGACGAACGCGACGAGCACCGGCTTCCAGGCGTGCAGCAGCGCGCCGATGCGCACCTCGAAGCCGATCAGCAGGAACACCACCGAGTTGAGCGCGAACGCCACGTACTCCCAGAACGACTCGACCGCGAGGCGGGTCGACGGGGACATGCCCGTGCGCGCGCCGTAGTTGCCGCAGAGCATGCCGGCCACGACGGTCGCGATCACCCCGGAGAGGTGAAGGCGCTCGGCGAGGGCGAAGGAGCCGTACGCGGCGATGGTGGTCAGCGTGATCTCGAGCATCGCGTCCTCGATGCGCTGGGTGGCCTTGGAGGTCGCGTAGCCCACCGCCGCGCCCACGAGCAGCCCGCCGCCGACGGTGCGCACGAAGGTGATCCCGGCCTCCGCGGCCGAGAGCGCCTCGCCGCTGACGAAGCCCAGCACGAGGGAGAAGACCACCACCGCGGTGCCGTCGTTGAGGAGGCTCTCGCCCTCGATCAGCACCATCAATCGCTTCGGCGCTCCGAGGGACTTGAAGAGTCCGACGACCGCGATGGGGTCCGTGGCCGCGAGCAGCGCCGCGAAGACCAGGCCCTGCCCGAAGGTGAAGCGCTCGACGAGGTGCAGCGTGTTGGCCACCGGCACCAGGATGACCGTGGTGAGGGTGATGGCGACGACGAGCCCGGGCACCGCGAGCGCGTGGATGGCCAGCTTGTTCGCCCAGAACTTCTTGAAGTCGAGGTGGAAGGCCGCCTCGAACACCAGCCCCGGCAGGAAGACCGCGTAGAGCAGCTCGCGGGTGAGGTGCGGGGGCGAGAGGGCGTGCGTCGCGCCCAGCGCGAGGCCGGTGACCACGAGCGCCACGGTGTACGGCGTGCGGAGCGCGCGCGCGACCAGCGCGACGGCGGTCGCGACGAGGAAGAGCGCGACGAAGATCAGTTCATGTCCCATGGCGAGGTGCGCGCAGGATAGGCGAAGACCGCGGCTACGAATTCGACCGCGCGTAGCGATCGAGCTTGCGATAGAGGGTCGCGCGCTCGATGCCGAGGATCTGCGACGCCGCGCTCTTGTTGCCCGCGACGGCCTCCATCACCCGCAGGATGTACCGGCGCTCGACCTCCTCCAACGGCACCAGCTCCGAGGGGTCGTCGGCCGCCACCACCACGAACGAGCTGCGATACGTGCGGACCTTCTCCGGGAGGTCCTCCACCGCGATCTGCTCGTAGCGTGTCAGGGCGACCGCCCGCTCCACGCAGTTCTGCAGCTCCCTCACGTTGCCCGGCCAGGTGTACGCCAGCAGGCGCTCCGCCGCGGGCGCCGACAGGCCCACCACCGGCTTGGCCGCCCGCCGCGCGAAGTGCTCCAGGAAGTGCTGCGCCAGCAGGAGCACGTCGCCGCCCCGCGCCCGCAGCGGCGGCAGCTCCACCTTGATCACGTTGAGCCGGTAGTACAGGTCCTCCCGGAAGCGCTTCTCCTCGATGGCCGTCTCGAGGTCACGGTGCGTCGCCGCCAGCACGCGGGCGTCGAACGCGACCTCGGTGCTGCTCCCCACCGGACGCACGCGGCGCTCCTGGAGCGCCCGCAGCATCTTCGACTGCAGCCCCGGCGCCATGTCGCCGACCTCGTCGAGGAAGAGTGTCCCGCCATGCGCCTGCGCGAGCAGGCCCACGCGCGCCTCCTTCGCGTCCGTGAAGGCTCCCTTCGCGTGGCCGAAGAGCTCGCTCTCCAGCAGCGCCTCGGGCATGGCCGCGCAATTGATCGCCACGAAGGGCCCGCTCCGTCCGCTGCGACGATGCAGCGCGCGGGCGACGAGCTCCTTCCCCGTGCCCGTCTCCCCGGTGATCAGCACGGAGGCGTCGGCGCCCGCGACGCGCTCCAGCATCTCGTACATCCTGGCCATCACCGGGCTCGCGCCCAGCACCTCCTCGAACTGCTGGGACTCCGCCACGGTCTGCCGCAGGCCGCGCACCTCCTCGCGCAGCCCCCGGAGCTGCACCGCGCGCTGCACGCTGTGCACGAGCACCTCGATGTCGAAGGGCTTGGTCACGAAGTCGTACGCGCCCGCCCGGATCGCGGCGACCGCGCTCTCGAGGCTCCCGAAGGCGGTGATCACCACCACGGGGACGTCGGGCCGGTTGGTCGCCACCCGCTCGCAGAGCGCGATGCCGTTCATCCCGCGCATCTGCACGTCTGTGACGATCACGTCGAAGGGCGCGCGCTCCAGTAGCACGAGCGCCGCCTCGGCGGAGGTGCGCCACTCGACCGCGAAGCCGCGGAAGCCGAGCCGCTCGGCGAGCACCTCGCAGGTGCTCCTGTCGTCGTCGACCACCAGCACGCGACCCTTCATGGACGAACCTCCAACGGCAGATAGATGGTGAGGAGACTGCCCCGGTCGGGGCCGTTCTGCGCGGCGATCCAGCCGCCGTGCTCGCGCACGAGGCCATAGGCGACGGACAGGCCGAGGCCGGTCCCCTCGCCGACGTCCTTGGTCGTGAAGAAGGGCTCGAAGACGTGGGGCAGCACGTCGTCCGGGATGCCGGCGCCCTCGTCGCACACCTCGACGCGCGCGTAGTCCGCTGTCGTCTGGTGGAGTTCCCCAGGAGGCTCGCCGTGGGCACGCGAGACCGTCACCGTGATGGTGCCCCCGTCGGGCATCGCGTCGAGCGCGTTGACGATCAGGTTGGCGAGCACCTGGTGGATCTGTCCCCCGTCCAGCTCGACGTCGAGCGGCGCGTCGGGCTGGCGCAGCGCGATCGCCACGCCGCGCTTCTGCGCGAGCGGCGCGAGCAGCGAGACGGCGCCCGCGGCCACGCTCCGCAGGTCGCGCACGGACTTCTCCGGTCCCCGCCGGCGCGCGAAATCCAGCAGCTGCCGGATGATCGTGGTGATCCGCCCGGCCTGCTCCGCGACGATGCGCACGGCGTCGAGCGCCGCCTCGCCGGTGACCTCGCGCGCGAGCACCATCTGCGAGCGCTGCGCGATGACGTTGAGCGGCGTGCCGAGCTCATGCGCGATGCCCGCCGCGAGCCGGCCCACGGTGGTGAGCCGATCGGCGTGCTCCAGCCGCTGCTGGGCCGCGAGCCGGGCGCCGGTCTCCGCCATCAGCCGCTCGTGCGCGGCGTCGAGGCGGTCGCACATCGCGTTCATCTCCGTGGCGAGCTCGCCGAGTTCGTCGCGCCGCGAGAGGCGGAGCCGCTCGGAGAAGTCCCCCGCGCCGACGCGGCGCGCCTGCGCGACCAGGCTCCGAACCGGCCGCCCGACCAGGGACACGCCGAGCGCCATCACCAGCAGGCTGCAGGCGAGAGCCGCCGCCGCCGTCGCCATCACGGTGCTGCGAACGCTGGCGCGGACGAACTGCTCGTCGGCGGAGCGCGACTCCGAGAGCTCGATGGCGCCCGGACGCCCGCTCGACAGCCGGACCGGGACGTAGGTGTAGAGCCGATCCGCGCGGTCGGCGTGGCGCTCGACCCACGCGACCTCGCGGCCGTGCGCGACCGGCCTCAGCTCGGCGCCCGGCGCATGGGGGCGGTACGGGTCGCCCGCGGGCGCGTCGAGCCACACCCACCGGATCTCGATCTCGGCCTCCGACTGGTTCATCGCATCTACAAGCGCCAGCGCCTCCGACTCGCCCGCGCGTCGCCGCGCCACGGTCATTCCCAGCCCGAGCGCGCGCCCGAGGAGCAGGTGATCGCGGCGACCCTCGCGGTCGAGCAGCGCGGACTCGCGACGCACCCGGTGCCAGCCGTGCAGCGCCAGCACCGAGACCAGCGCCAGGATCACGGCGAGGGTCAGGCGCTGCGCGAGGCGCATCGTGACCTCCGTAGGGCTCGTAGCGTCGTCGGGAGGCAGGAGGCGAATGGGTCGTGCATATCAGTGGGGTCCGGTCGTCCGTGGGGCCTCGCGCATGCGTAGCGCGTCGCGCACGGCCATCGTGCTGCAGGGCGCCCCTGCACGCTACGGGACCACCAGCGCCGCGGCGCTCTCCAGGTCGACCTCGGACTCGGCGAAGGTCTGCTGGAGGCTCAGCTCCTGCGCGCGGGCATCCCACGTGGAGCGGTACGCGTCGAACAGGTCCTGGATGGTGAAGACCGAGCCACCGGTGCCACCGGCCTCGTAGGTCACCACGGCGCGCCGGAGCAGCTCCGCGGCGTCCGCCACGGTCTGCGCGCGGAACTGATCGAGCGCCGCCCTCGCGTTGCTGCGCGCGGACCAGGCCCCTGCCACCTCTCGCGCGATTCGTGTCTCCAGCGCGGAGGCCAGCGCGCGCTGCCCCTCCGCGTCGCTGCTCGAACGCCCGATGAGCCCCTGGTTGCGATCGAACAACGGCAGCGCGAAGGACAGCCCGGCGGTCACTGAGACGCTGCCGGGGTCCTGAGTACCGTATGCGCCCAGCCAGACGCTCGGCGCCCAGCGGTTCTCGCTCGACCACCTCCGCGCCGTGGCCAGCGACACGAGCACGCCGCGCCTCGCCAGCTCGAGGTCGGGCCGCCGACGGAGCGCCAGCGCGAGCAGCGCCTGCGGGTCCTCCGGGCCGCGGAAGGCCGCCAGGCCCTGACGCGTGATCGGAATCGAGCGCACCTCAGGGTCGGCGATCTGCGCCGCAAGACGAGCCTCGGCCCGATCTCGCTGCACCCGCGCGTCGTTGAGCGTCGCGCGCAACGTCGCCGTGCCGACCCGAACCCGCAGCACGTCGTACTGCGAGCTCGCCCCGGCGGCCAATCGCCGCTCGATGATCCCTTCGAGCCGCGCCACCTCCTCGAGATTGCGCTCGGCCGCCGTCACCCGCGCGTCGGCGAAGGCCCGCGCGACCATCAGGGTCTCCAGGTCCGAGGCGATCGTCCAGAGCGCCACCGCGACGGTCACCTCGCTCTGGGAGAGAGCCGCGACCGCGGCCTCGCGACGCGCACGCACCTGACCGAACACCGTCAGCGGCTGCGTCACCTGGAGGCCGTAGTTGGTCCTCCCGTCGGGCGGCGTGCCCGCCGGGGTACCGAGGAAGCTCACCTGGAGCGACGGGTTGGGCCACAGCGCTGCGGTCACCACATCGAAGCGCGCGCCGCGCAGCTGCTCTCGCAGCGAGGCCACCTCCCGGCTATGGGTCACCCAGCGCCGGAGGATCTCCTCCGCGGTGACCATGTCGGTGCCCTGCACCTGCGCGGCCGCGGGTTCCGCGACGAGCGCGAGGGCGACCAGCCATGACCATCGACGGCTCACGGCGCCTCCTCCCCAGGATGGCCTGACGACGAGAGCATCGGCTCGTCGGTCCGGTCGCCGCGCTCGATGAGTGTGTAGATCACCGGCAGCGTGAGCAGCAGCAGCGGCGTGGCGACCAGCACGCCCC
>CBIHPK010000217.1:0-11768 GCA_966211675.1 uncultured Myxococcaceae bacterium
GCCCCCGGTCGGGCGGCCAGCGCCGAGGTGCTCGCGCTCGCCGCGGCGGCGGCGGACCTCGACCGGGGTGAGGTCGTCGACGCCACGGAGAAGCTCGCGCTCCCGCTGTCCTCGGCGGTCACGAGGGCCCGCGCCTCGGCGCTCCTCGCCCGCTCCTTCGAGCTCGCGTGGGGGGCCTCGCTGGACGCGCTGCTCGCGGGGCTCGCGGGGTGGCTGCGCTCCCGCGCCTCCGCGGACGAGGGCCTCGCGGCGTCGCTCGACGCGCTGCGACGCTCGCTCGACGAGCCGCTGCGGGTGGCGCTGCTCGGGGAGTTCAGCGCGGGCAAGAGCACCGTGGTGAACGCGTGGGTGGGCGCCCCCCTCTCGGCGGTCGGGGTGCTGCCGACCACCGCGAGGGTCTACTGGCTGAGGCAGGGAGAGGCCCGCGCCCGGGTGCTCGACGCGCGAGGCGGGCTGCGCGAGGGGCCCATCGGGGCGCTGCCCGGGGCGCTGCGGGCGATCGAGTCCGAGGGGCAGTCGGTGGCGCACGTGGAGCTGTTCCACCCGAGCGAGGCGCTGGCCCACATCGAGCTGCTCGACACCCCGGGGAGCAACGCGACGGACGGCGTCGACCCCTCGGTCACCCGCCACGCGCTCGAGCTCGCCGACGTGGCGCTCTGGATCTTCGACGCCCGGCAGGCCGGCAAGCAGAGCGAGCTCGAGGCGCTCCGGGCGGTGCGCGAGGAGGGCGTCCCGGTGCTGGGCGCCGTCAACAAGGCCGACGTCGTCGGCGAGGCCGGCGTGGCGGAGGTCGAGCGCATGCTGCGGGACGCGCTCGGCGCCGAGGCCCCGCTGCTCGGATCGTTCAGCGCTGGGGCGGCGGCGGCGGGCCTCGAGGCGCCCGGCTGGGCGGCGTTTCGCGCCTCGGTGGGAGAGCGGATCATCGCGAGGAGGGAGGCGTGGAAGCGGCTGAGGGCGGCGTCTCGGCTGCGGCTGCTGCTCTCCGAGGTGCGCCGCGCGGCCGTCGAGGCGGAGGCCCGCGAGGCGACCCGGCGGGGCGTGGAGGCGCAGCTCGTGGACGCCCTCGGGTCCCTGCGCGAGGAGCTGACGCGCCGGGCGGCGAGGGTTCGCCGCGAGGTGGCCGCGTCGCTGCGCGAACAGTGGACCTCCCTCCGGGGGAAGGACGCGTCGCCCTCCGACGAGGTGCTGGGCGACGTGGTCGCCGAGCTGGTGCACCGCTGCGTGCAGCGGGAGCGGGCCGAGCTGGCGGAGCGTCGCGCGGAGGTCGAGGCGCTCGCGGTGGCGGCGGGCACGGTGCGGCCCGGGCTCGGGGCGGTGTTCACCGCGCCGGTCGACGGGGTGATCCGCGCAGCGGTGTCCGAAGGGGTCCGCGACGCGCTCGATCAGGCGCTGCGCCCGTCGACGCTGGGGCGGTCCCCGGGCGCGGCGGCGCAGGGGCTCGACATCGGTGATCCGTGGCGCGAGGTGTCTGTAGCCCTCGACGCGACGAGGGCGCCAGCAGACCTCCCGACCGTGATGCTCTCCGTGGCGCTCGACGCGGCGCTCGAATGCACGGTCCGTACAGCGGTCACCCTGGCAGAGACCCTCGGGGTCAAAGTTCCTGATGCAACCTCGGAGCCGAAGGACTAGGATCTCGAACGCCGCGCGGAGGTAGGAATCTTTTCAGAGCTTCGGTTGGCGGGGTCGCGCAGAGGAGAGAAGGCGGATGGAGATCAAGCTCGTTCAGGGATTGCAGCAGAAGCTGGTGATGACGCCGCAGCTTCAGATGGCAATCAAGCTGCTGCAGCTCTCTCGCCTGGAGCTGATCGACGCGGTCCGTGAGGAGATGATGGGCAACCCCATCCTCGAGGACGGGGCCGACGGCAATGACCCTGGCGACCGGGCCGCGGAGGCCGCGGAGACCCCGACCATCGACCGGGTGGCGGCGCTCGACGACCAGCGGCAGCACCTGCCGACCAGCCAGGAGGACCGGGCGGCCATCTCCGAGACCACCCAGGAGGACTACTGGGAGAAGTTCCTCGACGCGTACGCCAACCAGGCGCCGCTGCCCGCGACGTCGCGGGGGTCGAGCGAGGACATGCCCTCCCTCGAGGCCACGCTCACCCGCCGCACCACCCTCAGCGACCACCTCGAGCAGCAGATCAGGCTCTCGAACTTCCGCGAGAACGAGCTGAAGTTCGCGATGCTCATCGTGCACAACCTCGACGACAGCGGGTACCTCAACCTCAGCGGCATCGTCGTCGACGAGGACGTCGAGGGCGAGGCGCCGAAGATCCGCGCCGCGGCGGAGACCGAGGCCGCGGGCCGGGCGCTCACCATCGAAGACCTCGCTCGCGAGGTGGGCCTCGACCCGGAGGACGCCGAGGAGGTGCTCCGGCTGATCCAGAGCCTCGACCCGGTGGGCGTGGCCGCGCGCGACCTGCGGGAGTGCCTGCTCGTGCAGGCCGAGCACTTCGGCTACGACAGCGACAACATCCTCTGGCAGGTCATCGACCGGCACCTGCCCAACGTCGAGCGCCGTAACTTCCAGGCCATCGCCCGCGACCTGCACTGCGAGCTCACGGACGTCTACGAGGCCGCGAAGTTCATCAGCACGATGGAGCCCCGGCCGGGGCGCAACTTCACCTCCGAGGAGCCGTCGTACATCACGCCGGACGTCTACGTGCACAAGGTCGGCGACGACTACGTGGTCAGCACCAACGACGACGGCATGCCCAAGCTCAAGATCAACGAGCAGCAGGCCCGCTCGCTGATGAAGGACCCGAAGGCCCGCGAGTTCGTGCAGGGCAAGCTCGCCTCCGCGAAGTGGTTCGTGCGCTCGCTCGACCAGCGGCAGAAGACCATCGTCAAGGTCACCCAGAGCATCGTCGAGAAGCAGCACGACTTCTTCGAGAAGGGCATCGAGTTCCTGAAGCCGATGATCCTGCGCGACGTGGCCGACGCGGTGGGCATGCACGAGAGCACCATCTCTCGCGTCACCACCAACAAGTACGTGCACACCCCGCGCGGCATCTTCGAGCTCAAGTACTTCTTCAACAGCTCCATCCGCCGCATCGCGGAGGAGGACATCGCCAGCGAGAGCGTGAAGCAGGCGATCAAGAAGATCGTGGCGCAGGAAGACCCTCAGGCGCCGCTCTCGGACGAGCAGATCGTCAAGGAGCTGGTGCACCAGAAGATCGTGATCGCCCGCCGTACGGTGGCGAAGTACCGCGAAATGCTGGGCATCCTCTCCAGCGCGAAGCGCAAGCAGTATTACTGACCGCGGGCCCCCGGCCGCGCGCGTTGAATTCCCGACGATGGGGCCTACCCACACCGCGTCGAAGGGAGTAGGTCTAAGGCTACGTCGGCGGTTGCTCGCCCGCGCCGACGAGAAAGCGATTCGGGGCCGAGCATGGCGCAGGTCCGATGCGAGACCGACTGGTCTGGCGTCACCTCGCCGATGGAGGACGTGATGGGCATTGCGATCACCTTCAGACACCTCTCGCCGAGCGACGCGCTCAAGGGGTACGTCCACGAAAAGCTCGAGCGCGTGCAGAAGTACCTGCGCCACCCGCTCGACGCGCACGTGACTCTCTTCACGGAGAAGCACCTGCACGTGGCCGAGGTCTCCCTCGCCTCCGAAGGCCGCCACTACCAGGCGCGCCACGACAGCGAGGACATGTACAAGTCCATCGACCTGATGCTCGACAAGGTGGAACACCAGATCTCGCGTCACCACGACGCCTCGACCCGCAACAAGAAGGGCGGCGAAAACCTCCGCGCCACGCCCGTCGCCGCCGAGCCCGACGACGCCGACTGAGCGTCTTCCGACGCCGCCTTCTCCTGCCCCGTCACCTCCGCTTTACACTCCCGCGCTCACAGAGTATCCCGCCGCTTCCGTGATGCGGTTCAGCGACCTTCTCACCCCCGCGCGCATCTCGACGACCCTGCGGGTCTCGTCGAAGGACGAGGCCCTCGAGGCCCTCGGTCACCTGCTCATCCAGGACTCGGAGCTCACCGACGCCTCGACGGTCATCCAGGTGCTGCGCGACCGTGAGAGCCTCGCCTCGACGGGCGTCGGCGACGAGGTGGCCATCCCCCACGGGCGCCTGCCCAACCTCACTCAAATCATCGCGGCCATCGCCATCGCGCCCGACGGCGTCGACTTCGACTCCATCGACCGCCGGCCCGTGCGCATCTTCGTCGCCGTGCTCGCCCCCGACCGCGCCCCGGGAGATCACCTCCGGGTGCTCGCCCGGGTCTCGCGCCTGCTCCGCGACTCGAGGGTGCGCACCGAGCTGATCGGCGCCACCAGCGCCGAGCAGGTGCTGTCGATCCTGCTGGCCGAAGAGGCCCAGCTCCGCTGAGATCGTGCTAACCCGTCGAGGATGCGACCTCGGTGGGAGACGTGGGTGGCGGTCCTGGCCTTCGGCGCCCCGGCGTGCACGATGCACCAGTACCAGGAGGTGACGGTCATCGTTCCGCCGCAGGAGCCCCTGCGCGGCGACGCGGCGGGGACGCTCTCGCTGGGAGAGTCCCCGGGAGACCTGTCCGCCGCGCAGATCAACGCCGCCCTCGACGGCTACGGCATGTGGTTCGACTCGCCCTCGTACGGGCGGGTCTGGCGTCCCGACGCGGCCACCGTGGGCCCGACCTTCATGCCCTATGGCAGCGCGGGTCAGTGGATCGCGACCAACGCCGGGTGGTACTGGCAGAGCGACTACGCGTGGGGGAGGGTGGCCTTCCACTACGGCCGCTGGGTGCTCGACGGCGCGGCCTGGTGCTGGGTCCCGGGCTCGCAGTTCGCCCCGGCCTGGGTCGACTGGCGGGCCGGTGGGGGATGGGTCGGCTGGTCGGCGCAGGCGCCGATCGGGGCGCGCTCGAGGGCGCCCTTCGTGTACTGCGCGCACGGCGGCTTGGGCGGCCCGGGGCTGGGAGGACGGCTGATCCACGGCGCGGCGGGCAGCTCGCTCTACGCGCGCACCACCGAGGTCTCCACCGACGGAGACACCCCGCGCGGTCCTGCGGGGCCGACGAGCACCGTGGCCCTCACCCAGGTCTGGAGCGCCCCGCCGCGCTCGGAGCCCCAAGCCCTCCGGTCGGCCCCGACGATCGCCTCCGCGGTGGGCGTCGACACGGTCGAGCGCATCCCCGTCGCGCGCGTCCGCGAGCTGCCCCCGGTGATCGATCCGCCGGTCGAGGGCGTGGCGGTCGTCATCCGCGACCGCGACCTCATCGGCATGTCCGAGGGGCCGAGCGTGCGTCGACCCATCGGCGCCGCCCCGGCCTTACCCGATCCGGTAAACCCGCCCCGACCCGCGACCGTCGTGATGACCCTGCCCGCGTCGCCTCGCGTCGCCTCGGCGGCTCCTCCGCCGCTGCCGCCGCCCCCGGACGGCGTCGCCTTCGGGGTCTACCCCGGGGCCTACCCGATGCGACCGTCGATGGCCTTCGCGTCGCGCCGCGGGCCCATGAACGCGCCCTCCTTCGGCGCGCCCACGGTGCTCGTCGCTCCGTCGCCGCGGCCCGTCGCCCAGCCCCTCGCGCAGCCCTCGTCGGCCTCGGCGGGCGGCGGCTGGATCGGTCCGAGCGCAGGCTCCCGCTCGACCGCGCCGGGCCCGGGTGCTCCGATCAGCAGCGTTCAATAGCAACGCCGACAGGGTCGCTGGTCACAAGAGCCCCACGCTCGCGGTCATCGCACACGCTTGCACGCGATCGAAGGGGGGCGGTACCTATGCGTGCGAGGCGCCGCGTCGGCGTCGACGATCTCTATTCCTTCGTGAGGCCTGCGATGAAGCGGAGCAACGGACAACTCCCCTGGCTGGCGGTGGTGCTCGCCGCGAGCTGTTCGCCCGGACAGGACAGCACCACGGTGATCAGCGCCGACGCGGGCGTTCGTCGCGACGTGGGCCCCACCCGGGACACCGGGCCGGTGACGGGGCGCGACGCGGGCCCTCCGGGCACCTGCGTGGACACCGACCGCGACGGGCTCTCCGACACGGTCGAGGGCGCGCCGGCGCAGGACAGCGACGGAGACGGGATGCCCGACTTCCGCGACGTCGACTCGGACAACGACGGGTTCACCGACGCCGACGAGGCGCGCCGGGCGTACCCGCGGTACGAGTCCATGGCGCGGGCGCTCACCTGCGGCAGCGCGGGCGACAACTGCGACGGCACCGACTCGGTGCCCAACCAGCGCGACGCCGACTCGGACGACGACGGGCTCACGGACCGCGAGGAGTTCATGGCGGGCACCAACCCGTGCAACGCCGACACGGACGGCGACGGGGCCACGGACCTCATCGAGAGCGCCGCCATGTCCGATGGCCGCAGCGCCGACTCGCGCCCGCCGGAGAACTCCCTCTACGTCGTGCTCCCGTACTACCCGCCGCCCATGACCGGGATGCACGAGTTCCGCGAGTTCACCTTCTCCACGCGCATCCGCCTCGCGGACGTGTTCTTCCTCGTCGACAACTCCGCCTCCATGCAGCCGGTCATCTCCGCGCTCCGCACCGGGCTCAACACCATCGTGAGCGGCGTGCAGATGGCGATCCCCGACGTGCGCGTGGGCGTCGGGTCCTTCGACAGCATGCCCTTCATCCCGAGCGGCCAGCCCGGCAGCCCCGGCGACTACACGCTCTGGATCCGCCAGGCGATCAGCCCCAACGTGGCCGCTTCGCAGATGGCCTTCGACCGGATGCACACCATCGACGACGACACCGGCATGCGGTTCTTCGGCGGTGACAACCCCGAAGACCAGACCGAGGCCATCTACGAGGTGATCGAGGGCGGAGGGTCGCGCGGCCACGAGGGCGACGCCGCCGCGCTGCGCTCGGTGCACAACGCGCTCGACCCCGCGGGCAACGGCTGGGTGCCGCGGGTCGACCCGGCGCGAGACTGCGGCGCGACCGCGGACAACCCCCGCTTCGGCTGGGGCTGCTTCGCCGAGGGCCGCGTGCCCATCGTGGTGCTGGCCTCCGATGCGCCCTGGTACGACGGGTGTTTCGCCCTCGACGCGGCGACCTACCGATCGGCCCAGGGGCACAACTGCGACGACGTCGTCACGGCCCTCAACGCCCGCGGCGGCTTCTTCGTCGGCATCGACGTGGGCGCCGGCATCGGCGGGGCGACCTACGCCAACTCGCAGGTGCTCGCGACGCGCACGCGCACCACGGACGCCTCGGGCATGCCGGTGGTCTTCGGCCCGGGCCGCGCGGTCGGCGCGGTGGCGGCGCAGGTGGTCGACGCGGTCACCCGCCTCGCGAGCGGATCGCGCCAGGACATCACCACGCGCACCGTGGGCGACCCGGCCGCGATGGGCATCCCGATGGGGCACACCACGGCGGACTTCATCCGCGCGGTGGTGCCGGTGAGCGGCGATCCCGCGATGCCCACCGGCTACGACCGGCAGGACATGACGACCTTCTACAACGTGTCGCCGAGCACCCGGGTGACCTTCCGCGCGGACTTCTTCAACGACTTCGTGGAGGGCGGCGCGACCGCCAAGCTCTTCCGCGCGACCATCAACGTGCTCGGCCGCGGCGGCACGGTGGTGGACACCCGGCCGGTGTTCATCGTCGTCCCGGCGAGGGGCAGCGGCATCGGCGTCCCGGGCTGATCAGCGGGCCCTCGCGCACCCTGCGCCGGGGGCCTCGACCCTCGCGTACACGAAGAGCACCGCGCGGGCCTCGGACTCGACGCGGTAGCCGCACCGCTCCAGCAGCACCCTGAACTCATCGACGCCCATGTGCTCGACCTCGCGGTCGAGGGTCACCACCGACGGGGTCTGCGCGATGACGGCGTCGCGCACGTCGTCGGCGGTCGCGATGCGGAGGCGGTCGCGCAGCGCAGGGTCACCGAGGGGGACGGGGGCCTGTCGCGCGAAGTGGTTCTCGGTGCCGGGGAGCAGCCGGTCGGCGAGCCCGAGCGCGGAGCCGGGCCAGAGCGCGAGCACGGGACCGGGGTGGCGGTCGGCCACCATGCGGACGCGCGCGGCGGCGTAGTCGAGGCGGCGCGGCCGGAAGGCGTGGAGGTGGAAGTCGCCGTAGAGCCCCTCGCGCCAGCGGCGGTGGAAGCTCGGATAGCCGACCACGAGGTGCAGCGTGAGCAGGCAGACGGGCAGGGCGAGGCGGGGTCCGAGCGGTCCGCGGAGGGCGCGGTCGAGGTGGCCGAGGCCGAGCCCGGCGAGCAGCGCGAGGACCGGGATGGCGGGCGTGAAGTAGTGCTCGATGACGGGGAAGGGGACGAGCGCGGCGAGGACGACGGAGGCCGCCGCGAGCGCCGGGGCGACGGTCTCCCGGGCGGGCCGCGCGAGCACCGCGAAGCCCGCGAGGAGCACCAGGGCGATGAGCTCCGGCGCGAAGGCCGAGAGGTGGTTCATCGAGACGATGCCGTACAGGCCGTGGATGTACGTGCTGCGCTGGGCCCACCAGGGGACCTGATCGGCGGGCCACGCCGCCGTCACGCGGTTGGCGTGGAACGCGAGGTTGCCGAAGAGGAAGCCCTCCGGGGCCATCCGATAGAGCGCCGCGAGCGGAGCCAGGGCCGCGAGGGCGCCCGCGGTGGCGAGGGCTCCCCGCTTCGCGCGCTCTCGCCACGCCGGTCCGACCGCGACGACGAGCAGGGCGAGGGGGATGGTCCATCGCGCCGTCTGGATCTGGTGGTTGTCCGGCGCCCAGAGCGTCACCCGCAGGAGCGCGATGACCGCGAGCGCTCGCAGCAGGGCGAAGCGGGCGCCGCGTAGCCAGATGGCCGCGACGATGGCGCCGACGAAGGGGAGCAGCAGCAGGCGCAGTCCGCCGACGAGGCCCGCGAGCGCCCCGGCGAGGGCGGCCCGGGCGAGCGAGGGGCGACGCGGGGACGAGGCCAGGAGCGTCGCCGCGACGATGCAGAGGGCGGCCGGCGCGTAGGGCCGGATGCTCGGAAACCACTGCCAGGTGAGCTCGTTGAGGGTGAAGAGGGCCGCGGCGGTGACGGCGGCGAGGGGGGAGCCCGTGTCGCGCTTCACGCCGTGCGCGATGAAGCCCGCGGTGATGGCGCCGAGGAGGGAGAAGACGACCCGCTCGACCACGAAGCGCGACGCGACGGCGGCGACGGGCGCGAGCAGGAAGGGCAGGTAGGGCGCCTGCGGGTAGAAGTAGTCACGATAGGGGAGCCGGCCGCGGGCGACCAGCTCGGCGGCGATGGCGTAGAAGCCCTCGTCGACGTCCGCGGGGGTGCGCTGCCCGATGGCGATGAGCGCGACCGCGGCGCCCACCGCGGTGAGGAGCGCGAGCCGGTGGGTCTGCGCGAAGCGGCGCACCAGCCGCGCTCAGCCGTGGACGCGGTTGCGCCCGGCGCGCTTGGCCATGAAGAGGAGCTCGTCGCCGCGGCGGTAGATCTCCATCGGGTCCTGGTCGGAGGGGGTGCGGGTGGCGACGCCAATGGAGATGGTGAGCGGCATCACGGCCTCCTCGAACTCGAAGCGGTGCCGCGCGGTGAGCTGCCGGAGCTTCTCGGCGGTGAGCTTGGCGCCCACGTCGTCGATCTCCGGGAGCAGCACTGCGAACTCCTCGCCGCCCATGCGCCCGGCGAAATCGTCGCGGCGGAGGTTGGCCTTGAGCACCGTGGCGAACTGCCGGAGCGCGGCGTCGCCGGCGAGGTGGCCGTGCACGTCGTTGATCTTCTTGAAGTGGTCGATGTCGATGACCAGCAGCGAGAGGGGCCGGGAATAGCGGGTCGAGCGAGAGAACTCCCGCTGCATGGCGTCCTCGAAGGCGCGGCGGTTGGGGAGGTTGGTGAGCCCGTCGGTGGTGACGAGCCGGTAGATCTCCTCGTGGTAGGCCGACTCGATGTGGCCGCTCACCAGGAACTTCAGGATGTTGCGGCCGATCTGGAGGTGGTCGCCGTGGTTGAGGACGGCGCTCTCGACGCCGCGGTCGTTGACGTAGGTGCCGTTGGTGCTGCCGAGGTCGCTGATGCTCCACGCCTCGGGGACCCCGGCGGGGCCGAGGCTGGGGTCGATGCGGCAGTGGTTGCGCGAGACGCTCTCCTCCTCGAACTGGAGGTCGCTCTCGGCCGAGCGGCCGATGCAGAGCGGCGCCGCGCTCAGTGAGATGCGCCGCCCGATGGACTCGCCGTACATCACCACGAGGCACGCCTCGCGGACCGCGGGCTCACGGCTCGGGCGATCTCGCGACCCGTTGACCTTGAACCTGCTCGTGTCATTCAGGTCCGACACCGCCACGGGGTCGGAGTGTACAAGGGAACTCGCTGGAAAGCAGAACTTCTGAGCAGCCACGACTCGTGGTCCGCAGGGGGCGGCGGCGTCTGTCACGAAGTTGACCCGGCGGCCCCGACCTCGCTATCGGCCCCTCCCACGATGGTAGATCGAGCACGCGCCATGGCGTTGCTGGGGATGGTCGGGGCGGTGGTTCCCTTCGTGGCGCTGCGGCACAACGCCGTGGCGCAGCGCACCCGGGAGCGGGAGACGCCCGCGCCGGTCGCCGACGGGGGCGTCGCGACGCACGGTCGGCTGCGAGGCGCGCCGGCGTCGATCACCGCCGCCGTGGAGGGCCTCGATCCCTCGCGAGCGCGGCTGGTGCGAGGCGGCGACTACGCCGTCGACCTGCCCGACGGGCGTCGCGCGACGCTGACGCTGGAGCCCGCCTGGCAGCGAGCCACCGCGGCCCTGCTGGAGCGGCACGCGCTGCCGATGGCGAGCGTGGTGGTGCTCGACACGGCCACGGGCCGGGTGCTGGTCTGGGCCTCGCGGGGCGCACCCGACCGCGACCTCGCGCGCGCGGCGGAGGCGCCGGCGGCCAGCGTGTTCAAGATCGTGACCGCCTCGGCGCTGCTGGAGGAGGGCTTCTCCGAGCGCACGCCCACGTGCTGGTCGGGCGGGTTTCACGCGCTCACGCTGCGCGACCTGATGAGCGACCCGCGGCGCGATCGGGAGTGCAGCACGCTGCCCGAGGCCTTCGCGCGCTCGATCAACACGGTCTTCGCGCGGCGGGCCCTCGAGCGGCTGAACCCTGATCGCATCCAGTCGATGGCGCGGCAGTGGGGCTTCGGCGAGGCGGTCCCCTTCGACGCGCCGGTGTCCGCGAGCGAGCTGACGGTCCCGTCGGAGACGCTGGCCTTCGCGCGCACCGCCGCGGGCTTCTGGAACAGCACCCTCTCGCCCCTGCACGGCGCCCTGCTCGCGCAGGGCATCGCCCGCGGCGGCGAGATGACCCGGCCGTGGATCGTGTCGTCGATCCATGGTCCGCAGGGCGAGACGCTGGCGGTGGGCGGCGAGCACGCCTGGCGTCGCGCGGTGAGCCCCGAGGTGGCCGCGACGCTGGTGCGCGCGATGGCGCGGACGGTGAGCGAGGGCACTGGGTTCCACGGCTTCCACGACGACGCCGGGAGGCCCTACCTGGAAGGCGTGACCGTCGGCGGCAAGACCGGGACGCTGACCGGCTCGGAGCCCTACCGGGCCTTCACCTGGTTCGTGGGCAACGCCGAGGGCGCGGGACGCCGGCTCTCGGTCGCCGTGATGGTCGCCAACGGACCGCTCTGGCGGGTGAAGGCCCCGACGCTCGCCCGCCAGGTGTTGCAGATCGCGCTCCGCGGTCGCGCCACCGACTGATCCGTCTCTCCCTCCTCCTCCAATAGCCCCTCAGTTCAATCCTCCCCGCGTCCCGCGTGTTGAAGCACGCGGCAACGGCGGAGGGCGCTGAACACCCACTGGAAGTCCGCTCTGGGGACCTGGCATCGGGGTGCGCACTCAGGTGCGTTGCCGCGTGCTTCAACACGCGGGACGCGGG
>CBIHPK010000218.1:0-11728 GCA_966211675.1 uncultured Myxococcaceae bacterium
GCGGTGCTGCTCGTGCCGTCGAGGCGCAGGCGATGGTGGAGTGCGGCCCACGCGACCGCGTAGATCCACGGCATGGCGGCCACGACGACCGGCAGCGACGCCGCGGCGCCCGTCCCGGGCCCGCCCGACGCGGGCGCGCGAGCAACGGACGAGAGACCGACGACCATCACGAGAGCGAGGCCAGCCGACCAGGCGACGGTGGACGGAAGGAGTCCCGTGGTGAGTCCGGCATGCGCGGCGCCGACGAGCGCGACGAGCGCACCACGAGCCGACGCCGAAGGAAGTCGCCCGTCGAGCGGCTCAGCAGGTTCATGGCCGCCGACGCGGTGTGGGTGCGGCGGAGGCTGCAAGGACGGTCCCCGATTCGACACGATGAGGCACTCGGCCGCAACGACGCCGTGTTCGCGCGGAGTAGAACCAATGCGAATCATGTGGCTCCGAGTGGTTGTTCTCCTGCTGCTCGTGGGCGTCGGGTGGTGTCGACCGACCCGCGCCGCGGCCCAGCCAGTCCCGGCCGACATCAGCGTGATGCCCTGCGGTCGGGATCCGATCCGTCCATCCACGTCGAGGCGCCGCATCGGCCCGGCGTTCCCTCAGTCGACCTGGACGGCGACGGTGTACCCGAGCGCCTCGTCGGCGGCATGGGACCCGACATCCACGCGGGCGTCGCCCAGTCCTCCCCCGCGCGGCGGTGGTTCGAGGTCGTCTCGAGCGCGCGGAGCGAGAGCAGTTTCAGCTGGAGCGACTCGATCCATCTCGGCGCGCTCACCCTCGCGCTGGGCATCATGGAGAACGGCTACGCCATGGGTGCGACCCTGGAGCTCATGCTCTACGAGCTCAGCGGGGGCCTCCTGCGGGAGGTGGGCGGCGTGTACGTCCAGGGCCACGAGCACGGGGTCCCGGGCGAGTTCGACGTCGCGTTCGCCCCGCTGGCCGACGGACGACTCGCGGTCTTCCGCCTCACGCAACACGCTGTGCTGTCGCGCGCGCCAGACTCGCCGTGCTTCACGCTCGATGTGGGCGGCTGGATCGACACCGCGACGCGGACCGCCCCGCTCTCGACCGCCGCGCCGTCCACGGCGTGCGTCGCCCGGCCGGCGACCTCGTTTCACCTCCGGCCTTCCCCGGCCATCGCGTCGGAGGGACCGCTCCTCCCCGCGGGGACGGCGCTCGAGGTGCTCCAACGGGACCCGCTCCGCCGCCGCGATGCCCGCCTCTACCGGGTGCGCCTGCCGGGAGGGACCGAGGGCTGGGTGTTCCTGCGATCGAGCGAGATCAGCGGTGCGACGTGCCGGGTCAACTCGCTGCCCGACTCCCGATGAAGGAACTGTCCGCGCGGTGAGGGAATGACGTGCGGCCGGCGGTGGTCCAGAGCGCGCCCACCGCGTCGATGAGCGCCGTCCTCCCGCGAGGCCCGCGGCGCGCGGGGGCACGACACCCGGCCGAGGTGGCGCTGGCGCCTGCATGAGGCACGAAGCGTCGTGCCCGGCCGGTGATCCGCACGGAACGCCCGTTGCTCACACCTCCTCCCATGGAGATGTTCGTCGGGCCGCCGCGGAGATTCTGGCGCTCCCCGTGTTCGAGGGGCCGCAACGGTGTGGTCGGGCCGACACTCGCGGCGCTGATCGCGGCGCTCACCCAGGCGAAGCTCGCCGTATCGCAGACGCCCCCTGCCCCAGCACCGTCGGTGTGCTCCGCTACGCTGCACGGCGCCTTCCACCTCCGCCCGGTCGTGACCGATCGACGCATCGGTCCCGAGATCGCGGGGCCTGTCACCGAGGTGGGAGTGCTCGCGCTCACGGGCGTCTGGCGCCGGGACGAGGCGACGCTCGCTCGCGTGCGGCTCGCCGCCACGGGCGCAGAGGGATACGCGTTCGTTCGAGCGATGGAGTTTGCGACGACCTGTCCCCTCATCGGCCTCGATCGCGGTGTGCCGGGCGGGTACCCGGCGAACGGCGCCGTTGCCCACCGGCCCGAAGACCTCCTGCCCGACCCGAGCGTGCGACGGCCGCTGCATCGACCGATCATCCCGTATGACTTCCACTGGACGGCCGCGGACTACACGGGCGATGGCCGCCTGGACGAGATCGTGCTCATTGAAGATCCGCCCTTACATCACTTCACCAATCGCTCCTACGTGCTGCGATGGCGCGACGCGCAGGGCGTCGGCCGCACCCGCTTTGCGATGTGGGAAGACGCGCTCCGGCACACCACCGGCGTGGGGACGCTCTCCGCGGGCGCGATCCACCTGATCACCTGGCAGTCCTCGAATGTCTCGGGGATGTGTTACCGCGCCGAGGACGAGGGTTACAGCGACGGTCGAGCCGACCACGACGCCCTCTATCGCTGGCACCCGTCGGGGCACGTGCTGCCCGTCTGGACGTGGCAATCCGGCGTCCAGGCCGAGCCCGTGGACCTCGTCGGCACGCCCGACGGAAACCTCGCCGTCGTCGGCCGACGAACCCACCGGCGACAGCGCCTCCTCTGGATCCCCGATCGCTTCACCTTCGAGGCGGAAGGGCCGACCTTCCCTCTCGACCATGACGACTTTCGCTGCGATCCCTCGCCGCGTCCTCCCTACGCCGATGCATCCTGATGGCGCCGATGCGCAGCCGTCGCCGCGATGAACCACTCCGACCCATGAAGCCGCCGAGGCCGCTCTCCCCTCGCCGGCGTCGCGCCCTGGTCGCCCTGGTCGCCGCCTCCCTGGTCGCGTGTCGTTCGCGGCAGTCCCCACCTCGCCGCTCCGCTCACGCGCCCATCTCAACCGCAGCCGTCGCCCCCTCCCCCGCCGTCCCCGTCGCCGAGTGGACCTCTTCCCTCACCGTCCCGATCGCCGCCGCGAGCACGCCGCTCGAGCTCACGGTGCACGTCCCCGCGCGCCTCGATCTGCGTCGACCCATCCACGCGGTCGTCTTCTTCCACGCGGCGACCGTCTGCGCGGCGGAGTTCACCTGGCCGGGCGAGTTCGATCGCCGGCTCTGCCACCGCTCGCCGGGGCGGAGCGCGGGATGGGGCTTCGCCGCGCTCCACGACATCGCGCACACCAACACGGTGTTCGTGGTCCCGCAGCTCCACTCCGGTCGCGACGGTGCGCTCGGCCGCGCGGGCGCCTTCCACGCCCTGCTCGACGCCGTCGCGCGCCACGTCACGGCGCACCTCGACGCCGCCGCGCCGCCGCTGCGCTTCGCCGGAACCGTCCTCGCCGCCCACAGCCTCGGCGGCCACACGCTGCTCGACACGCTGGCCTCTCCCGACGTCGCCCGCGACGTGCGCGCCGTGTTGCTCTACGACACCGTCGGCGACCGCGCCGACGTCCTCCTCCGCTGGTGGAACGCCCCCTCCGGACCGACCCCGCGCCGGCTCGTGATCGCGTACGGCGGGGTCCGCTCGGCGGGCGTGCTGGCCCGCGCGGTCCTCGCGGCGACCCGACACCGACCGGCGGGCACGCTGGTCACGCGCGTCGGCGACCTCACCCGCGACCTGACGCAGCACCCGATGGTGGTGATGTCCACGACGCTGGCGCACGGGTTCGTGCCGTATCCCTACTTCACGAAATCGCTGGCGGCGCTGGGGCTCCCGACGCGGGATGTGCTCGAGCCGTGGGAGGTCACGACCCCGCACGCGCCCACCGCGATCACCGTGGGCTCGGTCGTCGAGGGCAGGCTGCTGCCGCCCGACGCCCTGGAGGGCGAGACGCGGCGCTACTGCGACTACGCCCTCACGCTGCCCGCCGGCGCGTGCGTCGACGTCACGCTGACCGGAGGCCCGGCCCGGTGGGAGCCACGGGGGTTGCTCGACACCCGGCTGCAGTTCTTCGTCGATGGCGTGCGGGTGTTGGACGACGACGACGGCGTCGGGGCCGACGCGCCCGGTCGCGAGCGCTTCGACAGCCGTGGTCGGTGGTGCGCCTCCGCGGCGACGAGGCTCCTCGTGAGGGCGAGCTCGCGCCTGGGGTGCTGGCACGGCGGAGCCTTTACGCTGGCAGTAAGGGCCGCGGACGCCCTGCCCGCTCGGACCGGCCCCTCACGCTGAAGCGCGTCGAGCGCTCGGACGGAGATTCCTGGAGTCGCTGGGCGAGGAGGTGCGCTCGCAAGCTCCTCACCGCAGTCGCAGCATGAGCACATCGGTTCCGGGCGGGTCGACCCCGTAGCGCGCGAGCAGCGCCCTCCCCGGTGGCGTCGTGCTCGCCACCCGAAGCCAGCGCAGCTCGCCCCAGCGCCGGGAGACGCGGGCCCGCACCCGCTGCCCCGGCGCGTCGATGCGACCCAGCTGGAGGTCGTCGAGCGTGATGGTCAGTCCCAGCGAGCCGATCGCGGACGAGGACAGCGACACCTCCAGCTCGCTCCCGCCCTCCGCGGGCCACCGGATCGGCAGCTCGATCCACGCCTCGGGGCCCTGCGCGCAGCCCTCCTCGAGGCTCCACGGGTCGACGGCGAGCGAGGTGCCCCCCGCCGAGGTCACCCAGTCGTCCTGGACGAACATCGGGTCGTGCTCATGCAGCCGCGCGATCGCCGGCGCCGGGCGAGGCGACGCGCTGGGAAGCGGTCCCGCGCAGCGCGAGGCGGCGTCGCGGAGCGCGAGGCGGGTGGGCTCGTTCTCCGAGGCGTGTGGGCCCCACGCGAAGATGCCGTGGGTGTTGTCCTGCTCGGACCACGGTTGGTAGACCCACGCGGCGACCCCGGAGACGCCCATGCACTCGGCCGCAGCGAGGAAGGCCTCGTACCAGCGCCCCCGCTCGGCCGGGTCGAAGGCGGCGCGCGAGAAGCCCACCTCCCCGATGATCAGCGGCTTGTGCAGGAGGTCGTGCGCGACCGCGACGCGGTCCGCCAGCCAGGGCCAGAGGTCGGCCGGGACGTCGACGTTTGCGTCGTGGTCGAAGTAGGCGTGGTGGTCAGCGTAGTCGACGCTTTCGAGGGCGTTCACGCGCCGCCAGATCGCCCTCCCCTGCGCGCTCGCGTACCCACCGTGGCCGGCGCCGACGAGGTGGTTGGGGTCGCGCTCGTGGATGAAGCGCGCCTGCCGGTCGACCCACTCGACCATGCGGTCGCCCGACTCGCAGGTGAGCGCGCCGCCCTCGTTCACGAGCTCCCAGGCCATGACGGTCGGGTCGTCGCGGTAGGCCACGCCGGTGACGGCATTGGTTCGCGTCACGAGGCGGCCGACGTGGTCTCGCCATGCGCGCTCGACGGCGCGGTCGGTGTACACCCGCCTCAGCTCGCCCGCCCGGAGGGTGCGCCCGCGAGCCGGGGCGCCGGTCCAGCGCAAATAGGCCGGGAAGCCTCCGTAGTCCTCCCAGCGGTTGGCCAGCACCAGGATGACGCGCAGGCCGCGAGAGCGGGCCGCAGCGAGGACGCGGTCGAGGTGCGCGTACGAGCCCGCGATCCAGCCGCCGGGGCCGCGGCGGAAGGCGAAGTCGTCGCGCCAGGCTTCTGGTCCCTCGGCCTCTCCCAGCGCCCAGACGCGGGCGACGCCGAGGCGGTCGGCCGTCAGGGCGTCGAGCACCCGGGAGGCGGCTCGACGCTCGCGCGGCCCGTGCATCGCGTCGACGTTGGCGCCGACGAAGCGGAAGGCGCGACCGCCCACGACGAAGCGCTCGCCGTCGCGGCGGACGAAGCGCGGATCGGCGGAGGGAGCGATCCAGCGCGCGGCGACCACGACCGCGAGCGCCGCGCCCAGCAGCGCCGAAAGGGACGAGCGGGAAACGCGCATCTCGGACGGCGGCTCCTTCGGTGCGGAGGGGGCCGCAGGAGGCGGCGTCTCGTCAGGTCGAACGGGCGCCGCGGTGGCCGCGTGACCGCCCGAGCGTCGGCGAGACGGGGGCGAGCGCGGGTTCGGGTTATCGTGCCGCGTCATCGCATGTCGAAGCACCTCGCCATCGCCGCCCTGCTCCTGGCCTCGCTGCTCTCTGTCGGGGCTTCGGCGATGGCGCAGCAGCCCGAGCGCCTCACCGACGAGCAGGTGCGCCGCGCCCTCATCCGCGAGTCGATCGAGGCCTACGAGGGACGCTGTCCCTGCCCCTACCAGCGGGACTCGCGCGGTCGGGCCTGCGGTCGGCGCAGCGCCTGGTCGCGTGAGGGAGGCGAGGCCCCGTACTGCTACCCGAACGACGTTCCGGCCGAGGCCGTCGCGGAGTGGCGGCGCGCCCACGAGGCGCCGTAGCGCGCCGGTCGGTCCGAGCCGCGCGAGCCGCGTGGAGTGCTGCTCATCACGACCTGCACGCAGCGAGCCTACCGAGTGCGGTCGGAAGCTCGAGCGCGCGACCCTCGGCGTCGCCTTCGACGTGCTCGTCACCCCGGCCCGCGGACCGTCACCACTCGCCAGGGGTGACGACCGCGTCCGCGGGGACATCGGGGTCGGGGGCGCCGTCGCCGAGCTGGCCGCGGCCGTTCAATCCGGCGCAGGACACCCGGCCGTCTTCGTGCAGCAGGCAGCTGAAATGGTGGCTGATGACCGCGTCGACCACGCCGCGCTGGTCCGACGCGTCCATCAACATCCCTTCGCACTGCACCGTGCCTCCCCGAAACACCGTGCAGGAATCACCCGTCGTCGTGACCGCGATCCGCAGCCCGTCGGGTGGAAGCTGATCGTCGACCATGGGTCCCTCAGTGGAGACGTGCTGGCTACGGATCGGCGCCTCGGAAGCAGACAGCCCGTAGTACACGAAGCGGTCGGCGGCGAGAAACGTCAGCAGGTCGCTCGGCAGGAGGGAGGCCAGTCCGGGCAGTTGACGTCGCTCCAGGCGCCACTCCGACCCCCTGAATGGCACCCGCCAGCAGACGATGCCTTCCACTCCTTCGCGCGCGCAGAACCCGCTTCCCATCGGGGTGACCTCCCGGAGCGGAGCTCCCGCTGGGACCCTCAACGGCGCCATCAGGTTGTCGTCGGTGACCCAGCAACGCACGACGCCCCGAGGGTCGGTCGCGCACGCGCCCCTTCTCCCGACCGCCAACGCCCTCATGCCGCCTGACGCCTGGAGCCTCCGGGGCGCGGGGCTCTCTCCCGGCCGCCCGTGATCGCCCCAGCACCACACCGCGCCGCGCACGTCGAGCGCGCACGCGAGCTCATCTGCCATCCCGACCTGGACGAGCTCAGGGAGTCCTTCGATGCGCCTGGGCGTCGGCCGGTCGATCCTGGAGGCGTCGATCAGTCGAGAGTCGTTGGCGCCCCAGCACCACGCCTCGCGCGCTCGCGTGACCGCGCACGCTGTGCCCCGGGAGAGCGCTACGCTCGACGCAGGCGGGAGCCCCGTCACCCCGAGGAAGCGCTCGCTGTGCAGCGTCCCTCCCGTCGGCGCGGCGTCCGCGCGCCTGCCCCAGCATCGCACCCGGCCGCTTCCGAGCAGGGCGCCGGCTCCCCCCGCGAGCACGGCGACGGCGGGGGCGGCCCCGCCCCCCGGCACCCGGCGCGGGGGGGGGTGGGAGGGCGGGGGAAGCCCGTCCTGCTGGGTGACCGGGGCGCATCGGACCGAGGCCCCCTCGTCCACGGCGCATAGCGTCCACCGGCGCACGGCGATGCGTCGCACCGGGGTCGACCACGACAGCGCGACCGCCCGGGGTCGGAAGGGCCACGCGTCGGAGTCGGGGACCAACCAGCACCACACGCCGCCTTCCGCGACCGCGCACCCGAGCCCTTCGCTCGCGACGACCTGCGACGCACTCGGAAGACCGGCGACCCGGACCGGAAGGTTGTCGGAGACGTGCGCCTGGGACGCCCCGACGCCCCAGCACCAGACGCCGCCGTCGACCGCGAGCGCGCACGGCGAGCCCCCGTCGACGAGCTCGGTCGCGCGAGGGAGCCCGCGCACCACACCCCTCCTGCCCGATCGTCGCCAGCGGACGATGCCGTCATCGTCGAGCGTCCAGAACGTCTCCGAGGGGGAGAAGACCACCCTGCGGACGCCTGCAAGATGCTCGGGCTCGACCTGACCGCCTTCGTCAGGATCGGTGCGCAGCTCGCCCGCGTCGTCGAGGAACCACCTCGCATGGTCGGTCATCGATGCCGAGCGGGCCGTACCGATCTGGACGAGATGCGCCGCGCGGTGGGTCCGCCGGAAGGCGTTGGGAACCGGCGGCCACCACGGGGCCTGGTCGTTCTGCGGGAGGCGACAGAAACTCCCGCCCGCGGCGGTCGTCGCGCAGAGCGGTGCGACCGGACCCCATGCACATCGCGGGTTGACGCCCCGCTCGACCGGCGTCCCATCCGTCGGACCATGCACGTCGTCGTCACGGGAGCGTCCAGCGGCATCGGGCGGGAGCTCGCCAGGGCCTTCGGGGGGAAGGGGAACCGCGTGTCGCTGGTCGCGCGGCGCAAGGGTCTCCTCGAGACCCTCCAGGGCGAGATGGGGATAAGCGATCCAACGCGGCACCCTCGCCAGCACGGATCCGCTCAGGGCGACGGAACGCCCAGACCGCGAAGTTCATCATCCTCTGGTCCAGCAGCTGCGCGCGGAACTCTTGGAGAGTCTTGGAGAGCTCGCTGAGTGTCGTACGGGTTCAGGTTCGTGCGACATGTGGGCAATGAAGTCGGGAATGGTCATCCGACTTGAGAGTCCGCCGTGTCGGAGCCGGGCTCCGCGGCGACCTGCACCAGAAGAGCTGCGGTTGACCGTTGAACGGCCTCCCCCTCGGCCGCAACCTACGCCCCCGATGACCGATCACGCCGACCGCGAACGGCGACTGCGCGAGGGCTTCTCCCTCACCCGCCGCGGCATGCTCGGCGGCGCCCTGGGTGCGGGCGTCGCCGCGGTCGCTGGTGCCCTGGGCTTCTCCCGCCTCGCCCGGGCGGACGTGCCGTTGCCCGCGGGGCGGGCGTTCCTGTTCTGCTACTTCCCCGGCGGGTGGGACCAGCTCCTGTTGCTCGACCCGCGCGACCCCGACGTCTTCACCGACGCCGCCCGCCCGCGCACCCTCATCGACCTCCGCTACGGCGAGATCGAGGGCGTCAACGGCCTCCACGCCCGCCTCGTGCGCCCCGCGTCGGGGCCCCTCGTGTTCGGCCCCCTCGCCCGACGCGACGGCGCCGCGGTGCAGCTCGCCGACTTCGCCGACCGCATGGCGGTCGTCCGCGGGCTCAGCATGTCGGCGCTCGGGCACGAGGTCGCCTATCGCTACTTCCTCACGGCGACCTACCCCGCCGGCACCAGCGCCCGCGGCACCAGCGTCGCCACCGAGCTCGTCGCTCTCATGGCGCCGCGCAGCCGCCCGCTCAACAACCTCGCCGTCGGAGTCGAGAGCTACAACGACCGCTACCCCGGCTCGGTCAGCGCCCTCCTCGTGCGCAACGCCGAGGACCTCACCCTCGTCCTCGGTCCGGGGACCCCCGCCGAGCCCGACCGCGTCGAGCGCGCCATCGCCGCGCGGCGCCTCGGCGCCGACGACTGCTCCGAGGACGTCTACGACCGACGGGACCTCATCACCTCCGCCCGCCGCTCCCTCGACGCCGCGTCCGGCCTCGTGCGCGACGGGGTGTGGCGCAACTTCGACTTCGTCTCCGCCGCCACCCCCGAGGCCCAGGCCCTGCGCGCCCGCTACGGCTTCGCCCCCGGCGACGCCGACCACCCCGGCGCCCATGCCGCCCTCGCCGTGCAGGCCATCAAGAGCGGCGTCTCGCAGGTGGTCAGCGTCGCCCTCGGCGCCGGCACCGACACCCACTCCGGCAACAACGCCGCGCACGTTCGGCTGCTACAGCCCGCGCTCACGGCCTTCGTCGCGCTCCTCGACGACCTCCGCACGAGCCCGCACCCTGAAGGCGGGACGCTCCTCGACCACACCACCGTCGTGGGCTTCTCCGAGTTCGCCCGCACGCCCCTCTTCAACAGCTTCAACGGGCGCGACCACCACCAGGCCAGCTCGCTCATGCTCCTCGGCGCCGGCATCCGCGGCGGCGCACTCGTCGGCGCCACCAGCGACGTCGGCATGGCCGCCGTCCCGTGGGACCTCGAGAACAACCGCCCGAGCGAGGGCGGCTCCACCATCACGCCCGAGCACATCGCCGCGACGCTCCTGGCCTCCGCGGGCGTCTCGTCGCCCCGCATCACCCACGCCCCCATCCGCGCGCTGCTCGCCGGGTAGCGGTCAGTAGGTCCAGAAGCGCGGGTCCGTCGCGAGGTCGATGCAGACGGCCCGCCACCCGTCGAGCGGCGTCGCGGCGGGCTCCTCCGTCGCAACGCGGAAGACCTCCAGCATCCGCGTCACGGGCCCGCTCTCGGGCGCGAAGTCCGCCGCCCAGAGCGAGAGCGCGAGCGCCGAGAGGTTGCGACGGATGGCCGCCTCGCCCGACGGGAGCGCGTCGGCGGGTGACGCCTCCAGCAGGACGGTCCGCTCGGGCGCGGGGCGCGTGACGTCGAGGCGCACGGCCGCGGCGCACACGGCGCGCGCGGCGTCGGTGGCGAGCTTCGCGAAGGTCACCGTCGGGTCGAGCACCTCGGAGGTGTTGTTGACGTAGTCGGGCCTCCCCAGGCTCGCGGCGTAGAACTCCACGAGGTCGGCGTCGGGCGCCATGCGAGGCCCGGTCGCGAAGGACGGCGAGTAGATCACGCGAGGCCCCGTCCAGCGCGCGCCCAGGCCCTGCTCCAGCGCCGCGCGGAACTGGTCGAGGTCGAGCCTCCGCGGCGCGCGCCCGACGTGTGCCCGCAGCGACGCGTCGCCCGCCCCCGCGTCGTCGAGCGGCAGCGGGCGCGCGTGCGGGTCGATGCGCTCGCCCCCGAGCCGGGGGAGCATGTCGCCGCCGCGGTTGTTGGCGCACAGGTCGCGCGGCGGAGAGGGCGGCGCCGGGTTGGTGCACCCGCACAGGGCCACGACGAGGGCCGGCGCGAAGGGCCTCAATCGATCCTCCGGTAGGCCGCGGAGGTCACCACGGCGCGGACGAGGGCGCGGTACGAGCGGCCGTTGGCCTCGAAGTCGCGCACCAGGGCGGGCAGCACGCTCGCGTCCTCGGACTCGCTCATGGGGCGGTTGAGCAGGCGCTCCCAGAGGGTGCGCGCGGCGCACGCCTGGAGCTCGCCGGTGGCGAGCCCGTCGGCGACGAGGGTGCGCGGGCCCTGGTCGATGCGGCAGGTCTCCGCGTCCGTGCGATCGAGGTAGGACTGGAGGTAGCCGACGCGCGGGTCGGCGTCCCCCGCGGCGGCGTTGGTCACGTAGTGGCGGCAGCGGTCGGGGCAGTTGACCCCGACGCACAGCGCGCAGGCGGCGTCGAAGCGCCGGAAGAGCTCGGGCGCGAGGTAGGCGGTGCCGCGCTCGCCCCACCGGCCCCACGCGGCGCCGAAGGGCTCGATCACGGCGTGGCACTCGCTGCACCCGCAGCGGCGCGCGAGGTTGGGCTCGCGGTTGCACGCGTCGCCGGGGTCGGGCAGCGGCCCCGCCCGCGGCGCGAAAGGCCTGCACAGGAACGCCGTCAGGAAGCGGTCGACCCGCGACCGGCGCGTCGCGAAGCGCGCGAGAAAGGCCGGGGTGGTGAGCACGCCGCTGTGCATGGGCGAGCGCTGGTACTCGTGCCAGGTGGGGTCGGACGCGGGCACGTCGGGCAGGGCCTCCGGGGGCGCCGAGGGCGTGAACTCCAGCTCGCCCATGCGGGGGGTCTGGTAGCGGTTCATGAAGGCGAGCGGGCCATTGGCCACACCGCGGCGGGTGGTGAGGATCGTCGCGTAGTCCTCGTCCCGGCCGACCACCGACGCGACGATCTCCAGCGGCTCGCGGTTGATCGCGTCGCGCAGGTCACTCACCACCCG
>CBIHPK010000219.1:0-11683 GCA_966211675.1 uncultured Myxococcaceae bacterium
GCCGCGACCGCCCACGGCGAGCGCACCCGCAGCGCCGGGCGAGCTCGCGAGGCCGCCGGTGCCCGCCGGACCAGCGCACGGAGAGCCCACGCCGCAGGAGTCCCCGTTGGAGCCCGCGCTCGGGGTTCCGGTCGCTCCGCCGCCCGAGCCGGAGGCGTTGTCGGTGCAGTCCGTGTGCGACCCGCCGGTGCCACCGGAGAGGTCGACGGTGCCCGCGATGGTGACGTTGCCCGTCGCGCGCAGGTCGAGCACGCCCGATCCCCCCGCGGTGGCCGTCACCGTCACGCCCGCCGGGATGGTGATGGTCGTGAAGTTGTGCACCCCCGGAGCGAGCACCGTGTTGGTCGTCGGCGCGAAGGCCCCCTCCGCCCCGGTCGACGGGAAGCGCGTGCACACGCTGCCCTGGCAGGTCTGCCCCGCGGCGCAGACCGCGCCGCAGCCCCCGCCGCAGGTGAGGCGCACGTCCACCTCGCAGCCGTCCGCCGCGTTGCCGTTGCAGTCCGAGAAGTTCGGCAGGCAGGCCACCAGCGAGCAGCGCCCCGCCGAGCACGCCCCGACGCCGTTGGCGTAGGTGCACGCGGTCCCGCAGGCCCCGCAGTTGTTGGTGTCCGTCTGCGTGTCGCGGCACACGCCCGAGCAGTTGGTGAGCCCCGCGCCGCAGCTCACCACGCAGCTCCCGCCGCTGCACACCTGACCCGCCGAGCAGGCCCGGCCGCACATCCCGCAGTTGCCCGTGTCCGTGTTGAGGTCGCGGCACACGCCCGAGCAGTTGGTGAGCCCGGCGCTGCACGACACCACGCAGGCGCCCGCGCTGCACACCTCGCCCGCGAGGCAGACGCGCCCGCAGCTGCCGCAGTTGGTGCGATCGTTGACGAGGTCGCGGCACACGCCCGAGCACGCCGTCTGCCCCGTCTGGCAGCTCAGCACGCAGACCCCCGCGGTGCAGACCGTCCCCGCGGCGCACACGTTGCCGCAGCGGCCGCAGTTGGAGGTGTCCGAGGCGAGGTCGCGGCACACGCCCGAGCACGCGGTCTGCCCCGGTGGGCAGGTCACCACGCAGGCGCCCGCGGTGCAGAGCGTCCCCGCCGGGCACACGGCCCCGCAGCGGCCGCAGTGGTTGTTGTCCGTCTGCGTGTCGCGGCACGAGCCCGAGCACTCCACCTGCCCGGGGGGGCAGGTCACCACGCAGGCGCCCGCGGTGCAGATCCGCCCCGAGGCGCAGACGGTACCGCACGCGCCGCAGTTGGCCGTGTCCGAGGTGAGGTCGCGGCACGAGCCGGAGCAGTTGGTGAGCCCCGCCGCGCAGGAGAGCGCGCAGGTCCCGGCGATGCAGAGCTGGCCCGCCGCGCAGGCCCGGGCGCAGGCCCCACAGTTGGCCGGGTCGGTGACGAGGTCACGGCAGGTACCGGAGCAGTTGGTCTGGCCCGCCTGGCACGACACGCCGCAGGTGCCCGAGGCGCACACCTGGCCCGCCGGGCAGGCGTTGCCGCAGCGGCCGCAGTGGGCGTTGTCCGAGGAGAGGTCGCGGCAGACGCCGGCGCACTCCACCGAACCACCGGGGCAGCTCACCACGCAGGCCCCGGCCACGCAGCGGTTGCCCGCCGGGCACACGCGGGCGCAGGCGCCGCAGTTGTTCACGTCCGTCGCGAGGTCGCGGCAGACGCCCACGCAGTCCGTCGTCCCGCCGCCGCACG
This sequence comes from uncultured Myxococcaceae bacterium, assembly GCA_966211675.1. Lineage (GTDB taxonomy): Bacteria > Myxococcota_A > Polyangia > Polyangiales > SCUS01. Next base: position 1,695 of record CBIHPK010000219.1, read on the forward strand.
ACACCACGCAGGCCCCGCGCGAGCAGAGCTGCCCCGCGGCGCACGCCACCCCGCAGGCGCCGCAGTTGTTCACGTCCGTCTGCGTGTCCCGGCAGGTGCCGTCGCAGTTGGCGAGCCCGGAGCCGCACGACACCACGCACAGCCCCGCGGAGCACACCTGACCCGCGGCGCAGCGCACCCCGCATCGGCCGCAGTTGGCCGTGTCCGTCGCGAGGTCGCGGCACACGCCGTCGCAGTTGGAGAGCGGCGCCCCGCAGGACACCCGGCACGCGCCGCCGGAGCACACCTGACCCGCGGGGCACACGGTCCCGCAGCCGCCGCAGTTGTTGAGGTCCGTCTGCGGATCGCGGCACACCCCGCCGCAGTTGATGGTCCCGGAGGCGCAGCTGACCATGCACGAGCCGCTCGCGCAGACCGTGCCCGCGGGGCACACGGTCCCGCACGCGCCGCAGTTGTTGATGTCCGTGTCCGTGTCCCGGCACACGCCGCCGCAGTTGGTGGTGCCCGCCGCGCAGGTCACCCGGCACATGCCCATGGAGCACACCTGCCCCGCGGCGCAGGGTCGCCCGCACGCGCCGCAGTGGCTGTTGTCGGTCTGCGTGTCGCGGCACACCCCCGAGCAGTTGGTGAGCCCGCCGCCGCAGGTCACCACGCACGCGCCGCGAGAGCAGATCTGCCCCGCGGGGCACGCCGTCCCGCACGCCCCGCAGTGGACGTTGTCGCTCTGCAGGTCGCGGCACACGCCGTCGCAGTTATCGAGGCCCGAGCCGCACGACACGACGCACCCGCCCATGGAGCACACCTGGCCCGCGGGGCACGCGCGGCCGCACATCCCGCAGTGGTTGAGGTCGGTGTTGAGGTCGCGGCAGGTGCCGGTGCAGTTGGTCAGGCCCGATCCGCAGGAGACCTCGCAGCGCCCTCGGGAGCAGAGCTGCCCCGCGGGGCACGCCGTCCCGCACGCGCCGCAGTTGGCGATGTCGGTCTGCGTGTCGCGGCAGGCGCCGGAGCAGTTGGTCAGGCCCGACCCGCACGACACGCGGCAGGCGCCGTCCTCGCAGCTCTCGCCGGTGGCGCAGCGCAGCCCGCACGCGCCGCAGTTGGTGCGGTCGCTCGCGAGGTCGCGGCAGGCGCCCGAGCAGTCGGTGAACCCGACGCCGCAGTTGGTGGTGCAGCGCCCTCGCAGGCACACCTGGCCGAAGCTGCACGCCGTGCCGCAGGCCCCGCAGTTGCGCGGATCGGCCGTGATGTCGGTGCAGACCTCGGCCTCCACCGCGCCGCCGCCGTCCTCGCTCGCGTCGACCGCCGCGTCCCCGGCGCCCCCGTCTCCCGCCGCGCGCACGGGGCAGGCCTGGAGCAGCTCCATGCAGCTCAGCCGGCATCGCCCCGCGTTGCAGGCGTAGCCGTCGGGGCAGAGCCTCCCGCAGGCCCCGCAGTTGGCGCGGTCGCCCATCAGCTCGGCGCAGTAGCGCACCCCGCCGCCGTCGCCGTCCGCGGGGCGGGTGCACTCGGTCGACCCGCTGCCGCACATGAAGGTGCACGCGCCGCCGGAGCAGACCTCGTCGCGGCCGCAGGCGTGGCCGCACTCGCCGCAGTGGCGCGAGTCGGTCTGCACCCGGGCGCAGGTGAGCCCCGCGTCGCCGCCGCTGCACAGCCGCTCGTCGGCGGTGCAGCTCGGGACGCACGCGGCGTTCTGGCAGACCTCGCCGGTGGCGCATCGACGGCCGCAGGCGCCGCAGTTGGCCTCGTCGGCCTGCGTGCTCACGCAGCGATCGACGCAGTAGGTCTGGCCCGCGCCGCAGGACACGTCCGGGGTGTCCATCGCGGTGACGTCGGCCGTTCCCGTGTCCGGGGCCCCCGCGTCGGCCGGACCGCCGACCACGGAGAGCCCCGTGCTACAGCCTCCGAGCACGGCGAGCTGGAGCGCGACGACGAGGAGCCATCGGGAGGAGTGCGAGAGGGAGGTGCCCATGGAGGGGATGGCAACGCGTCCGCATCCCGGCGTCAATGGTGGCGGCGCCCTCCGCGGCCCAGCGTCTCCGGCGGGCACAATCCATCCTCTCCCCACCCGCCCGGTGACCCCTGTAGAGCCCGCCCCTGATTTTCGTGACCCAAGGATCGCCCCCAGGTCTCGATCGGAGTCTTTCATGGTCGCTTCCCGTCGCCCGCGCCTGACGCCCGCCCGCGCGCTCCCTGTGGCGCCCGGTCCTCCGCCGGTACCCACCGACGCGCTGGTGCGCGCCGCGCGCGACGGTCACGCCCGCGCCTTCCAGGAGCTGGTGCACCGCTTCCGTCCCCGCATCCGGGCCCTGGCGCTGCAGCTCACGGCCAACCAGTCCGACGCCGACGACGTGACCCAGGACGTCTTCCTCCGCGCCTGGGAGCAGCTGCGCAACTTCGAGGGCCGCAGCGCCTTCTTCACCTGGATCTACCGCATCGCCGTCAACCGCGCCCTGCAGGTGCGCCAGCGCTCCGCGAGCCGCCCGATGATCGACCCCGACGACCCTCGCGTCACCCTGGCGGTGGCCGCCGACGGGCACTCGCACCCGCACCACGCCATCGAGCTTCGCGAGCGCTACGGCCAGCTCCTCTGGGCCTTCGACCAGCTCTCGCCGCTGCTCCGCACCACCGTCGCCCTCACCACGCTCCAGGGCCTGAGCCACCCCGAGGCCGCCGCGGTGCTCAACTGCCCGGAGGGGACCATCGCCTGGCGCATGCACGAGGCCCGCGCGAAGCTGCGCGACGCCCTCGCCCGCTGCAACGCCGTGCCCGTCGACGTGGAGGCTCCCGCGCGCCGGGCGCGCGCCGGAAAGCAGGACCGCGACCCCAACACCCTCTCGCTGGCGTGGGCGCTGGCGGCAGCCTTCCAGAGCTGAGTCAGGTACCGAAGCGGCAGGTGTTGGTCGCGGCGTCGCAGGACCATCCGGTCTGACACCCGCGGCCGCAGGGGACGGGCGCGCAGTGCGTCGCGGGGACGCAGGGCCCGTAGCAGGAGAAGCTCACCGACGGCACCTCGCCGGCCGCGCAGCTCGGGGCGACGCGGTTGCAGGCCACCATGCGCTGGTCGCAGTTCCAGTCGGTGCAGCAGGTGACCGGGAGGGGACCGTCGGCGGGGCCGGCGCAGTAGCCTCCGCCTCGGCCGAGGCTGGCGCCCGCGCACTGAGCGGCATCGGGTGAGGGGGGCGAGTCTGCGGGCGCGCCGGCGTCGGAGGCGCACTCGCCGCGCGACACCCACGGCCGATCGGGGGCGGAGGGACAGGCGCGGAAGGTCTCTCCCCCGCAGCCGCAGTAGGGCGTGATGGCGGCGCAGTCGGAGATGAACGTGCACCTCCCTGGCATTCCGCAGCCCGGCTCGTCGAAGCGGCACTCGCGGGCGGAACCGCAGTCGCTCGCCGTTCGGCACGCGCCCGGCCCGGCGTCGAAGGCAGGCGGGACGTCCCTGGGAGGTCCGGCGTCAGGGACCATGCAGCCGATGGTGGTGCAGGTCGCGAACTCGCCGCCGCCGTAGCACGAGCAGGTGTTGCAGCCGTCGGGGTGGCGGCACGACTGACCCACGAGGCACACGCCGCCGCCGGGCAGCCGGCACGAGGCGGGCGCGTCGACCGTCGAGGGCACGTCGGGCTGGTCGGCGCTGGGGCCGAGGTCCATGGGGGGACTGCCGGCGTCGGGGCTGCCGATGGTCACGCTGCTGCCGCAGCCGAGCGTGAGGCCGGCGAGGACGATCCAGTGGGTGCTTCGGGCGATGGACATGCGGTGGGGTCTCTCTCTTCGGGACGCGCTGCCGGGCGAATGGTACCGCAGCGCTGCCCGCGTGGCCGAGCCGGTGGATGTCCGCCGCCACCCCCCGCCGCCACCCGCCGCCACCCCACGAAGGCTTCATTTCCCGTGGTTTTCGCGTGGCACGTCGCTCGCGATGGGTCCCCTCGACCGCCGCACTTCGCGGACGGTCGGAAGGACTCACAGGGTGAACAAGATGGGCGTGACGGAGAAGCTGCGGGCGGTTCGTTCGGCGATCGGGATGCTGGAGAAGCAGTTCGGCAAGGGGGCCGTGATGACCCTCGCGGAGGGGGAGGCGCGGGAGCCGGTGGCGGTGATCCCGTCGGGCTCGCTGGCGATCGACCTCGCGCTGGGGGCGGGCGGCTACCCCCGCGGGCGCATCGTGGAGGTGTTCGGCCCGGAGAGCTCGGGGAAGACCACGCTCGCGCTGCACGCGATCGCGGAGGTGCAGCGCTCCGGCGGGGTGGCGGCCTTCATCGACGCCGAGCACGCGCTCGACGTGGCCTACGCGCAGGCGCTGGGGGTCGACCTGTCGTCGCTGCTGATCTCGCAGCCCGACAACGGCGAGCAGGCGCTGGAGATCACCGACGCGCTGGTGCGCTCCGGCGCGGTGGAGCTGGTGGTGATCGACAGCGTCGCGGCGCTGGTGCCGAAGGCGGAGCTCGAGGGCGACATGGGCGACCAGCACATGGCCCTGCAGGCGCGGCTGATGAGCCAGGCGCTGCGCAAGCTCACGGCGGTGGCGCACCGCAACAACGCCTGCATCCTCTTCATCAACCAGATCCGCAACAAGGTCGGCGTGGTCTTCGGGAGCACGGAGACGACGACGGGCGGCAACGCGCTGAAGTTCTACGCGACGGTGCGCCTCGACGTGCGGCGCATCGGTTCGCTGAAGAGCGGCGACGAGGTGCAGGGCAACCGCACCCGGGTGAAGGTCGTGAAGAACAAGCTGGCGCCGCCCTTCCGCGAGGCGGAGTTCGACGTGCGCTACGGGCAGGGCATCGACGCGGTGGCCGAGCTCATCGACACCGGCGTCGAGCGCGGGGTGATCGAGAAGTCGGGCACGCACATGTCCTTCGGGGGGCAGCACCTGGGCAACGGCCGCGAGCGCGCGAGGGAGGGGCTCATGGGCGACGCGGCGCTGCGGGCGAGGCTGAAGGACGCGATCCGCGCGGTGGCCTTGAAGGTGGTGGAGCCGACGCCGATGATGGCCGCGGCCAACGACGCGTAGCGGGAGGGTGGGTTCACCTGCGCGGGTGAAACAGTTCACCTGCGCGGGTGAATGGGTTCACCTGCGTAGGCTGTCGGCGACCAGAGCCAGACCGCGACCACTGGGGAGCGGATGCGACCTGCCACGTTACCAGTCGTGCTTTTGGGCAGACGGAGTGAAGCGTCGTGACGAGAGAAGACGAAACCGCAAGGGCGCAAGGGTCGCAGGGGAAGGAGGGGCTTTCCGTAGGATCACCGCCGAGGTTTCGTGAGACTCCGGTGGGGGTGAACGAGATTGCACGACGCGTGGTGAACGCGGCGATCGAGGTGCATCGGCACCTCGGGCCAGGATATCTCGAGTCGGTGTACCAGGCGGCCCTCGAGATCGAACTCGGGCTGCGGGGTGTGCGCTTCGAGCGGCAGGCTGCGTTTCGGGTTGAGTACAGGGGGCAGGAGGTCGGCGCGGGGCGGATGGATCTGCTCGCCGAGCAGAGCGTCATCGTGGAGATCAAGGCCGTAGAGCACCTCAACGAGGTCCACGTCGCACAGGCCCTGTCGTACCTGAAGGCCACAGGACTTCCGCTCGCGATCCTGATCAACTTCAAGGTGCCCGTGTTGCTGCGAGGCGTGAAGCGCATCGCGCGCAACCAATCACTCGTGCCGCAAGACAGTGCTGACGAGACCTTCGACTCACGGAGAGGACGCTGATGAGAGCGACCGGCTTTGCCTCTCGAATGCCTCCGACCGCCGATTCAAGGATCAGCACGCCGATCGCGGAGGTAGCGGGGTAGTTACCTCGCGAATCGGGGCGCGTGGATTCGGGAGGCAGCGAGGCGGTGATCCCTGAATCGCTGGGGTTGCCGCGGCACCACTTTGCTGAGGGTGCGGGATACGCGCAGCGGAAGCCATGGCGGCGAGGCGGCGTGTCGTGCGTTCGGGTCCATCGCACTCCGCAGGTTTAATATGACCCGTTGAACATCCCGCAGAGGTGGCACTGGATCAGGCGCCAGGCCCCCTGGAACAGCTCGAACGCCATCGACGCCGAGCCGCCGTACGCCCGCCACTCCACAACGTAGCCCGGCCCGCGCGGGCGCATCCGCCCCTGCTCGGGGGAGCGCCCGTCGGGGTCGTTGCAGAAGACGAAGTGGTCGCTCGGGTACCGCGTCGACCGACGAAGCGTGGTCACGCGGGCATGCTGCGCTTCATTGTCGAACCACTCGACGCGGAGTGGGAGTCGGGTGTGATCCCAGGCGAAGTCGTCGTCGGTGCAGAACCGGTGCAGGAAGGCGCGGAACGCCGTCTGCGTTCCGCCGCCCTCCAAAGGACGGCGCGTGGGCTGAGCGTGCGCGCCGGAGGCGGCGAGGAAGAGCGACGCCACCACTCCGAATATCAAGTCGGCTCGCACGGAGACATTGGACCGCGCGGCGTGGCGCGTGTCGAGGGGACGCCGTCGTGCGGGGTCGGACCGCCTCCGAGAGGCAGACGCCCTCCCCCCTCCATCCTCCCTCCATCCTCCCTCCATCCTCCCTCCATCCTCCCTCCATCCCATCCTTTCCCCGCGACCCTTGCGACCCTTGCGGTTACTTCTTCCATCTGGGCGGCCACCAAGATCGGAGACCGACTTGTCCATGGACCACCGCGTCGGGTCGGTGCGATCGTCTTCCGATGGCGACCGCGAAGAAGTCCCCCGCGAAGAAGTCCCCCGCGAAGAAGTCCCCCGCGAAGAAGCTCCTCCCACCAGCGCTCGCCTCTCGCGCCAGGGCGCTCCACGACGCCTCCGCCGCGACGCACCTCAAGGCCGCGCGCGCCGCGCTGGCTCGCGCGAAGGGAGCGCTGGAGGGAGCTGAGCGCGGCCTCTACGAGATGGCGCTCGCGCTGCGCGACCTCGACGCCCCGAAGCTCCTCGCCGCCATCGGATACGTGACCATCTACGAGGCCGCCGAGCGGGAGCTCGGGCTCGCCCGGTCCACTGTCGACCGGCTCCGCCGCGCGGCCGACGCCGTCGACGCGGAGCGCTTCGCGGCCCTCGGCCACACCCGCATCAACGCCATGCTCGCCCTCGCCGACGCGACGGAGGGCGACGACACCGACGCGATCCTCGCGGAGAAGACCATCGCGCTGTGGCCGGGTGGTCCGAGCTTCGTGGTGAAGGGCGCGAGCTCGCGAGCGCTCGACGATGCGGCCGCGCAGGTTCGGGCTCACCTCGCCGGGGAGGGAGCGCCGGTGGAGCGTCGCGGCAACCGCCCGGCGAAGGAGGACGTGGCGCTGGCCGCCCGACTCACGAAGGCCCTCCTCGCTCGCTCGGTCGAGGTGACCGTGACGGCGCGCGCGACGAAGCCCGGCGCGGGGGCGCGCTTCGAGGTCGATGGCCTGGACGCCGATGGGGTGACGGCCCTGCTCGCCGCGCTGGCGAGACCGAAGGCGCGCACCTCCTGAGCCGGTGGCGATTCACCTGCGCAGGTGAATCGGTTCACCTGCGCGGGTGCAATCCGCCGGGCCGTTGGAAGGCGCGTAGCGGGCGACTACGGCGCCAGTCGGGTGCAGCGCTCGAAGGCCGCGAGGCGCTCGAGGCACCCGGCGGCGCGGCAGCCCGGGCAGAGGCCCTCGAAGGCCAGCAGGTCCTCGCTGGCCTCGTCGCAGTCGCAGTGGGGCGCGATCTCGACGCACCCGCGGCACGCGCAGGTCGTCGGCGTGCGAGGGCGCTTGCACCAGGGACACTCGCTGAGCTCGGTGGTCATCGCCGCGCTCAGCCCTTCTTGGGGAAGGCCTTCTTGCGGGCTTCGAGCAGCGCCGCGACCAGGTCCTGCGGCAGCGGCTGCGGCCCGCCCCACACCTGGGCGTGCGTGGCGATGGTGGCGAGGTGCTCGACCAGCTCCAGCCGCAGCAGCGCCTGCTCCACGTCGTCGCCCCAGGCGAAGACCCCGTTGCCCGCCACCAGCACCGCGTCGTGGGTCGCCAGGAAGGGCTCCAGCGCCTTCACCGCCGCGCCGCCGGGCGCCGCCAGCGGCACCAGCGGGACCTTCGCCCCCAGCGACACCACCGCCTCCGGGAGGAAGGTCACCAGCTCGCGCCCGCTCGCCCCCAGCGCCGTCGCGAAGGGCGGGTGCGCGTGGATCACCGCCCCGACGTCCTTGCGGCCCTTGTAGACCGCGAGGTGCAGCGCGTACTCCGAGAAGGTCTTTCCGCGCCCGGAGAGCTGCTTGCCCGCCGCGTCGGTGACCAGCAGGTCCTGCGGGCGGATGACGGACTTGTGCGTCGCTCCGGGGGTGCAGAGGTAGCGCTGCGGCGAGGCCTTCGCCGAGGCGTTGCCGTCGTGGTTGGCCACCCAGCCGCGGGTCACGAGGTACCCGCAGGCCCGGACGATCTCCTCCCGAGTGCGCGTCTCCATCATCCCTCGTGGAAGGCGTCGACCACGCCCACGATCACGTCCTGGATCGCCAGCGCGTCGGTGAGCTTTCGCCCGAACACCAGCCTCGCCCCGCCGCCTTCGGCGTTGATGAGCACCGTGTCACCGACCCCCGCCTGCGCCCGGTCGACCGCCACGAAGACCTCCCCCACCACCGCTCCGTTCGAGTCGACCGGAGCGCAGAGCAGCAGCGTCTGGCCGTCGTAGGAGGCCTGGTGCACCGTCGCGGTGAGCGTGCCGACCACGCGGGCGACCTTCACCGCGCGCCCCGCACGTCGTCGCGACCTCGCAGGAACCCTTTGGCGCCGTCGGCCATGTGCACCTCGTCGACCAGGCCCACGATGGCCGCGTCCACCGGGACGAAGGGATGCTCCAGCGCCAGCGAGGCCTCGCGGGCGCCCACCAGGAAGACCAGCTCGCCGGGCCCCGCGCTCACCGTGTCGGCGGCCACGAAGGGAGCGCCGGTGACCCGGCCGCTGCCGTCCACGGGCTCCACCACCAGCAGGCGGACGCCCTCCAGGCCGGGGGAGCGCTGGGTGGCGACGCAGGTTCCGACCACGCGACCGAGGTACATCGTTGCGCGAGGTTACAGCGCGTCGGGTCGATCAGTGTCAAGCGCCACCGCGCCCGTCCCCTCACTCCAGCTCGAAGTTGAGCCGGAAGGTCGTGATCGTGGCGACCGCGCGGCCGTCCCGGGCCCTCGGGGTCGAAGCCCGGCAGCCGTTCATCACGGCCCGCTCGGCGGCGCGGCCGAGGCCGAAGCCCGGGTCCTCCATGGACTGGGCCCGGGTGATGGCGCCGCTCGCGTCGACGCTCACCCGCACCTGCACCCGCATCCCCGTGAGCCCGCGCTCCTGGGCCTCCTCGGGGAAGAAGTTGCGGAGCGAGTCCTCGTCGCACTCGATGCGGGGCCGCTCGCTCAGGTCGACGTCGCGCACCGACGAAGGCAGCGGGGCGGGCTGGGTGCCCGTTCCACCGGGGGTTCCGTTGGGGTCGGCGTTGCGCACGGGGCCCTGGTTGGCCACGCCGTTGTTGGCGATGTCGCCGCCGCGGAAGTTGTTGTTCGTCCCCGTGGCCACGGTGTCCGTCGACGGGTCGTTGGACTGCTCGTCGGTGACCATCAGGGGCGGAGGCGCCGTGGGCGCAGGAGGCGGCGGAGGCGGAGGGGCCTCGGCGCGGGGAGGCGCAGGGGCCGTCGCGCGGGCGACCGGAGGCGGAGCCACGGGCTCGGCGGCGGGAGGCGGCGGAGGCGGAGGCGGTGGGGGCTCCGGCGTCGGCGGAGGCGGCGGGGCCTCGATCTCCACCTCGGAGACGATCGGAGCCCGCTCGACCTCGCGCTTCGCCAGGCGGCTCAGGCCCACCAGCATCAGCGCCAGCAGCGCGTGCAGCGCCAGCGCCCCGGCGAAGGAGGCGGGCATCGCTCGGGGCCGCTCGGGGCGGGGCCCCACCGGGCGACGGACGCCCTCGGGTTCGAGCATCGCGACGCGGCTCCCCTTCACGGCGTCACCTCGGTGCTCGCCTCGGCCTGCGTCTGGATGGCGAACCTGGTCACGCCCGCGCGCCGCACGAGGTCGATCACATGCACCACTCGGCCGTGGGG
>CBIHPK010000220.1:0-11635 GCA_966211675.1 uncultured Myxococcaceae bacterium
CGTCGCTTCGCGACGGTGAGGCGCATTGAGCTGGCGTCGCGGTCGCTCCCCACGACCCACCAAAGCTGCGGCCTCCACCGTGGAAAATGAGGCCAGAGGACAGCGCTAACGCTCAGGGTCTGGCTCGGGTCGCCGACGGCCTTTCGGCCATACCGGGGAAGCGCGTTCCGACGGCCTTTCGGTCGTACCGGGGAAGGGCGCACCGACGGCCTTTCGGTCATACCGGGGAAGGGCGCTCCGACGGCCTTTCGGTCGTACCGGGGACTCCCGCGACGCCCGATCAGCCCGCCGCGTCCTCGTCCTGCTCGTCGTCCAGGCCGAAGACCATCTCGTAGTACGCGTCGAGGCCCCGCTGCTCGTCCGCCGGCCGCTCCGCCAGCGCGGCGTGCAGCGCTCCCTTCGCCGCGAGCACCACCTCCGCGAGCGCCGTCCCGCCCCACCAGCGCCCGGTGCTCTCGCACCAGCGCAGCCACGAGGCCACGTCGTCCAGCGCCGGGGCCAGCTCGTCCGCCACCACCGGGACCTGCTCCGCCACCTCGCGAGTCCAGCCGCTCACGTCGGCCTCGTCCCAGACGCTCAGCTTCACGCTCTCGCTGTCTTCGAGGCCCCCGCACAGCACGTCCGCCAGCACGTTGAAGCCCCGCAGCGAGCGGCGCTCACGGCCCGCCGCGAGCTGCTCCTCGAACCACGTCTCCGTCGAGAGCCACACCTCCTCGGCGTAGGACTCCGACTCCGTCGGGGGAGGCACCTCCTCGCCCTCGCCCGCGACCTCGTCCACCAGCACCGGCTCGACCTCGACGCGAGGCAATCCCGGGATCATCGCCGCCACGAAGGTCACCGACGCGTCTCGCTCGGCCAGCGCGTCGAAGCGCAGGGTCTTGCCGTCCTCCTCCCGGCCCGCCACCCAGGTCACGGCCTCGACCACCGCCCAGGCCTGGAGCATCTGCCTCGGCGACGCCTGCCCGGGGCCCTCTTCCAGCTCCGGTCCGGTCACGAAGACCGCGCGGCCCTCGACCACCGGCAGCCCGTGCTGCGCCACCTCGCGCACCACGCCCGGAGAGAGCGTGCGCGCCGTGAGCAGGTTGATCACGAAGCGCGGCAGGTGCTCCGAGGCGTTCTCCCCGTGCTCCAGCACCTCGCGCTGAAAGGCCTGGAACACCTCCAGGCTCTCGAAGCACGCCACGCCGCGCGTCCCGTCGCCGGGCTCCGGGAGGTTGAACACCGAGGCCACGAGCCCCTCGAAGCCCAGCGCCGGAGAGCTCACCCGCAGCAGGTCGTCTTCGCCCAGGTGCTTCCACGGCGAGGCCATCTGCATCCGCGCGGCCGCCTCGAAGAGGCCCGCCAGGACACCCACCGGGATGCGACCGCCGCGCGTCAGCGAGGGCTCTCCCGTGGTCGGCAGCGAGGCGTCGTCGTCGATCACCGCCTGAAGCCGCGCCACCTCCGGCACCTCGCCCGCGACCAGCTCCACGCCCTCGACCGGGGCCAGCGCGACGCCCGGCTCGACGCGCGCCCTGGTGGGGCGACGGTCCTCCGGGGCGCCCGAGAGCAGCGAGCTCAGCGCCTCGCCGAGCGAGAGCCCGTCGAGCGAGCGCTGCGCCACCGGGCGGCCCCGGTGTACCCAGATCGCCACGGCGTGGCCGTCGACGGTGGTGAGCTGTCCGCCGATCCACTCGGTGAGGGCGGGCGTGGCGTTGCGCTTGCGGCGGTCGACGATCTTCTGGGCCATAGGGGCCCCGCGCCTACCACGTCACGGGCTCGAAATCACCGGCCCTGGAAGCTGGTGCGCCCCTTCGGCAGCGAGGGCATCCTGGGCGGACCCGACGGGGCCGCGGGCTTCTTCGGCGCGGCCACCGGGGCGGCGGCCACGGTCGGGGCGACCACCGGGGCGGCGAAGGCGCGCATCTTCGGGGGGGGAGGCGCGGCGGGCGCGGGCGGCGGAGCGACCGCCGCGGGGGCGGTGGGCTCCAGCGCGCGAGGCGCCGGCGAGGAGGGGGCGATCAGCCGCTCTCGCGCTCCGCCCGGAGCCGGGAGCGGCGGGGTCGACGGCGAGGCCATCGCCTGCAGCTCGCCGCGGAACACCGCGCCCTCCGCCACGGCCAGCCTCGCCGCCCGCACCCGGGCGTCGACGTAGCCTCCAGGCTGGATGCGCATCTCGTCGTGCGCCGTGACGCTGCCCGACAGCACGCCCGCCACCACGACGCTGCTCGCCTCGACCTCCGCCTCGACGACGCCGCCCTCCTCGACCACCAGCGTGCCGTGGAGCACCAGGGCGCCGCGCAGCCGCCCGGCCACCACGAGCTCCCCCTCGCCACGCACGCTGCCCTCGATCGTCAGTCCCGATTCGATCCTGCTGCTCATTGGGCGCGGGAGACTACTCCCATTGCCCCCGCGGCGTCTCGACCTGCGGCGCGCGAGACTCCGTTGCCCTGGGGCGGTCGCAAGGTATGTTCGCGCGCGATGACTGCCACCAGCCAAGATGATCTCCTGCGGGGCGAGGGCGACCTGCTCGCGGTGTTCGAGCAATCCTTCCGCCCCGCCAAGCGCGCGGTGGGCATCGAGTCCGAGCGCGTCGCCCTCTTCGACGACGGCGCGCCGCTGCACTACCACTCGGAGCCCGCGCGCCCGGGCGTCGACGCGATCTTCGCTCAGCTCATCGAGCGCCACGGCTGGACCCCCACCGCCCCGGAGTCCAACGGCGGCCCGGTGCTCGGCCTCGAGCGCGAGCGGGCCAACATCACCCTGGAGCCGGGCTCGCAGTTCGAGCTCTCCGGCGCGCCTCACGACAGCCTCCACGGGCTCCACGCCGAGCTCAGCCAGCACCGCGACGAGATGCGGGCGCTCTCGCTCTCTCCGAAGCTCCACCTGCTGGGCCTCGGCTTCCAGCCCTACGCCCGCCAGGACGACCTCGACTGGGTCCCCAAGTCCCGCTACCCCATCATGCGGCAGTACCTGCCCACCCGCGGTCCGCGCGCGCTCGACATGATGCGGCGCACCGCCACGGTGCAGGCCAATTTCGACTTCGGCGACGAGCGCGACGCCATGCGCAAGCTGCGCGCGGCGCTGGGGCTCACCTCGGCGGTGTCGGGCCTCTTCGCCAACAGCCCCATGAAGGACGGAGCGCGCCAGCCCGTGAAGAGCGAGCGCGCCCTGGTCTGGCTGGGCATGGACCCCGATCGCAGCGGGCTCCTCCCCTTCGCCTGGAAGAAGGACGCATCGCTCGCCGACTATGTGGGGTGGGCGCTGGACGCGCCGATGTTCCTGGTGAAGCGCGACGGGGTGGCGACGCAGGCCACGACGCACTCCTTCCGGCGCTACATGGCCGACGGGTTCAACGGCCAGCGCGCCACCGCGACGGACTGGGAGACGCACCTGAAGACGATGTTCCCGGAGGTGCGCCTCGCCCGCACGCTGGAGGTGCGAGGGGCCGACTCGGTGCCGCTCCCCTACGCCGTCGCGCTCGCCGCCCTCTGGACCGCCGTGCTCTACGACGACGACGCCCTCACCGCCGTGGAGGAGGCCTTCGTCCCCTACGGCCACGACGCCTGGCAGGCGCTCCGCCCTCGCATCGCCGCCGAGGGGCTGCATACCCCCATCGGTAAGACCACCGTCGGCGCGCTGCTCCGGGGTCTGCTCCCGGTGGCCGTCGAGGCCCTCGGACGGCGCGCCCTGCTCGACGCCGACGGCCGCGACGAGCGCCGCTACCTCGAACCCCTGCTGCCCCTGGTGGCCGACGACCGCTCGGTCACCGACGCGCTGCTCGAGGGCTGGTCACCCGAGCAGCCCGGCGCCCTCGCCTCGCTCATGGCGCGCTGCGAGTTCTGACGGACCCCATGCGCGGGCGTTCTTTTCTTCCCTTCGCCGGGCGCTTCGTCTAGTCGGGCGGATTTATGGAAGCATGGCACTTCATCAAGCAGCTGGTGAGCATCCCCGGGCTCACGGCGCTCACGCACCAGTACGGCACGGCCATGTACTGGATCCTGATCGTGATCGTCTTCGCGGAGACGGGCCTGGTGGTGACGCCCTTCCTGCCGGGTGACTCGCTGCTCTTCACCGCGGGCTTCGTGGCGAGCAGCACCGGCGAGCTCAACGTCTTCCTGCTGGGCGGGGCGCTCATCGCCGCGGCCATCGTCGGCGACACGGTGAACTACCACGTCGGCCGCGCCATCGGCCCCCGGGTGATGACCAGCGAGGACTCGCGCTTCTTCAACAAGAAGTACCTGATCAAGACCCACGCGTACTTCGAGAAGTACGGCGGCAAGACCATCATCCTCGCGCGCTTCGTGCCCATCGTCCGCACCTTCGCTCCCTTCGTCGCGGGCGCCGGGGCGATGAGCTACCCGAAGTTCATCACCTTCAACATCGTCGGAGCCGTCGCGTGGGTCACCGCGATGATGGGCGCGGGGGTCTTCCTCGGCGGCCTGGAGATCGTGCAGAAGCACTTCGAGAAGGTGGTCATCCTCATCGTGCTGGTGTCCGTGCTGCCGATGCTGATCGAGTACTGGAAGGCGCGCTCCGCGGGGAAGCCCGCCGACGTCTGAGCGCGACGATGGACGCGACGCCGTTGCACCGATCGCTGCGCTCCGTTCTGCTCCTCGCCCTGCTCGCAGGTTGCGACCGCCCGAGCGCTCCCACTGGGCGCTCGTCGTCCTCCTCGCGCGAGCTCCCGATGCCGCTCCGCATGGACGTGCCCGCAGCGCGCCCGCTGCCCCCGCCTCCGCCTCCGCTGGCGCTCGACCTGCAACCCGTCGGCGTCGACTCCGGCTCCTCCCGCACCCTCGAAGGGCCCGGCATCCGCGTGGTGCTGCGCCCCGATCGACAGGTCGAGGTGCACTCCACCGACCGCTGGGACGGCGGCGTGAACGAGCTCTACGAGAGCTGCGCGTTCATGCGCACCTCGCTGCCGGCGCTGCGCCGAACGCTGTCCGAGGAGCGCGTCGCGGTGCTGGTGAGGGCCTGCGGCGACGTCCGCCCCGGGGAGCGCCCGCCCGCGCTGCCGTCGCGACCGGTGCCCGCGCGCTGAGACCCTCCTACCGCGCTCGCCGACGGCGCAGTCCCCACGCCGCGCCCAGCAGCCCCAGCAGCAGGGCCCCTCCGCCCGCGGAACGGCCCAGGCCCGCGCCGCCCACCGCGCAGGCTCCGGGCTCCGCCTGGCCCCCCTGGCGGCGGTACTCCTCCCAGAAGTCGCTGATCGCCCTCGGGCTCACGCAGGCGCCCGCGTAGGTGACGGCGCTGCGGTTGCCCGCGAGGTCCTCCGCCACCACGCCGAAGCGATGAGGGGTCGCGGGAGGGAGGTTCTCGATCTGCACCGTGCGCGTGGTGGGCTCGATGGAGGTGCGGGTGCAGAGCCAGCGCTGGAGCTGCGCGTCGTCGTTGACGTCGAGGCCGGGGAAGGGGACCGAAGGGCAGTTTCCGCCGTCGAGGACGGGCGCCGGGGGAGTGCCCGGCGGAGGGCTGCACAGCACGTAGAAGCGGGAGAGCGTCTCGACCTCCGGGTCGGCGCTGGGGCCGCTGCCAGTGTCCGCCGGGACATCGACCACCGCCGGCACATCCGCGGCTCCCGCATCGGCTCCCGCATCGGCTCCCGCGTCGCCCGCGTCGCCCGCGTCCACGGAGCCCGCGTCGACGACGGCGGTGCCGGCGTCGGGGGTGGCGTAGCCCCAGGTGATGGAGGCGGTCTGCTCCGTGGCGCCGAGCGAGGCGACCACGGACAGCGGCGCCTGCGGGACCACCAGGTCGACGCGCATGGACGGCGAGCTGCGGGCGACCACGGTGTCCCCGACGACCACCTGGAGGTAGCGCCGCCCGGTGACGGCGGAGCAGAGCCCGAGGCGCGGGTCGATGATCCAGCGCACCGGCACGCGGAAGGTGTACTCGCGCTCGCCGACCGCGTAGGGGAGCGTGCACGCGCGGCGCTCGGAGGCGCTGCAGATGGCGAAGCAGGTCGCGCCGAGGCCGGGCTCGCGGACGCTCGGGTCGCAGGCGGTGGTCTCGCTCACCCAGAGCTCGGGCACGCCGGTGGTGGCCGCCGGGAGCGAGGCGGTGACGGTGATGACCTCGTCTGCGGCACAGTCGACGCGGTTGATGCGCGCGGCGAGGGTGGTCGCGCCGCGGGGGCTGCCGGCGCGGGACACGAAGGCCAGCGGCACGAGCTGGGCCCCGACGACCGGAGCAGCGAGGAGCACGGCGAGGACGACAGGGACGCGACGCATGACAGGGGGCGGTGACACCACGGCGAACGGGGCAACGTCAACGGAGCTCGGGTTGTTCCCGGTGGGAGAGTGCGGGTGCGATGCCTCGCGTGGCGCATGGTGCACCACGGTCGATCATGGATCATCGGACAACGATGCAGCACGCAAAAACGCTGTCAGATGAAGGTGCGTTGTGTGTTTTCATCGCTCCTCGAAGGAGCCATTCATGAGTCTATTTCCCCCATGGTTTCGGGTCACGCTGGTGACCCTCGCGCTGGCAGTCACGGGCTGTACCAGCGGCGCGGCGGTGGTCGGTGGTCTTGGCGACGGCGGCGGGATGGACGCGTCCCTCGACGTGAGCTGCACCGCGCCTCAGACCGCCTGCGGCGGCCGATGCATCGACAACCAGAGCGACCCCGACAATTGCGGCGCCTGCGGGACGCGCTGCCAGCGCACCGAGGCCTGCGTGGCGGGCCGATGCGCGCTCGCCTGTCCGAGCGGCCAGACGGCGTGTAACGGCCGCTGCGTCGACCTCGGCACCGACCGAGGCAACTGCGGCACCTGCGGCACCATCTGCGGCGCGGGCCTCGTCTGCTCCGGGGCCCAGTGCGGCCTCGAGTGCGGCGCCTCGCTCGCGACCTGCGTGAGCGGCGGCGACGCCGGCACCGACGGCGGCGCGGGACGCTACTGCGCCAACACCCGCACCGACCGCCTCAACTGCGGCTCCTGCGGCAACGCCTGCCCGGCGGGCCAGATCTGCGAGGGCGCCACCTGCGTCACCTCGTGCGCGGCGGGCCTCACCACCTGCTCCGACCGCTGCGTCGACCTGCAGAGCGACAGCCTCAACTGCGGCACCTGCGGCACCGCCTGCCCCGGCGGCCAGGTCTGCTCGGCGGGCACCTGCCGCGTCTCCTGCGGCGCCGGCCTCGTGGTGTGCGGCGGCGTCTGCCGCGACCCGCAGACCGACAACGCCAACTGCGGCGCCTGCGGCACCGCGTGCCCCTCCGGCCAGCTCTGCTCCGGCGGGATGTGCCGGGTGACCTGCGGCGGCTCCACCACCGAGTGCTCCGGCGTGTGCCGCGACCTCCAGACCGACAACGCCAACTGCGGCGCCTGCGGCACGGCGTGCGTCGCCGGCCGGGTGTGCTCCGCGGGCGTCTGCCAGGTCTCCTGCGCGGCGGGCCTCGACAACTGCGACGGCACCTGCCGCGACCTCACCACCGACCGCGCCCACTGCGGCGCGTGCGGCCGCACCTGCTCCGCGGGCCAGGTCTGCGCCAACGGGACCTGCGCGGTGAGCTGCCTCACGGGCTACACCAACTGCACCGGCGCCTGCCGCGACCTGCTCACCGACGACCTCAACTGCGGCGCCTGCGGCATGGCGTGCGGCGCGGGCCAGAACTGCACCGGCGGCGTCTGCCGGGTCTCCTGCGGCGCCGGTCTCGTGGAGTGCTCGGGCGTCTGCCGCGACACCCAGAGCGACCGCAACCACTGCGGCGGCTGCGGCAACAGCTGCCCCCCGGGGCAGGTGTGCAGCACCGGCAGCTGCGTGCTGAGCTGCCAGGCGGGCCTCACCAGCTGCACCGGCTCGTGCCGCGACCTGCAGAGCGACAACGCCAACTGCGGCGGCTGCGGCACCGCGTGCGGCGCCGGCCAGGTGTGCGCCGCGGGCGTCTGCACCCTGAGCTGCTCGGCGGGCTTCACCAACTGCACCGGCGCCTGCCGCGACGTGCAGAGCGACAACCAGAACTGCGGCGCCTGCGACCGCGTCTGCCCGGCCGGCCGGCTCTGCTCGGCGGGCGTCTGCGAGGTCAGCTGCGGCGCGGGCCTGAGCAACTGCGACGGCACCTGCCGTGACCTCACCACCGACCGCGCCCACTGCGGCGCGTGCGGCCGCACCTGCCCCACGGGCCAGGTGTGCGCCGCGAGCGCGTGCGTCCCGAGCTGCGCCGCCGGCCAGGTGGCCTGCGGAACCGTCTGCCGCGACCTGCAGACCGACAACGCCAACTGCGGCGCCTGCGGCACCGTCTGCCCGAGCGGCCAGGTGTGCAGCGCGGGCAGCTGCGCGCTCTCCTGCGCGAGCGGCACCACCAGCTGCGGCGGCTCGTGCCGCGACCTGCAGACCGACCGCGCCAACTGCGGGACCTGCGCCCACGCCTGCGGCGCCGGCGAGATCTGCCTGGCCGGCGTCTGCGCGGTGTCGTGCGGCGGCGGCACCACCAACTGCTCCGGCGTCTGCCGCGACCTGCAGACCGACCGCAGCAACTGCGGCGCCTGCGGCAACGCCTGCGCGGCGGGTCAGGTCTGCTCGGCGGGCACCTGCCAGGTGTCCTGCGCGACGGGCACGACCAACTGCTCCGGCGCGTGCCGCGACCTCACCACGGACAACAACAACTGCGGCCTGTGCGGTCGCATCTGCGTCGCCGGCCAGGTGTGCACGGCGGGCGCCTGCGTGGTGTCGTGCAGCAGCCAGCTCACCAACTGCTCGGGCGTCTGCCGCGACCTGCAGGTGAGCAACCTGAACTGCGGCGCCTGCGGCAACGCGTGCCCCGCGGGTCAGATCTGCTCGGCGGGTGCCTGCAGCGTGACCTGCGGCGGCGGCACGACCAACTGCACGGGCGTCTGCCGTGACCTCACCACGGACAACAACAACTGCGGCGCCTGCGGCCGCGTCTGCTCGAGCGGAACGCTCTGCCAGGGCAGCGTCTGCGCCGTGTCGTGCCCGCCCTCGCAGACCGCCTGCGGGAGCACCTGCCGCGACCTGCAGACGGACCGCAACAACTGCGGCACCTGCGGCCACGTCTGCGCCTCGGGCGAGGCGTGCACCGGCGGCGCGTGCGTGGTCTCCTGCCCCGGGGGACAGACCAACTGCACGGGCAACTGCCGCGACCTCACCACGGACAACAACAACTGCGGCGTGTGCGGCCGGGTCTGCGCGAGCGGTCAGGTCTGCACCGGCAGCACCTGCGTGATCTCCTGCGTGTCGGGGCAGACCGCGTGCAGCGGCACCTGCCGCGATCTGCAGTCGGACAACAACAACTGCGGCCTCTGCGGCCGCGTCTGCGCGGCGGGCACGGTCTGCTCCGCGGGCACCTGCCAGGTGTCCTGCGGCGCGGGCACGACCAACTGCAGCGGCTCGTGCGTCGACCTCCAGTCGAGCCCGGCCAACTGCGGCACCTGCGGCCACGCCTGCACGAGCGCCCAGGCGTGTCGCGCGGGCGCCTGCATCGCGCTGAGCAGCCGCTGCCCGCCGGGTAGCGGAGAGTTCGCGGGCTACTGCCTCGTGGTCTGGGCGACCTGCTCCGACAACAACGCCGCGGCCTGCGCGCGCCTGGGCCTCACCGAGGGTCCGGGCAGCATCCCCACTCCGTGGAACCCGACGACCATGGCCCAGGCGACGGCCTCGCTGGGCTACACCGTCAGCGCGGGCGGCTGCTGCGCCAACTCCATGTGGTGCAACCAGGGCACGCGGCAGTGCTTCACGGACAGCAGCAGCGGCACCTCGCTGCTCTCCTTCGGCATCTGCATCGACCGCGGCTACGAGGGTCACCCCGTGGCCAACTGCAACCCGCTCTTCTGACCCGCCGAGACCGGCCGCGGGCGTAGCGCTATCGACCCAGCGCTCGTACCGCGGCCACGGTCTCCTCCCACCCCGACAGCTCCCCCCGACCCTGCCGAAGGAAGCCCTCCAGGGCCTCCATGCGGGCGATGGCCGCGTCCGTCGTGGCCTCGGTGCCCGCGCGGTAGGCCCCCAGGGCGATGAGGTCCCGCCGCTGCTCGTAGGCCGAGAGCAGCGACCGCACCCGCTGCGCCGCCGCGCGGTGGCCTTCGTCCACCACGGCGTCCATCACCCTCGACACGGAGGCCAGCACGTCCACCGCGGGGTAGCGCCCGCGCGCCGCGATCGCCCGGTCGAGCACCACGTGCCCGTCGAGCAGTCCGCGCGCCTCGTCGGCGATGGGCTCGTCCAGGTCCCCGCCCTCCACCAGCACCGTGTAGAGCGCCGTGATGGTCCCCCGGCCCGCGCCCGGACCCGCTCGCTCCAGCAGCCTCGGCAGCAGCGCGAATACGCTGGGGGGTAATCCACGGCGCACCCCCGGCTCGCCCGCCGCCAGGCCCACCTCCCGCTGCGCCCTCGCCACGCGGGTGAGCGAGTCCATCACCAGCAGCACCCGGGCGCCCTCGTCGCGGAAGTGCTCCGCCACCGTGGTCGCCACGAAGGCCGCGCGCAGCCGCACCAGCGCCGGGGCGTCGCTCGTCGCCACCACCAGCACCGAGCGGGACTGCGCCTCGCCGACGTGGTCCTCCCAGAACTCCCGCACCTCCCGGCCGCGCTCTCCCACCAGCGCCACCACCACCACGTCCGCGGACGCCCTGCGCACCACCTGGCCCAGCAGGGCGCTCTTGCCCACGCCCGATCCCGCGAAGAGCCCCACCCGCTGCCCGGCGCCCACGGTGAGCAGCCCGTCGATCACCCGCACCCCCAGCGGCAGCGCCTCGCGCACCCTGCGCCGGGTGAGCGCGTCGGGCGGTGAGGCGTCCACCTCTCGCGCCGTCGTCTCGCCCACGATCGCCCCGAGCCCGTCGCAGGGATCGCCCAGGCCGTCGAGCACCCGGCCGCGCAGCCCGTCTCCGCACGCCACGGAGAGCGCCTCGCCGGTGCGCCGCACCCGGTCGTCGGCCCCGAGCCCTCGCGCGTGCCCGAGCGGCAGCAGCACCGAGCGCGCCCCGTCGAAGCCCACCACCTCCGCGCGCAGGCGCTCTCCCTCCGAGCGCTCCACCTCCACCACCTCGCCGATGCGAGCGCCCGGGACGTCCGCCTCCAGCGCCAGGCCGCGCACCCCGAGCAGCCGGCCACCCCCCGCCGCGCCCGCTGGATCGAGGCTCGCTCGCAGCCTCCCCCGAAGCGCGTCGAGCTCGTCGCTCACTCCACGTACCGGCGGATCTTCGACCACATGCGCTCGAGGATCTTCGCGAAGGCCTCGACGCTCTCCTCGGGGATCTCGAAGAAGGACAGCCTCGCCGCCTTCGCCACGACGCGCACGCCCTTCAGCTTCGGGTGCCGCCGAAGGGCGCGTTGCAGCGTCCTCGCCACCGCGGCGCAGCGCTCGTTCTCGCTCATGCGCAGCGACGGGCGCTTCGCGAGCTTCACCACCGGCGCGGGCTTCTTCGCGGGGGCCGCGGGCTTCTTCTTCGTCGCCGCAGTGGGCTTCTTCGGCTTCGGGGCCGCGGGCTTCTTCGCGGCGGCGGTGGTCTTCGTCGAACGCCTGCTCCGGGTGGGGGTCGGCATGGAGGTCACCTTGGCGCGATCGGTCGCCCGGGTGCAAGCAGTGACGTCGACCTGGGGGGCTGTCGTGTGCCCCCACCCTGCGCTGCCGCGCGTCCCTGCCCCCAAGGCAGAGCCCTGAGCATTGGTCACATCTCTCGCTCGCCCTTCTGCGCTC
>CBIHPK010000221.1:0-11504 GCA_966211675.1 uncultured Myxococcaceae bacterium
GCGCACTGGGCTGGCGTCGCGGTCGCTCCCGTCGCTTCGCGACGGTGAGGCGCACCGGGCTGGCGTCGCGGTCGCTCCCGTCGCTTCGCGACGGTGAGGCGCACTGGGCTGGCGTCGCGGTCGCTCCCGTCGCTTCGCGACGGTGACCCGCTGGTGCGCCTCCACCTCTCGGCGCACGTGACGACCGGCGTGCCGCTCGGTCACGCGCTCACGCGGCTCGGACAGGCGCTCGGCGAGGAGGGCGACTGGGAGGTGCGGCGGCGCCTCGAGGAGGGCTGCGGCTTCGAGAAGTTCCAACCTTGGTGCTCGCGACCGCCGCCCGACGGCCTTCGCTGCCGCGCGCACGGTCGAAGGTGAGCGCCAACTCGTGAGGACCAAGGGCGAAGGAAGAACGCCGGGGCGGTCCACTGCGCGACCTCCGGGGGGAGGACAGGCCGCGCGGGTCCGCCCCGGCGAGAGTGGGGGTATCACGGAGAAGGACGCCGCCGAAGGAATCAGCAGGGAAGGGGGAGTCACCCGCGCCGGACGGCGCGAGGGTAGCCCCGTCGGTGTGACACGGGACAGGGCCCGCGACTCAGCGCGAGAGCCTGGCGACGCCGATGGCCGAGACCTCCTCCGCGTCGAGTTCGGCGATCACGCGGACGCACGCGGCCACCTCGGCCTCCGAGAGAGGCGCGCCATCGACGTGGGAGAGGACGAGGTCTCCTTGGATGCCCATGCGCTCGAGCGCCTGACGAACGCGGCGCGTGGCCGCGATGATCGGCCGCTGTAGATCCAGGCTCCCCATGTCGTCTCTGTCTCCTTCCCTGAAGACTGTTCGTTGTACGGGCCCCTTTCACGGTCCGGGCCGAGGTGCGTGGCCGCGATGAGCGGCGAGCCCGACCCCAGACCGGTGCGGTCCGGTGCGCGGACTTTCGTGGAGCGACGTGTCGCTCCGACCGCACCGGCACTCTTTGGCTGCATCACGGAACGGCAGAGGAGGCGGGGAATTTGTCCCCCGGTGTGACGGGCTGTCGCAGTCGGAGATGCAGAGAGGGGTCCGGGGAGGTGCCGCGTTCGCAGGA
Source organism: uncultured Myxococcaceae bacterium (assembly GCA_966211675.1). Lineage (GTDB taxonomy): Bacteria > Myxococcota_A > Polyangia > Polyangiales > SCUS01. The sequence goes on from CBIHPK010000221.1 coordinate 1,065, forward strand.
CGCGAGGCGGTGTGCAGCGGGGACGTCAGGACGACGGTGCTGCGGGGGATGATCAGGTGACGCCGCGCCGGTGCAACTCGCGGGCGATGGGGCCCGCGCGCGAGAGGATCGCCAGGTGCCGGCCGAGGTCCCGCGCGGCGGCGAGCTCCGCCGCGAGCTGCTCGTGCTCCTCGAGGAGCGCGACGCTCGAGCGCGCGAGGCGCGGGCCCGGCGCGGTGAGCGCGCGGATGCGAAACGCCGGGCCCGCGGGCGGCGTCGGGCGGTCGCAGAGGGCCCCGACGCCGGTGGTTCCGGGTCGGCAGGCGAGCCCGCACGCGCCGCAGTTGGCGGGGTCGCTCGAGAGGTCGACGCAGCCCCCGGGCCCACGGGGTGACCCCCGCCGCTCCGGGCTCAGCCGAGGCCCATCGCCGCGAGGGCCGCGACCGCGGCCGCCAGCGCGTCGTCGTCGACCGCGTGCGCGCGGGCCACCGCCGCGGGGTCGCCGTCGCGCGCGAGCAGCGCCGCCACGAAGGGCGTGATCGGCCCGGTGAGCACCCGGTCGCCGACCGCCGCGTAGAGCACCGGCAGAGAACCCCGCGACACCGCGCACCACCCGCCCGGCACCCGCCGGAAGCGCGCCGGCACGGCGAAGGACGGCGCCGGGCACACCGCCAGCGCCCGCGCCATCGCGGCCAGGAACTCCCCCTCGCGCACCGCCGCGTCGCCCGCCCCGGCGCGCTCGCCCCACGCGAAGAAGGCCTCCTCCAGCGACGCCCCCGCGCGCCCGGCGGGCACCTCGCGGTACGCCGTGAACTCCGCCGAGGCGAGGAAGGCGGTCATCATCGCGTCGCCGTCGGGGTCGGGTCCGTGCGCCGCGCGCCACGCCGCGATGGTGCGCGGGAAGCGGTCGGCCAGCGTGCCGGAGCCGCGGTGGGCGGTGGTCCAGACGGCGGCGCGCACGCTCGCGGCCATCGCGTCGAGCTCCGCGGGGTCGATCGCGGCGAGGGCGTCGCGATCACCCGCGTCGAGCGCGAAGTCCTCCTCGCCCCGGAGCCAGCGCGCGCGCGCCGCCGCGTCGTGGAGCAGGCCGTCGAGCGCGGCGTCGAGGGTGCCGGTCAGGCCCACGCGGCCACCATCGCCTGCAGGCGCGCGAAGCCCGGGCGGCACTCCGCGCCGAGCGCGCCCTCGGGCGTGAGGCGCGGGTCTTCGTAGGTGACCAGTCGCAGCGCGGGGCACCGCGGGAGCAGCCGGTCGAGGAGCGCGAACTGCTCGTCGAGGAGCACCCCGTGGTGGGCGTCGACGAAGCCGTCGCGCACGACCGCGCAGCCCGAGAGGTGCAGCTCGACGCAGTGGTCGAGGGGCAGCCGGTCGAGCTCGGCGTAGAGGTCCGCGCCGCGGCGCCCGCGGAGCCACTGGTAGGAGAGCAGGTGGCCCACGTCGAGGGTCACCGGCGACCCGGTGTCCTCCGCGAGCCGGCGGAAGAAGTCGTACGCGTGCATCCGGCCGACCACCACCGCCGCGCCCGCCGAGAAGCCCGGGAACTCCACCACCAGCGGCGCCCGCAGCGCCCCCTGCACCGCGGAAGTGTTGCGCGTCGCCGCCGCGAGACCCTCCGCCGTGAGGAAGGGCGGCAGCGGATACGGCAGCGCGTGGCCGCGGAGCGACCAGAGCCCGAGGTCCTCGTTGACCCAGGCGAGGCCGTAGCGGTCGATGAGCGCGTTGGTGAGCGCCACCACCGGGCCGCGGTCGTAGTCGTCGAGCGCCCCGAGGTTGAACGCCGTCTGGTGCAGCGTGCGCGTCGCCCACCCCTCGGTGTGCCGCGCGAGGTCGTCCCAGGCGGGGAAGTACTCCCGCGCGTCGAGGACCCCGCGGCTGCGCGGCTGCCACGAGCCGAAGAAGGCCGTGAAGTCGTCGCGGTGCGCGCGGAGGAAGGTCGCCACCCGGTCGCTCACCCGGTCGCCGCGGGCCGGGTCGGCGACGAAGCCCGCGGGGGCGCCCCAGGGGAGGTCCATCCCGACGCCGAGGCCGCGCGGCGGCGGCACGGCCGACAGGCGCACGCTCACGGCGCGGCGGCGGCGATCGCGGCGAGGCGCTCGGCGCGGGCGCAGGTCTGGCGGCGCGCGGCCTCGGCGTCGGCGGGACAGACGCCGTAGCAATGGCCGCTGTAGACCGGCTCGGCGCGCAGGAGGTCGCCCACCTCCAGCACGTGGAGCGCGCGCAGCGCCGCGAGGTTGGCGTCGATGGCCGCCGGCTCGCAGGCGCCCGCCGGGGGCGTCGTCGCGGCGGCGGCGGCCTCGGCGGCGCGGGTGAAGGCGTCGAGGCGGACGACGGCGGCGCGCTCGGCCCGGGCGATCACGGCCTCGGCGCCGGGGCACGGGCCGTAGCAGTTGTAGGCCTCCTCGGGGCGCTGCACGGTCATCTCGCCGACGGTGAAGACCTCGAGCGCCCGCAGCCGCGCGAGGCTCTCGGCCGCCGGGCGCGGCTCCGCCGTCGCCGCCGTCGCGGGGGGTGCGACCGTCGGCGCGGCCGGCATCTGGTCCGCGGCCCCGCAGCCGCCGAGCGCCCCGGCCACCATCAACACATCCCACGTCTTGTTCGTCATCGGAACCTCCCTGCGCCAGGCAACCTACGGCGGGGGTGGGTCCACGGGAATCGATATGTTCCGTACGATATTGGATGGCGGAGCGATACGATCGCGCACCCGCTGGCGCAGCGTCGCGAGCGCCCAGCGCGCCTCCGGGGGCGCGTCCGGCGCCAGCGAGCTCCGTCCGGAGCTGTCTCACCCAGTACCGCGGCCCCTGCGACTCTTGCCTCGGTCCGTCGTCGGATCATCCGCCGGGCGGAGGCGCGTGATCGCCGCGCCCGGGGCGAACCAGCGGACCTCTCGCGCCAGCGCCTCGACGTCGATCGCCTCGGCCACGCATGCCGCGCGCGCCGTCGCGTCCGCGCCGAACTCCAGCGCCGCCGTCGCGAGACGGCGCGAGAGCTCGGCGCGCAGCGGCGCCAGGGCCTCGCTCACGATCGCGCGGGCGACCGCGTCGTCGTCGTCGCCCTGCTCCAGGCGCGCGTCGTACTCGCACACGAACTCGCTCCCGTTGCGCGCGATCGTGCTGCGCGGCGACACGAGCGGCACGATCGGCAGCGCGAACTCGACCCTCGCCAGGTCCTCGAGCATCCGAGGCACCTCGGGCCCGTGCTGCGTCACGTCGAGCGTCGCGGGCAGCGCGGCGGCGTGGGCCGGTTCGCCCTCGCGAGCGCCCTGGGCGAGGCCGGGCGCCAGATCCCCGCTCACCTCGGCGCTCCAGCGCCAGTCCTCGGTGTCGACGCTGCCCGTCTGGATGAGAACCCGCGCGAGCGCGTCGTTCCATCGCGCGGCGGTCACGCCGCCCGCCCGAGGTGCGGCGCACGCGCGGCCTCCTGCGCGACGAGCGCCGCGGCGAAGGTGCCGTCGCCGAGCTGCCCCAGGTCGTTGCGACCCCAGCAGCGGACCGTTCCGTCGGGCAGCTGCGCGCACGAGTGCTGCCTGCCTGCCGTGACGCTGGTGGCCGTGCCGAGGCCCGCCGGCGGCGTCGGCGTAGGGCGGGCTGCGACCGTGGTCCGGTCGCCGATCTGGCCGTTGGTGTTGTCGCCCCAGCAGAGCACGCCGCCGCCGGACCGCCGCGCGCACTGGTGGCTCCCGCCCGCCGCGAGCGCCGTCACGTCGCCGAGCCCGCCGACCGTGCCGGCCCCGGCCGTGCTGCAGCAATAGACCCGCCGGACGTCAGCACCGCGCACATCTGCATGCGGTTCACCGCGAGCCCCACGACGCCGCGGCCGAGCGTGGCGTCGCTGACCGGCGTGGGCGTCGCGACGACCCAACCCGTCAGAACTCTTGCGATGAGGTACTAGGGGCCGAGCTGGTCGAGCGCGAAGTCGGTGACCAGGCAGATCGGCTCGCCGTCTTCGTCGATTCCGATGTACGTCGCGTACGTGCCGTCACCGTAGCCGGACCGGAAAACCACGATGTTGTACCCCTCGGGGTTGTCCACGTCCGAGACCGACGATCCGATGAGGTGGGACACGCAGCCCTCCTCATCGAACGCTTCGTCGTCGACGAAGTCCGGCACGTCGTCGTACGCGTCGATCTCCTCCGCCCAGAGCGGGCCGGCGGCGGCGTCGATGAAGGCGCCGAGGGCGGTGTCGGACGCGTACCCGAAGAACTGCCCCGGCCCGAGGTCCGAGACGTCCTGGCCGGGGAGCACGGCGAGCTCCCACCGGACCGGCGTGGTCTTGCCGAAGACCAGCATGGCGCCCTCGTTGCCCTCGCCGACGTCGATCAGGACCACCGGGTGGTCGCCCACCGGCACGGCGACGGTGAACGCCGGCCGGTTCGGCTCCGTCAACGGGTCGCCGGCTGCGACCCCGCCCGACCGGACCCGGAGCGTCCCCACCGGGCGATGGTCGCAGCCGTCACCGGCGAAGGCTCGGCCTAGCGTCTCGTCATCAGTCACGGCGGCACCGTAGGTCAGCCCGGCAAACGCGGCCAGGGCGGCGTCGCGGGTTGATGTGTGACAACTCGATCGTCGCGCCGGCGGACGGAGGGCGGCACTCACCCGCCGCGACGAGCTCGGGTCCGGCGTGAGCGGTGAGCGGGCATCGGGTCCCCGGCGGTCGCATCGAGCGGCACGAACATCAGCGCCGTCGCGAGCAACGCGACCCACGAACGGGAACCGCCCCCCGCGCCCATCGATGGGCCCAATGACGGTAAGGGGTGTCCGGCGCGCGGAACGCGCGGTCCCGCAGCGCCCGCGTCCGTCGAGGCGCCGGCGCCCGGGCTCCTACGGACCGCGAAATCGCAAGGGCGCACGCTGACTGATGGCCGGGGCGGGCGCTCCCCCTCGCTCACGCTCGGGGTCTGGCTCCGTCGTCCGACACCGCGCGGTCGTACCGGGGAAGCGCCCTCCGAAGCCGTACCCAACCCGTCAGGCCACCGCGCTAGAACGCCGCGCTGCAGGCCAGGCCCCACTCTCCGGGGCCGCGACCGCAATGCACCGCGAGGGCGCGTGAGCCGCGGGGCGGCGCCGTGAGCACCAGCACCAGGGTGGTGACGGCCAGCGCCCCGCCCGTCACCAGCCCGACGACCTCCAGGGTTCCGGCGGTCGCGGCGTCGTCGCGCACGGCCCCGCAGTTGCGCTCTCGCGTCTGGCCGTCGCGACGGCACCCGGGGCCGTTGTACGTCGCGAGCAGTTCCTCGCGCGCGGCCAGCGCCACGAGCCCGGCGCCGCCGACGACGAGCGCCGCGCCCGCGCCGATCCATCCGAGCGTGCTCCGGACCGAACCCGCGCTCCCGACACGCGCGGTCGAGGCGACGCGCGGCGCGGGGTTCGGCTCCCCGGCGACGAGCCGCAGAGGCGTCGGGGCGGCTTCGAGGGCGACGAGGAGGACCTCCTCGCGGGACATCGCGCCGGGCCGCACGATCACCTGCCGTTGAACCGGGAGGTAGCCCGGGGCGCGCACCTCGAGGACGACGGTGCCGACGGGAACCCGCAGCGGGAGCACGAGCGGCAACGTGCCCCGCGCACGCCCCTCGACGCGCACCTCGGCCCCGGGCACGCCGCCCCGCACGTCGAGGCCGCCCAGGTGCTCGCCGATGACCTCGAGGGCGGCGCGGAGGGCGGCGCGGTGGCGCCGGATCCACGGGTCCGCCTCGGCGACGAGCGCCTCCTGGAGGTGCTGCTCGGCCTGGATCCAGCGCCCGAGAGCCTGCTCGGCCAGGGCCATCTGCGCGCGCGCCCTCGGCCCCGGGGCGATCTCCCAGGAGCGTCGGAAGGCCGCGAGAGCCGCCTCGTCCTGCCCGCGGGCGCGGAGCTCGACGCCCTCGCGGAGCGCCGCCCCGGCGGCGTCGGTCTGCGCCAGCGCGCCTCGGGCGAGGAGCCCCAGGGTGAGCGCGAAGGCGGCGGCTGGAGGGCGTCGTGGCATCGGGGCCGCTGGGTCGCGGCGCTACTCGCGCGCGCCGCTGACGATGAGGGTGAAGCTGCCTCGGGTGATCGGCGGCGGGGCGCCGCCGTCCGGGGCGACGCTCTCGAAGCTCCCACGGGCGTTGATGGTCAGGTTGCGGCCCGTGAGGGTCGCCGTGCCCTCGAGGAAGGTGAGGTTGACCCGCAGCCCGGCGACCTCGCCACCGACGCGCTCACAGAACGTGTTGGGGCGGATCACCAGCCTCGTGTCCGAGGTCGCGTCGGCGGGGATGAGGCACTGCGTGTCATTGATCACCACGTGGGCGTTGGTGCCGTGGAGGATCGTCACCGGCGCGCGGTTGCGGATCGACAGCACGGGCATCCGGTCGTCGGTGAGGATGGTGACCTCCTCCGTGGTGTAGTACTGCCCGACGAAGGCGTCGCCCGGGTCCACGGTGGGCGACGAGCAGGCCGGGACGCCGAGCGCAGCGAGCAGCGCGGACACGGCGTGGGGGCGGGCGAAGCATCGCATCGTTGAGACCGACCGACTTACCACGACTCCGGCGGCGCCACCTGCGGACCAACGCTCGGGCCCATCGGGCTGCGCGGCGAAGGACCGGCGGCGTCCTTGACCGGGAGGTGCGGGGGTGGTGCCCTCCGCCCGATAGAACACCGGGAAGGATGAGCCGATGAACGCCGACGCGGGGTCCGGGTCCGCGCCCGATGCTGACGAGCCGAGCGTCCCGCCGGGCTTCGATCCGGGGACGGTCTTCGGTCGCTACACCATCGCGAGGAAGCTCGGGGTCGGGGGCATGGGGGCCGTCTACGAGGCCGTGCACGGCGACCTCCGCAAGCGCGTCGCCCTGAAGACGCTGCACCCCGAGATCGCTCGCAGCCCCGCCATGCGGGCGCGCTTCCTCCAGGAGGGCATGGCCGCGTCGAGCATCCGCCACCCGCACGTGGTCGATGTCTCGGACGTCGGGCTCGAGGCCGGGATTCCCTACCTCGTCATGGAGTACCTCGAGGGCGAGAGCCTCGCGGCGCGCGTGGCCCGCGAGCGCCCGATGGACGTGGCCGCCACCGTGGGCGTGATGATCCCCGTGATCGCGGCGGTGTCGGCGGCGCACGCCGAGGGCGTGGTGCACCGCGACCTGAAGCCCGACAACATCTTCCTGGCCCGCACCCGCGACGGCATGCTCGTCCCCAAGGTGCTCGACTTCGGCATCTCGAAGGTCACCGGCACCCAGGCCTCCAGGGCCCTCACCGCGACCTCTGCGGTGATGGGCACGCCCCACTACATGTCCCCGGAGCAGACCCAGGGGAGCAAGAACGTCGACGGGCGCACCGACCAGTACGCGCTCGGGGTGATCCTCTACGAGTGCCTCACCGGGGCGATGCCCTTCGACGGCGACAGCCTCTACCACCTCATGCACGCGATCATGTCGGCGCCCATCGTGCCGCCGCGGTCGCTCAACCCGGGCCTCCCCGCGGACCTGGAGCGGACCATCCTCCGCGCGCTCGAGCGCGACCCCGCGAACCGCTTCGCCTCGGTGCGCGACCTCGGCCGCGCGCTGCTCGCCTGGGCCGATCCCGAGACCCACCTGGTGTGGGACCGCGTATTCGCCTCGCCCTCCGTCGTCCCCACGGCGCCGCCGAAGGTCGACCCGGCCCTGGGGCTCAGCGACACCCTCCAGCCCGGCGCCGACCTCATCGCGCCGAAGCCGACCGTTCCGCGCCGCGGCCTCCTCCTCGCGCTCGGCGGGGCCGCCGTGGTCGCCCTCTTCGTCCTCGCGGCGGGGCTCCGGCCTGCCTCCCGCGCGCCCGCGAGCGCGCCGCAGACGCAGTCGCCGCCGACGCCTGTTGCCCCGTCGCGCTACGAGGTCGAGGTCGAGGTCACGCCCGCCGCCGCCACGCTCACCCTCGACGGCGAGGCGGCCGCCACCGGCGTGCTTCGACGCGAGCTCCCGCGCGACGGGAGCGCCCACACCCTCCGCATCGACGCGCCGGGCTACGAGACGCGCTCGATCACGTTCCGCGACGCGCCCCCGGCCCGCACCGTAACCCTCGCGGCCGTCCCCCTCCAGGCCGTCGCTCCCGCCGTAAGCCCCGGTCGCGGTCGCCCCGTCACGGCGCGTCGCTCGCCGACTCGCACGCGCGCCCGTCCGGTGCCCGGCGCCGCGACCGCCGCGCCAGGCGTCGGCATCAACGGGGCACCGGTCCTGGAGTGAGCAGAAGCGCCCGGCGCGATGGATGACGACCGGACCTCCGCCAGCTTCCGCGCCGCGCTTTTCGCGATGGTGCACCGCGGGGGGGGAAGGCCGACGACGTGGTGCAGGCCGCGCTCGTCGGGGCGGGGCCGCTCCGCCCTTCGCCGGCTCGACCTGAGGAGCCACGATGAATCCCCTGCCATCCCGGGCAATGGTTCGTCGTTGGCGCCAAGGGTTGTGGGCCTCGGACTCTGGACCGGTTGTGCCGTGACGCCGGGTGTGGAGCCCTCCGCGCCCGCGACGACGCTGACGCGCTCGGCGGCCCTCGCGCTCGGGGCGCAACCGACGGCGCCCGCCATCACGGCGGCGGGGGGCGCTTACGTTCTACGTGTCGAGCATCGAGGCGCCGCGTTTTCGTGGGATTCATCCCGCGGCACGGAGAATCAAGCAGTTGTGGCGCCGTCGCCCTGGGCTATCACCAGCCGTCGTCTGACGTCTTCGAATCGCCTCTCGAACGAGGATCCTGGCAATGACGTTTGTCCTGTGTGCATTCCTTCCAGACCACGCTCCGGTGCTCTCCAGTGAGTCGCTGGCCGCGGATCTGAAGCGACTCTTCCGCGGTGAGGACGGCTTTTCGGTGTCATTTGAAGAGCTGCCTTTTGCCGATTCCCCAAGCTTGATGCTGCGCTGGTACCTGTGGCGGATCCGGGTCGCCTGCCAGGAGGGCGATACGGTGCGCGAGGAGACGGCGCAGATTCGCAAGGTGCTTGGCCCCGCCGCTCCCGACCAGCTCGCTGGCATGCGCCGCAAGATCAACGTTGTATTTGGCGATGACAACGATCGGAAATACACGAACCAGATCATCCACGTCATGGACTTCCTTCGTGCGCTCCCTGGAGCGATCATCTTCGATCCCCAGCAGAGTGACTTCCTCTGATCACCCCGTCGAGCTCGCCTGTCCTCTGGTCTCATTTCCGAGAGGATCTCATCGGCTTTCTGGGTAGATAGACCCGTCCGGTGCTGCGCGTCGTGACGGTCACGGGGAGTTGACGTCAATATACTGTTGAAACGATCGCACTCGCGCTCCGTCGGGGAATCGTTGGATGTAGTTGCGCATGCAGCGCACCGCGTCGCTGGTACGTCCCATGGTGCGGTAGACCGTGCAGAGCAGACCGACCTCGGATTCGGTGTTGGCGCGCCCCCGCAGCACCGACACCACGCACTGGTTGCCCGCGTTCATGTCAGGAGACGAGCGCAGGCAGGCTCGCGCCTGATCCATGGGCGAACCGGAGGCCGCCGGGTCGAGTCGGGGGATGGTCGTCGGGGGCGGTGCGACGGGCGCGGGAGGTGTCGTCGTGACGCGCCGCGGCTCGGGCGTTGGCGGCGACAGCACCAGGGGCGGCGGCCTGACGAGGTCGTCCACCCGCAGAGCGATGGGCGCGGTGCCGAAGCACGCACACGCTCCGTAGGTGCCGTCCCGCTGGCATGTCTGCACGCCGCGGACGCCACCGTCGCAGAGGCAGGCGCTCGTCGTCCCCGACGGGCACGGGACCGCCTCGGTATCGCGGCGCCCGCATCCCAACGCGCAGAGCACCAGCAACGCGCCCCATACCCTCATTGGCCACACCCGCCCCGCAGGGCGTCCCTTCGCCCGACGGTCATACCGCGACCGGGGCAGGACGTCCCTGCAGATCCCGTGACGCCGACCCCGCCGACGAGCTGATTCTCGGCAGCGGGCGCGACGCCCTCCCCCTCAAGTCGTGACGCCTCCAGTGAGCTTTCCACCGTACTTCGATCGCGAGCGCTCACCCACGCCCGGCGAGCAGCGCCCGCAGGCGAGCAACCTCCGCCTCGGCGCTGTCGGCCCGCGCCCGCTCCGCCTCGGCCTGAGCGTTCGCCGCCTCGGCCTCGGTCATGAACAGCTCCTCGCGGTCGCGCCCGGATCGAAGGGGGCGTCGCCGCCACGGCGACGTCCAGGCGGGTCCGCCAGGCGCGCAACCGCGGTATGGGTGCGGGGTCATGAAGAAGACACCCAGCCCCGCGGCGACCGCGACGACGCCCTCCAGCGTGGAGTCGTCCATCGACCGACGGATCGCGAGCCTCACCGCCGCGCTCGGAGATCCCTTCCACGAAGACCCCCGGCTGGTGCACTACGCGATGGCCCTCGCGGACGCGGACGCCTCGCCGCCGCGCGCCCGCACGCGCGCCCCGAGCGCGGAGTTTCTCTCTCGCGTCGACGCGCTCCTCGCGGCCCACGAGATCGCGCTGTCGGTCGTCGAGGGCCGCTCGGCCCGCGGCGACTGGGAGAGCGTCACGCA
>CBIHPK010000222.1:0-11157 GCA_966211675.1 uncultured Myxococcaceae bacterium
GGGCACCGGCGGCCTCGGGCGCATCCGCATCTCCGGCGGCGTCGGGGCGACCGGGTGCACCCTCTCGGGCACCTTCACCCCGGCGCTGGTGAGCGGCTGCACGGCGACCGCGACCGCCGCGCGGGCCTACGTCGCGCGGTATCCCCAGTAGGAATCGGAGAGCAGGGGAGGGATCCGGCGGTGGGGGGCTCCGGCCCCCCTTCCGCTGGCCCGGTGGTTTGCACTAGGGTCGCGCGGGTTTTCTGGTTCTGGAGGGTTCAGTCCATGTCGAAGTTCGATACGTTGGTGGAGATCTTCTCGGAGAGCACCAAGCGCTACACGCAGTCGCCGCTGTTCGGCGAGAAGCGCGACGGCGAGTGGAAGTGGATGACCTACGGGGCCTTCAAGGAGAAGGTCGACAACCTCCGCGGGGGCCTCGCGGGCCTCGGGGTGAAGCCCGGCGACCGCGTCGCGGTGATCTCCAACAACCGCGCGGAGTGGGCCATCGGCGCCTACGCGACGTACACGCTCGGCGCGGCCTACGTGCCCATGTACGAGTCGCAGCACGACGCCGAGTGGGCGTACATCCTCAACGACTGCGGCGCCGAGGTCTGCTTCGTCCCGAGCGACAAGATCAAGGACCGGGTGCTCAAGGTGCGCGGCGAGTGCCCGGCGCTCCAGCACGTGATCACCTTCACGGGCAGCGAGACGGAGAGCGACACGCTGGCCGCGCTGATGCGCCGCGGCGCCGAGACCCCGGCGCCCCTGGTGAAGCCGGACAAGGGCGACCTCGCGGGGCTCATCTACACCTCCGGGACGACGGGCAAGCCCAAGGGCGTGAAGCTCTCGCACTCCAACATGGCCAACAACGTGAGCGCCATGCACGAGATGCTGGCCATCGGGCCGGGCGACCGGTCGCTGTCGTTCCTGCCGTGGGCGCACTCCTTCGGGCAGGTGGTGGAGCTGCACGGGCTCTTCTCCATGGGCGCCTCGCTGGCCATCGCGGAGAGCGTCGAGAAGCTCCTGGCGAACATGGCGGAGATCGCCCCGTCGCTGGTCTTCTCCGTGCCGCGCGTGTTCAACAAGCTCTACGCGGGGCTCAACAAGAAGATGGAGGCGATGCCCCCGATGCGCCGCAAGCTGCTCGTCGCGGCGATGGCCAACGCCTCCGAGCGGCGCGCGCTCCATGACAACGGCAAGAGTTCCGCCTTCGTCGAGCTCAAGCACAAGCTCTTCGACAAGGTGGTGCTCTCCAAGGTGCGCGGCACCTTCTTCGGCCCCAACCTGAAGTACGCGTTCTCCGGCGGCGCGGCGATCTCCCGCGAGGTGGCCGAGTTCATCGACAACATCGGGGTGACCGTCTACGAGGGCTACGGGCTCACGGAGACCTCGCCCATCGCCACGTGCAACTCGCCGAAGGGTCGGCGCATCGGCAGCGTGGGCAAGCCCATCCCGGGCACGCGCGTGAGCATCGACAAGGAGGCCGCGAGCGACCCGCTGCACGGCGAGGTCATCTGCTACGGCCACAACGTGATGCAGGGCTACTACAACCTGCCCGAGGAGAACGAGAAGGTGTTCACCCCGGACGGCGGCTTCCGCACCGGGGACATGGGCTACCTCGACTCGGACGGGTTCCTGTTCATCACCGGGCGCATCAAGGAGCAATACAAGCTGGAGAACGGCAAGTACGTGGTCCCGGTGCCCATCGAGGAGGCCATCAAGCTGTCTCCGTGGGTGCTCAACGTGATGGTCCACGGGGCCAACCGCCCGTACAACGTCGCGATCATCGTGCCCGACCTGGAGAAGCTGAAGGCCTGGGCGACGGAGAAGGGCATCCCCACCGACCCGCTGCCCGCGCTGCTCCAGCACCCCGACGTGGTGGCCTTCTACCGCGACGAGATCGGCAAGCACACGCACGAGATCAAGGGCTACGAGCGCGTGAGAAACTTCGCGCTGGTGGCCGAGGACTTCACCATCGACAACGACCTGCTCACCCCGAAGATGTCGCTCAAGCGGCGCAACGTGGTGAACCGCTACGAGTCGACCATCAACTCGCTCTACGAGGGCGCGCAGCCCGTCACCGCCGGCGACTGAGCCTCCTCCCTCCCTCCCTCCTCCTTCCCTACGATCCCAGCAGCACCCGGAGCATCGAGACCAGGCTCTCCCGGTCGATCGGCCGGCTCAGGCAGTCCGCGGCGCCCGCGTCGAGGCAGCGCTCCCGCTCGCCCGCCGTCGCCCGCTCCGTCACCGCCACCACCGGGACCCGCGCCAGGTCTCCCCGCGCCCTGATCTGCCGAGTCGCCTCGTAGCCGTCCATCTCCGGCATCGCGGTGTCCATGAGCACCAGGTCGACGTCGCCCTGCTCGTCCAGCCGGTCGAGCGCCTCGCGGCCGTTCTCGGCGTAGGCCACCTTCACGCCGTAGTGCTCCAGCACCCCGGCGAGGGCGAAGATCGCCCGGACGTCGTCGTCGACCACCAGCACCTTGCGGCCCGCCAGCGAGGGGGCGCCCTCGAGCGAGCGCTGCAGCGCCTCCCTCGCCGCAGGAGCGAGCGAGGACAGCGGCCGGTGCAGCAGCCGCGTGCTCTCGTCGAGCAGCTCCTCGGGCGTGCGGGCGGAGCGCACCCCCTCCGAGCGCTCGAGGTGCGAGAGCCTCGCCTCGTCCTCCGCGGGGAGCACGTCCGGGGCGTAGGCGACGGTCGGAACGCGCCGCAGCTCGGGGCGCTGCGAGAGCGTCTCCAGCAGGTCGAGGCCCCCGGCTCCCGCCTGGTCGAGGCCCACCACCATGGCGTCGTAGCGGCGCTTCGACAGCGTCTCCAGGGCGTCCCTCCCGGCCACCGCGATGACCTCCACCCCGTCGCCTCCGGCCACGGCGACGATGTCCTCCCGGCGGCCTCCGTCGTCCTCGACCACCAGCAGGAGCCTCGCGCTCCGCTCGACCAGGGAGGCCGCCTCGTCGAGCGCCCGGGCGAGCGCGTCGTCGGCGACGGGCCTCGCGAGGAAGCCCAGGGCGCCGCTCACGAGCGCCCGGTGGCCCTGCGCCCCGGCGCCGACGACGTGCACCGGGACGTGGCGGGTGCGCGGGTCGTGCTTCAGGCGGTCGAGGAGCACCATCGCCTCGGCGTCGGGCACCGCGAGGTCGAGCACGATCGCCTCGGGCCGGAGCCTCTCCACGAGACCGAGGGCCTGCTCCCCGCCGGAGGTGACGAGCCCGAAGCCCCGCGCCCGGGCCAGGGGGGTGAGCTGCCGGGCGAGGGCGTCGTCGTCGGAGACCAGCAGCAGCGGGCGCACGGAGGGGACGAGCGCCGCGGCCTCCGGGGGCGACGGGGCCTCGACCGGCGCCGCCTCGGGCGGCGGAGACGGGAGCGAGGAGCCTCGTCGGGCCACGCACACCTGCGGCAGGAAGAGCGTGAAGGTGCTGCCCCGGCCGGGCTCGCTCTCGACCCGCACGTCGCCGCCGAGGAGCCGCGCGATCTCCCGGCTGATGGCGAGCCCGAGCCCGGTGCCGCCGTAGCGGCGGGAGCCGGCGCTGTCGACCTGCTGGAAGGCCTCGAAGATGATCGACTGCTGCTCCGGGGCGATGCCGATGCCGGAGTCGCGCACGGAGAAGGCCACCCAGGGCTCCCCCTGGCCGAGCCCGGGCGCCTCGCGCACGGCGGAGACCCGGAGCTCGACGCCGCCCTGCGAGGTGAAGCGGAAGGCGTTGGAGAGCAGGTTTCGGAGCACCTGCTTCAGTCGCATCTCGTCGGTGGTGAGCGTGGCCGGGAGCGAGGGGTCGCAGGTGACGGAGAAGGCGAGCTGCCGGTCTTCGGCGATGGGCGCGAAGGCGCGCTCGACGTAGAGGCACAGCGCCCGGACGGGCACCTCCGCGAGCTCGAGGCTCACCGTGCCGGACTCGATCTTGGCGACGTCGAGCAGGGCGTCGATGAGCTCCAGCAGGTCGGCGCCCGACTGGTGGATCGTGCGGGCGTACTGCACCTGCCGCTCGTCCAGGTTGCCCGGCCGGTTGTCCGCGAGCTGCTGGGCCAGGATGAGCACGCTGTTGAGCGGCGTGCGCAGCTCGTGGGCCATGTTGGCGAGGAGCTGCGACTTGTGCCGCGACGCGATCGCGAGCCGGGCGGCCTTCTCCTCGAGCGCCTCGTGGGCGTGCCGCAGCGCATCGAGCTGGGCCCTCAGATCGTCGGTCACGGTGGGCTCTGGGGCTTTGCTGGGCATCGGGTGTGGGCGTCCTCGACGCAAGGTACAGCCGGGCCCTCCCCCCGCCATCCCCCTGCGCATCTCTCGCAGCGGGATGCTTGCAGCCCCGGGGCCCCGGGCGGTAGATGCCTCCCATCGTGCTGCTCGGCCAACGGCTCGCCGTGGTGATCCCTGCCTTCAACACCGGGGCGCGTGTGCGCCGGGTGATCGACACCCTGCCGCCCTTCGTCGACCTCGCGGTGGTGATCGACGACGCCAGCACCGACGACACCGCGGCGGTGCTCGCCGGGCTGGAAGGTCCGGGGGTGGTGGTGCTGCGCCACGCGGAGAACCGGGGCGTCGGAGGCGCGCTGGCGACGGGCTACCGCGAGGCGCTCGCCCGGGGGGCCGAGCTCGTGGCCGTGATGGCCGGCGACGCGCAGATGGACCCGTCGGACCTCGCGGCCCTCGCCGCGCCGGTGGCCGAGGGCAGGGCGGACTACGCCAAGGGCAACCGTCTGCGCCACGCGGACTGCGCGCGGGTCATGCCGGGGGTGCGCTACGCGGGCAACCGGGTGCTGTCGTGGCTGACCCGGCTGGCGACGGGGCTGGGCGGGGTCGGGGACTCGCAGTGCGGCTACACGGTGATCTCCTCGCGGGCGCTGCGGGAGCTCGACCTGGACGGGCTCTGGCGGCGCTACGGCTACCCCAACCACCTGCTGGGGGCGCTGGCGCTCCAGGGCCGGAGGGTGGTCGACGTGGTGGTGCGGCCCGTCTACGCGGGCGAGGCGAGCGGGGTGCGGTGGCGGGACGCGCTGGTGGTGATCCCCCGCATCCTGCTGGCGGTGGCGCTGGCGAGGCACGCGGGGCGCCAGAGGGTGTCGTGGCTGGGGCTGCCGGGCTCGGCGGCGCTCGAGCGGGGAGGGGACTGAGAAGCGATGGCGGACGAGGAGGAGACGGGCGGCGCGGAGCTGAGCGCGAGGGCCATCGCGGCCTCGACGGGCGAGCTCAACGCGCTGCTCGGGCGGGGCACGCGCTTCGAGGGCAAGCTGACCTTCGAGGGGAGGGTGCGCATCGACGGGCACTTCATCGGCGAGGTGTTCAGCGACGGGGTGCTGGTGGTGGGCGAGGAGGCGGAGCTCACCGTCAGCGCCCTCGACGTGGGCACCCTCATCGTGCGCGGAGGCACCATTCGCGGGGACATCACCGCGCGCACGACCGTGGAGGTCTACGCGCCCGCCACGGTCCTCGGGAACATCTCCTCCCCGGAAGTCTTCATCGACAAGGGCGTGCGCTTCGAGGGCGGGGTAAAGATGCCTACGCCCGACCATTGAATGCCATACCCCTTGACCCCCGTCAGGAGCTGTCGATGAAGCACCTTGCACCGAAGCCCCCCGCCAGCCTCCTCGTCGTCCTCTCGCTCGCGCTGGGCGCGGCCTTCCCTGGTGTGGCTCAGGCCCAGACGCCCCCCGACGCCTCGCTCGCTCCCGCGCCTCCCGCCGTGGCGGCAGACGCCGGGGTCGCGACCGCCAGCGATGCGTCCGCGGTCCCCACCGGCGCTCCGGCCGCCCAGGACGCGGTGGTGTCGACCTCCGAGGAGGTGCCCGGGCTCTCGGTCCGCCGCGGGCGCTCGGACACCATCATCGACGCGCCCATGGACGTCGTGGCCCGCGCGGTGACCGACTTCCCGACCTACGACACCTTCATGCCGCACGTGCGCGACGTGCGCGTGGTGCGCCGCAACCACGCCGACACGGACGTGTACATGCAGGTCCCGCTGCGGGGCTCGCTCGGCGTGGTGTGGGCGCTGGTCCGGGTGAACGTGCGCCGCACCCCCGGTCGCCTCGAGCTGGTGGGCCACGCGGTCGACGGCAACATGGAGCGCTTCGAGAGCACCACGGTCCTCGAGCGCATCCCGGGGCCGACGCCGCGCACCCGGATGATGTTCACCCTCCTGGCCCTGCCGCGGCTGCCCTTCCCCTCGTCGGTGTTCTCCCGCGAGATGGTCGACGCCGCCCGCACCGTCGCCACCAACCTCCGCGCCCGCATCGCCCGCACCCTCGCCGACGGCGGCTGAGGGCATTGTCCGGGAGGGCGCCCGCCCTTACAGCCCTCACGTGCCTTGACCCTCGCGAAGTTGGGGTGATAGAAGCCGCGCGACCTCCGCCACGGGGGGTAAGCACCGCGCGTCGTTTCCCTCCATTTCCTGCGGGATCGACGGCCATCGCAGGAGCCGCGCATGCCGAACGTCCTCGCTCTGCTCGTCGCCAACGAACGCCCGCTCATCAACATCGACGTCACGCTCCTGCTCAACCTGGGCGTGTGGGTCGTGCTCTTCTTCTTCCTCCGGGCGACGCTCTGGAGGCCGATGCTGGCGCTCATCGACGCCCGCGAGGCCGGCACCGCCGGGGCCCGCGAGGACGCCTCGAGGCTCGACACCGAGGCGAGGTCCCTCAAGGGCTCCCTCGACGAGCAGCTCAACGCGGCGCGCGCCTCGGCCGCCAAGGCCCGCGAGGCCCTGAGGGCGGAGGGCGTCCGCGCCGAGGCCGACCTGCTGGGCAAGGCCCGCGAGGAGGTCAACGCGGCCGTGGAGAAGCAGCGCGCGGACATCGCCGCGCAGCGGGCGAAGCTCCACGGAGAGGTCATGGCGCTGGTGCCGGAGCTGGCCCAGGGGATCGCAGCCAGGGTGCTGCGTCGGGAGGTGCGATCGTGAAGCGCTGGTTCGGACTGACGCTGCTCGCAGCGGCCATGGCGATGGGCACCGCGGCCTTCGCCCAGGAGCACGGGGCGACCCCCCACGAGGGCGGCTTCCACATGCCCGACGCCATCAACTGGACCGGCGTGGGCGGCGAGGTCGTGCACACCGACGAGCACGGCCGCGAGGTGCGCTCTCCGCGTCCGCCGCCCTTCGTCGGGCCGATCGTCAACTTCGCGATCCTGCTGGTGCTCGGCTACATGGCCGTGACCCGCTCGATCAACCCCTCGCTCATGGCGCGCCGCGCGTCGGTGGAGAGCGAGATCGCCGAGGCCAAGCGCCTCCACGACGAGGCGCAGGCGATGCACGCCGAGGTGACCTCGAAGCTGGGCTCGCTCGACGCGGAGATCGCCACGCTCAAGGCGCAGTTCACGGCCGCGGGCGAGGCCGAGCGCGACCGCATCGTGGCCGAGGCCAGGGCCCGGGTCGAGCGCATGCGCGCCGACGGCACGGCCACCATCGAGCAGGAGATGAAGAACCTCCGCGAAGACCTTCGCCGCGAGGCGATCATCGCGGCCACGGCGGCGGCCGAGGCGACGGTGCGCTCGAGCATCGGCGCGGACGACCAGCGGCGGCTCGCGGACGAGTACCTCGCGGGCCTCGAGGCCTCGGGCACGGAAGGAGCGAGGGCGTGAGTTCACCGACCGCACGGCGCTACGCCAAGGCGATCTTCTCGATCGGCGTGGAGGAGGGCAAGCTCGAGTCCCTCACCCGCGAGCTCAACGACCTGGCCGCGACGCTCAAGGGCTCGCCGGAGCTGCTGGGGCTGCTGGCCAACCCGGTGGTGCGCGAGGAGTCCCGGCGCGCGGTGATGAACGACATCGCCGGGCGCATGGGCCTCTCGCCCACGGCGCGCAACGTCGCGATGCTGCTCTCCGACCGTCGCAAGGGGGCGCTGATCCCCGACGTGGCGGCGGCGCTCTCGGCGCTCGGCGACGAGAAGGCAGGCAAGGTCCAGGCGGAGGTCACCTCCGCGGTGCCGCTGAGCGACGCGCAGTACGCGCGGCTCACGGGCGTTCTGGAGCGGCTCACGGGGAAGTCCATTACGCTGTCGCGCAAGGTCGACCCGGGGCTCATCGGCGGGGTCGTCACCCGCATCGGCGACAAGGTCTACGACGGCAGTGTCCGCACGCGGCTCGAAGAGCTGCGGACGACTGCGCTCCAGGCGTGAAGAAGTAACGGGCCCGTGAGCGGGCTCTCAGAGTAGAGGCGGACCATGCAACTGCGCGCGGAAGAAATCTCCCAGATCATCAAGAAGCAGATCCAGACCTACGAGAAGACCATCGAGGTCTCCGAGACTGGAACCGTCCTGACCATCGGCGACGGCATCGCCCGCATCTACGGGCTGTCGGGCGCGATGGCGGGCGAGCTCGTGGAGTTCCCCGACCAGCTCTACGGGCTGGTGCTCAACCTGGAGGAGGACAACGTCGGTGTCGCCATCTTCGGCGAGGCCAGCGCGGTCAAGGAGGGCGACGTCGTCAAGCGCACCGGGCGCATCATGGACGTCCCCGTGGGCCCAGCCCTGGTGGGCCGCGTGGTCAACGCGCTCGGCCAGCCGGTGGACGGCAAGGGCGCCATCGAGAGCCCGCACCGCCGCCGCGTGGAGATCAAGGCCCCGGGCATCATCGCCCGCCAGACCGTGAACGAGCCGCTGCAGACGGGCCTGAAGTCCGTCGACGCGATGATCCCCATCGGCCGCGGGCAGCGCGAGCTCATCATCGGCGACCGCCAGACCGGCAAGACGGCCGTCGCCATCGACGCCATCGTCAACCAGAAGGGCAAAGGGGTCTTCTGCGTGTACGTGGCCATCGGCCAGAAGCAGTCGACCGTCGCCCAGGTGGTCGCCAAGCTCCAGGAGATGGGCGCGATGGAGTACACCACCGTCGTCGCCAGCAACGCCAGCGAGATGGCGCCGCTCCAGTTCATCTCGGCCTATACCGGCGTGACCATGGGCGAGTACTTCCGCGACAGCGGGCAGCACGCCCTCATCGTGTACGACGACCTCTCCAAGCAGGCCGTCGCGTACCGCCAGCTCTCGCTGCTGCTGCGCCGCCCGCCGGGCCGCGAGGCGTACCCCGGCGACGTGTTCTACCTCCACTCTCGCCTGCTCGAGCGCGCGGCCAAGATGGCCGACCAGTGGGTGCTCGTGAAGAAGGGCACCCAGGTCACCGACGCCACCAAGGGCGTCGACGGCAAGGTGCACCCCGGCGTGCTCGGCAAGGCCCACGTCGAGGAGCACCTCGAGGCCATGTCCGACAAGGCCGAGCACGAGATCGGTCGGCTGCCCAGCAGCGGCGGGTCGCTCACGGCGCTCCCGATCATCGAGACGCAGGCGGGCGACGTCTCGGCGTACATCCCGACCAACGTGATCTCCATCACCGACGGCCAGATCTTCCTCGAGTCCGACCTCTTCTTCGCGGGCGTGCGCCCCGCCATCAACGTGGGCATCTCCGTGTCCCGCGTGGGCGGCAACGCGCAGGTGCCCTTCATGAAGGCGATCGCCGGCACGCTCCGCCTCACGCTCGCGCAGTACCGCGAGATGGCCGCCTTCGCGCAGTTCGCGTCGGACCTCGACAAGGCCACGCAGAACCAGCTCGCCCGCGGCGAGCGCCTGGTGGAGATCCTGAAGCAGGGCCAGTACGTCCCGCTCGGGGTCGAGTACCAGATCGCGATCCTGTACGCCGCCAACCGCGGCTTCCTGGACAAGTACCCGGTCAACCAGGCGCGGCGCTTCGAGCGCGAGATGTACGCGCACCTCGACGCCAAGGCGAAGGACGTCCTCGACGCCCTGCGCAACCCGAAGACCAAGCCCGGCAAGAAGGACGGACAGCCCTTCTACGAGCCCCTGGACAAGGCGCTCACCGAGTTCGCCGAGACCTTCGTCGCGGACGCGAAGTAACTCCTCCCACCTCTTCCACCAAGCGCCTCCTGGAGCGTTGAAATGCCCTCGCTGAAGTCGATCCGCCGTCGGATCACGTCGGTCAAGAGTACGCAGAAGATCACCCGCGCCATGAAGATGGTCGCGGCCGCGCGCCTCAACCGCGCGCAGCTTCGCATCAAGGCGCTGCGCCCCTACGCCGTGAAGACGGCGGAGGTGCTGCGCTCGCTCGCGGGCCGCTCCGGCGGCGACGAGGAGGGGGCCCACCAGCTCCTCGCGCAGCGCCCGGTGAAGCGGGTGCTGCTGCTGGTGCTCACCAGCGACCGCGGCCTGGCGGGGGCCTTCAACAGCTCCATCCAGCGCGCGGCCGAGCGCAAGATCGCCGAGCTGCGGGGCGAGGGCTACGAGGTGCTCCTCGGCGCCATCGGCCGCAAGGGCCGCGACTACCTGAAGCGCCGCGGCCTCGAGGCGCGGCACGACTGGTCCGGCATGGGCGAGCCCACCGCGGAGCTCGCGGCGGAGATCGCTCGCACCGTGTCGCGCGAGTTCGTGGAGGGCGAGGTCGACCGGGTGATCGTGCTCTTCAACGAGTTCAAGAGCGCGATGACCCAGAAGGTCACCTTCCTCCCGCTGCTGCCCATCGAGACGGCGGCGGAGCCCGCGCCCGCGGCCAACGCCCCCGCGAGCGGCCGGAACATGTCCGACTACATCTACGAGCCCTCGCAGGCCGCGCTGCTCGACCGGCTGCTGCCGATGTACGTCGAGGTCTCGGTCTTCCGCGCCATGCTCGACTCCAGCGCGAGCGAGCACGGCGCGCGCATGACCGCGATGGACAGCGCGACCAACAACGCGAAGAAGATGATCGGCGCCCTGACCCTCGAGTACAACCGCGCCCGCCAGGCCGCGATCACCAAGGAGCTCATGGAGATCATCGGCGGCGCCGAGGCCATCAAGGACTGACCGTCCTCCCTCTCCTTCCTCGCGCGGCTGTGTACCCTCCGCGCATGCCTCCCTCCTCCCGCTCCCGAAGACACCTCGCGGCCCTCGCGCTCGCCTGCTCGGCGCCCTCCGTCGCGTCGGCGCCCGGCCCTCCGCCGCGCTAGACGCCGCTGCGCCCCACCCTCGAGGTCTGCCCCGGGGTAGGCCTCGGAGGCGGCGCGCGCGTGGTCGACGGCGCGAGCGCGGGCGTCTTCGACCTCACGCTCGGCGGCGACGTCACGCTGCCGGTCGATCGCGGCGGGGACGTGCGCGTCGGGACCTTCGGCGAGGTGGCGACGGCGTCCTTCGCGGGCGCGCGGGCCGTCGGGGGCTTGGAACTCTTCCTCGGGGCCGCGCCTCGCCCGCTGAGGATGTTCTACTACCCGGGCGAGG
>CBIHPK010000223.1:0-11040 GCA_966211675.1 uncultured Myxococcaceae bacterium
CCCGCCGCAGCCGCTGCCTCCGCCCGTGGCGGTGCGCCCGGTCGCTCCTCCGCCGCCGCCCGTGGCGGTGCGGCCCGCGGTCACCGCGCCGACGGAGGTCTCCTACCGGGGACAGCTCCTGCTGGTCGACCTGCTGGGCGCCGGGATCATCGGCCTCGGCGTGGGCCTGGAGTCCACCGAGGCGGCCGTCACCGGAGCCAGCGTGGGCATGCTCGGAGGACCGATCGTCCACTCGGTGCACCGCCGCCCGCTGGCGGCGCTCGGGTCCTTCGGGCTGCGCGCGGGCCTCGTCGGCCTCGGGGCGCTCACGGGCTACGCCACCGGCCAGTCGGCCCACGTCGCGGACATCAACGTCCCGATCTACATCGGCATGGGCGTCGGGTACTTCATCGCCGCCATCGTCGACGCCGCGGCGCTCGGCGCCTACGAGCCCTAAGGAGCGCGCCCTACCCGACGGGCTCGCCGACGGAGCCGACGAGCAGGGCGAGCAGCTCCGCCCGCGAGTGCACGCCCAGCTTCGCGAAGGCCGACGACACCTGCTTGGCCACCGTCGGCAGCGAGACCCCGCGCCGCGCGGCGATGGCGGCGTTGGACTCCCCGCGCAGCACCCGCTCGACGACCTCGCGCTCGGCCTCCGTGAGCGGCAGGTCGCGAGAGGCGCTGGGGAGGTCCATCACGAAGAGCACGTGCTCGTCGGTGAGCTCGTAGGCGACGAGCCCCTTGGGCATGACCGGCGGGTCCGTGGGCCTGCGGGGTGGCACGGGCGCAACCTACCCCAAGTCGCCCATCGGGTTGCAGCCCCGACGACACATGGTGAACACTCCACACGGGGCGCGAGACGCCCGCTTCCCGGGGGAGGGAAAGGCCATGCGATTCGATCTCCTGTCCATCGTGGAAGCGATTCACGACCTCGAGGGGGATGACCGGGCGTGGTTCCACCGCGTCGCGGAGCGGATGCTGCCCTCCTTCGACGACGGTCTCGGGGTGCAGACCTGGGGGCTCGCGCCCGTCGATGGGGCGCTCCAGTTCGTCGCCCGCTCGCTCGCGGGCGGGCCGCCGGGCTTCTACGAGGCCCTCGCCGTCGCCCACGCGACGCTCCTCAAGGAGACCGCCGAGGCCTCCGCGAACCCGAAGACCGCCTTCGGCGCCAACCTCCGCGAGCTCATGGGGGAGGCCGCCTTCGGACGAGTCGTGGCCGCGGGCGCGCTCGATCGCTTCGGCTTCGAGGACAACTTCGGCGTCACCGCCTTCGACGCCGACGGCTACGGCGTGGGCCTCGCGGTGCCGCGTCGCTCGATGGACCCCCTCGACGCCCGGCGCATCGCGCGCGCCCGGCGCATCGTGTCGCACCTGCTGAGCGGGTATCGCCTGCGACGCGCGGTGGGGCGGGTGCGCGAGGCGGTGCTCTCCCCCAGCGGGTCCATGCAGCACGCGGAGGGCGCCGCCGCGACCAGCCGGGGGCAGGAGCTGCTGCGCGCCGCGGTGCAGACCATGGAGGGCTCGCGGGGCAAGCTCCGGAAGCTCGACCCGGACGAGGCCCTCGCCCGCTGGCAGGCCCTCGCCGCCGGGCGCTGGACCCTCGTCGACTCCGAGGAGCGGGACGGCAAGCGCTTCGTCATCGCCTGGAGAAACGAGCCCGGCGTGGTGGCGGTGGGCAGGCTCAGCGCGAGGGAGCAGCAGGTCGCGACCCTGGTCGCCCAGGGCCTCGGCACCAAGGACATGGCCTACGCCCTCGGCCTCTCCCCGAGCACCGTCGGCACCCACCTGGGGAGCGTCATGCGCAAGCTCAAGGCCCGCACCCGAGCCGACCTGGTCACGCTGCTCCTCGCCGCGCCCCGCGGCCCCTGAAACCGATCGAACAATTGACCATGGACCGTCCGCAAAGACGGGTTCATGGAAGAAAGCGTTGGGGGAGGACGTCGGTGCCGCGGGGGGGACTCGCGGCCCCACCGGGCTCAGCGAGCGGGCATGCGCAGCGTGCGAGGCGCGACCCAGTAGATGTCGCCGCTCTGGTCGTCGGCGAAGAACATCCGGCCGTCGCGGGCGAACACCAGGTCGCTCACCCTCTGCTCGTTGCCCCCAGCGCTGCGGTGGCCGAAGCCCCGCACGAAGAACTCCGTCGGCCGCGTCGGGCGGTGCGTGGTGGCGTCCACCGGGGCCCACTGAACGCCCGCGTTGGTCCAGCTGCCGACCCAGCCGTGGAGGCCCACGAAGAAGCTGTTGCCGTAGGGCGCGGGCCACGAGGCGGGCGCCCAGTCGAAACCGAAGGGCGTGTCGTGCAGGGGGTAGGTCTGCACCGAGGAGGCGATGTCCATGCAGGTGCCCGCGCCCACGAGCCCGGGCACCGGGACGGCCCGGTCGACGCAGCAGGGGAAGCCGTAGCGGTCACCCTGGCGGATCTCGATGAGCTTCTCGCGGCCGCCGATGCTGTCCCAGCCGTCGCCCGACAGCTCGGCCGCGTAGCAGGCGCCCCACTCCTTGCAGCGGATGTACATCGGGTTGCGGAAGCCATCGACCACCGTCGCTCCGGCCTCGGGCATCCCCGCTCCGATCTGCAGCACCGAGCCCGCGCGGGCCTCGGGGGCCGGGCACTGGGAGATGTCGTACTGGCCCATGGAGACCAGCAGACGGCCGTCGGTGCTCTCCGCGAGGGTGTGGGTCCAGCGCACCGATCCGGTGAGCGTCGCCACGCGGCGGTGGCGGTCGCGAGGGGCCGTCACCGCCCGGTCGCCGGTGCAGTAGGGCGCGCTCATCACCGAGCCCTGCAGGGTGTAGAGCAGCTCGTTGCGGCGGAAGAGCAGGCCGTGCACGTCCTCTACGCCCGCGAGGAAGCTGCGCGGCGCGTCGCCGGCGCCGTCGTGGTTGTCGTCGGCGACCACCATGATCGAGCCCGACCCGGGAGGCGCTCCGCCCGGGGTGCCGGTGCTGGGCGAGGCCACGAAGAGGTCGCCGTTGGGCGCGAAGGCCAGCACGCGCGCCGTGGGGACGTTGGCGTAGCGGTGGATGCAGAACCCGTCGGGCACCGTCACCCCGGCGACCGCGGGCAGCGTGAGGTCGCACCAGGGGGTGCCCGTGAGCTCGCCGAGCGGCGTCGGGGCGGTGCACGTCGGCGCGTCGTCCGGGACCACCGGGACGTCAGTGGGACCGGTGTCCACCGGGGAGCCGGTGTCGACGCGCGGTCCGGTGTCGGCCACCCCGCGGTCGACCGTCGGTCCCGTGTCCGTCCCGCCGCCATCGAAGGGAGGGGGCTGCGTCGACGAGGCGCTACAGGCGGAGGCGACGGCCGCGAGGACGAGGGCAAGCGAGCGACGGTTCATAGGATGGCAGTGTGATTAGCGGGGGGGCGGTAACGTGGCAAGAGAGGACGCGATGGGATTTGATCGAGCGACGACGCCGCGATGGACCGGCCATGGATGAGACTGCGTCTCAGAGGCAGCGCCTGGGCGCGGCGGTGCTGGCGGTGATGGCGCTCTCGGCGGCGGCGCTCGCGTGGCCTCGCTCGCAGCGGGGCGCGGCCGTGGCCGAGGCGACGGAGAGGAGACCCGCCGGTCCGGAGAGCGCGGGGGCGATGGTGCCGAGGGAGGCGCGCTCGGTGCTGCGGATGGACGTCGCGGCGATGCGGCGGTCGCCGGCCTTCGGGCGATGGTTCGAGGCCGTACGATCGGCCGACGACGCCTGCGCCAGCGCCCTGGGAGAGCGCGTCACGGGCCTGCTGGTGGTCTGGACCTCCACCGCCCTCGACGACTTCGCGCTGCTCGCGGATGGTCCCGTGGACGAGGCCACCTTCCGTCGCTGCGCGGGGTCGCGGCGCGGCAGGACGCTCGACGTTCAACAGCGCGTCGAGGCGGGGGTGCCCGTGCTGGCGCTGTCGGCGCGCGCCTCGGGCGAGGCGGACGGTGGGCGGTCCACCACGGCCGAGACCTGGCTGTTGCCCTCCGGGGTGGTGGCGCTGGGCCCTCCGGAGGCGCTGCGGGCGATGCTCGTGGAGGCGCGCGCGCACCCCGACGCGACGGCGGTGACGCCCGACCTCGCGGGGCTCTGGGCGGACGTGCCGGAGGGGGCGCTGGCGGCGGGCGTGCGGAGGTTGAGCCACGACGAGGCGACGGACCCGGCGCTCACGCACGCGAGGGCCGCGAGCGCCTGGATCGCCGTGGAGGACGGCGCGACGGTGCTCTCGGCGACGGTGCGCTGCGACGACGCGGCCGGTGCGGCGGCGGTGGCGGGCGCGCTCGGAGGCCTCGGGCGGGTGCTCCCGGACTTCCGAGCGCAGGCCGGAGACGACCGGGTGCGGGTGCGCGCGGCGCTCGATCCGACGGCGCTGGCGAGGGCGCTCCAGCCCCGCTGAACTTGCCGAACGGTTGCGAGGAGGGGCCGTTCCGCTATGGTGCGCGCCCACGAATGGCCGCCCAGGAATTTTCATGGCACGCGATGTCGATCGACGACGTCGTGCGCGAACGCGGCACGGACCTCGAGCTCGGCCTCTCCAGCGAGCAGGTGAAGCGACTGCGCGAGCAGTTCGGCCCCAACGCCCTGCCGCCCCCGCCGAAGCCCTCCGTGGTGATGCAGATCCTGGGGCAGTTTCTCAACCCCTTCGTGGGCACGCTGCTCGTGGCCGCGGGCATCGCCGTCGGCGTCGCCACCATGAGCCACGAGCCCGGCGCCCCGCGCGGCCTCGCGCGCTTCAGCGACGCCATCGCCATCCTCACCATCGTCATCGTCAACGCCTTCATCGGCTTCTACCAGGAGCGCAAGGCGGAGAAGGCCCTCGACGCCCTGATGAAGCTCTCCGCCGCGCGCTGCAAGGTGCGGCGCAGCGGGGAGATCCTGCACGCCGACGCGCGGCAGCTGGTGCCGGGCGACCTGGTGCTGCTCGAGGCGGGCGACAAGGTCCCGGCGGACCTTCGGCTGGTGTACGTGACCGAGCTGCAGACCGTCGAGGGCGAGCTCACCGGGGAGAGCACCCCCGTGGAGAAGGTCGTCGACGCGATGCTGCCCGAGGACGCGGGCGTGGGCGACCAGGTGACCATGGCCTTCTCGGGCACCACGGTGGTGCACGGCGAGGCGCGCGGGGTGGTGGTCGCCACCGGCCGCGACACGCAGGTGGGCCGCGTCGGCAAGATGCTCGCCGACGTGGTGAAGCAGCAGTCGCCCCTGGAAGAGCGGCTGGAGCACTTCTCCACGCAGATCCTGTGGGTGACCCTGGCGCTGAGCGCGATGCTCTTCGTGATCGGCTTCGTGAAGGGCCACGTCGCCTGGCACGTGCTGCTGCTGACGGCGGTGAGCGTCGCGGTGGCGGTGATCCCCGAGGGGCTGCCGGCGATCACGTCCATCACCCTCGCGCTCGGCATGCAGCGCATGGCGCAGCGCGGGGCCGTGGTGCGCAAGCTCGCCGCGGTGGAGACCCTCGGGTGCGCCACGGTGATCTGCACCGACAAGACCGGCACGCTCACCCGCAACGAGATGACCGTGCGCTCGCTGGTGGTCGACGGCCACGCGATCGACGTGACCGGCGAGGGCACCGACCTCGCGGGGGAGTTTCGCGTGGCGGGCGAGAAGCTCGACCCGGTGCCCGCCGCGGCGACGCAGGCCATGCTGGCCGCGGTGATCGCCAACACGGCGTCGCTGCTGCGCCGTCCCGGGGCCGCGCCGCAGCTCACCGGCGACCCCACCGAGGGGGCGCTGCTGGTGCTCGGCGAGAAGGCGGGATTGCACCGCGACGCGGCGATGGAGGGCCGCCAGGAGCTGCTGACCATCCCCTTCAACAGCGCCCGCAAGCGCATGACCGTGGTGACGCGCGAGCGCGTCGACGGCCGGGACGCGCTGGTGGCGCGGAGCAAGGGCGCCATCGACGTGCTGCTCCCGCTCTGTACGCACTGCCTCACCGAGGGCGGCGTGGTGGCGCTCGACGAGGTGCGGCGGGCGACCATCCTGGCGATGGCCGAGGACATGTCCTCCAAGGCCCTGCGGGTGCTGGCGATGGCCGAGCGCCACATGGCCGACGGCGCCGTCGACCGCGACGAGGCCGAGCGGGGGTTCACCTACCTGGGCATGGTCGGGATGATCGACCCGCCGAGGGCGGAGGTGCGGGCGGCGGTCGAGGCGGCGCGCGTCGCGGGCATCCGCGTGGTGATGATCACCGGCGACCACCCGATCACGGCGGTGGCCATCGCCAAGGAGCTCGGGCTCTGGCGCGACGACGCGATCTCGCTCACCGGCGACGACCTTCGGCGCATGGACGACGCGGCGCTGAACGAGGCCTTCTCGCGGGTGCGGGTGTTCGCGCGGGTCGACCCGGAGCACAAGCTGCGCATCGTGAAGCTGATGCAGGGGCGCCACGACGTGGTGGCGATGACCGGCGACGGGGTCAACGACGCCCCGGCGATCAAGCAGGCCGCCATCGGCGTCGCGATGGGCCGCAGCGGGACGGACGTGGCGCGCGAGGCCGCGGACATGGTGCTGCAGGACGACAACTTCGCGACCATCGTCGAGGCGGTGCGCGAGGGCCGGGCGATCTACCGCAACATCCAGAAGTCGATCTTCTTCCTGCTGAGCTCCAACGCGGGGCTGTGCATCGCGGTCTTCGTGGCGAGCTTCTTCTCGCCGCAGCAGGTGCCGCCGCTGACGGCGCTGCAGATCCTGTGGATCAACCTGGTGACCAACGGGCTGCCGGCGCTGGCGCTGGGCGTCGACCCCCCGGAGCCGGGGCAGATGCAGGAGGCGCCGCGCGCGCCCGACGCGCCCATCATGGGCCGCTCGGACTGGATCGGGATCATGCTGGTGGGCGCCCTCATGGCCGCCGCGGCGATGGCGATCTACGTGATGCCCATCTGGGCGGGGCACACGGCCTACGAGGTCGAGCGCTCGAAGCTGTCGATGGTGTTCACGCTGCTGGCGCTCTCGCCGCTGGCGCACGCCTTCAACTGCCGCTCGCGGGTGGCGTCCATCTTCAAGCTGGGGCTCTTCTCCAACCCCCTGCTGGTGCTGGCGGTGCTGGTGTCCGGGGCGATCCATTTGATGGCGCTGGTGGTCCCGGGGCTTCAGCCGGTGTTTCGCACGGACCACCACTGGACCCTGACGGAGGTCGCCATCACGGTGGGCCTCTCGCTGCTGCCGGTGCCCGCCATCGAGCTGGTGAAGCTCTTCAAGATCGGCGCGCCGAAGGCCCCCGCGGCGGCGTAGCGGGCGGCGGGCGACGGAGGGGCGTTCAGAGCCCCAGGTCGAGGCCCACGCGGAGGTTGGCGCCCAGCAGGAAGGTGCGGGCCTGGTCGGTGTCGAGGCCGCGCAGGTCGCGAAGGTCGACGCCGAAGCCCACCAGGGTCTTGTCGAAGACGACCTCCATGGAGGCGCCGAAGTGCCAGCCGAGCGCGAGGTGGTCGTAGCGGGCGCTCGCGGCGGTGCGCTCGTTGAGCCCGGCGGTCTCGGTGGCGGAGACGTCGCCGAGGCCCGCGTCGGCGAGCTGGCCGGTCACGCCGAGGGTGCCGGTGACCCACCAGCGGCGGGTTCCGTGGCGCATGCAGGGGAGCTCGACGCGGAAGGCGTAACCGAGGTCGATGATCCCGCGCTCCCAGGCCGAGCTTCCGCCCGCGCCGAGGGTGGTGCCGTTGGTCCAGAGCACGTTGGCGTCGACGCCGTGGGTCATGCAGCGGCAGCCCTCCAGCGGGAACACCAGGCGCGTGTTGAGCCCCAGGGACATCGCGGCGCCGTGGTCGTAGCCGTAGGCCGGGAGCGTCCCGGTGGTGGCCTGGTCCAGCGCGCCGAAGGTGGCGGCGAGCGTGAGGTGGGCTTGCTCCCTCGGGGTGCGCAGGATGGCCGGTTCGACCATGAGCATCAGGTGCTCCGAGCGATCGGGCGGCTGGTGCGCCCACGCGGCCGACCCGGAAGAGACCACGGAGAGAAAGACCCCAAGAGACCACGCGCTGCGCATCGACGAACCTCCTTCGAGTGACGGAAGAACGCCGCCCTTGGAGCGTACTTACAGGGCCATGGTCGATTCCCCGACAGGTCCGATGGAGGAGGCTGAGGTGCTAGGGTGCTCGCGCCCCATGAGCGACGAGTTGATCGGGACACACGTCGGCGCCTACCTGGTCGAGTCGAGGCTCGGACAGGGCGGCATGGGCGTGGTGTACCGGGCGCTCGACGAGAGGCTGCGACGCCACGTGGCGCTCAAGGTGCTGCCCCCGGCCTTCACCGCGGACCCTGCCCGGCGGCTGCGCTTCGAGCGCGAGGCCCGCGCGGCCGCGGCGGTCACGCACGCCTCCATCGCCACCGTGTACGAGGTGGGCGAGAGCGAGGGGCGCGTCTTCATCGCGATGGAGCTGGTCGAGGGCGCGAGCCTCGCGAGCCGCATCGCGGGCGTACCGCTCCCCATCGCCGCGGCGGTGCGCATCGCGAGGGACATCGCCCGGGGGCTGACGAAGGCCCACGAGCGGGCGGTGGTGCACCGCGACCTCAAGCCCGACAACGTGATGATCACCGAGGAGGGCGAGGTGAAGATCCTCGACTTCGGCCTGGCGAGGCTCGACGAGCCCGCGGACGTGGGCGACGGCCAGGACGTCACCGCCGCCGCGATGACCATGCCCGGGCAGATCATGGGGACGCCCGGGTACATGTCCCCCGAGCAGGCCGCGGGGAAGGCCACCGACGCTCGCACGGACCTCTTCTCCCTGGGCGTCGTGCTCTACGAGATGGTCACCGGCGCTCGGCCCTTCGCGGGCGACTCCGCGATGGACGTGATCATCGCCCTCTGCCGCGACGAGCCCGCCGCCCCCTCGACGATCAACCCCGAGGTCACCCCCGAGCTCGAGCGGGTCATCGCCCGCTGCATGGCCAAGCGCCCTGTGGACCGCCACCCCAGCGCGCGCGACCTGCTGGCCGACCTCGACGCGCTCGACCCCTCCTCCGCCACCACGAGGTCGCTGGTCTCCGCGCCGGCCTCGTCGTCGCCCGCGCAACTCTCGGCCCCCACCTCGTCGTCGCCGCGCACCTCGGTGATCGTCACGCCCTCCGCCCCCTCGCGGCCGCGCACCCAGAAGCGGGTGCTGTTCGGCGCCGTGGGCCTGGTCGCTCTGGGCGCCGTCGGGGCGCTCTCGCTGCGGCAGCCCGCGACGAGGCTGCGCCGCGCTCGCGCCGTGGCGCACCAGTCCACGCCCTCGTGGGGCCACCGGCCCATCACCGAGGACCCGGCTCCGTCGTCGTCGAGCGCCGAGGCGCTTCGGGCCTACGCCGAGGGGCTCCACGCGGCGCGCGACGGCGCCCAGGAGCTCGCCCTGGAGCGCTACACCCGAGCGGCGCAGCTCGACCCGTCGCTCGCCGCGGCGCACCTGCGCATCGCCCTGGAGCGGGGCGTCGAGCGGGGGCGCGAGTCCTTCCTCCGGGCCCTCGCCCTGAGGGCCTCGCTCGACGAGCGCGACCGCGCCCTGCTCGACGCGCTGGCGCCCGCGTACACCGAGACGCCCACGGATTTCGCGGCGGCGAGCGCTCGCCTCGAAGCGGTCGCGCGGCGCTTCCCGGACGACGTGCAGGTGCTCTCCACGCTGGGCAAGGTGCAGGGCGAGCACGACCTGCGGGCCTCGGTGGCCTCGTACCAGAGGGCGAGCGCCATCGACCCGGGGCACGTCCCGGCGCGAGCGGCGAGGGCCGACTCGCTGGCCTACCTGGGCGACCTCACCGGGGCACGGCGAGCGCTGGGCGAGTGCCTCTCGGTGTCCCCCTCGGCGACGGCCTGCCTTCGGGAGCAGGTGTACCTCGACCTGGCCGTGAGCGACTGCGCCGCGGCGGAGACCACGGCGCGCCGCTGGATGCTCCTCAGCCGGGAGGGCGGGTCGGCGCTGCGGTTCCTGGCCTACGCGCTGGCGGGCCAGGGGCGCTCGCTCGACGCGGTGCGAGAGACGCTGGTGCAGTCGAGGGCGGCGCAGGCCCCGGAGCGGCGGGCGCAGTCCGAGCTGGAGGACGCGCGCGCGCTGGCGGCGCTGGGGGGCGACCTCGCGGAGGCGGCGCGGCGGGCGGAGGCCGTGGAGGCGCTGGTCGAGCCCAACCGCGCGGAGGCCGACCACGCGACG
The DNA here is from genome assembly GCA_966211675.1 of uncultured Myxococcaceae bacterium. GTDB lineage: Bacteria > Myxococcota_A > Polyangia > Polyangiales > SCUS01. The sequence continues at coordinate 10,059 of CBIHPK010000223.1, forward strand.
GCGGCGAGGGCGCTGGCGCTGATCCTGGAGGAGCAGGGGCGCGCGGAGGAGGCGGCGAGGGTGGCGCAGCGCTTCCTCGAGCGGCGCGACGCGTGGGAGGCCAACCCCCGCACGGACGACCGCGCCCTGGAGCGGGACCCCACGCAGGCGCTGATCTCGGTGCAGCTCCGGGCGGGGACGCTGACGGCGACCGCGGCGGAGGCGCAGCGGTCCGCGCGGAGGCAGTGGTGGGAGCGTCGGCAGAGCGCGCTGCCGGAGGTGGGCGGCTTCCTCTGGGTGACGCAGTACGCGGCGGGCGCGGAGACGCCGGAGGAGGCGCGCGCGGCGCTGGCGGCGCTGCCTCGCTTCGGGGGGTTGCCGCCCTACGCGCTGCAGCCGGCGATGCACGTCGACGCCGTGGTGGGGCGCACGTACCTGCTGGCGGGGCGACCGGCGGAGGCGCTGCCGGCGCTCACCCGGGCGGCGACGTCCTGCTACGCGCTGCGCTTCCCGGTAGAGCAGATGAGGGCGGTGCGCGACCTCGGGGTGGCGCGCGAGGCGACGGGCGACCGCTCGGGGGCGTGCGAGGCCTTCCGGCAGGTGGTCGAGCGCTGGGGCCGCGCGACGCCTCGCTCGCTCACCGCGGAGGACGCGAGGGCCCGGATGCGGGCGCTCGGGTGCGGGTAGGAGGGGACCCCGGAGGGGTCGTACAGCTCATCGTTGGCCTCATCTCCACGGCGACGCCGCCCACTTCGCGGTCGCGGACGGCCCGCGAGCGGGCCTGCAACCGCTGAAGTGGGAGCCTGGGGCTGATCGTCCCGCCTGCGCGGGACTCTCTGCAGGCGCATCGAGCGCTGGAGCGCTCGATGAAGGGGACGTAGGTGCTCACACGGAGCAGAGAGACAAGCCGCAGAGCGTCGCATGGAGTTCCATCGCGGCGGTCGGTGTCCTCCCGACGGTTGCGCCAGCAACCGGCGCTCCTTCAGGAAGCCCCTCGAAGGAG
>CBIHPK010000224.1:0-11028 GCA_966211675.1 uncultured Myxococcaceae bacterium
TCCCCGTCGCGATGGACGTCCCCGTCGCGATGGACGTCCCCGTCGCGATGGACGTCCCCGTCGCGATGGACGTGGCGACCGATCGCGGACCGGCCGACGCGGGCCCCGCGGATGTCGGCGCCGATGTCCCGCTGGTGGAGCGGGCCCGGCCGATGTCGCCCCCCTCGGGTTCGAGGCTCACCTCGCGGCGTCCGGTGTTCCGGTGGGCGCTGCCGTCGGGCGCGGTCCGGTCGCAGCTCCAGCTCTGCGCCGATCGGGCCTGCACGCGGGTGCTCGAGACCGTCATGGCCACGGCGCGCAACGCCCGGCCCACCGCCGACCTGCCCTACGGCGTGTTCTTCTGGCGCGTCGCCTCCCTCGACGGCCCATCGGCCAACCTCTACGGCCCGACCTGGGAGGCGACGGTCGAGGGCCGCGCGACCACCGCGGGCTCGTACTGGGGCGACATCTTCGACGCCAACGGCGACGGCCGCGCCGACCTGCTGACCGCCGCCTTCGGAACCAACGGCTGGGAGGGCACCGTCGCCGTCTACGAGGGCGGTCCGTCGGGCCTCCCGAGCGCCCCGACGACCACCTTCGTCCCGCCCTTCGCGCAGCCGAGCGCCACGCCCTTCGTCGAGTCCGCGGGCGACGTCAACGGCGACGGCTACTCCGACGTGATCGTCTTCCGCAGCCTCGGAAACACCACCAACACCCCGCACGTGACGCTGTTCCATGGAGGCCCGTCGGGGATCTCGACCCGCTACGCGCAGGACATCGCGCTCGATCGGGGCATGCTCGCGTTTCGCGCCCGCTCCGTAGGGGATTTCGACGGCGACGGCTATGGCGACATCGCGGTGCTCGTGACCGCCACCGCCGCGCCGAACCCCGCCCAGCTCTGGTTCTACCGCGGCGGCCCCGGCGGCATCTCCACCACCCGCGCGTGGACCCTCACCCAGCTCGAAGACCTCCGCGACTGGTCGTACTCCTTCGGCTCTCCGGGCGACCTCGACGCCGACGGCGCCTCCGAGCTCTTCTGGGGCGCACCCAGCCCGACGATGGCCGTGCGCCACGGGCGCCTGCGCGTCTTCCGCGGCCGCGCCACCGGCCCCGCCGACACCGCCGACGTGCTGCTCACGGACCCCGGCACCAGCGCGATCGACCTGCTCGCCTTCGGCTATGTGAACGCCGCCGCGGGCGACCTCAACGGCGACGGCCTCCCGGACCTCCTCGTGTCCGAGCAGCCCGCGGGCGGAAACCTCCCCGGGGACGTCTACGGCTACCTCGCCGGTCCGTCGCTCCTCGCGGCCACGCCCGCGGTGCACCTCGTCGGGATGAGCGAGCGCTTCACCACCCAGGGCGTCCGCCTCGCGGGCCTCGGCGACCTCGACGGCGACGGCTACGGCGACTTCGCCGTGATGACCAAGGGGAGCCCCACCACCTCGAGCCGGGTGCACGCCTACCGCGGCGCCCCGACCGGGGCGATCACCACCCCGACGGTCCGGATGGACAGCCCCTCGGGCGGCGCCCTGCTGGGCCTCACCGCCGCGGACTTCAACGGCGACCTGCGGCCCGACCTCGTCACCTCCAACCCCAACGCCGCCGACTTCTTCGGCGAGGTCTACGTCTACCAGTCGGCCTCCGGCGCGCTGCCCGCCACGCCGACGCGCACGCTCGCCTCTCCCGTCGGCATCACCGGGCGCCTCGGCCGATCGCTCGCCGCGGGCGACATCAACCGCGACGGCTACCCCGACATCGTCGCGGGAGAGTGGTCCCTCGGCGCCGCCGCGGGCCGCGCGTGGGTCTACCAGGGCGGCGCGATGGGCCTCGCGACCAGCGCCCCGACGCGCATCGTCGACCCCGGCGCCGCGGTGGGCGACCGCTTCGGCTGGGCCGTGGCGAGCGCCGGGGACGTCAACAACGACGGCTTCGTGGACGTCCTCGTCGGCGCCGAGGGCCGCGGCTCGGGCCACGCGCTGCTCTACCTCGGCGGCGCCTCGGGCCTGCGAGCGACACCCACCACCGACCTCGCGGGCGCGGCGTCCGGCGACCGCTTCGGCGCGGCCGCGGTCTCCGTGGGCGACATCAACGGCGACGGCTTCGGCGACGTGGCGGTCGGCGCCCCGGAGGCCAACGGAACGGCCGGCGCGGTCTACCTCTTCCGCGGCAGCGCGTCGGGCTTCTCGGCGGCGGCGGCGCAGGTCCTCGCCTCGCCGGGCGGCGCGGGCGCGCGCTTCGGCAGCGTGCTCACCCGGCTGCGGGACGGCGACGGCGACGGCCGCGACGAGCTGGTCGTCGGAGCGCCGGGCCTCGGGGGCGGGCGCGTGTATGTGTTCGCGGGCGCCGCGGGGGGCTTCGCTCCGGCGCCGCGCTCGACGCTCAGCGTCCCGGCGGTGGGGTCGCAGGTCTTCGGCTTCGCGATCATCGACGCGGGCGACGTCAACCGCGACGGCCGCCCGGACCTCGCCGCGAGCGGCTACGACCTCGCCCTCGGCAACGGCCGCGTGTACCTCTTCTCGGGCGGCGCCGGGGGCGCGCTCACCCTGCTGAGCACCAGCACCCGGAGCGCGGGCAGCGACGCGAGCCAGGGCGCCTCGCTGGTCGCCCTCGGCGACTGGAACGGCGACGGCTTCGGGGACGTCGCCTGCGGAGGGAGCCCGGTTCCGCCGACGGCCACGGCCACCAACACGGGCGGCGTGCTGGGCATCTACCTGGGCAGCGCCACGGGCCTCGGCGCGATCAACTCCATGGAGCCCGCGCTGACCATCTCCTCCACCGGTCGCTTCGGCTACGCCGCCGTCGCCGCCGGGGACCTCGACCGCAACGGCGAGGCCGACTTCGTCTTCGGGACGCCCGCCGCGGGGCCCATCCGCGCGGGCAACCTCGCCGTGGTGAACCACACCAACGTCGGCACCCGCACGCCCGTCCTCACCGCGGGCACCGACACCGGCACCGCGTACTTCAGCATCGCCACCAGCAACGAGTGACGACGCTCCCGTCGCGTCGCTAGAGGCTCCCGCCGCAGGCGATGCCGACGTCGCCGGGGCCCATCCCGCAGCGCAGCGCCAGGCCCTCGCGCCCTCGCCCCGACGGCATGGTGAGCAGCAGCACCGCGCCCGCCGCCGCGAACACGCCCCCCGCCACGAAGCCCGCCACGCTCAGCGCCTGCATGGTGTTGCCGCGGCTGTAGAGCCCGTCGCAGTCCGCGCCCGCGGGGCTGATCGCGATGGAGTCGCCCTCGCGAGCCAGCCGGCAGCCGCGCTCCTCGAAGGTGCTCGCGTCGCCGTTGCGCAGGGCGAGGCCCACCGCGCCGAGGGTGATCCCCACCGCGCCCAGGGCGAGCCCGGTGATGCCCAGCACGCGCGGCATCGTGCGCGTGGGCGGAGGGGGCTCCGGGGGGATGTGTGTCTGCATCTCGGGGGGCCGAGGCGCCTGCATCCTCACCGGCACCGGCGGCGCGGGAGGCGGGGTCACCGCCGTCGCCACCACCACCGGCGGCGGCGCGGGAGGGGTCACCCGCTGCGGCTGCAGCTCGATGCGCTGCGGCTGCAGCTCGATGCGCTGCGGCGTCGTCACTCCGGGCGCCACGCTCACCTCGCGGATCAGCGGCGAGTAGCCCTCCGCGCGCAGCTCGAGGCGGGCGGTGCCCGCGAGCACCCGCAGCGGCGCCGAGAGCGGGAGCCTCCCACGCACGGCGTCGTTCACCCGAAGCTCCGCGCCCGCGACCGGGGCCACGACCTCGAGGGTCCCGAGGTGCGCCTCGACCAGGCCGAGGTCGCGAGCGAGGGCCTGTCGGTTGGTGTTGATCCACGCGTCGGTGGCGAAGCCCAGGGCCGCTCGCAGGTGCTCGTCGGCGGCCACCCACTGCTCCGCGGCGGCCTCCGCGAGGCCCTGCCGCGCGAGGGCCCGAGGCTCCCTCGTCTGCGCGTAGATGGTCCGGAACACCTCCGCCGCCTCGGCGTTCTGCCCCTGGGCGCGCAGGGCCATACCCCGGCGGTGCTGCGCCTCGACGGCCGGGCTCTGCGCCCTCGCGATCACCGGCGTCGCGAGCGCGAGGAGCAGCCACAAGCCCGATCGTTTCATCGTGGTGTCCATGGGTCAGTAGTTGCCGATGCCCGCCGGGGGCGTCGAGGGAGCGCGGGGCCTCGCGGGGCGCACGGGGCGATGCACCGTCGGACGCAGCACCGGAGCGGGCGTCGGAGCGGGCGCGTCGGGGACGACCGGAGGCGGCGCCGGAGCCGGAGCGGCGGCCACCGGAGCGGGAGCGGGAGCGGGCGCGGGCTCGCTGCGAAGGACGAGCGGAGGGCGCGACGACGAGAGGGTCGGACGGTCCCGGAAGGAGACCACCGCGGCGATGAGCAGGAGCGCCGCGGTGATGGCCCCGACGCCGAGGATCAACGGTCGCAGCGAGTGCGTCGGGACCACGGGCTCCGGGGGTGGCTCCGAGAGCGGCTCCGAGAGCGTCGCGGAGGGAGAGCGGGAGGGCGGCTCCGAGAGCGTCGCGGAGGGAGAGCGGGAGGGGGCTTCGGAGCGGATGAACTCACGCCCCCACGCGGCCTGGGCGCGCGGCGAGGCGAAGGGGATGAGCGCGGCGCCGAGATCGCGGACGCTCGCGAAGCGCTGGCCGGGGTCGCGCTGCAGGGCGCGGAGCACCACCGCGTCGAAGCCCGGGGGGACGCCGGGGGCGGTGGCGCCGGGCGGGGCGATGGGGCCGCGCATGATCTGCTCGAAGGTCTCGAAGAGGGAGCTTCCCTCGAAGGGGCGGCGGCCGGTGACGCACTGGTAGAGCACCACGCCGAGGGCCCAGACGTCGCTGCGCAGGTCGATGAGGCGAGACTCGCGCACCTGCTCGGGGGACATGTACGAAGGGGTCCCGAGCACGGCCGCGGTGAGGGTGAGGGAGGTGCTGGAGTGCGTGTCCTTGGCGATGCCGAAGTCGAGCAGCCGCGGGAAATCTCCCTGCGGACCGAGGCTGAGGAAGACGTTGGCGGGCTTGAGGTCGCGGTGGATGATCCCTCGCGCGTGCACCGCGGAGACCGCGGAGAGGATGGGGAGCAGGAGGTCGAGGGCGTCCTCGACGGAGAGGCGCGTCACCCGGTCGAGGCGCGCGTCGAGGGTCTCTCCCTCCAGGAACTCCATCGCCAGGAAGGACGACCCGTCGATGGCCCCGAGGTCCTGCACGTCGACGATGTGCGGGTGGTCGAGCTGCGAGGCGGCCTCGGCCTCTCGGAGGAAGCGCGCCACGGCCTCGGGGTTTCGGGCCATGTCGGCGTGCAGCACCTTGAGCGCGACGCGCTTTCTCAGCGGGTGCCGGACGGCCTCGTACACCGTGCCGAAGGCCCCGGCGCCCAGCACGCGCACGACCTCGTAGGCCCCGAAGCGGGCGCCGGCCGGGAGCGTGGTGGGGGCTTCGAGGGTGTCGCTGTCCATGGAGCGGGTCGGTGACGACGCCGTGGAGCCAAGCACGGAGCGCTCGCGCGAGGCAACCCATGCGCGGGCCCCGGTGTGCGCCGCGGGGAATAGATCCCCCTCTCCATCGGGTTGCATGGCGCCGCGCCGCTGCGGTACAGCGCCCCTCGCATCGCCGTCGCACCCCATCGCCGAGACATCGCCGACCTATGACCTACAACCGCGCTCTCAACGACCTGGTCCAGCAAGAGTCGAAGTTCATCGACGACATCCTCACGGAGGTGGGCCGCGTCATCGTCGGGCAGAACACCATGGTCGAGCGCCTGCTCATCGGCCTGCTCGCCCGCGGCCACGTGCTGCTCGAAGGCGTCCCCGGCCTGGCCAAGACCCTCACCGTGCGCACCCTCTGCGACGTGCTCCAGGCGCAGTTCGCTCGGGTGCAGTTCACCCCCGACCTGCTCCCCGCGGACCTCGTGGGCACGGTCATCTACCGCCCGCAGGACGGCACCTTCGTCCCCAAGAAGGGCCCCATCTTCGCCAACCTGGTGCTCGCCGACGAGATCAACCGCGCGCCCGCCAAGGTGCAGAGCGCGCTGCTCGAGGCCATGCAGGAGGGCCAGGTCACCCTCGGCGACCAGACCTTCAAGCTCCCCGATCCCTTCATCGTGATGGCCACGCAGAACCCCGTGGAGCAGGAGGGCACCTACCCCCTCCCGGAGGCGCAGATCGACCGCTTCATGCTGATGGTGAAGGTGGGCTACCCCACCCGCGAGGAGGAGCGCGCCATCATGGACCGGCAGACCGCCGTCTCCCCCGCCACCGTGTCCCCGAAGGTGACGCCCGAGCAGATCCTCGCGGCCCGCAAGGTGATCCCCGAGATCTACGTCGACGACAAGCTCAAGGACTACATCATCTCGCTGGTGTTCGCGACGCGCGACCCGCAGAAGGCCGGGCTCAAGGAGCTCGCCCCGATGATCCGCTACGGCGCCTCGCCGCGCGCCTCCATCGCGCTCAACATGGCCGCGAGGGCGAGGGCGTTTCTCCAGCACCGCGGCTACGTCATCCCCGAGGACGTGAAGGCCATCGGCATGGACGTGCTGCGCCACCGCATCTCGCTCACCTACGAGGCCGAGGCCGAGGAGGTCACCGCCGACCAGGTGGTGAGCCGCATCTTCGAGGCCGTCGAGGTGCCATAGAGGCCCTCCGATGATCCCCAAGGAGCTGCTCAAGAAGCTTCGGCGCATCGAGATCACCACGGCGCGGCTCGCCAACGACCAGCTCGTGGGCGCGTACGCGTCGGTGTTCAAGGGCCGCGGCCTGGCCTTCGACGAGGTGCGGATGTACCAGGCCGGCGACGACGTCCGCTTCATCGACTGGAACGTCACCGCCCGCACCAACGCCCCGCACATCAAGGTCTTCCGCGAGGAGCGCGAGATGACCGTGATGCTCCTGGTCGACCTGTCGGGCTCGCAGGACTTCGGCACCCGCTCGATGTTCAAGCGCGAGCTGGTCGCCGAGGTGAGCGCCGTGCTGGCCTTCAGCGCCGTCAAGAACAACGACCGCGTGGGCCTGGTGCTCTTCACCGACCGCGTGGAGAAGGTCGTCCCGCCGCGCAAGGGCGCGCGCCACGTGATGCGCGTGGTGAGCGAGATCATGCAGTTCAAGCCCGCGCCGAGGCCGCACGGCGAGCCCGTGGGCACCAACCTCTCGCAGGCCCTGGAGGTGCTCGGCCACCTGTCGCGCCGACGCGCGGTGTCCTTCGTGGTGAGCGACTTCCTCGGCAACGACTACGACCACGCGCTGCGCGTCGCCGCCGCCCGCCACGACCTGGTCCCGGTCTATGTGAGCGACCCCCGCGAGGACGAGCTCCCGGACGTCGGCGTCATGCTCGCCGAAGACCTGGAGACCGGCGAGTGGATCGAGGTCGACACGCGCGACCCTCGGGTGCGGGAGCACTACCGCCGCACCGTGGCTCAGCAGAAGGTCACCCGCGACACGCTCTTCCGCCGGCTGGGCCTGGACGCCATCAACGTCGCCACGCACCGCCCGTACATCACCGCCCTCGCGGAGTTCTTCCGCCGCCGCGCCCGAAGGATGCACGCCGGATGAACGCCCGCCCCGCCGCCCTCGCCGCGCTGCTCCTCGCGCCCTCGCTCGCCCTCGCCCAGGACGCCTCCGTCGCCGCCGACGCCTCTCGCCCCGCGGCCCCGGCGCCCGCTCGCGCCGCCGGGGAGTGCGTCGCCGACCCGCTCCCGGCCGACCACGCGCCCGCCGTCGAGGTCTCGGTCTCGCCCCCCAACCCCCAGGTCGGCGACCGGGTGCGCGTCACGTGGACCTTCCGCTACCGCACCCACGACCGCGTGGAGTTCGAGCCCGACGCGGTGGCGCTGCAGCAGCCCGGCATCGAGCTCGAGTACGCCCGCGAGCAGCCCGAGCGCGACCGCAGCGTGCACGGCGAGCGGGACGGCCGCCTGCGCTCCGAGGTGGTCGTCGCGCTGCAGCCCTTCCGCGCCGGCGACGTGGTGATCCGCCCGATGAACGCGCGGGTGAACACCGGCGACGAGATCGCCCGCATCTGCACCCCGGAGGTGCGCTTCCGCGTGCGCTCGGTCTTCGGCAACGCGTCGCACCCGCAGCCACGGGACATCACCCGCCCGGAGGACGTCCGCCGCGACGCGCTCACCCTCCGCCACGTCTCCCTCGGCCTCGACGCGCTCTTCCTCGCCGTCGTCGCCGCGCTCTCCGTCGCCGCCTGGCTGCGCCGTCGCCCCAAGGTGGTTCCGCCGCCGCCGCCGCCGAGGCACCCGTACTTCATCGCCCGCGACGCGCTGGAGGTGCTCGCCCGAGGCGACCTCCTCGCGCGCGGCCTCACCAAGGACTACTACGACGCCGTCTCCGACGTGGTGCGCCGCTACCTGGGCGGCGTGCGCGGCTTCGACGCCATCGAGATGACCACCGACGAGATCCTCGCCCACCTGCGAAAGCACCCGCTCGCCGGGGTGACCCTGGTCGAGGTCGAGAACCTCCTTCGCGAGTGCGACCTGGTGAAGTTCGCCCGCTACGTGCCCGCCCACGAGGACTCGGACGCCATCCTCGCCTCGGCGGTCTCGCTGGTCGAGCGCGGCCGCCCGATGATGGCCACGGCGCAGGAAGCCTCGCGCGGAGGCGCCTCGTGAAGCTCCGCGGAAGGCCCGTGCCCGTGCGGCCCGCGATCCCCCGGCACCGCTCGCCCGCGGGGCCCGTCGCGTGGATGGCCGCGCTCCTGCTCCTGCTCGTCCTCGGCGGCCTCTACGGCTACGCCCGATGGGAGGGCTGGGACCTGCAGTTCAAGTCCCCGTGGATGCTGCTCGTGCTCCCCGGGACCTTACTGGTCTATGTACTCTCCCGGCTGCTCTGGAAGCGCGCGGGCGCGGTCCCGGGCGAGGCCCTCACCCGCCTCAAGGTGTCCCAGGGCGCGGCGCTGCGATCGGCCCCGCGCACCCTGAGCGCCCGGCTGATCCACCTCCCCGGCGCCCTTCGCGTGGCGGCCATCGTGCTGGTGGGCATCGCCCTCGCGCGCCCGCAGCGGGTCGACGCGCCCGACGCGCTGGAGCTGTCGGGCATCGACATCGTGATGTCCATCGACCTGTCGGGCTCGATGCGCGCGGCGGACCTGCAGCCCACGCGCCTCGAGGCGGCCAAGGAGGTGGTGGGCGAGTTCATCCAGCGCCGTCGCAGCGACCGCATGGGGCTGGTGGTCTTCGGCCGAGAGGCCTTCACGGTGGTGCCGCCGACGCTCGACTACACGGTGCTCCAGCGCATGGTGAGCGCGCTCAGCCTCGACCTCATCGACGGCTCCGGAACCGCCATCGGCGACGGGCTCGGCACGGCCCTCAACCGGCTGCGCCACAGCGACGCGCGCAGCAAGGTGGTGGTGCTGCTCACCGACGGCGCCAACAACGCCGGGCACGTCGACCCGCGAGAGGCCGCGCAGCTCGCGACGGCGCTGCGGGTGAAGGTCTACACGATCCTGGTGGGGACCGCGGAGGAGGCGCCGGTGCAGCAGGGCGTCGACCTCGCGGGGCGCCCGGTGTACGCGACGGCGCGCTTCCCGGTGGACCCGCAGCTGCTGCAGGACATCGCGACCACGACCGGGGGACAGTTCTTCCGAGCGGTCGACCGGGCGGGCCTCGCCCAGAGCTTCCACACCATCCTCGACCAGCTGGAGCGCAGCAAGATCGCCGACGCGGGCGCCCGCTACGCCGAGCTGTACCCGTGGCTGGTGGCCGCGGCGCTGGCGCTGCTGGCGCTGGAGGTGCTGCTCTCGTCCACGCGTCTGAGGAGGTTCCCGTGAGGTTCGGGGCGGTGGCGTGGCTGTGGCTGCTGGCGCTGGTGCCCTTGCTGGGGGCGCTGATGGCCTATGCGACGTGGGCTCGACGGCGCGACCTCGCTCGCTTCGGCGACGTGCTGCTGGTGTCGAGCCTGCGCGACGGGTCGCCCGCGGGCTGGCGCGCGGCGCGCTCGGTGCTGGTGCTGCTGGCGGTGGCGCTGCTGGCGGTCGGTGCGGCGAGGCCACAGCACGGGTCGCGCACCGAGGTGGTCGCGAGGCGAGGCATCGACGTGGTGGTGTGCCTCGACGTGTCCAAGTCGATGCTGGCGCGCGACGTGGCGCCCTCGCGCATCGAGCGCGCGAAGGCGGAGCTGGAGCGCCTGCTCACGGAGGAGCCCGGCGACCGCGTGGCGGTGGTGCTCTTCGCGGGCGACACCATGGAGTACCCGCTGACGACGGACCACGAGGCGGCGCTGCGCTTCTTCCGCGACGCGCACCCGTGGGAGTTTCCGGTGCAGGGGACGTCCATCGGGCGGGCCATCTCCGCGGCGCGCGACCTGCTCCGTCGAGACCCGCTGGCGGGCCGACGGTCGCGGGTGATCCTGTTGATCACCGACGGAGAGGACCTCGACGGCGACCCGGTGGCGGCCGCTCGCGAGGCGGCGGCGGACGGGGTGCAGGTCTTCATCGACGCGATCGGGAGCACGGTGCCCGAACCCATCCCAGCGTACACGCAGGACGGCCGGATGGCGGGCTACGAGCGAGACTCTCGCGGAGAGATCAAGCAGACGCAGTTCACGGCGCAGATGGAGCAGCAGCTTCGAAACGTGGCGACGGAGGGGCACGGGACGTACTTCCGCCCTCGCGCGGGCGAGGTGGGCATCGACGCGGTGCGACGACAGCTGGCTCGCTTGCGTCGCTCGGAGGTCTCGGAGACGCAGCGCACGGTCTACGAGGAGCTCGCCTGGGTGGTGCTGATCCCGGCCTTCGCGCTGCTGGTGGTGGCCTCCGGGCTGCTGCCCGAGCGGGTGCGTCGGCGCGCGGGCCAGGGAGGTGCGCCGTGAGGGCTGGCTCTCCCATGGGGCCGATGGGCCCGTCGCCGCGTGTTGAAACACCTTCTTTTCTACACATCTCGACAGCGTTCGGAACGCACCGGAACCACTGGTCCAGGGGGCGCTTTTGGAAACGGGTAGGTCGCCGCTGCGACGCCGCCCACTCCGCGGTTGCGGTCGGCCCGCGAGCGGGCCTGCAACCGCTGAAGTGGGAGCCTGGAACGGAGCGTCCCGCCTTCGCGGGACTTCCTGAAGGAGCGCCGGTTGCTGGCGCAACCG
>CBIHPK010000225.1:0-10931 GCA_966211675.1 uncultured Myxococcaceae bacterium
AGCCCCTCCCCCAAGGCTCTGCCTTGGGGCGAGGGGTGCGCGGCAGCGCGGGTGGGGGCATCGACGCCAATGCGGAATTCAAGCCGCTTGAGGACGCCGCCCTGGGGCTGACCGCCCCTCCTCCCCCGCTCCTTATCCCTTCACGCTCCCCGCCGTGAGCCCGCCCACGAGGTGGCGCTGCACGGCGTAGAACACCGCCATCACCGGCACGCTCACGACCATCGCGCCCGCCGCGAAGCGCCCCCACGCGGCGTCGTGCTCGCCCACGTATCGCTGCAGCGCCACCGGCAGCGTGAAGGCGTCTTCATGGGAGAGGAAGGTCGCCGCGAGGATGAACTCGTTCCATGCGGCCATGAAGGCGAAGAGGGCGGTGACGGCGATGCCGGGTCGCGCGGCCGGGAGCACCACCTTGAAGAAGGCCTGCCAGCGCGTGGCGCCATCGACCATGGCGGCCTCCTCGAGCTCGCGCGGAATCGCCTCGAAGGCCCCGCGCAATTGGAACATCGCGAAGGGCAGCGCCGTGGTCGCATAGACCAGCACCAGCCCGGCGCGCGTGTCGAGCAGCCGGAGCGCGTCGAGGATCACGTAGAGCGGCACCGCGGTCGCCACGCCGGGGAACATCTGTGTGGCCAGGAGCACCCGCATGCCGGCGCGGTCTCCCACGAAGCGCATGCGGGCCATCGCATAGGCCGCGGGCGTGGCCAGGGCGACGGAGGTCACCGCGGTGGCGACGGCGACGAACACGGAGTTGAAGAGCTGACGGCCGAAGAGCCAGCGGCCCGCGGCGTCGTGCTGGAGGGTGACCGCGCGGAAGTTGTCGAGAGAGACCGCCTCGGGCCAGGGGAGCGCCCGCGGTGAGGGGGTTCCGCTCGGGGAGAGCGCGAGCGTGACCACCCAGAGCACGGGATAGAGCGCGAAGGCCACCGCGATGAGCAGCGCGGCGTGCACGAGGAGCTCGGTCCACCAGGGAGAGCGGCGGTTCATGGGAGCGCCTCCGGGGAGCGCCGCCGGGTCACCAGCAAGAGGATCAGGAAGATGAGCACGGCGTAGGCGGAGGCGTAGCCGTACTGGGCCTGTCGGGTGAAGGCCCAGCGATAGGCCTCGCTCACCAGGATGTCCGTCTCGCCATCGGGCTCTCCACCGGACACCAGGAACACCACGTTGAACTGGTTGAAGGTCCAGACGGCGCCCATGGCCACGGAGGGGCCCATGGCGGGTCGGAGCATCGGCACCGTGACCTTCCAGAACTGCTGCCACGCGGTGGCGCCGTCGACCGCGGCGGCTTCATAGAGGTCCTTCGGGATGCCCGCGAGCGCGCCGATGGTGACCACCATCATGAAGGGAAAGCCGAGCCAGACGTTGGTGGTGACGTTGGCCGCGAAGGCCGTGGAGAAGCGCGCGAACCAGCTCACCGGCTCTCCCCCGAGGGTGGTGAGCAGCGCGTTCACGGCCCCGAACTGCCGATGGAACATCCCCCGCCACGCGAGCGCCGTCACATAGGAGGGAACCGCCCACGGGATGATCAGCAGCACCCGATAGAGGGCCTTCATCCGCAGCAGAGGGCGGGAGAGCAGGAGCGCGAGCGCGACGCCGATGGAGACGTGCAGGGTGATGTTGGCGGCGGTCCACAGCACGGTGACCAGCAGCACCCGATAGAACGATCCCGTTGCCAGGAGGGGGCCGCCGCGCGCCGTGAGGATGTCGAGATAGTTGGCGAGTCCCACGTAGTACGAGTGGCCCTCGCGGGTGGCGTAGAGCGAGGTCACCGCGCCGATGACCAGCGGCACCACCACCAGCAGGGCGAGCGTGACGGCGGCGTGCATCACCCACGCGTAGGCCGGCAGCGAGCGACGGAGGTCGCGGCGGAATACCGGGTCACGTACTCCGCGCAGGGCGTTGAGCGCGAGGCCCATGGCAGCGAGGCCCACCGCGAGGAGCGCGAGCGTGGCGTCGCGGCGTCGCGGGAGCGGGCGGGTCACGTCGGCGAAGCGGTGCGCGCCCTCCTCGAGGGCGGTGCGCGGCGAGCGGTCGCCCCGGAGCGCCTTCAGGATCGCCTGCCTCGCGGGCTCGAACACCGCGCGCATGTGCGGGTGCGTGGGCATCGGGCGGGCGGGCGCGGCGGCCTCGCGAAACACCGAGAGCACGGGGTCGCGGGCGAGCTCGGGGTCGGCGGTCCAGGCGTCGCGGGTGGCGACCACCTGGCGGCCGACGCGCGCGCGCACCACCGCGGCGGGCACCTCCGTGAGGGCCTCGGCGAGCGCGACGGCCGCGGCGGGGTCGCGGCTGCGCGAGGAGACGAAGGCGCCCTCGACGGTGGCGTAGGGCTCCATGAGGCGGCCGCCGGCGTCCGAGAGCGCGGGCAGCGGGGCCACGCGGAAGGGGACGCGGGAGCCGAGCTCGGCGGCGAGCCACGGGCCGGAGATGGCGGTCGCGGCGTGGCCGGTGGAGAAGAGCTGCGAGACGAGCGCGCCGGAGGCCTCGTCGGGGATCACCCCCGCGCGGGTCATGGCGATCACCCGGCGAAGCGAGCGCTCCGCCGCGGGGCCGACGAAGGCGTAGCGCCCGGCGTCGTCGAGCATGGCGCCGCCGTAGGCGTGCAGCAGCGGCGCGTGGAAGTAGGCGCCCTGGGACTCATACACGAGCGGGTATGTTCCGAGCGGGAGGCGGGGGCGCAGGGCCTCGATGGACTCGAGCGTGGCGGGGGGTGCGGGGTCGGTCCAGAGGGCGGGGTTGATGAAGAGGGCGACGCACTTCACCGAGAGGGGGAAGGCGTAGAGGTCGCCCGCGGCGGTGAGGGCGCGCACGGCGGTGTCGTCGAAGCGCGCGGCGACGGCGGGAAAGGCCGGGTCTCCCGAGCGGGCCACGGGGGCGACGAGGCCGAGGGCGCGGTAGCTGGCGAGGCGCTCGTGGGCGTCGACGAAGACGTCGGGGCCGTTGTCGTGGGGGATCGCCGACTCCAGCTTGGAGGCGTAGGCCTCGAAGGGCACCGCGAGCACGTCGAGGGTGGCGGAGGGGTGCGCTCGGCGCCAGGCGTCGAGCACCTGGTCGAGGGCGGCCTGCTCGGTGCCGCGGTAGGCGTGCCAGAGCGTGAGGTGCTGCGCGGAGGCCGACGGCGCGGCGAGGAGGAGGGTGAGGGCGAGGGCCCCAATTCCCCAGAGTCCCATCGGCTTCAGGCGGGTTGAGGGACGCCAGGAAGAGGCCGCCCACTCCGCGGTTGCGGACGGCCCGCTCGCGGGCCTGCAACCGCTGAAGTGGGCGGGGTCTTCGCAGCCGCGCTCAGCCATCAGCGCCCGGCGGAGGCGCCCGATCACGAGCGCCCCGCGTCGAGGGAGCGCTCCGTCGCCGGGTCGAAGAGGTGCACCGAGCCGGCGCCTACGCGGAGGGGAAGGCGCTCGCCGGGGCGGGGGAGCGCGGCGTCGCCGTCGAGGCGAGCGACGAAGGCCACGCCGCCGACGGTGCCGTGGGCGTAGGCCTCGAAGCCCATGGGCTCGACCACCTCGACGTGCAGGTCGATGGCGCCGTCGGGGTCGGGGATGACGTCGTGCGGGCGCAGGCCGATGAGCACCGGGCGGCCCGGGGGGAGGGCGGCGA
This sequence comes from uncultured Myxococcaceae bacterium, assembly GCA_966211675.1. Taxonomy (GTDB): domain Bacteria; phylum Myxococcota_A; class Polyangia; order Polyangiales; genus SCUS01. The sequence continues at coordinate 3,592 of CBIHPK010000225.1, forward strand.
AGCGCGCGGGGTCGACCGCGACGCGCAGGCCCGGGGCCTCGGCGGAGCGGCCCGTCGCGTCGATGGAGCCGGTGAAGAAGTTCATCGCGGGCGAGCCGAGGAAGCCGGCCACGAAGCGCGAGGCGGGGCGCTGGTAGACCTCGAGCGGAGGGCCCTCCTGCTCGACGGATCCGGCGCGCAGCACCACGAGGCGGTCGGCGAGGGTCATGGCCTCGACCTGGTCGTGGGTCACGTAGAGCATGGTGGCGCCGAGGCTCGCGTGCAGGCGCTTGATCTCGACGCGCACCTGGGCGCGCAGCGCCGCGTCGAGGTTGCTGAGGGGCTCGTCGAAGAGGAAGAGCTGCGGGCGTCGCACCACCGCGCGGCCCATGGCGACGCGCTGCCGCTGGCCGCCGGACATGTCCCGGGGGAAGCGGTCGAGCAGGGCTTCGATGGTGAGCATGCGGGCGACCTCGGCGACGCGCGCGGCGATCTCCTTGGGGTCGACGCCGCGGAGCTTGAGGCCGAAGGCGAGGTTGTCTCGCACCGTGAGGTGCGGATAGAGCGCGTAGCTCTGGAAGACCATCGCGATGTCGCGGTCGCGCGGGGGCGCGCGCGTCACGTCGCGGTCGCCGAGGAGGATGGTGCCGGAGTCGGGCTCCTCGAGGCCCGCGACGGTGCGAAGGAGCGTGCTCTTGCCGCAGCCCGAGGGGCCGACGAGCACCGCGAATTCCCCCTTCGTCAGCGCGAGGTCGATGCCCCGGAGGATGAGGTTTGGACCCAGCGTCTTGCGGATCCCTCGCAGGGTGACAGCGGCCACGGGGGCGGAGTGTTCCAGATGTGCCCCGTGCTTGGGAATCCCATTCTCCTGCCTCGCGCGCGGCGTTACGGGATACGGTCGGGCGTGCGCCGCCCCGTGCTGCTCCTGCTGCTCTGCGCCGCGGTGCTGCTCTGCGCGTGGCCCGCCATCACCGGCGACCCGCTCCTCGACGACCTGCGCCTCGTCCCGCTGCGCCGCCCCTTCCCCCGCGCGGACGTCTTCGCCCAGCCCCCTCGCTGGCAGCCCGCGGTCGAGCTCTCCTTCCGCGCCGTCGCCGCGCTCTCGCCGCACCGCTTCATCGTCGCCGCGCAGCTCCACCACCTCGCCTCCCTCGCGCTGCACCTGCTCACCCTCTGGCTCCTGCTGGGCCTGGCGCTCGCTCGACACCCGGGCGAGCGGGTCCACCCCTGGCGCGCCCTCGTGCTCGGCGCCTTCGCGCTGCACCCCTCGCTCGTGGAGTCCTACGGCCACCTCGCGGCCCGCGGCGAGGCCCTCTCCGCCGCCTGCCTCGCGGGCATCGCGCTCTCGCTCGAGCACCGCCGCGCCGCGCCCGCGCTCGCCCTCGGCCTGCTGGGCCTCGGCGCCTCCGCCGGCTTCGGCCCCGCCGCCGTCGCGCTCGCCATGGCCGCCGCGCTGGAGCAGCCCTCCCCCCGCGCCCGTCGCACCGCCATCGCGCTCGCCCTCGGCGCCGGGCTCACGGCGCTGCTCGCCTCCGGGCCTCGCCCCTCGCTCGACGACCTCTTCCGCTGGTCCCTGCGCGTCCCCCGCGCGGTGGCCATCGCCACCCGGGCGCTGGTGGTCCCCACGGAGACGGCGCTGCGGCTGCCCCACTGGGAGCTCAGCCTCCCGATGACCTCCGCCGAGCGCCTCACGGCCGCGCTGCCTTTACTGGCCAGCGTATTCCTCTGGCGGCGCGGGGCCCGCGGGGCGGCGGTGCTGGTGCTCGGGGCGACGCTCTCCGTGCTCCCGCTGGTGCGCCTCGCGGACTCGCTCGCGTACGGCTTCGACCGCTACCTCGCCGGCGCGGCGGTGCTGCTGGCCGTGGCGCTGCTGCGCGAGCCCGCGCCCGGGTGGATCGCCCCGCTCTCCGCCGGGACGCGGCGTCTCGTGGGCGGCTGCGGCGTGGCGCTGCTGCTGCTGCTGGGCTTCATGGCGCGGCAGACGGCCACCGGGTTCACCTCGGACTCGCACCAGCTCGACGCGATGACGCAGATGCGCCCGCGCGACCCGTCGGGGCACCTGCGCAACGCCTGGTTCGCGGCGCGCACCGGCGACGTGGTCACCGCCCGGCGCTCGCTCCGCAACGCCCGCCGCCGCGGTCTGCTCACGCCCACCATGGACCGCGTGGCCCGCTCGATCGCGGCCGCGGTGGGGCCGCGCTAGAGTCCCTGGCGCCATGAAGACCATCCGCGCGGTGCGCATCCGGGAGCCTGGGGACGTCGACGTGCTGGAGCTTGGGGAGGTGTCGCTGCGCGACCCGGGCCCTGGCGAGGTGCGGGTGAAGGTCGCGGCGGCGGGGCTCAACCGGGCCGACCTGATGCAGCGCGCGGGGAAGTACCCGGCGCCCCCGGGGGTGGTGCCGGATGTCCCGGGCCTGGAGTACGCGGGCGAGGTCGAGGCCGTGGGCGCGGGGGTGCGAGGGGTGACCGAGGGCGATCGGGTGATGGGCCTGGTCGGCGGCGGGGCGATGGCCGAGGCCCTGGTGGTGCACCACCGCGAGCTCATGCCCGTGCCCGAGGGGATGGCGCTGACGCACGCGGCGTCGATCCCCGAGGCCTTCGCGACGGCCTGGGACGCGCTCGCGCAGGCGGACGCCCGCCTGGGCGACGTGGTGCTGGTGCACGCGGCCGCGAGCGGGGTGGGCACCGCCGCGACGCAGCTCGCGAGGGCGATGGGCGCGAGGGTGATCGGCACCGGGCGCAGTGCCGCGAAGCTGGCGCGCTGCGCGGAGTGGGGCCTCGACGAGGTGGTGCTCGCGGTGGACGGGCGCTTCGCCGACGGGGTGCTGGCGCGCACCGCGGGCGCGGGCGCCACGGTGGTGATCGACCTGGTGGGCGGCGCCTACGTGGAGGAGAGCCTGCGGTGCGCGGCGCCGAGGGCGAGGGTGATGCTGCTGGCGACGGCGGGCGGAGGCACGGCCACGCTGCCGCTGGGGCTCGCGCTCTCCAAGCGGGTGACGCTCAAGGGCACGGTGATGCGGAGCCGGGCGCTGGAGGAGAAGATCGCCCTGGCGAGAGGCTTCGCGGCCGCGGTGCTGCCGGGCTTCGCGAGCGGGGCGCTGCGGCCGGTGGTGGACGCGGTGCTGCCGATGGCCGAGGTGAGGGAGGCCCACCAGCGGATGGAGCGCGACGAGACCGTGGGGAAGATCGTGCTGAGCTGGTGACGAATACAGGGCCCTGTATTCGGGGCCCTACAGCAGCCGGTGGAAGTACCGGAGGTTGAGCAGCAGCGTCGTCTGCGAGCCGCCGTAGACCTCCTGGCGCATGGACACCTCCGCCGCGAACATCTGGTCGATGTACCCGAGGCCCGCGGTGATGAGGTGCACCGGGTTGTTGAGCCGGACGGTGTCGTAGGTGTAGCCGACGCGCAGCGGGACCCGGCTGGCCAGCAGCTCGACGCCGCCGGACCAGCGGGCGCGCGGGCCGTCGGCGAAGGAGGTCACGTCCCACACCGTGTCGGCCACGATGTGCAGGGTCTCGGTGGGGATGATCCCGATGCCGCCGCCGATGGAGAGGGGGGAGAGCGCCGTGTCGGGGTTGCTCAGGGAGTAGCCGGTGATGCCCAGCGCGAGCCACGACCAGGGCTTGAGCGCGATGCCGGCGTCGACGGTGAAGCCCGAGTAGGCGCTGCCCCGCACGCCGTTGGCGGTGGGCGCTCCCACGTAGTCGAGGTAGCGGCCGGTGACGCCGATGCTCACGCCCTCGGTGAGCGTGGCGCCGAGGGCGATGCGGAAGTCGTGGTTGCGGGTGTCGCCGTCGAGCAGCGAGTAGTGGTAGGCGAGGCCCGCCCCCACCGTGCGCGTCGAGTCGACCACCGCGCCGCCGAAGGACCACCGCCCCTGCGAAGGGTCCCAGAGCACCGAGCTGTCGACGTGGTAGACGCGCGACTGGCTCATGGCCGCCGGGTTGACGTAGAGCGCCGAGGTGCTCTGGGCGATGGCGTGGCCGCCGCCGCCGAGGGCCATGACCCGGGTGGTGACGGGGGTCTCCGGGGCCGACTGCACCTGCCCCAGCGCGGCCGAAGGGATCAGGGCCAGCGCGGCCGCGCAGCACAGCGATCGGGCGAGGACGGTGGGCTCCATGGATGCCGCGGATAGAACGCCACCGGGAGGCTGTCTACTTCCCGGCGGGTTTTCCACAGGTGTCCCCACGGGCCTGTGGACAAACGCCCTCCGGCCGCCTCCCCGGTCTCGTCGATTTCTCGCGCTGGCAGCGTTCTTCCACGATGCTGCGACCCGTTCGGACCCGGCGTGCTCCGGGGCTGTGGAAAACGCTGTGGACAGGATGTTGTACCGCCGTGGGTGACGAGGCCAAGACGCTCTGGGACAAGGTGCTCGAGGCGCTCCGTGGCCGCGTGGGCGAGCAGATGATCGACAAGCTGCTGCGCCCCCTGGAGGCCCTCGACGCGGCGGACGGGGTGCTGCTGCTGCGGGCCCCCAACGACTTCGCGCGCGAGTGGGTGACCAAGGGCTACGTGCCCGTCGTCGAGGAGACCCTGCGCTACCTCACCGGCACGGCGTGGTCGATCCACTGGGCCGCGAGCGCGAAGACCGGCGCCTCCACCGCGCCGCGCGCCGCCCCGAAGCCCCCGCCCCCGCTGCCCCGTCCGTCCGCGGCCCGCCCGGCCCCGGCGGCCCCGGCGGCGTCGCCCGCCCCGAAGCCCGCCGCGCCCTCGCGCACCATGGCCCCGCCGGTGTCGACGAAGGCCCCGGCCCCGGTGCACAACCCCGGCGCGGCCAGCGGGTCGGCGGGCTGCGGGCTGTCGCCCAAGTACACCTTCGACACCTTCGTGAACGGCCCGTCCAACAACGTGGCGCACGCGATGGCGCAGGCCATGTCGAACCTCGCGGGCCGGCGCGTCAACGTGCTCTTCCTCTGCGGGGGCACGGGCCTCGGCAAGACCCACCTCTCCAACGCCATCGGCCACCGCATCCTCGAGCAGAAGCCCGGCGCCCGCATCGTCTACGTGAGCGCGGAGACCTTCACCAACGAGTACGTGGCGGCGATCCAGCAGAAGCGCATGGAGGAGTTTCGCGGGCGCTACCGCAACGAGTGCGACGGGCTGCTCATCGACGACGTGCAGTTTCTCGCGGGTCGCGAAGGGACGCAGGAGGAGTTCTTCCACACCTTCAACGCGCTCTACCAGAAGGACATCCCCATCGTCCTCACCAGCGACGTGCTGCCGCAGAACCTCCACGGCATGGCCGAGCGGCTCTGCTCCCGCTTCGCCAGCGGGCTCGTGGCGGAGGTCTATCCGCCGGAGCTGGAGACGCGCATCGCGATCCTTCGCAAGAAGGCCGAGCAGGACGGGGTGAAGCTCGACGACGAGACCGCGGCGCTCATCGCCAGCGCCGGGAGCAACGTGCGCGAGCTGGAGGGGATGCTGATGAAGCTGTCGATCCGCGCGAGCCTGAACGGCCGCGGGGTGATCGACGCGGCGCTGGCCAGGGAGACCCTGCGCATCGGCTCGAAGCCCGCGGTGACCACCGTGGAGGACGTCCAGCGGGCGGTCTGCGACCACTACCGCATCAAGCTCAACCAGCTCACCGGGAAGGACCGCCACAAGGAGGTGGCCCTCCCCCGGCAGGTGGCCATGTACCTGGCCCGCACGCACCTCGGCACCTCGTTTCCGCAGATCGGGGCGCGCTTCAACGGGAAGGACCACACCACCGTGATGTCGTCCGTGCGCAAGGTGGCGAAGCTCCGGGTGGACGACCCGGAGGTCGCCGCCGCCCTGGAGGCGATCTCCCTCAAGCTCGGCTTTGCGGCCCCGGTGCTGGACGCCGCGGCCGGGGCCGAGGAGTACTCCTCGCGATGATTTCCCCGGGAAACAGCGCCTTCACCAGCCTGTGGAAAACCCTGTGGGCCCGTAGGGGCGCTTCCCTGGTGACGGGGACTGTGGACGGGGCTGGGGATGGCGTACGGTGCGATCCGTCCCCGGCGGTTCAACAGGCGACCCCCCGGTCGCCGTCCCCAGCGCATCGCCCCGGAATACAGCAGGAAGCGGTGTTCTCCACCGTCTCCACAGGACTCACTACTACGACTGTTTAATTGAATTCAATTCTCCCTGAATAGAGAAGAAGACATCCGGAAGCCAAACGGGTCGCGGACGTTGAGCCAGCGACCGAAGGACAGAGTGAGCGATGGAGTTCGTGGTCAACAAGCGGGAGTTCGTGAGGGCGCTGAGCCGGGTGCAGAGCGTGGCGGACAAGAAGTCGGCGATGCCCATCCTGACGAACGTGCTGATCGTGGCGGATGCTTCGGGCGTGCGGCTCGCGGCCACCGACCTGACGCTCGCGGTGACGGCCCACTGCAAGGCCGACGTGCGCAAGGGCGGCACCGTGGCGCTCCCCGCGCGGCACGTCTTCGACGTCGTGAAGGTGCTCCCCGAGGGGGACGTCACGGTCACCGTCGAGAAGAACTTCTCCGCGCGCATCAAGTCCGGCAAGCGCCGCTTCGACCTGAGCGGCATGCCCGGCGAGGACTTCCCCACCCTGCCTGATCCCAGCAAGGTCGCGCTCACGCTCATCCCCGCCGACGACGTGGCCGACCTCATCGCGCTCACGCAGTTCTCCATGTCCGCGGACGACACCCGCCCTCACCTCTCGGCGGCGCTCTTCGAGCTCGCGGGCGAGGTGCTGCGCGTGGTCACCACGGACGGCCACCGGCTCTCCAAGGCCGAGCGCAAGATCAGCGGCATGAAGGGCCAGAGCAAGCTGCTCATCCCCGCCAAGGCGGTGCACGAGCTCAAGCGCATGGTCGACGAGCTGCGCGCGGAGAAGAAGGACGCCACCAGCGGCCCGCTCACCGTGGGCATCGGCGCCGCCAGCTCGCAGGGCCCGGTGTTCTTCCAGCGCGACGGGATGACCCTCTCGTCGAAGCTCGTCGACGCGGCCTTCCCCTCCTACGAGCAGGTGATCCCCTCGGCCACGGACCGCACGGTGACCGCCTCGCGCACCGCCCTCCTCGACGCCCTGCGCGCGGTGTCCCTCGTGGCCTCCGACCGCACCAGCGGCGTCAAGCTCCAGGTGAACTCCTCGCGCATGCTCATCACCAGCGAGAACCCCGAGATCGGCGCCGGCAGCGACGAGATCGACGCCTCGCTGCAGGGCCCGGACGTCACCATCGGCTTCAACAGCAAGTACCTCACCGACGCCCTGAGCGCGCTCACCTCCGAGGAGGTCGCCCTCGAGCTCTCCGGCGAGCTCGACCCCGGGATGATCAAGCCCGTCGGCCGCGACGACTACCTCGGCGTCATCATGCCGATGCGCATCTGATCTCTCCCCTCCCAAGACCCGCCGTGGGCTTCTCGCAGACCATCG
>CBIHPK010000226.1:0-10868 GCA_966211675.1 uncultured Myxococcaceae bacterium
GTGAGCACCTACGTCCTCTTCATCGAGCGCTCCAGCGCTCGATGCGCCTGCAGAGAGTCCCGCGAAGGCGGGACGCTCAGTTCCAGGCTCCCACTTCAGCGGTTGCAGGCCCGCTCGCGGGCCGTCCGCAACCGCGGAGTGGGCGGCACTCCAGGGGACTCGCACGTTGATGCTCATCACGTGGGTCGTGTGATTGCCTGGGCTCAGGCGCTGCACGCCGGTGCAGAGGCCGAACGCCGTACCCCAGGGCCTGAGAGCGCCGACGATGGGGAAGAAGCGAAAGGGTCTCCAACCCGCGGACGCAGGGGCGGACGCGTGAATGAGGTCGATCAGCGCCCGACGAAGCGGGTGTAGAGCAGGGCGGTGAGGAGGGTGGAGAAGGCGAAGACCGCGATGCTGCCGACGAGGGTGGCGGCGAGCAGCGAGCCGATGCCGACGCCGACGGCCCAGAGCACGGCGGTCTCGGCGAGGTGGTCCTTCACGAGGCGGAAGCTCTCCTTGGCGATGTCGACCGCGCCGAGCTCGGGGCGGTCGTACTGCACGCAGAACACGTAGGAGAGGAAGAAGCCCGCCACGAGGGCGCCCACGCCCAGGGCGAGCGAGCCCAGCAGCGCGGCGCCCAGCACCAGCAGGCCCAGCACCATGGAGGCCGCGAAGCGCTCCAGGCCCTGGAACGACTCCCCGACGCTGACCTTCTCCCCTCGCATGATGCGCAGGCACATGGCGGTGTACCCGAGCATCAACGGCGGCAGCATCACCCCGAGGGTGCAGGCGCCCAGGGTGGTCACGATGAGCGCGTCGACCAGTAGTGGGATCAGGTTGTCCGAGCTGGTGAAGCGCTGGAAGGTGTCCTTCAGGGTCGCGACATGGTCGGTGGGATCGGTCTGCATCGACGCCATTGCCTCCTGCGCGCACCGGGAGATTGAGCCCCTCTCCAGAGTGATCGGTGCCCGCGCGCGGGACTGTAGGTCGTCTTTCTGCTCGCGCCCGTCCGAAATCTCCTTCGCCCTCCGGTAATCTCTCCCCATGCACAGCGACCGCGTCCATGTGTCCGTCGACCACCACGTCGCGCACGTGCGCCTCAACCGGCCCGACAAGCGCAACGGGCTCGACCTGCCGATGTTCGAGGCCCTCGTCGCGGCGGGCGACCGGCTCGCCCACGACCCCGGGGTGCGCGCCGTGGTGCTCTCGGGCAACGGCAGCGTGTTCTGCGCCGGGCTCGACTGGGGGGCCTTCCTGGCGCTCGGGGCCGAAGCCTCGATGAAGCTCCTCGATCGCCCCGACGGGCGACGGGACAACCTCGCTCAGCGGGTCTCCCGCACCTGGGCGGACATGCCCGTCCCGGTGATCGCGGCCCTGCACGGCGTGGCCTTCGGCGGCGGGCTGCAGATCGCCCTGGGCGCCGACCTCCGCTACGCCCACCCCGCGATGCAGCTCTCGGTGATGGAGATCCGCTACGGGCTCATCCCCGACATGGGGCTGAGCACGCTGCTGCCGCGGCTGGTGCGCGACGACGTGGCGCGCGAGCTCACCTTCACCGGGCGCCGCTTCTCCGGCGAGGAGGCCGCCCGCCTCGGCGTGGTGACGCGCGCCTGCGACGACCCCCTGGAGGCCGCCCTCGACACCGCGAGGATCATCGCCTCGCAGGCCCCGCGGGCGGTGCGCGCGGCCAAGCGGCTGCTCGACGAGTCGCGCGGCCTCGACGTGGCGGCGGCGCTGAGGCTGGAGTCGGACCTGCAGCGGACGCTGCTGGCGAGCCCGGAGCAGATGGAGGCGGTGCAGGCGGTGATGGAGAAGCGCCCGGCGGTCTTCGAGGACCCGTAGGCGCGCGGCGCGACGCCGCGGAGTGCGACAGAACGCCGCGGCCGGAGGATCAGGCCGGTGGGACGGAGGGCGGGGCGAGCGACCGTCGTCGGGCCCGCATCCGTAGGTTGAGCAGCTCGATGGCGAGCGCGAAGCCCATCGGGGCGTAGATGTAGCCCTTGGGGATGTGCCGACCGACGGAGTCGGCGACCAGCATCACGCCGATGAGGATGAGGAAGGCGAGGGCCAGCACCTTCACCGTGGCGTGCCGCTCGACGAACTGGCTCACCGGCTCGGCGAAGGTCAGCATGGTGGCGACCGCGGCCAGCACCGCGAGCACCATCACCCAGATCTGCTCCGGCGGGACCATCCCCACCGCGGTGATCACCGAGTCGAGCGAGAACACCAGGTCGAGCGCCACCACCTGGGCGATCATCGCCCCCATGGAGGCCCTGGCGCTCGGGGCGCCGCCCTCCTCCTCGTCGCCCTCCACCTTCTTGTGGATCTCGATCGTCGCCTTGCCGACGAGGAAGGCCCCGCCGGAGAAGAGCACGATCTGCTTGCCGGTGACCGCCGCGCCGAAGGCCGTGAAGAGCGGCTGCGTGAGCCCCAGCACCCAGGAGATCGCGAAGAGCAGCCCGATGCGCATCACCAGCGCGAGGCCCACGCCGATGCGAGTGACCCGGCGGCGCTCCAGGGGAGGGAGCCGCCCGGTCAGCACGGAGATGAACACGATGTTGTCGATGCCCAGCACGATCTCCATCGCGATCAGGGAGACCAGGGCGATCCAGGTGTCGACGCGATCGTAGCCAGCGAACATCAAGACGAACCTCTCTCTCCCTCGAAGGAGGCTTCATCCCATTGCGAGGGCCGTGCCCGGCGGATCAAACCCCCCGGTCCTTCCTGGCGTCGCGAGGGACCGTGTTAGGAATCATCGGCCCTATGACGCCCTCCACCAGCCTGGTTCGATCGATGGTCGCCGCGGTGCTCCTCGCGGGCTGCGGCGCCCGCACCGTGCTCCGCGAGCCCTCCGACGGAGGCGACCTGCCCGACGCGGCCGACGCCCCGCTGGCGATCGACCGCCCCGCGGTCGTCGACGTCCCGGTGGTGCTGCCCGATCGCCCCGCGCTGCCCGATCGCCCGGTGAGCTGCGCCGACTTCCAGACCCTCTGCAGCGGGCGCTGCGTCGACACGCAGAGCGACGACGCCAACTGCGGCGGCTGCGGCCGGGCGTGCGGCGACAGCCGGTGCGTCGGCGGCGAGTGTCGCATCGCCGCGTGCGTCCGCCCGCAGACGCTCTGCGGCGTGCGCTGCATCGACACGCAGAACGACCCCTCCAACTGCGGCGCCTGCGGCGGCGTCTGCGCCCCGGGGCAGCTCTGCGTGAGCGGGCGCTGCATCGTCGAGTGCGGCGGTCCGGGGCGGACGCTCTGCGGGCGGATGTGCTTCGACCTCTCCACCGACATCGCCAACTGCGGGGCGTGCGGGCTCGCCTGCCCGCCGGGCGCGACGTGCTCCGGCGGTCGCTGCGTGGCGGCCTGCTTCGGCCCCGGGCAGACGCTCTGCGGCGGGGCCTGCGTGGACGTGCGCTCCGACTCGCTGAACTGCGGCGCCTGCGGGCGCGCCTGCCCGCCGGGCCTCTCGTGCTCCGACGCCCGCTGCGTGATGCCGCGGCCGCTGACCGGGACGCCGTTTCGCATCCAGTCGCTCGGCACCATGTGCCGCGCGGTCGAGCACAACACCGTGACCGGCGACGACCGCGGAGGCATCGCGGTGTCGCTGTCGGGGGTCTTCTACACGGGCGACAGCTCCACCGGGCGCTTCGACCTCGACTCGCTCTTCGGCACTGCCCTCGGCCGCATCGACGACGGCCTCGTCTCCGACCTCGCCACGGGGCAGGTCTACTCGCTGCGCTCCTCCGGCCGCCCGGTGAACATCACCGGCGAGGGGGAGCTGATCACCGAGCTCGCCCTCGTCGATCCGCTCACCGGGGCCCTCGACGGCCGCTCGCTCCGGCTCTCGCAGCCGATCCCGCTGCGAGGCAGCGTCGGGATCTTCGCGGGCTACGGCCGCATCGCCTTTCACGACGGGACGCGCGCCTGGCACGTCGAGCTCCCCTCGGGCCTGGTGACGGACCTCGGCCCGGTCTTCCTGGGGCCTCGGATGTCGCGGTGCGAGAGCTGGGCGTACTGGGGCGTCGCGGAGTTCTTCGGCGGGGCGCTGCACCTCACCTACGTCGCCGACATGACGACCATCGTGCGGACGCGCGTCCCCGACGGGACCACCACGCCCGTCGGGGTCTTCCGCAGCCTGAGCGACATGTGCTCGTTCACGGTCTCTCCGCAGCGCAGCCGCTGGTACTGGCACCACGAGGGCACCTCGCAGTTTCGCAACGGCGACGAGAGCCTCGGCTTCTGCGACGCCTCCCTCGCCGTCGGCAACGTCGACGCTCCCTGAACGGCGTCCACGCAACTCGGACGGCGTCCACGCAGCTTGACCGCGGCCCCCGCCCGGCGCTCCGATCACGCCCGGTGCGCTCCTCTCCCCTCCTCGCCCTCTTCGCCCTTGGCGCCTCCTGCGCGGAGTCCCACCCCGCCGCGCCCGACGCTTCGTCGCCCCTCGACGCGCCCCTCGACGCGCCCCTCGACGCGCCCCTCGACGCCCCTGCGCCGGTCGATCGTACGCCTCCCAACGATCTCCCCGCCGCCTCCTGCGCGGCGCTCCCTCTGCCCTCGTGGGCGTCGCTCTCCGGCGCGACGCTCACCGCCCGCTGCGCCCGCGTCGAGCTCCAGGTCACCGCCCTCGACGACGGCGCCCTGCGCCTTCGCTACGCCGCCCCCGGAGCGCCCGCCCCTCGCTCCTTCGCCGTGGTCGACGCCCCCCTCGCGCGCTCTGTCACCGCGGGCGCCACCGCCACCGGCGCGGCGCTCTGCGGCGACGGGATCACCGCCCTCCTCGAGGCCGACACCTGCCGCGTGCGGGTGATCGACGCCGCCGGTCGCACGCTGCTCGACGACGGCGCCGCGCCGGGGTGGAGCCGCGCCGCCGATGGCTCCGTGCGGGTCGAGCGCGCCACGCCCTCGGAGGAGCGCTTCTACGGCTTCGGCGAGCGCAACGGCCCGCTCGAGCGCCGGGGGCGCGCGATGGTCTTCTACAACACCGACGCCTACGACCCGATGTACGGCGGCGTCTCGCCGACGGCGGACCCGCTGTACCAGTCGATCCCCTTCTTCGTGGCGGTGCGCGAGGGCGCCGCGTACGGGGTCTTCACCGACAACGCGCGGCGCGTCGAGGTCGACCTCGCGGCGCGTGATCCTTCGCGCTACGCCATCACCGCGGCGGGGGCTGAGGTCGATCAGTACGTCTTCGCCGGACCCGCCATGGCCGACGTCCTTCGCCGCTACACCCGGCTCACCGGGCGCGCTCCGACGCCGCCGCGGTGGGCCCTCGGGTACCACCAGTGCCGGTGGGGCTACCGCGACGCCGCGCGGCTGGAGGAGGTCGCCGCGGGCTTCCGGACGCGCTCCATCCCGGTCGACGCGGTGTGGCTCGACATCCAGCACATGGACGGCTTCCGCACCTTCACCTGGAACCCGTCGGCCTTCCCCGACCCCGCCGCCATGACGGCGCGGCTGCTGTCCGCGCACGTCCACACGGTGGTGATCGCCGACCCGGGGCTGAAGGTCGACGAGGCCTGGGAGGTCTACCGGGATGCTCTCTCCGGGGCTCACCTGCTGCGCTCTCGCAGCGGCGAGCTGGTGACGGGGACGGTCTGGCCCGGGCGTGCGGGCTTCCCGGACTTCACCCGCGCGGCGACGCGGAGGTGGTGGGGCGACCGGGTGGCGGGCCTCGCTCGCCTCGGCGTGGCGGGGGCGTGGCTGGACGTGAACGAGCCGACGGTGTTCCCGGAGACGGGCGGCGGGAGCGTGCCCGACGAGACCCCGGTGGACGGCGACGGGACCGCCACCACGATGGCCGAGGCGCACAACGTCTACGGGATGCTGGAGGCGCGCGCGACCCGCGAGGGGCTGCTGCGCGCCGCGCCCGACCGGCGGCCCTTCGTGCTGTCCCGAGCGGGCTACGCGGGCATCCAGCGCTACGCCGCGGTCTGGACCGGCGACGCCCCGAGCACCTGGGTCTCCCTGCGACAGCAGCTGCCGACGCTCCTGAACCTCGGGCTGTCGGGGGTTCCCTTCGTGGGCAGCGACGTGGGCGGATACTCCGGGCGCGCGACGCCTGAGCTCTTCGCGCGGTGGGCTCAGCTCGGCGCGGTGTCTCCCTTCTTCCGAGGGCACGTCACACAGGGCGTCCCCGACCAGGAGCCCTGGGCCTTCGGAACCGAGGTCGAAGACATCGCCCGGGCGCAGATCAACGAGCGCATGCGACGGATGCCGTACCTCGAAGCTCTCTTCGCGGAGGCTGAGAATACGGGCGCTCCGGTGCTTCGTACGTTGACGTACGAGTTCCCCGACGACCCGGCGGCGGCGCGCATCGACGACGAGGCGATGCTCGGTCCGTGGCTGCTGGTGGCCCCGGTGCTCACCCAGGGGGCGACCTCTCGGCGGGTGCATCTGCCGCCGGGGCGATGGTTCGAGGTGGACTCCGGCGCCGTGTGGGAGGGACCTGCGGACCTGGAGGTGGGCGTCACCCTCGCGGCGCTGCCGACCTTCGTGCGCGAGGGGGCGATCGTGCCGCGAGGTCCGTTGCAGCAGTACGCGGCGCCGTGGGCGGCGACGGGCGCTCCGCTCGACCTCGACGTGTACCCGGCGGCGCGAGCGACGGAGTTCACGCTGCTCGACGACCTGCCCGACGGAGCGCCCGACGCGCCTCGGGGGCGGGTGACCTTCGCGACGTCGCGCACCGCCGCGGGGATGACCCTGACGGCGCGAGTGACCGGCGACGGGTCGCGGCTGCCGCGCTCGCTGACGGTGCGGGTGCGCCGGGTGGAGTCGGCTCCGACGCGCGTGACCGTGGGCGCGAGCGAGCTGCCTCGGCTGAGCGACCAGACAGGCTCCGCGCCGGGCTGGTGGTACGACGCCGACGACCGCTCGCTGGTGGCGAGGGGGCTGACGCTGGCGGGCTTGCCGCTGGCGGTGGCCTACGACCCGGCGCTGGTGGAGCCGCGACCGCCGGTGCGGGTGATGGTGGAGGTGACGGTCCCGGCGGGGACGTCGCGCGATCGGCCGGTGTACATCGCGACGAGCGCCAGCGGATGGATGCACTCGCCGCTCTCGTGGGACGCGGCGACGGGGAGGGCCCGAGGGGAGATCGTGGTGCCTCGGGGAGAGTGGTTCTTCTACAAGTTCACGAGAGGGGGTTGGGACACGGTGGAGCGCTACGCCGATTGTACGGAGGCGAACAATCGATATGGCTTCGGAGCCGCGCACCCGGCGAGGAGCGACACCGTGTGGACGTGGCGCGACCGCTGCCCGTGATGGGAGAGGAAGAATGGAGATCGCCGATGCTTCTCCCCCCCCACGCGCGACGATCAGGTACCGTCCCCGGTGGTCGCACGGTGCGATCACGCATAGGGGAGAGTCACGATGGGTGTTGTTCTTGCTCCGATCCCGAATGACAAGGTCGCCGAGTGGAAGGCCTGGATGACCGAGATGACCGGCCCGCGGCGCTCCGACCTGGAGGACTTCAATCGTCGGCACGGCCTCACGAAGCACGAGGCGTGGTTCTGCGAGACGCCGATGGGCGCAGCGGTCGTCGCGATCCACGAGGGTCCGGGCGCGGCGGAGTTCATGCCGAAGGTCGCGGCCTCCAACCACCCGTTCGACGTCGAGTTCCGCTCGAAGCTGCAGTCGGTCCACGGAATGGATCTCAGCAAGCCGCCGCCCGGCCCGATGCCGGTGAAGGTCCTCGGCTAGTCCTCCGATCTCCCGCCTGACGCGTCGACCCTTCGACGATTCAACCTTCCACCGAATCCCCCGCTCCCATCCCTCCGCGCTTCGCTCATCTTGCGGCGCCCGGCGCGGCGCGAAACGAGATCGCCTCGAGCAGGTGATGCAGCCCCGGGGAGAGCTCCCACGCGAGCTGCACTCGGGGCGCGTCGCGGCAGAGGGCGCTCGTGCGGTGGTCGAGGAGCGCGAGCTGCGGGTCGTCCGTGGGGGGATAGTGACGCCGCACCAGCTCCTCCGAAGACGACCACGGGACCGGCGTCGAGCTGTCGATGTCGCGCGGCCTCACGCGGCCCGAGAGGCGATCGTGGAAGCTTAGCCAGGAGCGCCCGGCGAGCGCCTCGGGCAGCCCTAGCAGCCAGCGCTCGTAGGAGCCCGCCGGGGGCGCGTCGTCGTCCTGGTCGGCGGCGCGGTCCTCGCCGAGGAGCGGGAGCTGACCGAGGATGTTGCAGAACAGCACCGCCGCGCCGGGGTGAGCGTCGAGGAGCGCCCGGAGCGGCGCGAGCTCGAAGCCGTCGCGGCCGGGCGAGAGGTGATCGCGCGCGTCCCACGCGAGCTGCGTGCGCCCCGCGCCGAGAAGGTGCCGCGCGCGCCAGCGAAACACCCACGGCGCGAAGGGGTCGAAGTCCACCGCGACGACGCGCTCGAAGCGACCCAGGAAGGAGAGGTCGAGGCAGTGCCCGCCGCTCGGTCCGACGAGGACGATCGAGTCCTCGGGCGGCGCCCACGCGGCGAGGAAGCGCGCGATCTCGCGCACGCACGGGGCCCACAGGGTGTCGCGGCGCGAGAGGGCCTGCAGGTGGTAGGCGAGTCCGCCGGTGGGGTTGTTCCAGCGCGAGGGCACTGGCATGGACGACTAGCATGGGCGGCGCTCGCCCGGCCTGTGCCGACAACTCGACCACGGCATACCGGGGGTGCTAATCGGAGGCCCGGAAGAGACAGGGGAGTCGGAGGGGGGACAGGGATGAGCTCGCAGCGGAAAGACTCCGAGGACTGTCGCCCACCGCGGGCGTCTTCGGAGGCGCCGGGCGCCGCGGGGCCGCACGAGGGGGCCTGGGTCGAGCGCGTCGTCGACCGGCTGGGCATCGCGGTCTTCTGCGTCGACCATGTGCAGCAGCGGGTGACGCGCGCCAACGAGGCCTACGCCCGGATGTTCGGCTTCCCCTCCGCGGCGGCGGCGAGCGGCACGAGCGTGCTCGATCACTACGCCGACCCCAAGGACCGCCTGGAGCTCGCGACGCGCCTCAGCGCGAGCCAGACGTGGCGCGAGACCGGCAGGGCGCGCGTCGAGGTGACCCGGCTGCGCATCGACGACCACCGGCCGGTGAACGTGGCGCTCACCGTCGCCGCGACCTTCGGCGACGACGGGTCCCTGCGGACCATGGACTGCATGGCCCAGGGCGTCGGCGACCGCGCCTGCGTGGAGCGGGCCTTTCGCGCGAGCGAGGAGCGGTTTCGCACCGTCTTCGAGACCAGCGCCACGGGCATGGCCCTCACCGACCTCGCCGGCAACGTGGTGCGCTCCAACGCGGCCTTCGCGCGCTTCGTCGGCCGCTCGGAGCGGGAGCTGCTGGGCGTCGACCTCTTCTCCATGGTGGACGAGCTCGACCGGCCGGAGCGGCCCCGCCCGGACATGGGCGCCCTCACCGCCTCCGAGCGGCGCTTCCTTCGACCGGACGGCGAGACCGTCTGGGGGCTCGTCACCTGGTCGTGGCTGTCGGACGACGAGGGCGCCGGGCCGCACAGCGCCGTGGTGCTGGTGCAGGACGTGACCGCGCGAAAGCGCCACGAGCAGGAGATGCTCCGCATCGCGAAGCTCGAGTCGCTCGGCCTGCTGGCCGGAGGCATCGCGCACGACTTCAACAACGTCCTGGCGGTCATCCTGGCGAGCCTCTCGGTGGTGTCGCGCGACGCCCCCGCGGGAAGCCCCACGGGCCAGCTGCTCGAGACCGCCGAGGCGGCGACCCGGCGAGCCCGCGACCTCGCTCGGCGCCTGCTCACCTTCGCCCGCGGGGGCGCTCCCTCCACGCGCGTCGGCTCCCTCGCGGACGTCGCTCGCGAGGCGGCGGCCTTCTGCACCGGCGCGTGGCCCGTCGCCATCGACCTCACCGTCTCCGCCGACGTCCCGCTCGCGGACTTCGACCCCGTGCAGATGTCCCAGGTGCTGCACAACCTGCTGATCAACGCCGTGCAGGCGATGCCCGGCGGCGGTCGCGTGCAGCTCGGCGTGGAGCGGGCCACGCTCGGCCCCGACGCGGCGGTGCCGCTGCCGCCCGGCGACTACGTGCGAGTGCGCGTGAAGGACGAGGGCCACGGCATCGCGGCGGAGCACGTCGCGCGCATCTTCGACCCGTACTTCTCCACGAAGGCGAGCGGCACCGGGCTCGGCCTCGCGACGGTGTACTCCATCGTCCGTCGGCACGGCGGCCACGTCAGCTTCGAGAGCGCTCCGGGCCGCGGCGCGACCTTCGACGTGTACCTCCCGGCGACGCAGACCCCGGCGTCCGCCGAGGGAACGCCCCCGAGCCCCGCGTCGCTGCGCCGGGCCGCCCGAGTGCTCGTGATGGACGACGAGCCCGCGCTGCGCGACGTGGTCGCGATCATCCTCCGCCAGGGTGGGCTCGAGGTGGACCTCGTCGCGGACGGCGCCGCGGCGGTCGCCCGCTATCGCGAGGCGCTCGCGGAGGATCGACGCTACGCGGCGGTGCTGCTCGACCTCACGGTCCCCGGCGGGATGGGGGGCCTCGAGGCGATCGGCCAGCTGCGCGCCATCGACCCCGGGGTGCGCGCCATCGTGGCGAGCGGCTACGCGTCCGACCCGGTGCTGAGCGACGCCCGCGCGCACGGCTTCATGCGCTCGGTGGTGAAGCCCTTCACGGCGGAGGAGCTGCTCGGGGTGGTGTCGCAGGTGCTCTCCGAGCCCACGGCCGGGTAGGAGGTCCCGGGCGCGTTGATGCCAACGCTCAGGGCCATACGTCGAGCCCCCGGGGGCTGGGCGTTGGTCTCATCCTGGAGAGCGACCGCGACACCAGCCCAACGCGCCTCACCGTCGCGAAGCGACGGGAGCGGCGACGCCAGCCCAATGCGCCTCACCGTCGCGAAGCGACGGGAGCGACCGCGGCGCCAGCCCAATGCGCCTCACCGTCGCGAAGCGACGGGAGC
>CBIHPK010000227.1:0-10789 GCA_966211675.1 uncultured Myxococcaceae bacterium
ATAGGTGCCGGGGCGGGGGAAGCTCACCGTGACGGAGGTGCCGGTCATGGTGATGGGGATGGGGTTGCCCGCGTCGCCGCCGCGGGTGTTGCCCGGGACGCCGGGGGTGAGCGGGTGCGTGGAGAAGGCGCCCATCCAGGTGACGTCCTGACCGGCGGCGATGGTCAGGCACTTCGGCGAGAAGGAGAAGCCCCCGCTGCCGTGCTCGCCGCCGAAGCCCACGGTGCGATCGGCCTCGGCCGCGGTGCGGTCGACGAACTGCTCCGCGGTGCAGCCGTTGAGGCCCTGTCCCACCGACCCGTCGCCGCTGTGGAGGAGCGGGGTCTGCACCGGGGTGAAGTCCCCGCAGCCGATCCAGAGGGGGAGGCTCGCGACGAGCAGGCGGTGCGTGGGCTTCATGGGGGAGCGCTCGATGATTCGCCGGATCGCTCCCGGCTGGCAATGCTCCTGCGCGGGCTCAGGCGTAGGTCGCGACCTTGTCGCCCCAGTGCGTGTCCCAGGAGGGGTCGCGGGCGAGGAGCTCGCTGATCGCGTCCGCGGGCATCGGGCGAGAGAAGAAATACCCCTGCGCCCGGGCGCATCCGAGGCCGACCAGGAGGCCCATCTGGCCCTCCGTCTCGACGCCCTCGGCGACGGCCTGGAGGCCCAGCGATCCGGCGAGCCCGACGGTGGCGGCCACGATGGCGGAGTCCTCGCTGTCCTCCCCGAGCCCCGACACGAAGGACTTGTCGACCTTGATGATGTCGATGGGGAAGCGCTTGAGGTAGGTGAGCGACGAGTACCCGGTGCCGAAGTCGTCGACGCTCAGCGACAGACCGAGGCCCTTCAGCAGGCGCAGCACGCCGCCGGCCTTCGTCGGGTCGGCCATGAGCACGCTCTCGGTGACCTCGAGCACCACCGTCGAGGAGTCGAGCGACGAGGTCGACAGGGCCTCCGCCACGAGGCCCACCAGGCCGGGGTGGATGATCTGTCCGCCGGACAGGTTGATCGACATCCGCAGCGCCGAGTAGGCGGGGAAGCGCTCGTGCCAGCGCTGGCTCTGCCGGCAGGCCTCCTGGAGCACCCAGGTGCCGATGGGGACGATGAGCCCGGTCTCCTCGGCGATGGGGATGAAGGAGTCCGGCGCGAGCAGTCCGCGCTCCGGGTGCTGCCAGCGCACCAGCGCCTCGACGCCGACGATCTTCCCCCGCGCGAGGTCGACGATGGGCTGGTAGTGCAGCCGCAGCTCGTCGCGCTCGACCGCCTCGCGCAGCGCCATCACCGTCTGCATCCGCTCGATGGCCTTCGCGCGCAGGCTGTCGCTGAAGTACACGCAGCGGTTGCGGCCCTCCTCCTTGGCCCGGTACATCGCGACGTTGGCGTCGCGCACCAGCGAGTGCGCCTCGACGCCGCCGGTCGTCGCGGTGGCGATGCCCATGCTCAGCGTGACCGTGAAGCTGTTGCCCTCCCACTCGAAGGGCGCCCGGAAGGCCTCCTGCACTCGCGAGGCGACGAGCATCGCGTCGGCCTCGCTGCGGAGCTCGTCGCAGATCACCACGAACTCGTCGCCGCCGAAGCGGGTCACCGCGTCGCCGAGGCGGGTGGCGTGCTTCAGTCGCTCCGCGGCGGCCACCAGCAGCGCGTCGCCCGCGGCGTGCCCGAGGCCGTCGTTGATCACCTTGAACTGGTCGAGGTCGATGAAGAGCAGCCCCACGACCCCGGCGTGGCGGGCGAGCCGGGCGAGCGCCTGCGCCAGCCGGTCGTGCAGCAGCGCCCGGTTGGGCAGGCCCGTGAGGCGGTCGTGCAGCGCCTGGTGCGACAGCGCGGTCTCCAGCGCCTTCTGGCCGGTCACGTCCAGCACGTACGCCACGCAGTAGCTCGGAACCCCGTCGGCCTGACGCACCAGCGCGAGCGAGACGCGCGCCCAGGCCTCGTCGCCGCGAGGGCGCTCGAGCCGCAGCTCGCGGTCGTAGGTGAGCGCGACGTCGCGGAAGAGCGACGCGATGGCCTCGCTCACGTCCGCCCCGTCGGCCCCGGAGAAGAGGTTGGAGAAGGCGCGGCCTCGGAGCCGGGCTCGGTCCCGCCCCGCCATCGCGGCGAGGCTCTCGTTGGCCAGCGCGATGTGGCCGCCGAGGTCGATGAGGGCCATGCCCGCGGGGGTCGCGTCGAAGGCCGCCCGGAAGCGCGCCTCCTCGCTCTCCATGCGGCGGGACATGTCCGCGCTGTCGCGCAGCACCCAGAGCACCAGGTCGACCCCGACGCGCACGGCCTGGTACTCGTTGCCGAGCGGGCGGTAGGTGGCGCTCTCGGTCCACCAGAACTCACCGGACTCCGCCGCCCCGCCGTTGAGCACGCGCAGGCACGCCTCGAAGGCCCCGTTGACCACCATCTGCGGCCAGAGCTCGCTCAGCAGCGACCCGATGGCGGCCTCCGGGGCGGGCTGACCCTCGCGCGCCGCGTCGTTGAGGTAGACCAGCCGCATGTCGTAGGCGCGGCCCGACTCGTCGCGCACCGCCTCGCTCACGGTCACCACGTCCGGGAAGCGCGCGAGCACCTCGGTCACCAGCGCCGCTTCGTCCTTCGGGTCGACGGCCCGGACGGACGGCGGCTCGGCGTGGGTCCTCTTCGATCGCGGCGCTCGGCGCGTCACGGGCATTCGTCTTCACCAGCTCCGGGAGAGGGACGCGCCGGTGGTGTTGGAGGCGATCCAGGGAGAGAGCGACCAGCGCGACGCGCTCTCCGTCGGGGCCGAGGAGCGGCCCACCACCGCGAACACCACGCCGGTCACCAGCAGCGCGCCGCCCGCGATGCCCGTGACCAGGGCCACCGTGGCGGAGGTCGAGATGCGAGAGCAGAGGTCGCGCACCTGCGCGGCGTCGGCGCCGGTGCGAAGCCGGGCGACGTCGCACTGCCAGCTCCCCGACTGCTGCCTGGCGTTGTTCTCGGTGGCCTGGAACCTCGCCCACGCGCCGTACGGGTCGGCGGAGGAGGGCGTCGCGGAGCTCGCCTCGTCGGAGGCGACGAGGTTGATGCCCAGGAAGACCCCGGACACCGCGAGCGCCGCGACGCCGGTGCCGATGAGCCCATAGCCGGTGTTGCGCAGCGCGTGCGAGCGGGGCTCCGGGCGCCGCACGGGCAGCACCACGGGGACCGGCGCCGGGGCCGCGACCACCTCGGGCGTCGTGGCGCGGGTCACGACGCGGGCGAGGCGCACCTGCTCTCGCAGGGGGAAGCCGCCCTCGACCTGCACCGTGCGGGTGACCGGGATGTACCCCTCGCGGCGCACCGTGAAGGTGAGCGAGCCGGTGGGGACGTGCAGCATGGAGGAGAGCGGGAGCTGGGCCACGACGGCGCCGTCGATGACCACCTCGGCCCCAGCGGGCTCGCCCACGACGTCGAGCCGGCCGACGTGCTGGCGGATCTCCTCGAGCGCCGACTGGAGGATCGCGAGGTGAGCGCGCACCCACGGGTCGCGCGAGGCGCCGAGGGCCTCGACGAGGTGCGTCTCCGCCGTCACCCAGCGGCCGAGGGCCTGCTCGGCGAGGGCGACCTGCGCCAGCGCCCGGGGCGCTCGCGACGTCCGCCACGCGGACTGGAACACCTCCAGCGCCGCCTCGTCTCGCCCGTCGCGACGCAGCGCCACGCCGCGGGAGATCTGGGCGTCGAGGGCGGTCTGCGCCCACGACGACGACGAGGAGGCCAGGACCATCAACAGACCTGCGATCGCGGTGATCCGCGTTGGAGCCATAGGGAGCACCTCACCGTCGATGAGGCTCCTGTTAGAGCCCGCGGCATCGAGTGGCAACGGACCATCGCGCGCCCCCAGTGTCTTGCGAAGGGCGTCCTCCGACCCCAGACGGAGCTCACGTGGACCATGAGAAGAGCGGAGCGCGACGATGAGGGGCGATGAGCTCGCGCGACGCGCCCCGGGCCTGCTGGCGCTGGCGCTCGGCGCGGGGTGCGTGTTCTCTCCGCCGCTCGCGTCCCCCTCCGACGCGGGCGCGGCGGAGGAGGACGTCGCGATGGACGCCGCGATGGACGCCGCGATGGACGCGGTCCTCGACCGACCGGAGGCCTGCCAGGGCGACGCGTGCCTCGACCGCGTGGACGCCTGCGTGGGCGACGCCTGCGTGACGTGCTCGGGGCCCGACCGCGGGCTCTGCAACGGCCAGTGCGTGACGCTCTCGACGGACCCGGAGAACTGCGCGGCCTGCGGAAGCCGGTGCAGCGTGGCCAACGCCGCGTCCTCCTGCTCGGCCGGGCGCTGCGTGATGGGCGCCTGCAACCCGGGCTTCGCCGACTGCAACGTGCGCGCGGCGGACGGCTGCGAGGTGAACACCGCCTCCGGCGACGTGGCCAACTGCGGCGGCTGCGGCCGGAGCTGCCCGACGCCCCCGGTGGGCGCGAGCGCGGTGTGCAACGCGGGCGTCTGCGGCGTCTCGACGCTGACCTGCCCGACCGGGCTGCGGGACTGCAACGGCGTGACCGCCGATGGCTGCGAGGCCACGGTGCTCACCGACCTGGCCAACTGCGGGAGCTGCGGCAACCGCTGCCCGGCGGTGGGCGGCGCCGCGAGCTGCGCCGCGGGGGCCTGCGCCATCGCGTGCTCCGCGGGCCTGGGCAACTGCGACGGGATGCTGGCCAACGGGTGCGAGACCGACGTCCGCACGAGCGTGGCGCACTGCGGGGGCTGCGGCCGAGGCTGCGCGCTCACCAACGCCGCGGCGGGGTGCTCCTCCGGCGCGTGCTCGGTGGCCTCGTGCACGGCGGGCTTCGGCAACTGCGACGGCGTGGCGGCCAACGGCTGCGAGACCACCCTCTCGGCGGACAACCGCCACTGCGGGGCGTGCGGCAACGCCTGCCCCGGGGGCCAGGCCTGCGTCGACGGGGCGTGCCGGGTGACCTGCGCGTCGGGCCAGCGGGTGTGCTCCGGGCTGTGCGTCAACGTGCAGGCGGACAACAGCAATTGCGGCGCCTGCGGCACCGTCTGCGGCGCCGGGACGGTGTGCTCCGTGGGGGCGTGCACCTCCACCTGCGCGGCCGGGACCACCGCCTGCGCGGGGGTCTGCCGCGACCTCGCCAGCGACCCCAACCACTGCATGGCCTGCGGGCACGCGTGCTCCTTCCCCAACGCGGTGGCCGGGTGCCGGATGGGGGCCTGCGTGCTCGCCGCCTGCGCCTCGGGCTTCGCGGACTGCGACGGCGTCCTGGCCAACGGCTGCGAGACCAACACCGGCACCGACGCGGGCAACTGCGGGGCGTGCGGCAACCGGTGCCAGTTCGCCAGCGCGGCGGCGAGCTGCGCGGGCGGGCGCTGCGTGATGGGGGCCTGCAACGCGGGCTTCCGCGACTGCGACGCCAACCCGCTCGACGGCTGCGAGGTGAACACCGCCTCCGGCGACGTGGCCAACTGCGGAGCCTGCAACAACCGCTGCCCGCCGCCTCCCATCGGCACCAGCGCGGTGTGCGCGGCGTCGATGTGCGGCACCTCGAGCGTGAGCTGCCCCAGCGACCGGCGCGACTGCAACGCGATGTCCGGCGACGGCTGCGAGACGGCCATCCTCACGGACGTGAACAACTGCGGCGCGTGCGGCGCCCGGTGCTCGGCCACCGGCGGCACCCCGGGCTGCGCGGGCGGGGTGTGCTCCATCACCTGCACGGCGGGATTGGGCAACTGCGACGGCGCGGTGGCCAACGGCTGCGAGACCAGCACCAGCACCAGCGCGACCAACTGCGGCGCGTGCAACCGGGTGTGCTCGGTCGCCAACGCGACCGCGAGCTGCTCGGCGGGTGTGTGCGGCGTCGCGAGCTGCAACACCGGCTTCGGCGACTGCGACGGGATGGCGGCCAACGGCTGCGAGCGCAACCTCAACAGCGACAACGCGAACTGCGGCGCGTGCGGTACGGTGTGCCCCTCGGGCCGGGTGTGCTCGGGCGGCGCGTGCCAGGTCTCCTGCGGGTCGCTCGCGGTGTGCAGCGGCACCTGCCGCGACACCAGCATCGACCCGGACAACTGCGGCGCGTGCGGCACCGTCTGCTCGGCCAACGGGATGGCGACGCGCACCTGCGGCGCAGGGACCTGCAACGGCGTGTGCTCCGCGGGCCGCGCCAACTGCAACGCCAACCTGCAGAGCGACGGCTGCGAGACGGACATCAACACCACCGTGACGGCCTGCGGCGGCTGCGCGATGCCCTGCTCCAGCAGCCACGTGACGCCGGTCTGCTCGGGGGGCGCGTGCACCGGCGCCTGCGAGGCGGGCTTCGCCGACTGCGACGCCAGCAAGCGCTCCAACGGATGTGAGACGCCCATCACCAGCGACGTGGGCAATTGCGGCGGATGCGGGGTGGTCTGCCCCACCCGGGCCAACGCCGGCGCGACGTGCACCGCGGGCGTGTGCGGCTACGCGTGCACGGGCAACTTCCGCAACTGCGACGCCATGGACGCCAACGGCTGCGAGGCCGACCTCAGCCTGAGCGGCAATTGCGGGGCCTGCGGGGTGGTCTGCCCCAGCGGGCAGACCTGCGCCATGGTGGCGGGCGGCTACGGCTGCCAGTGAGGGAGGTTCAACCGGAGGAGCGGAGGGAGACGCTGGTCAGGGGCTGGTCGGGCGTCGGCCCGGCGTTCGCTTGTAGCTCTCGCATGCTTCAGCGGTCACAGTGGAGGTCTTGGAAGGGGAGGCGATGTTGAGCGCCGTCGCAACATCCACGGAGATGATCATCGGTGGCCGCTACCGGGTGATCCGGGCGCTGGCCACCGGTGGGATGGGCAACGTCTACGAGGCGGAGAACACCCGCACCCTCCGCCGGGTGGCGATCAAGACCATCCGCCCGGAGGTGGCCCGTCGCGTGTCGGTGGTGCAGCGCTTCGAGCGCGAGGCTCAGGCCGCGGGGCAGCTCCGGCACCCCAACATCGTCGACGTGCTCGACCTCGGGGACGACCCGGAACACCAGCTGCTGTTCATCGTGCAGGAGTTCCTGGTGGGGGGCGACCTGGGGGCGTGCCTGCGGCTGGTGGGCACGCTGGGCCCTCGCGCGGCGCTCGCCACGCTGCTGCCCATCATGGACGCGCTCACCGTCGCTCACGCCCACGGCGTGGTGCACCGCGACCTCAAGCCCGACAACATCTTCCTCCACGAGACCGCGCAGGGGGTGATCCCCAAGCTCATCGATTTCGGCATCGCGAAGCTCGGCGAGAACTCCCGCGACGGGCGCCGCGTGCCGACCAGCTCGCTCGTGGGCTCCCCGATCTACATGTCCCCGGAGCAGGCGCGGGCGGACATGACCATCGACGCCCGCACGGACGTCTGGTCCATGGGCGTGGTGCTCTACGAGACCCTCACGGGCAAGACGCCCTTCGAGGGCGCCAACGCCTACGCGCTCTTCACCCGCATCGCCGCGGACGAGCCCACCCCCCTGGCCGCGCTGGCTCCCGAGCTCCCGCCCGACCTCGTGGCGGTCATCCAGCGCGCGGTCACCAAGGACCGCGACGCCCGCTGGCCCACCATGGCCGCCTTCGCCGCGGCGCTCCGGTCCTGCGAGATCTGGCGCGGCGTCGAGCCCTCCCAGTCGGCCCGATGGATCGTCAACGTCGCCGGGCTGTCCAGCGAGGAGGCGCCCGAGCGCGCGGCGTCCGAGCTCTCCGACAAGACCACCATCGACATGAACGACCCGGGGCCCTCCATCGAGATGGAGCCCCTGGCGCACGGCTCCGGCCTCTGGACGGGGGAGGTCTCTCCCACGGTCTCCCACGCCGCTCCGCAGCGCCCTCACTGGACCATGTTCCTCGGCGTCCTCGTGGTCGTCGCGGCGGCGGTCGGCGGCGTCCTCCTCACCGGCCGGGACCGCGGCGATCCCCGGGGTCCGGCGGCTGCGCGAGCGCACCGGGTCGACGTGGTGGCCCGCTCGCCGGAGGCGGTCGTCGCGCCTCCCGCCGAGCTCGCCGACGCCTCGGCGGGGTCCGCCGTCGTGAGCGCTCCCCTCGTGGTCGAGGCGCCTCCGTCGATCGCCATCGCCCCCGCCGACGCGGGCGTCCGCCTCGCCGCCCCGCTCCACCGCGCTCCGGTTCGTCGCCTCATCCGCCGCCCGGCCGCCCACGTCGCCCCGACGCTCTCTCGCGGCTTCAACGGCTCTCCCATCGTCGACTAGCGCGAGCGCAACGGTCGCGGGTCGAGGGAGGAGCCCTCCGCCTCGACAGCGCCCGCCCCACGCCCTGTGCGTCCATGCCCAGCCCTGTGGCCATGCGTCACATTGAGACGATCGTGTGGGCGTTGGGCCTATGGACCCACGCGGCAAGGGCAGTTCCTAGGGCCGATGACCCATGCAGCTTTCTCGCGGGGAACGCGTGATCTGCGCGGCTTCGTTCCCACGGAGACTGGGGCTGATTGTGTCCATCCCGCCACGGCACGCTGGATGCGTAGAGCCTCCCTGTACCGTATGCGTGCTCCCCTGAAACCCCCCACCACGAGGCATAGGGATGTCGTGAACCGGAGGAAAGCCATGTCCAACAAGATCGCTGCGGCGATTGTCCTCTGCCTGCTGCCTCTCGACTGCAACATCGGAGCGGGCTCTGAGTCTCTCGTCGATGGTGGCGCCCGCTCCGGTGACGCGGCCACCGACGCCTCGATCTTCGAGCGCGCGCAGGACCCGTCGGAGTCCGTGAGCGTGACCGGCGGCGGCGCGATCACCCTCGCGGGCACAGCCCAGGCCGACCTCGTGGACGGCGCTCGCGACGTCGCGCGCTTCAACAACCCGGCGAACCTCGCCCTCGGACCGGACGGCAATCTCTACGTCGCCGACAATGACAACTCGTGCATCCGCATCGTCCGCCCCAGCGGGCAGGTGCTCACGTACACGCGCCAGGAGGGCTTCTCGCACCCCTTCGGCCTGGCCTTCGCGCCCGACGGCACGCTCTACGTACAGACCGACGGCAACGACCTCGAGGAGCGCTCCTTCCTCACCGGGACCCTCTGGCGCATCGAGCGCCGCACCGGTCACGCGACGCCGCTGGCGCGCAACCTGGGTCGCCCCCGAGGGATCGTGATGCTGCCCGACGGCCGCGTCGCGATGGCCGACAACGAGCACCACGTCATCCGCACCTACGACCCCTCCACGGCGGCGGTCACGGACCTGGCGGGCGTGCGCGACCAGCCCGGCTTCGCAGACGGCCGAGGGGTTGATGCGCGCTTCAACCGCCCCTACGACATGGTGGTGGCGGGCGACCGGCTGCTCGTGGCGGACCAGAACAACCACCGCATCCGGGCGATCACCATCGATGGGCAGGTGAGCACCTATGCGGGATCCGGGGAGGTCGGGTCGGCCAACGGGACGAGCGCGGAGGCCTCGTTCAACAGCCCGCAGGCGCTGGCGATCGACTCGACAGGCAACGTCTTCGTCACCGAGGTCGGGGGCTACCGGGTGCGCCGCATCTCGCCCGACGGCGACGTCACCACCGTCGCGGGCGCTGGCACCGGGGGCTACATGGACGGCGAGCCGATGCACGCCCAGTTCTTCGGGCTGGAGGGGCTAGACGTCTCGGCCGACGGCCGCACGCTCTTCATCGCGGACGGCAACCGGGGAAGCACCGAGCCCAGTCACCGAGTGCGCCGCGTGGTGCTCTCGGTGAACGACAAGTGATCTGATCAGACTTTTCCCGAGGGGATCGAGCGGTCGGCCGGCGCAGCTGCTGCGCTGGTCGCGCAGCGCAGGGGCTCTCGGGATTCCGACGGGATCGAGCAGGAGGATTGACCATGAAGAAAATCAACGGACTGGCCCTGGTGATGATGGCAACGGCGTTCGCGACGGGGTGCAAGGACGACCCGGTCGTGAACAACACGGACTCCGGCGCGGGGGACGCCGTGACGGGCGACGTCGTGACGCCGACCGACCGTGGGAGCGCCGGTCCGGACGCCACAGGCGGGGGCACCTGTGACAGCCCCATCGACCTCGCCACCGCGGGCACGATGACCGGCACCGAGCTGGTCTACCGCGGCACCACCGCGGGCATGAGCAACACGCTGCACCCCTACGAGGGCTGCGTGATGCGCGACGCCGAGGAGACCGTGCTGCGGTACCGCGTCCCGGCGGGCGTCCACGCGCTCATGATCACCACCGAGGGGAGCGCGTACGACACCGCGCTCTACGTCCGCACGGCGTGCTCGCAGGCGGCCACGGGGATGGACCTCGGCTGCAACAACGACAGCTACGACCACGCGCCGCAGTCGACGGTCTACGTCACCAACGCCCTCGAGGGCCAGGTGCTCTTCATCGTCGTCGACGGCAACGCGGCGATGGACACGGTCTCCAGCGGGTCGTTCGTGCTGACGGTGCGCCAGGTGGACTTCGGCCAGATGGGGACGCCCTGCAACCCGGTGACCGATCCTCCGACGGCGCGCTGCTCGGGCGCCCTGCGCTGCTCCGAGGGCGGCGGCGCCGACGGCACGGCGCTCTGCGTCCCGACGGTGGCCAACAACGCCGCCTGCGACCCGCGGCTCTTCAACAACATCTGCGTGGAGGGCTCCACCTGCGTCACCGATCCGGCCCCCCCCGAGGGCATGCCCGCGACCTCCGTCTGCGCGCTCCCCGGCACCCGCCGCGCCGCGCCGTGCCGCACCGCGGAGCCTCGCTGCGACGCGCCCTTCGCCTGCAGCTCGGGCGACACCCCGGTCTGCGTCCCGGTGCTCAGCTCGGGCATCGCGTGCGACGCCACCGGCGCGGGCAACCGCTGCGCCACGGGGCTGACCTGCAGCCCGCTCGGCGACGGCGGCGAGGCCATCTGCCATAGCTGACCTCCTCCCTCCTCCCTCCTCCCTCC
>CBIHPK010000228.1:0-10741 GCA_966211675.1 uncultured Myxococcaceae bacterium
GGGCGTCGGTCACTCCGGCCACGGCGCGGGCGGTGGTCTCGCAGGGGTTGTTCACCGCGGGGGTGCTGCCGCGCACCCGGCAGCGGGTGCGGCTCTCGGAGGCTGAGACCCCCAGCTGGCCGTTGTCGTTGAGGCCCCAGCAGCGCACCGTGCCGTCGCTCAGCACCGCGCAGGCGTGGGCCGCGCTGGCGGCCGAGAGGGCGACCGCGCGGAGCGGACCCGCGTCGGCGACCCCTGCGTCGACCGCGCCCCCGTCGCCCTGGCCCCCGTCGACCGCGCCCCCGTCGGGTGCTCCCGCGTCGGAGAGCCCTGAGTCGACGGTGCCCGCGTCCCGGGCGTCTCCCTCCGATCCGCACGCGGTGCCGATGGCGATGGCGGCGCAGGCGAGGAGGGTGGCGCGGCGGGTCGTGCGGCGGGGGGCGTTCATCGCCGCGAGGATCCAACGTCGGCAATGGTCGCGCAATGCGCCCTACCGGCCCGGAGATGTGTGCAGGATTTTTGTGGCGACGCTTCCGGCTGTGGCAAGGGCGATGACGTCATGGAACGCCCCTCGGCAAAGCCCGGTGAGATCATCGTCGGCCTCGACATCGGCAGCACCACCGTTCGGGCGGTGGTCGGCGAGATCGGCTCGGACGGCGTGGACATCACCGGAGTCGGTGAGTCCCGCTCTCGCGGCATGCGCAAGGGCGTGGTGGTCAACATCGAGAGCACGCAGCAGTCGATCCGCGAGGCGGTCGACAAGGCGAGCATGATGGCCGGGGTGCAGATCGCGACGGTGTTCTCGGGCATCGCCGGGTCGCACCTTCGCGGGGTCAACTCGCACGGCATCGTGTCCATCGCCAACCACGAGTGCTCCCGCGAGGACGTCGACCGGGTGCTCGACCAGGCGCGGCGCATCTCGATGCCGCTCGACCGCACGGTGATCCACGTGCTGCCGCAGGACTTCGTCATCGACCAGCAGGACGGCGTGCGCGAGCCCGTCGGCATGAGCGGCGTGCGCATCGAGGCGCGGGTGCACCTCGTGACCGCGGCGGTGTCGAGCGTGCAGAACGTCACCAAGTGCATCGAGCGCTGCAACCTCCACGTGACCGAGCTGGTGCTGACGCCGCTCGCGAGCGCCGAGGCGGTGCTCACCGACGACGAGAAGGAGATCGGCGTGGCGCTGGTCGACATCGGCGGCGGGGCGACGGACGTGGTCATCTACTCCGAGGGTTCGCTGCGGCACACCGCGGTGCTCCCCATCGGCGGAGAGAACCTCACCAACGACATCGCCGCGGGGCTTCGCACGCCCGCGAGCGAGGCCGAGCGCATCAAGGTGCGCTACGGCTGCGCGATGCGGTCGATGGTCGACCCGGAGGAGACCCTGGAGGTCCCCGGGGTGGGCGGCCGGCCGTCGCGCACGCTCTCCCGCGACTACCTCGCCTCCATCGCCGAGCCCCGGATGGAGGAACTCTTCCAGTGCATCGCCCAGGCGCTGCACGGCAGCGGGATGATCGACCGGCTCAACGCGGGCGTCGTCCTCTGTGGCGGCGGCTCGCTGCTGGAGGGGAGCGTCGAGCTCGCCGAGCAGGTGCTCCAGGTGCCCGTGCGCCGGGGCGTTCCGACGGGCGTCGGGGGGATGGTGGAGATGGTCCGCAGCCCCGCGATGGCCACGGCGGTGGGGCTGGTGAAGTACGGAGCGGCGCGGCCGGCGCGCATGGCCTCGCCCTCGACCGCGGGGACGTACCAGGGTCCGGTGAAGGCCAGCGCGACGACGGACGGTCGGGCGCAGGCCGCGGGGGATGCCCACTGGTGGGGCAAGTTCCGGGGCTGGCTGGGCGAAGTGTTCTGAAGGATTTCCGCCGCGCGTGCTCTGGACGGCATCGCGCAGCAACAACCGCGGCTCTCCGCGCGTGGACGTACGCGTCGGGGACCACCGCAGTATCGTAGGGAGGATTCACATGGGTCTGTCGTTTGATCTGGTTGACAACACGAGCATGGCAGCGGCGCGCATCAAGGTGGTGGGCGTCGGCGGCGCGGGCGGCAACGCCATCCGCACGATGATCGAGTCGCAGGTGACGGACGTGGAGTTCGTCGTGGCGAACACCGACATCCAGGCCCTGATGCAGAGCCCCGCGGACGTGAAGATCCAGCTGGGCCGGGCGCTGACCAAGGGCCTCGGCGCGGGCGCCAACCCGGACGTGGGCAAGCGCGCGGCGATGGAGGACATCCAGCTGATCCAGGAGCACCTGCAGGGCGCGGACATGGTCTTCGTGACCGCGGGCATGGGCGGCGGCACCGGCACCGGCGCGGCCTCGGTGATCGCCCAGGTCGCCCGCGACCTCGGCGCGCTCACGGTCGGCGTGGTGACCAAGCCCTTCAAGTTCGAGGGCACCCGCCGGTCGAAGTTCGCGATGGCGGGCCTGGCCGAGCTCGGCGCCCACGTCGACACGCTGATCACGATCCCCAACGACAAGCTGCTGGCGCTCGACGACGACATGACGATGACCGACTCGTTCCGCAAGGCGGACGAGGTGCTGGTCAACGCGGTGCAGGGCATCTCGGACCTCATCCAGCAGAGCGGCCTCATCAACGTCGACTTCGCCGACGTGAAGGCCGTGATGAGCGGCGCGGGCCTCGCGCTCATGGGCATCGGCTACGGCCGCGGCGACACCCGCGCCATGGACGCGGCGCGCGCCGCCATCAGCTCGCCGCTGCTCGACAACATCTCCGTCGACGGCGCCACCGGGGTGCTCATCAACTTCATGGGCGGCCCGGACCTGCGCCTGCGCGAGGTCAACGAGGCGGCCTCGATGATCCAGGAGAGCGCCGGCGAGGACGCCAACATCATCTTCG
Source organism: uncultured Myxococcaceae bacterium (assembly GCA_966211675.1). Taxonomy (GTDB): domain Bacteria; phylum Myxococcota_A; class Polyangia; order Polyangiales; genus SCUS01. The sequence continues at coordinate 2,836 of CBIHPK010000228.1, forward strand.
GCGCGGTGATCAACGAGAACATGCGCGACGTGGTGAAGGTCACCATCATCGCGACGGGCTTCCCGAGCGAGGTCGCGGCCTTCGACGCTCGCGCCGTGTCGACCTCCATGCCGATGGTGCACAGCCGCCCCGCCGCGCACCAGCCGCAGCGCAGCGCCTACCAGGCGCCGGTGCAGTCGCAGACGCAGCGCCACGCGGCGCCGCAGCCGATGGTCAACAGCATGGGCGGCCGGGCCTCGACCCCGCCGATGCAGACCAACCAGATGGGCCGCCCCTCGCGCCCGATGGGCGCCGTGTCGATGAAGGAGGACGAGTTCGACATCCCGACCTTCCTCCGCCACAGCCGCAACGGCGACGAGTAGTCGACGCCTCCCTGCCGGAGGAAGCCCTCCGATCGGTGCTCATCGCCCTCGACTCACCAGAGTCCGAGGGCGATGGGCATTTGGGGGGAGTCAGGGAGGAGGGCGGGCTACTTCCCGCCGGACGGCGGGAGCTCGACGGACTGGGCGGGGGTTCCCGCCGGGGTGGGCGCCGGGTCGGGGACCAGCACGACGATCATCGCCGCGCCGAACACCAGCAGCCCGACGAGGCTCACCACCACGCCGCCCATGCGGCCCCACAACCCGGTGTAGGACGACACGGTCTCGCCCTGCGTGCGCAGCTCGTCGAGGTCCACCTGCTGACCGATGCCGCGGCGAAACCAGCCCACCGCCTGGAAGGGCTGCCCGATGAGCCGGGTGACCGTCTTCCACCCGAACCACGCGTTGCCGAAGAGCGGCAGCCAGTGCTCGTAGTTGAGCATCATGAGGCCGCCCTGCGGGTCCTCCATCATCATGTCCTCGGAGATGTAGCTGCCCGCGTCGGCGCGGCCGATGAGCGTGCCCTGCACGGCCACCGGGCGACCCCGAAGCGGCGAGGCGTAGGGGTCCATCATCAGCTCGAGCACCGAGGTCATGGCCGGCCGGCCCAGCGCCGGGAAGCGCCAGAAGCCCTTGAGGGTCATCCCCACCCCGAGGGCCAGGATCACCCCCGAGAAGCCCGCGGCGGTGAGCCCGTCGGAGCCCAGCAGCGCGCCCACGGTCCCGGCCGTGAGGGCCGCCGCGGCGCCGAGGTGCGGGGCGAACCACACCAGCGCCTCCAGCGCGAAGTTGCCCCGCAGCCGCGCCTGGTCGAGCGGCTGCCCGTACGCGTCGATGGGCTGAAACTGGAACAGCGGCCGGATCGAGAGCGCCGCCGACTGGTCGCAGAGCACCTTGATGCGCTTGCCGGTGAGCGGGTGCGTGCTCCCGAGCTCCAGCACCCCCGCCCACGGGTTGAAGAGGTCGAAGAGGAAGACCTTCTCGATGCGCGCGATGCCGTCGGCCGTCGCCTGCACCTCCGGGGTCTCGTGCCCGGCGAGGGCGCCCGCCATCGCGTGGCCGCCCTGGTGCGCGGCGGCGTAGGCGAAGCCCGTCGAGCGGGCGCTGCCCGGGTCCGCCACGCCGAGGGCGCGGGTGCCGCCCATGAGCTTGCGGGAGAACTCCGTGTTGGGCTGACGGGCGAGGCCGTAGGCGACCTTCACCAGGGCCATGGAGAGGGCGTTGGGGTTGCGCGTCTCGGCGCCCGCGAACTCGTCGGCGTAGTACTCCCGCACGCGCGAAAGGTAGAGCAGCGCGTACTGCGACACCCACCAGAAGACGTACGCGACGAGGGCGATCAGGGCCGCCGCCTCGCCGATGCCCTTGGAGTCGTTGCCCTTGGGGCGCACGCTCTTGGCGACCACGTAGATCTGCCAGAGGATCTGCACCATCGTCGACGCGAGGGTCATGACGATGAAGTCCCGGTGCACGATGTGCCCGAGCTCGTGGGCGCAGACCGCCGCGAGCTCGTCGTCGTTGAGGTAGTGCATCAGGCCGCGGGTGAGCACCATGCGCGACCGGTCGGCGGTGGAGCCGTAGCAGTACGCGGTGGGGTTCATGTCATCGATGAGCTTGAGCGCGGGCACCTTCACGGCGTGCCGCTGGCAGGTCGCGTAGACGAACTGTGCCACCGCGGGGCGGTACTGAGCGAACTCCTCGAAGGGCATGTCGCGGCAGCGGTAGAACCAGCGGTTGGTGAGGTCCATGAGCCACGGCGAGATCAGCCACATGAGCGCGTTGAGGGCCGCGGTGATGCCGATCGCGAGGCCGAGGATGAGCACCGCCCCGAGGCCCGTCGCGGTCTGCGCGAACAGGAAGAGGATCGGCGTGACCAGGACGAACACGAATCCCGAGATCAGGGACAGCGTGAGGACCGAGGCGGTGATGGCCTTGGAGCGCAATGGGACGTGAGACTCCTTTCTGGTGCGCGCGCCGTTCCCCACAGGAGCCGTGCGCGCGGCCGCGATCATAGGCTCTGTCGTCGCTTCGGGGGCGCGTGATACGGTCGGCCGCAGCGAAGTCGAACATGCGAGGACCAATGGCGACGTGGCTGCGGGGCGCGGTGCTGGGTTTGACCCTGGTGGGCTGCTCCATCGAGGGCACCCGGCAGCGCGGCGACGAGTGCCTCCAGGACCGCGAGTGCGTCTCCCCGCTGCGCTGCGAGGTCACCCCCGACGGCCGCTCGCTCTGCGTCACGCCCACCCGCCTCGACGCGGGCTCGCCCGTGGACGCGGGCGCCGCGGACACCGGTCCGGCCCCGGTGGACGTGCCCGACGTGCCCGCGCCCATGGATGTCCCGGTGACTCCAGACGTGTCCATGACGATGGACGTGCGCCCGGCGGTGGACGTGCCCGACGTGCCGCCGGTGGTGGACGTGATGGTCGACTCGGGGACGACGCTCGACGCCGGGGTGGCCGACGCTCGCCCCGACGCGGCCGCCGACGCCGACCGCTCGGACGCGGGCGACGCCGACGACGGCGCGGGCTGAGCGGAGCGATCAGCTCCCGCGGAGCCACGCGCGCAGGTGCGCCGTGACGTGATCCGCGGTGAGGCCGTACTTGTCGCCGAGCACCGGGCCCGGGGCCGAGGCGCCGAAGGTGTCCACGCCGAGCACCAGCCCGTCGAGGCCGACGTAGCGCCACCAGAGGCCCGTGCGGCCCGCCTCGAAGCTGGCCCGCTTCGCGCCCGTCGGGATCACCGACGCGCGGTAGGCCGCGTCCTGGCGCTCGAAGACCTCGAGGCACGGCATGGAGACCACCCGCACCTGGAGCCCCTCCTCGGCGTGGAGCCTGCGCGCGGCCTCGACCGCCACGGACACCTCGCTGCCCGTCGACAGGATCACCAGCTGCGCGTCGCCGCTCTCCTCGCGCACCAGCACATAGCCGCCGCGCGCCGCGTGACGGCCTCGCACCGTGGCGTCGCCGGGCAGCTCCTCGACCTTCTGGCGAGAGAGGATGAGCTCCGTCGGGCCGTCGCGCCGGGTGGCCGCCGCCGCCCAGGCCGCCGCGCACTCGGCGCTGTCGGCGGGGCGCCACACGTCCACGTTGGGGATGAGCCGCAGCGCGCTCACGTGCTCGACGGACTGGTGCGTGGGCCCGTCCTCCCCGAGGAACACCGAGTCGTGCGTGAACACGTGGACCACGGGGACGTTGCTGAGCCCGGCGAGCCGGATGGGCGGCCGCATGTAGTCCGAGAAGGTGAGGAAGGTCGCCGTGAAGGGCACGAACATCCCGTAGAGGGAGATGCCGTTGGCGATCGATCCCATGGCGTGCTCGCGGATGCCGAAGCGGAGGTTGCGCCCCTCGAAGTGGCCCGCGGAGACCTTGGTCGAGTCCTTGATGGGGGTCTTGGTGGAGCCGCCGAGGTCGGCGTCGCCGCCCACGAGCGAGGGCATCACTGCCGCGACGATCTGCTCGATGCTCCCGGCGAGGGCGCGCGTCGCGTCGTTGGTCGGCGGGAGCTTCGCGAGCAGCGTCTCCAGCAGGTCGGCGGGCGTCGCGCGGTCGCAGAGCGCGCGGTAGAGCCCGGCCTGATCGGAGTGATCGGCGAGCCAGCGCTGCTCGTGGGCCTTCCACTCCGCGTGCGCCGCGGCCATCACCTCCGCGCGGGCGGCGAAGTGCGCCTTCACGGCGTCGGGCACCACGAAGGTCTCCGAGGGCCAGCCGAGCGCACGGCGCGTCGCGAGCGCCTCGTCCTTGCCCAGCGGCTCTCCGTGGACCTTGTGCGTGTCGTGCTTGTTGGGCGCGCCGTGGCCGATGTGCGTGCGCGCCAGGATCAGCGTGGGCTTCTCGGCCTGGGCGAGGGCGGCGTCGTAGGCGGCGGCGATCTGCGCGTGGTCGTGGCCGTCGATGTGCTGCGTGCGCCAGCCCACGGCCTCGAAGCGGCGGGCGACGTCCTCGCTGAAGGACTCGTCGATGGCGCCGTCGAGGGTGATGCGGTTGTCATCGTAGATGTAGATGAGGTTGCCGAGCTTGAGGTGGCCCGCGATGGAGGCGGCCTCGTAGGACACGCCCTCCATCACGTCGCCGTCGGAGACGAGCGCCCAGATGCGGTGGTGGAAGAGCCCGGGCAGCCGCGCCTCGGCCATCTTCGCGGCGATGGCCATGCCGACGCCGTTGGCGAAGCCCTGGCCCAGCGGTCCGGTGGTGACCTCCACGCCGGGGGTGAGGTGCACCTCCGGGTGGCCGGGGGTCTTCGATCCCCACTGGCGGAAGTGCTTGAGCTCGTCGAGCGGGAGGTCGTAGCCCGCGAGGTGGAGCAGCGAGTAGAGCAGCATCGAGCCGTGGCCGGGCGACAGGATGAAGCGGTCGCGGTCGCGCCAGTGCGGGTCCGTCGGGTCGTGGCGGAGGTAGCGGGACCAGAGCACGAAGGCGACGTCCGCGGCGCCCATCGGCAGCCCCGGGTGCCCGCTCTTCGCGGCCTCGATGGCGTCGATCGCAAGGAACTTGATCGTGTTCACCGCGAGCTCGGTGATCTCGTTCGGAGCGGCGGGGGCGATGGGCGTGTTCACGACGGGTGGGGTCTCCTTCGGTGACGGGGGATGGCGAAACCTGCTACCGCACCCGCGCTCGGGTGCCAACGGGCTCCCTCGGGCTTTCGGCGACGCCGCCGGGGGGAGCCCCGTGACAGGGCCCGGCTGGTCGATCGATCGGCCGCGTGGCATCCCATCTACAGTCGCGCGACGTGCGGGCGCGACGGATGAAACCATCCACCAGGAGATTCACCATGGTCGGTATCATCGTGTGGTTGATGTTGGGCGCCTTCGTGGGCTCGATCGCGAGCCTGCTCCTCAAGACCGAGGAGGCCGACCGGAGCACGCTCGCCAACGTCGGAGGGAGCGCAGTCGGCGCGGTCATCGGCGGCACCGTGGCGCGCTTGATGGGCTACAGCGGGGCCCGCCTGGAGCAGGTACTGACCTTCCAGGGCGTGCTCTTCGCGGGCGTCGGGGCGGCCATCATGCTGGTGGTCGTCAACCTCCTCCCGCTCCGGCGGCACGCGCACCGCTAGGGCCGCCGCCCGCGTCCGCGACGATCGAAGGCCGACGCTCTCTACGAGCGGGCCTCGTCGAGCCGTCGCATGCCCTCGAGCATGAGGGCCTCGACGTTGCTGCTGATGGCGTGCGACGAAGGACGGAAGGTCGGGTCGAGCGCGAAGTCGCCGGTGGACAGCCCGAGCATCGCGAAGAAGGCCTCCTCGCCGCGCAGGCCCTGCCAGAGCGCGTTGACCACGGCGCCGTCGAGGAAGTGCACCTCGCCCTGCTCGGATCCGTTGCGGATGCTGAGCTGGCCGGTCTTGCGGCCCTGCGAGAGCACCTGCACCACGTCCGTGAGGGCCAGCTCCGCGAGGGAGCCCGAGACGCCCCGGGGAGAGCGCGCCTGACGCTGCGCCAGCAGCTGCTTCACCTTGGCGATGAGCACCTCCGGGGAGGCGGGCTTGAGCACGTAGTCGTTGGCGCCGAGCTCGAAGGCCCTCGCGATGGCCTCGCGGCGCTGGTCCCTCGTGAGGAAGACCCAGGGCACCGTCGACTGGCCCGCGCGCAGCGTCGCGAGCAGGTCGAGCCCGGAGGTGGTCTCCAGGTCGGTCTCGGAGATCACCGCCTCCACCGAGCCCCGGGAGAGCACCCCTCGGGCCTCGTCGACGTTGCGGGCGAGGTGCACCTCGAAGCCCTCCTCGACCATGCGAAGCTCGAGCACGGTGCTCTCCTCGGGGTCCGGGTCGATGAGCAGCACCACCGTGCGCTCGGAGAGCAGCTTGGCGCGCAGGTCGTCGCCGGTGACCACCTGGCGCAGCAGGTCGACCAGGTTGCGGTCGAAGACCGTCCCCTTGTGGCGGTCGAGCACGTCGCAGGCCTCCGGCGCGGTGAGCTGCCGACGGTAGGGGTTGTTGGGGTTCTGCGTGAGGTCGGCGTAGGTGTCGACGACCGCGAGGATGCGCGCCCCCAGCGGGATCTCCTTGCCCGCGAGCCCGTCGGGGAACCCCTGGCCGTCGAAGCGCTCGTACATCGTCTGGAGCGTGGTGACCGTGGTGGGCTCGAGCGGCACCGCCTCGAAGATCTTGATCGCGGTCTGGAAGGTCTTCTGCGCGGCGACGCGGTGGTTGTCGAACATCGCGACGTTGAGCGCCGTGAGGTGGTACGTGGCCGCCTTGCCGACGTCGTGCAGGAGGGCGGCGAGCACCAGCGCGTGCACCTCCTCGGGGGCGAGGCGGATGCGCTCGGCGAGCTTGCGGGTCCAGCGGGAGACCAGCGGGGAGTGGCCGCGGAGCTCGCCGCGGTTGTTCTCCAGCAGCGACACCAGCACCGTCAGCATCTCCATGAACGACGCCCTGGAGGTGGCGCTGCTCGGACCTCGCTGCGGCGCCCGGGCCACGTCGCTGTCGGTCACCACCCGCTCGCGGCGCTCGGTAGTGGCGGACGCGGGCGCCGAGCTCGGCGCCGTCGGGGCCTGGATGGTGTGCTGCGCGTAGAGGTCGATCATCGAGAGGTACTGCTCGCGCCCGGTCGTATCGACCTGCGCGAAGGCGTAGAGCTCTCCGGCGTAGTGCTTGAGGATGGCGGCGCGCACGGCCGCGGGGCGGGCCACGTAGACCCGCACGTCGCGGGCGTTGGAGGCCTGCTGCACGGCGGCGAGCACCGACGGGTCGCCGGCGTCGGGGGACACCACGGAGAGGGTGCTGCTCGCCGGGTCGAAGAGCACCGGGAAGACCTGGAACTCCTCCGCCAGGCGCCGAGGGATCACCTCCAGCAGGCCCCGGTCGACCTCCGCGCGGGCGAGCTTGTTGGTCGCCACGAAGCGCGTCCGGTAGAGCTTCGCCAGGAACTTCAGCAGGTCGGCCTCGGAGATCGCCCCGCTCTCGATGAGCACGTCCTCGATGCGAGAGCCGTCCGCGCGCGCCCGGAGCAGCACGACCTCCAACTGCTCATGCGAGATGAGGTTCTCCGCCAGCAGCTGCTCGTGGAGGTGGCCCTGCGGTGGGATCGACATGCGGCGCCGAATCGTAGCGAGCGGCGTTCTGTCGCGTCAACGAATCATGCATCTCCGCGTTGGCGCGCGGTGGGCGGCCCAAGGTATGGTCCCGCCCGTGTCGAGGATGGTTTTGGTATTCCTCGCGGTGTCGACGGGCATCGCGTGTTCGGGTTCGAGTGTTCGGGTACAAGGCAACGAGGTGAGCGCGGGCTCGCTGCGATACGCCTTCGGGCCGGTCCCCTCCTCGTGGCAGCCGGTGCAGGTCGAGTCCAACGACGTCGCCTGGTACGACCCGGCGACGCACGGGCTGGTGCACGTCGACCACACCTGCGACCGCTCCATGGACACGCCGCTCCCCTCGCTGGTGCAGCACCTGCTCATCGGGTTCACGCAGCGCGAGACCGCCCTGGAGGAGACGGTCCCCTTCGACCGACGCGAGGCCCGGCACGTGGTGGTCCACGCTCGGCTTGACGGCGTTCCCCGCTCGCTCGAACTCTACGTGATGAAGAAGGACGGCTGCGTCTACGACCTCGGCTTCGTCGC
>CBIHPK010000229.1:0-10706 GCA_966211675.1 uncultured Myxococcaceae bacterium
GGCCTTCGCTTCGGCCTCGGTGGGGGAGGGGCTGCTCTCTCGGTAGGTCGGCACGGCGCGGTGGATCACCACACTCCGCCCTGGCTGTCCAGGCGCCGGCCGGTCAGCGAGCGGCCGCCCTCACCGCACGAGGTTGAGCAGACCCACCCAGACTGGCACCAGCAGGAGTCCGACGGGAAACGCCAGGAGCACCGCGCGGGGCACCTCCTCGTCGAGTGGGCGAATGACGACGCGCTCGATGACGTCGTGGCGCGCGTAGGTGCCCGTCGTGGGCGCGCTCGGCGGCTGGAGGGTCGGCGTCCGGTACGGCATCGGGGATCCATGCTTAGCCCGCGGCGGGCACAGGCTCCACCGGGGGCGATGCGCTCCGCCGCGCAGCCAGTCGTCGACCGCGCGGTGCCGCGAGGGACGGTCGTCACGGCGTGGGGGCGGACGTCGGGACCGGTGCGGGTCGGTGCTCATGCGCTGCGCTCGCGCTCGAGCGTCGCGTGCCACCGGAACCACGTGCGCCCCTGCGCAGCGAGCGCCCGCTCAGCGAGGGCTGAGGCCTGCGGTGGTAGGCTCGCGTGATGCGGCCGCTCACCACGGACCTGACGCGCGAGGAGCTGAGGCCGTACTTCTGCTGGGATGAGGACGTCTCGATCGCCGAGCTGCGAGCGGCGCTTCGCGGCCCCGATCCGAAGGAGCGGCTGCGCGTGCTCGGGCGGCTGCTGCGCGAGGCGCGCGACACGGACGTCTGGAGCTTCGTCGGGCCGCAGGAGGTCGCCGATGCGCTGCCCCTGCTCGGCCGCCACCTGGGTCGGCGCCGCGCGTTCTGGGAGTACCTCATCGGGCGATGGCGCGCCCACGGCCTGGTGCGGTGAGTCCTCCCGATCGACTGACGCCGCTGCAACGGATCGTGCTGCGGACGTTCTTCGCGACGGAGCGGGGGTTCTTCCTGTCGGGCGGCGGTGCGCCTCGGAAACGGGAGCAGATGGGTGCCGCGGTGGGTGAGACCGTAGGTCGCCGATCGGTGGTCGGGCGCGTCGCGACGGTCGGGGCGGGGTGCTAGCGTCGACCCGATGAACGACGGCCATCGGAAATACCAGCGGGGTCCGTTTCGCGCCGGGCAGCTCCGCTCGGGGGATCCGTACGAGCTGTCGCAGGGTCACCCGATCCTGTGTGCGCCGACGGGGCGCGACGGCAGCGGTCCCAACGGGCTGGGCTTCACGGTGCTCGACAGCGACCCGGCGGTGCGCACGGCGGGCGTCGACACGGGCCTCGCGCTGGCGCCCGACACGCTGCGCGCGCCCGACATCGCGGTGAACTTCGAGGGCGAAGCGGGCGCCTGGGCGACGCAGGCGTCGCTCGCGGTGGAGTACGCGGGCAGCGGCCAGGACGAGGCCGAGCTGAAGACGAAGATCGCGGAGCTGCTCGCGGCCGGCACGCGGTGGGTGTGGGTGGTGCGGCTGGTGGGTCCGCGGCGGGTGGACATCCACGAGGCCGGGGCGGCGATGCGCACCGTGGGCGACGAGGCGACGCTGACGGCGCCCGGGGTGCTCGAGCTGCCGGTGCCCGTGCGAGCGCTCTACGACCGAGGCGCCGCGCACGAGGTGACGCTGCGCAACCTGCTGGCCGCGAAGGGCTACGGGAGCCTCGACGCGGTGCGCGAGGAGGGCCGCGAGGAGGGCCGCGAGGAGGGCCGCGAGGAGGGCCGCGAGGAGGGTCTGATCGCGGTGCGAGCGATGCTCGTGGCGTCCATCGAGGCGCGCGGGTGGCGGCTCGACGAGGTGCACGCGCTGCGCATCGCGGCGTGTCGTGACCTGTCGACGCTGCGCGGTTGGTTCGCTGGAGTCGTGACGGCGAGCACCGTCGACGGCGCCCTCGCCGACGGCTGAGCGACGTTGCGCGGGTGCACCCACCGGCACTGGGAAGTCGACTCCCCGGCAGCGACGTCCGCCGATGGACCTACCACTCGTTGAAAAACGCGCAGCGACCGGCGACGCACCCGCACCATCGGGCCGGAACGCCCGGACAGACGCCGCCCAGGGGCACGATGCTCCATTGCGCGCAGACGTTGCCGCAGCCGCCCAGGACGCACTCGCCGTCCCAGGTGCAGGCGCCCTGGTCGAAGTAGGTCGACAGCCACGGACAACGGCGCGGCTCGTCCGGCGGCGGGCCCGCGTCCACGCTCACGGCGTGGGGCAGCGGACCGCACGTGGGATCCGACGCCTCACAGCGCGGTCCCCGTTCTCCGACCACGTGAATGCACAGCGTGGCCGAACCCCGGGCCACCGACGGCGTCGCCGACCACAGTCGGGCGATCTCTCCGGCCAGTTCGGTCAGCGTCGAGGTGCAACGCGCGTAGTCGACGGCCAGAACCTCCGTGATCGCGCCGGCGTCGCCCAGGGCGCACGGAGCTCCCTCCAGGTCGAGCACCCCGCGGAGCCGCCCGATCGCCCACAGGGATGCCGCCGCCCGGGCGCCGCTCACGGGTGCGCCGTCACCGACGCGCAAGAGAAAATCGCTCCGTCCCCGGTCGAGAAGGCGCACCGGCACCGGCTGCGTCAGGTCACCGGGCCAGGCGGTCCAGTCACCGTCGAGACACTCCGCCCGCGGTGAGGTCGCCAGCACGTCGGCGGAGATGATCGCGATGCTCGCGCGACCGCAGTCCGGGGTCGTGGCGGTGGTCGACGCCGAGCAGGCGGCCAGCGCGCCGAACGCCAGCGTGCTGGAGATCACGATCCAGCGCGTGGCCATCGATGATCACGCTACGCCGCGTCGCCGCGGGGGTCGAGGACGCGGCCGAGGAAGAGCACCGCCCCGGTGTGCAGGTCACGGATCACGAACACGAACGGGTGATCGACCACGAAGGGCGGGGGTGGCGCGCTGCGCCGCGGGGACGAGTGGAAATTCACCGTGACGGCGGTGACCGCGGCGGCCTCGGTGCCCGCCTCGCCCAACTCGACGAACACCTTGTGGAACGCGTCGCGGATGAACTACCCGTCGGCCGTCGAACGAGGGCCCGCTCTCGGACAACGGCGTGCTTCGCGCCCAGCGCGTGCGGTCGATCGATGTGCGCACTGGTCTGTGTCGCCGTCGTTGGATCGGACCGCCGCGCCTTCGTAGTCCGTGGTGTACCGTCTCGCCATGTCGACCGAGGAAACGCGTTCGGTGGGGCTCGATGGATCCCACCGCGTCGCGCTCGCGCTCCTCGTCGCGGCCCAGGGGCTCGCGCTCGCGCAGGCATGTCCGTGGCTGGATCCCGCGTGGACGACGACGCTTGCGCTTGCCGCGAGCGTCGCGACGCTGCCCGTCGTGCGCGCGCGCCACGTATGGACGGCTCTGGCGGCAAGCCTCGCGCTCACGATCGTCGCCTTCTGCGTGTTGGGCACGGTGGTCGGCGCGCTGGTCGGCGCGACGTGGTGGGGGCGCGCGGACGGCGGCGCTTGGGCGCTGACCAGGTTGCTGGCGGCGGCAGTCTGGTGGTGGGCCCTGCACGCGCCGGTGGTCGCCATGCGCTGGCGAACGCAGGCGATGCTCTCCGACGACGCGGCGCGCGAGGTTGTCGCCTCCATGGGCGCGGCGTTGCTGGCGACCATGGGCCTGCTCGTGACAACGAGCGCTGCGCCCTTGTGGGCGACGGCGGTGTGCTTGGCGCTCGCCGTCGGCACATTGAAGTGGTCGTGGCGAGGGAGTTCCCCTGAAGGCTCGGCGGGCGACCCACCCACACACGCGGGCGAAGGGAGCGGGGCGCCCTTCCGTGCCGTGCGGTCGCCGACTCCGGAGAGGAAGCTGTGGTGGAGGCAGTGGGCGCTGTTCGCGGCGATGGTGGGGTGGGGCGGTGCGCTCATGCACCAGGGGGCGTGGCGTTTTCCGCATGCGGGCCAACGCGGACGGTGGGACTCAGTGGTGACGGCGCTACAGGCCGTGCGCGTCGGGGACGATCCTTGCGGGGTCGGCCCCGGGGAGGAAGGGCGACGGGAGTTCACATGGAACACTGGCGAGCACGAATCGCTCACGCTCTGGGCCTCGGGGGCCGTTGCCTGGGGCCGTGGGGGCGGCGATTGTGGCGGATCTGTCACGGGTAGGTGCATTCCGGTCGCGACCGCCCGGGGAGTGCTCGCGCGTGCTAGTGACGCACGGGCGGCGGGGTACGCGGAGGTCGCGCGTCTTGCGAGGACACCGTGGGAGAGACGACCTCTGGCCTGCGCGGTCGGGCGCTGGTGTTCTATCTCGACCGCGCACGACGAGACGAACGGAGGGCATTGCGGCAACCGTCGATTGTCCTGCGAACTCCGCTTGAACGGAGAGCTTCATCGCTCAGACGGGTATGGCGATGGGATACAGACAGGACTGATACCAGCCACGAACGCGCGTTCACTGATCGAGGCCGTGGAAGCGGCCGCTCTCGCCCGTGGCCCACTGGTAATGCATCCGTGGACTGGGGATGACGCTTCGACATCCACCTCCGATCTTCTGCCGCCTGTACTCGTGGTCGGCGTGGGGCCGGGCGACGTGCGGTATCGGGTCGACTTTCCGCAAGCGCCTGTCATCGATGCACTGTTCTGGCAGCGACTCTGCAATGCCCTTCCGAATCAGGAAGATGTGTCGCCCGCCGCGCTGGTTCAGCTGTCCGACGACCGTTGAGTGAGAAGCCTCGACACCGGGCTGACGGCGCGAGCGGCGCACCCCGTCGCTCACGTTCCGGGTCCGTCGTCGACGACAGGCACCCGTCGCGTCGTAGTCGAGGCGCGTCCGGCCTGCCCCATCGCCCACGCGCCCCCTCCCGCGCAGACACTCCGCCCCGATGCCCCGCCTCCTCGCGGGGAAAGGAAATCCAACGCGGCACCTATAACCCTGGAACGGATCCGCTGGGATCGACGAGCCACCCATGGTGGCTCAACCCCCGCTCCGGAGCGTTCCGCCCGCTCTCTCGTAGAGCCCCCCTGACCCGCTCCCACGCCCCATCCTCCCCCGCCTGCGCCTTCCCCTCGCGCTCCTCGACCCCCACGCGCACGTTTCCGCTCGTCTCCCGCCGCCCCGGTTCGCTACCGTCGCGGTCGCGCCCGACCGGGGGGCGCGCCACTCGGCGCCTCGTCGCGCACACCCTCCCTGCACCCGGTGAAAGGTTCGGCCCACCCTCATGTCAAGCTCCAGCCGCAAGCCTGTCCGCCGCTCGCCCTCGCGCACCGCCGCCGCGCCCGTGGCTCCGCCCGTCGACGTCGAGCCCGCGGCGCCGGTCGATCCCGCCGAGCCCGTCGCCCGCTACACCTGGCCGGAGATTCGCGCCCGCGTGGCCGATGCCGACAAGGCGTCCCTCGCGACCTACCGCGTCGCCGTCGCGCCGAAGCGGCTCGTCGAGGAGGGCTCCCTCATCGCCAGCGAGCGAATCCTCACCGACCTGCGCATCTGGCTCGGCCAGATCATCGACTGGTGGACGGCGCTCTCCCCCGCCGAGCGCGGCCTCGTCGAGGGCTTCTCCGAGGCGCGCCTCCGGGTCGTCACCCACCACGCCTTCGCCCTCCAGGAGCTCCTCGCGCGGGCCACGAAGAAGCACGCGGCGAGCAAGCACGCCGCCGCCGTCGCGATCGCCGACGACGTCTACCGCCAGGCCCAGGCCGCCCGCAGCCAGCTCCGCGCGGTGCTCGACCAGGCCGCCCACGCCGAGCTCGGCTTCGCCGAGGCCGTCGCCACCGCCGACGCCGCCGCCAGCGACGAGGTCGCCCTCCACGCCACCCTCGGCGCCCTCATCGGGCTCGCGGAGAAGACGCTCCAGCAGGGCGGTCCGGTCGCGGCGGTGCTGAAGGCCGACGGGTTCGGCGCGGCGTCGATCGAGCGCTACACCGCGCTGCGCACGAAGCTCGCCACGAGCCACGAGACCACCCGCGGCGCCGCGGGCACCGGGCCCGTCACGCCGGCCGAGCTCGACGCGCAGGACGGCGCGCTGCTCGTGTACATGCGCGGCCTGCGCGAGACCTTCCGCGCCTTCCGTCGCACCGACCCCCGCGCGCCGGTGCTCATCGTGCGCGCGACGCGCAGCTACTTCGGTCGCAGCACGCGCGCGTCCAAGAAGGCGGCGCCCGCCCCCGCCGACGGCGGCACAGTCACCCCGGCGAAGAAGTAGCCCTCCAGCGATGGTGCGGGTGTGGTCCCCGACGGCGCGGGTGTGGTCCCCCGACGGCGCGGGTGTGGTCCTCCGACGGTGCGGGTGTGGTCCTCCGACGGTGCGGGTGTGGTCCCCGACGGTGCGGGTGTCCTCCATGGCCGCAGGTTCAACGCCCTCTGTGCCGTCGTACCCTCCGCTCGTGCCTGCCGGATGTCCTGGGCGCCCGCCGTACTCCGAGGGCCTCGCGGTCGTCCTCCGATCTTCAGGACCTGCCCCGCCCCGGTGACACACATCGGCCCAGAAACACCATGGATTCCATGGTCCTCGTCTTGCTGTCACCGGGCGCATGGATGCGATGGGACGATCGGTCGGGGTGCTGCTGCTGGTGATGTCGGGCTGCGCCGAGCTCGTGACGGCCGCTCCCCCGCTGCGAGGGAGCGACGCGGGGGCCTCCGTCTTCGTGGACACCCCGGCCTCCGTGGATGCCTCGGTCTCCGCGGACGTCGCGCCGACGGAGACGCCGCCGTCGTCCGGACTCGACGCCGGGTTCGGTCCACTCGACGCGGGCGGGACGATCGCGCCGCCCGAGGAGCCCGTCCGCGACGCGGGCTTCGCCGGGGCCGACGTGGTGCGCTGCCCCCAGGCCCCGGACTTCGACCTCTGCGCGAGCGACGAGGAGTGCGGCTCCGTGGGCAGCGGCTGCTTCTGCGGCCCGGTGCCGATGGTCGGCGTGCGCCTCGACCGCCTGATCCCGCTCGCCCAGTGCCGCGAGCTCGACCGGCTCGCGTGCACCACCGGCTGCGCCCTTACGGAGGAGTTCCTCTCCCAGGACGGTCGCGTAGGAGGCTTCGTCCCGCAGGTGCGCTGCGTCCCCGTCGGCGGAGCGCGGCGGTGTCGCACTTTCCTTCGCTAGAGCGGTGGCCCGCTGGGTCGGGGACGGAGGTTGTCGTCCGCGGACGTCGCGGTCGCTCTCGGCGCTTCCGCTTCCGCGTCCGCTCAGCGAGCTGTCGTCGCCCCGAAGCGGAACCGCACGCCCGCCATCACCCCGAGCGCCGTGAGCCCGCCGTTGTCGGCCGGCGCCACGTCGAGCGAGAGCCCGACGAAGGCCTGCACCATCGGCGTGAAGCCCCACTCGGCGCGCACATAGGGGTTGAGCCAGAGCGTGGTGGCCCTCGCCCCGGAGACGCCCTGCCAGAGCCCGAGGAGCAGGCCCGCGGTGCCCCGCAGCGGGAGCCTCCCAGACGACGGGAACGTGAACTGCGCCCCCGCCCCGAGGCCCACCGCCGTGGTGGGCGTGGTCAGGATCATGAACGCCGCCGCGGCCTCCAGGCCCGGCACCGCGTTGATGGCATAGGAGCCCTCCGCGCGCAGGGCGACCGCCGCGCTCGACGCCTCCGTCGGGGCGTTGCCGGAGAGCACCATCCCGCTGGGCTGCCGCACCCCCGAGAGCCTTCCCCCGGCGACCAGCGAGAGCCCCGCCGAGAAGGGACCTCCGTCCGCGTAGCCCCGCACCGGGTGCGCCCGCTCGTCGGCCTCTCGCCGCTGCCTCGCTTCGTCCTCGGCCCGCCGCCGCGCGGCCTCGGCCTCCGTCGCCTGGCGCTGCCTCGCGGCCTCCTCCTCCGCGAGGCGCCTCGCCTCGGCCTCTCGCGCGAGCGCCGGGTCGGCCGGTGGCTCGGACCAGTTCGCCGGGTCGAGGAGCGCGTCGAGCATGCGCCCGATGACCTCGCCGGACCCCTCGGCGGGGATGCTCTCCTCGCGCGTCGCCGTGCGCACCGTGGCCGCGTCGACGAGGGTGAGCGAGAGGTTGTACTGCCCCGTGAGCGGCCGCAGCGTCGCGCGGATCACCTGCGTGGCCCCCATCCCCTGCGCCGCGCGGGCGAGGGCGGCCGTGTCCCCCGGGGGAGTGAGCCCGAGGCCCAGGTTGATCGCCGCGCGGTCGGGCAGCCGGGCCCCGCGGGCGAGCAGCGCGCCGCGCACGGTGGCCTCGGCGTCGGCGACGAGGTCCTGCGTGGCGGAGCCCTCGAAGGGCAGCAGCACCACCACCCGGCCCGCCGCGGGCTGCGCGGGGACGGCGGTCTGCGCCGCGGCCGTCGAGGGCGCGAGGCATACACCACCCAGCAGGATCGCCAGCGCCGCCCAAGCCCCCCGCCGTCGCCCCGTAGGTGCCATCGCGCAGTGATACCACCGCATCACCCGAGCACCTCGCGCTCCTTGCCCGGGCCCTTCGGCGCGCCGACGATGCCCTCGCGCTCCATCTTGTCGACGATGCGCGCGGCCACGTTGTAGCCGATGCCCAGGTAGCGCTGCACGAAGGACACGCTGCACTTGCGGTGCGAGATCACCAGCTGCACGGCCTTCTCGTACTTCTCCGGCGGCACTCGGATGTCCGACTCGTGGGCCTCGTCGACCTCCGCCTCCTCGTCGCGCGGCTTGAGGATGTCCTCGTCGTAGTTGGGCTTGCCCTGCGCTCTCCAGTGGTCCGTCACGGCCTGCACCTCGTCCTCGTTGACGAAGGCGCAGTGCACTCGCTTCAGGTCGCTCGAGCCGGGCGGCAGGATCAGCATGTCGCCCTTGCCCAGGAGGTTCTCCGCGCCCTGCTGGTCGAGGATCACCCGCGAGTCGAGCTTCTGACTCACCTTGAAGGCGATGCGCGCCGGGAAGTTGGCCTTGATGATCCCGGTGATGACGTCGACGCTCGGTCGCTGCGTGGCCAGGATCACGTGGATGCCCGCCGCGCGGGCCTTCTGCGCGAGGCGAGCGACGGCGGCCTCGATGTCCTTGCCGGCGACCATGATGAGGTCGGCGAACTCGTCCACCACGCAGAGGATGTACGGCAGCTTGCGCGGCGGCGGCGCCTCGCTGGTCTCTCCCTCGGCGAGCGCCGTGGTGGTGCCCGACTCCTTGGGGCGCACCGGGCCGTCGAGGCCCCGCAGCGGCTTGTTCTCGGCGACGGCCTTCACCACCTTCTCGTTGTAGCTGGTGATGTTGCGCGCCCCGGTCTGCGCGAAGAGCGAGTAGCGCCGCTCCATCTCGTCGACCACCCAGCGCAGCGCGAGGGTGGCCTTCTTCATGTCCGTCACCACCGGCAGCAGCATGTGGGGGATGCCGTCGTAGACGTTGAGCTCGACCATCTTGGGGTCGATCATCAGCATCTTCACGTCCTCGGGGCCGCGCTTGTAGAGCAGCGAGGTGAGCATCACGTTGAGGCCCACGCTCTTGCCCTGGCCCGTGGCGCCCGCGACGATGAGGTGGGGCATGGTGGCGAGGTCGGCGTAGAAGGGCGCGCCGACGACGTCCTTGCCGATGGCCACCGGGAGCGCGCCGCCCAGCGAGCGGAAGGCCTCGGTCTCCAGCAGCTCGCGCAGGTACACCATCTGGCGGCTGGCGTTGGGGATCTCGAAGCCCACGCGCCCCTTGCCGGGGATGGGCGCCACGATGCGCACCTTGCTGGCCTCCAGGCTCATCGCGATGTCGTCGCTGAGGCGCGAGATCTTGGTGAGCTTGGTCCCGGCCGCGGGGACCACCTCGTAGGTGGTCACCACGGGGCCCGGGTGGATCTCCATCACGCGGCCGTCGATGGTGTAGTCCGCGAGCGTGCGCACGAGCCGGTCGGCGGTGCCGCGGAGGTGGCCCTCGTCGAAGGTCCCGCGGTTGGGCGGCGGCGGCGCGAGCAGCGACACGAGCGGCATCGCCATCGGCCGGACCACCGCGTCGACGTGCTTCACCGGGGTCTTCTCCACCGGCACCGCGGCGGAGCGCATCGCCTGCTCGATCTCCCGCGCGTGCGAGACGATGGTGAGCGGGGCCGACGGGTCCTCGTCGTCCTCGACGGGCAGCGTGTCGTCGTCGGCGGCGGGCTCCGCGACGGCGGAGCGCGAGGGCGGCGGGCTGGAGGCGCGGCGGGGCGCCGGAGGGGGAGGCGTCGAGGCGCGCGGCGCCGGGGGGGGATCCTCGACGGCGACGGTCACCTTCGCGGGGGCGGACACCTTCGGGGCCGCGGGCTCCTTCGCGGCGGCGCTCGCCTTCGCGTTGGACCTCGGGGCCTTCACCGGCGCGGGCGCGGGCTCCTCCACGTCGAAGGGCGTCTCCTCGGGCGCGGCCTCCTCGTCGGCCTCCGGCTCGACGGGCTTGCGGCGCATCGAGCGGGGGCGTCGCACGGGCTTCGCCTCGCTGGCCGCGCGCTCCTCCTCGTCGAGCATCATCTCCGCGAGCGAGCGACCGTCGATCTCCGACTCGTCCGGCTCCTCGGGGGTGTTGGCGTCCTCGATGACCGGGCGCACCGCGCGCTCGGCCAGCTCCTCCGGTCGCTCCCGTGAGGGCGTCGAGGGGGCGGGCGCCGAGTGACGGGACTCCCTCCAGGCGCGGGCGACGGAGCCGACGCCGCTGCGCAGCCAGAGGCCTCCCTGGGCGCTCGCGGAGCGCGCCCCGACCGCGACGGACACCACGCTCAGGCGGGTGCGAACGACCAGGGCGACGAGCAGCGCGGTGAGCACGAGGGTGTGGGCGCCGGCGGTCCCGACGGAGGCGCGGAGCGAGTCGCCGAGGGTGGCGCCGAGGACGCCTCCGGCCATGAGCCCGCCGAGCGCGTTGCGGTCACCCCACCAGAGGTGCAGCGCCG